>NZ_CP090022.1:0-377500 GCF_021391315.1 Cereibacter azotoformans | reverse complement strand
GATGACTTGTGGCTAGGGGTGAAAGGCCAATCAAACCTGGAGATAGCTGGTTCTCCGCGAAAGCTATTTAGGTAGCGCCTCGGACGAATACCTCGGGGGGTAGAGCACTGCATGGATGATGGGGGCCCACAGCCTTACTGAGTCTAAGCAAACTCCGAATACCCGAGAGTACTATCCGGGAGACACACGGCGGGTGCTAACGTCCGTCGTGAAGAGGGAAACAACCCTGACCTGCAGCTAAGGCCCCCAATTCGTGGCTAAGTGGGAAAGCATGTGGGACGGCCAAAACAACCAGGAGGTTGGCTTAGAAGCAGCCATCCTTTAAAGATAGCGTAACAGCTCACTGGTCTAGATAAGCTGTCCTGCGGCGAAGATGTAACGGGGCTCAAGCCACGAGCCGAAGCTCAGGATGCACAGCAATGTGCGTGGTAGCGGAGCGTTCCGTGATATAGCGCACTGTCTGTTCTAATGATCGCGACACCAATGCGCTCAAGCAGCGAAGCGGTAGCGCGCGCATATGCGCAGACAAAGCGCTTTCTGTGAAGCCGGGCCGTAAGGCATCCGGTGGAGAGATCGGAAGCGAGAATGTTGACATGAGTAGCGACAAACAGGGTGAGAGACCCTGTCGCCGAAAGTCCAAGGGTTCCTGCTTAAAGCTAATCTGAGCAGGGTGAGCCGGCCCCTAAGGCGAGGCCGAAAGGCGTAGTCGATGGGAACCAGGTTAATATTCCTGGGCCAGGAGGATGTGACGGATCGCAGGTGTAGTTCGGCCTTATCGGATTGGCCGGGCTGCTGAGCGGTCCCTGGAAATAGCCCTCCATCAGACCGTACCCTAAACCGACACAGGTGGACTGGTAGAGAATACCAAGGCGCTTGAGAGAACCACATCAAAGGAACTCGGCAAAATGCCTCCGTAAGTTCGCGAGAAGGAGGCCCCGTCTTTGGGCAACCAGAGGCGGGGGGCACAAACCAGGGGGTGGCGACTGTTTACTTAAAACACAGGGCTCTGCGAAGCCGCAAGGCGACGTATAGGGTCTGACGCCTGCCCGGTGCTGGAAGGTTAAAAGGAGAGGTGCAAGCCTTGAATTGAAGCCCCAGTAAACGGCGGCCGTAACTATAACGGTCCTAAGGTAGCGAAATTCCTTGTCGGGTAAGTTCCGACCTGCACGAATGGCGTAACGATCTCCCCGCTGTCTCTGATGTGGACTCAGCGAAATTGAACTGTGTGTCAAGATGCACACTTCCCGCGGTTAGACGGAAAGACCCCATGAACCTTTACTATAGCTTCGCACTGGCATCAGGAATGTGATGTGCAGGATAGGTGGTAGGCATCGAAACGGGGACGCCAGTTCCCGTGGAGCCAACCTTGAGATACCACCCTTCGCATTCTTGATGTCTAACCGCGGTCCATTACCTGGATCCGGGACCCTGCGTGGTGGGTAGTTTGACTGGGGCGGTCGCCTCCCAAACAGTAACGGAGGCGCGCGATGGTGGGCTCAGACCGGTCGGAAATCGGTCGTCGAGTGCAATGGCAGAAGCCCGCCTGACTGCAAGACTGACAAGTCGAGCAGAGACGAAAGTCGGCCATAGTGATCCGGTGGTCCCGAGTGGAAGGGCCATCGCTCAACGGATAAAAGGTACTCTGGGGATAACAGGCTGATGATGCCCAAGAGTCCATATCGACGGCATCGTTTGGCACCTCGATGTCGGCTCATCTCATCCTGGGGCTGGAGCAGGTCCCAAGGGTATGGCTGTTCGCCATTTAAAGAGGTACGTGAGCTGGGTTTAGAACGTCGTGAGACAGTTCGGTCCCTATCTGCCGTGGGTGTAGGAGACTTGAGAAGAGTTGCCCCTAGTACGAGAGGACCGGGGTGAACGAACCACTGGTGGACCAGTTGTCGTGCCAACGGCAGTGCTGGGTAGCTATGTTCGGACAGGATAACCGCTGAAGGCATCTAAGCGGGAAGCCCCCTTCAAAACAAGGTCTCCCTTGAGGGCCGTGGAAGACCACCACGTCGATAGGCCAGAGGTGTAAGCGCAGCAATGCGTTCAGCTGACTGGTACTAATTGCCCGATTGGCTTGATCTGAACCGGTAACAGCAAGGCTCAAAAGCCAAGCTCTACCCCAGATCAGAAGCAGCACGACCTGGAACAAGCATAAGCCTGATGTTGTCGTTTCTTCTCCGGTCTGGTGGCCATAGCACGAGCAAAACACCCGATCCCATCCCGAACTCGGCCGTTAAGTGCCGTCGCGCCAATGGTACTGCGTCTCAAGACGTGGGAGAGTAGGTCGCCGCCAGACCTGATAAGAAACGAAAATCTCCAGAACGATCAAAATCAACCGCGTCAAAATACAAACGACGCAAAACGGCCGCGGGGTGGAGCAGCCCGGTAGCTCGTCAGGCTCATAACCTGAAGGCCGCAGGTTCAAATCCTGCCCCCGCAACCATCGTCACTTGCCTCACGCCCGTAGCAATGCTGCGGGCTTTTGTGTTTCTGCCCATCCCATTGTCGCACAACGACAAGATCGCCCCGAGTTCGCCGTAGAGCTCGATCGCGTGCCCGTTCGCGGCCGCCGCATCCGGGGTCAGCACGATCTTCCCGGTCAGCCCGCGCAGGATCCCAGCCGCCTCCGGCTTCGTCTCGGCGTCGTTCAGCGCTGCCACCAGGTCGGCGATCTTGCGGCCGTAGATCTCTGACAGCCCCGGATGGATCGCCACCGGCTCCGGGTCCGGGATCTCCGCGAGCCGCGCTTCCAGATCGGCCCGCTCCGCCTCCAGCCCGTCCATCTTCGCCTTCATGCTTGGATGGAACATGCCTTCGGCAATCGCGGTGACGATGTTGTCGATCTCGCGCGTGACCTTCGTAAGCTTCCGTTCGGCCTCGCCGCGCGCCGCCAGAACCTCCAGCCGCTCGGCCTGCGTCGCCCGCTGGAACTCGGCGATGAACTCGGCAATGAGGTCCGGATGCATCAGCCGGTCACGCAGGCCACCCAGCACGCGTTCCTCGACCACCGTCCGCGCGATCGTCTTCCGGTTCGAGCAGGTCCCGCGGTTGCGCGCCGCCGAACAGCCGTATCGGCTGTCGCTGATCATGATGTAGCTCGCGCCGCAGCAGCCGCAGGAAAGCAGGCCCGACAACAGGTGCTTCGGCCCGGTGCCGCGTTCCGCGCAAGGCGCGTTCGGCTTGTCCTGCCGGGCGATCAAGATATCGTCGCGGATCGCTCCTTGGCGAAGCTTCACCCGGCTCCAGAGCTCGTCCTCGACGATCCGCAGATGCGGCACGTCTTCGGTGATCCACTCGGAGGCCGGGTTAAGCCGGGCCTGGCGCTTGCCCGTGGCCGGATCCTTCACGAAGCGCTGCCGGTTCCACACCAGCCGGCCGATGTAGAGTTCGTTGTTCAGGATCCCGGTGCCCCGTTTCCAGTTCCCCGAGATCGTCGAGAAGCTCCAGCGCCCCGAGCCCTTGCCGCCCGAGCGCGGCGCGGGAATGCCGGCACGGTTCAGGTCGATCGCGATCGTCCGGGCGCTGGCGCCGGCGGCGTAACGTTCAAAGATCCGCCGGATCGTCGCGGCTTCCTTCGGGTCGATGGTTCGGTCGCCGGTGGTGAAGCTGCCATCGGGCAGCGGCTGGCGGTCCAGGCGGTAGCCATAGCTGATCCCGCCCGCCGACTTGCCCTTCCCGATCCGGCCCTCGAGGCCTCGGCGTGTCTTCTCGGCCAGCTGGCGCAGGAACAGCGCCGACATCGTCCCGCCGAGGCCGACATGCAGCTCGCTGATCGCGCCCTCCGCCTTGGTCACGACCGACACGCCAAGGAAGGTCATTCTCTTGTAGAGGCCCGCGATATGTTCCTGATCGCGCGACAGCCGGTCGAGACTCTCGGCCACGACGACGTCGAAGCGGCGCCCTTCCGCCGCCTGAAGCATGCGCTGGAAGTCTGGCCGCAAATGCGTGGCGCCGCTCATCGCCTCGTCGGCGAAGACCTCCACAACCTCCCAGCCGCGCTCGTCGCAGAGCCGGCGGCAGATCCGCACCTGGTCCGCGATCGAGGCCGCGCTCTGCATCTCCGAGGAGTAGCGCGCGTAGATCACGGCCCGCAGGCCGGGGGCGCCTGCCTGCACCAGTCTGCTGGTCATCGTGCTCCCTCCCTTACTCGCCTGGCCGGTTGGCGCAGGTCGTCTCCACCGCTCCTGTCGCGCCCTCCCGCGCGACTTGGCGTGCGAGGAGGCGGACGAGAGCGATCAGCGCAGGATGCGGCGCCTCCCCGGTGTCGGCAAGTCCCGTCGCACCCGACGCGCGGCCCGCGGCCGGAGCGGGGGCTCCGGCGGTCGTGCTGGCATGCGTCTTCCGTGCTCGGGCCATCGGCCGAGATGCTCCGCTTGCGGCGAATGGGCATCCCATTCGCGGGGCTGAGGGTCTGGGGCGGGGTGAAGATCCCGCTCCCTGGCCACCAGTCTACCTCAGGCCAGCCTGCTGCGAAGCAGTGATTCGACCGTCCGACCGTCAGACCTGTGGATATCCCTTTGATCGTCACCGGTATCTCATCGAAAAACAATGCGTTGCTGTGCTCTCTCCTGAGGCCGCCAGTCACCGGACGAGGGCCGGGGTGGCAGTGACCGCAATCGCGGATGTCAAGCGCAAAAGCTGAACCACGAAGGTTCGGCCGGCAGAAGCCCTGTGGGCCTTGACGCGGTCGACGAAGAGCCCCCATTGCGGATCGACAGGCGGCGCCGACCGGCGCCCCCCGCTCATGCGGCGCCATCGGGCGTCGGCTCCTGCGGCAGCAGCGGGAAGGGGATGACCTGCGATGTCTCCTCCCGCTCGGGCGGCCCCTTGTGGACCTCCGCGAGGAGGGTGGTGACGCGGGCGGCATCCAGGTCGCGCTCGCGCAGCAGGACGGTCGCGATCCGGTGTAGGTGCGGCAGGTGCCGGCCGAGCAGGTCGAGCGCGGTGGCGTGCGCCGCGCAAAGCCGCGCCTCGATCCGGGCACGCAGTCCGGGATCGGCGCCGAGCAGGTCACCACGCTCGGCGTCCCGCCACGACAGCCCGCCGTCGCCGTCGGTCAGGCGCCACGACACCTCCAGCTTCAGCGCGAGCCGGGTAGCGGAAGCGAGATCGCTGTCGCGACCCTCGCCAGCACCGCTCGAGGGCGCGCCGTAGACCAGGACCTCCGCCGCACGGCCGCCCATCAGCGTCGCCAGCTCCGCCTCCGCCGTGTCGAGCGTCTGCAGCGTCGCCATGGTGCCGGCGACGAAGCCCCCCCGCGCCGTGAGGCGGACGAGGCGCGGCGCCGGCCGGTCTAGGAGATGAGCGACGAGCAGGTGACCGACCTCGTGAAGCGCGACGCGGCGGTCGATCTCGGCATCAAGCGGCGGCGCGAGCCGCTCGGCGGCCGCGGCCAGATCGGAAGCCGTGAGCAGGCGGCCGGCGGCCCGCGCCCGGCTCGCGGCGTCGCGCAGCAGCGCCGCCACATCGGCGCCCGAACAGCCAAGCAGGCGACGGGCGAGGGCCGCAATCGCCCCGGCTTCGATCCGGGGGCGGGGATCGAGACGGGCGAGGCCGGTGGTGAGCAGATCCTCCAGCCCTGCCGCATCGGGCAGCGCCATGGCGAGCTTCAGGTCGAAGCGGCCCGAGCGGATCACCGCCGGATCGACGTCGGCGGGATGGTTGGTGGCACCGAGGACGAGGACGCCCTCGGCGCGGGACAGGCGCGACAGTTCCTCGAGCAGACCGTTCACCACGCCCCGCTGGTAGCGCGCCGAGTTGCCGTCGTCGCTGCGGGCGAGGAAGCTGTCCAGCTCGTCGATGAAGAAGACCGACGGCGCCCGGGCGATCGCCTCGTCGACCCGCGCGTGAAGTTCCGCGAGCATGTCGCCCTGGTGGCCCATCTTCTGACAGGCGCTGTAGCTGGTGGCGATGAACGGAACCCCGGCGCTGCCGGCGGTCGCCTCGGCCGCCATGCTCTTGCCGGTGCCGGGCGGGCCGAAGAACAGGGCCGAGGCCGATACCTCGCTCCAGGCGAGGCCGCCTCCGCGCCAGCGACCGAGGTCGGCGACCATGCGCGTCAGGATCCGCACCGGCTCGGGCTGGCCACGGACGTCCGCGAGCGTCAGGGCCGACGCGGCGCCGGGCTTCGTCATCCCGGCCAGGCGCTCGGCCACGGCCTCTGCGGTGGGCGCCATGAATGCGGTGCGGATCGCGATCGGCGCGAGGCGGGCCAGCGCTTCCGCCTCGGGAAGACGCAGCGCCTCGGCGTCGAAATCCTCGGGATGGGTGCGGCTCAGCACCTCCAGAAGCAGGCCGGCAGACAGCCGCGGCAGCCGCACCTCGGGCCCGAAGAGGGCCGCGAGATCGCCCCACCGCAGGTCGCGCTCGGCGCTGACCAGAAAGACCGGCCGCCCGATCCCGACGGCGTCGCGAACCTTGTCGCGGTGGAGCCGGATCTCGCTGGCGCGGTCGCGCGGGGACTGATCGGACCGGAACGACACGATCCGGGTCATCGGATCGGCGGCATCCTCCTCGTCGACCTCCGCCCGGTCGCGCAGATGGCGCAGAAGCCGCCCGCTGAATGCCTTGCCGATGGCGTCGTCGCAGCCAGGCAGGGGCGGTCGCACGAGAGTGATCGCCCCGGGGTCGAACAACCGCGCGAGATCGCGGCCCTTGGGCAGCACCCTGGCGAGGGCCGCGACCATCAGCAACTCCAGCGCCTCGTGCCGCCCGGGCCGGCGGAGCCGTTCGGCTGCCTCACGGCGGGCATTCTCGTCCTCAGCCTCGGCCATGCCCTGGCGCATCAGGTCGAGCAGCCCGGCAATGAGGAAGCCCGTCACGGTCGCTTTCAGAACAAGGGGGCGTGGGATCGCGCTCATCGGATGCCCCCGTTCGCCGGGCGCGTGAACAGCTTCGGGCCGACAAGCCAACCGATGATGGCGATCACCACGGTGATCGAGAACAGCCAGAACAGCGCCCTGATCGAGCCGGTGACGCTTTGCCCGAGGTAGGAGTAGAGCAAGGTGGCGGGTAGCTGGCCGACACCTGTCGCCAGCAGGAAACGGCGGAAACTGACGGGTGTCAGCCCCGCCGCGTAGCTGATGATGTCGAACGAGACGAATGGCAGGAGGCGAGCGATCAGGATCGAGGCGCTGCCGTAGCGTTCGAAGAAGAGGTCAGCCGTGTCGAGCGCCCGGCTGCCGCCTGCGAGCTTCTCGACGGCTGGTCGCCCGAAGGCTCTGGACAGCCAGAAGCAGAGGGCAGCCCCCAGCATGGCCGAGGACCAGGACAGGGCCGCACCCCAGGCCCAGCCGAACAGCAGGCCATTGGTGAAGGTCAGAAGGAAGGCCGGGATCGGCGCCGCGATCGACTGGAACACCATGAGCGCGGCCGAAACCACCGGCGCCCAGATGCCGAATCCGCCAAGATAATCGCGCAGGGCCGCGACCGCCTCGGTCACGTCAGACGTGGTCAGGATGGCGAGGGCGCGATGGAGCGCCTCGGGTACTCCGGGGATCGCCACATAGGCGATGCCGCCGGCAGCCAACGGCAGAACGGCGAGCGCAGCCGCGCGCCAGCCAACATTTACATGCATGAGGAAATTCCATTCACTCGAAAAGCAGGGCTACGGAGAACCCGTTGCCCGCAGTGCTCAGTCAGTCACCAACGGAAAATCTGCAGGATCCTGCGCCGACCACTCCCACATCGAGCCGGCATAGTTCCGTGCCTTCAGACCCGCGTCATTCAGGACCGCGGTGACGAAGCCAGACCGGATGCCGCCGGTGCAGTATGAGACGATCTGCGCCCCGGCATCGATGCCCAGGTCCGCGAGCCGGGCCTTCAGCGCCTCGCCGCTCAGGACGTGCCCGTTTTCGTCAAGAAGGTCGCGATAGAAGAGGTGTTTGGCGCCCGGAACATGGCCGCCGCGGCTTTCTCCGTAGGGGGTCTTGCCCGCGAACTCGCGCGGCTCGCGGACGTCAAGCACCGCCACCCCGTCCTTGCCGATCAGGTTGCGGAGTTCCTCTTTCCGGATCTCGTAAGCCTCGATCCGGGACACCGTGAAGTCGCCCGGCAGCTTTGCGGACGTCAGTTCAAGCGGCCCTCCCTCCAGCAGCGCGGAAATCCCGCCGTTGACAAGGAGGGTCTGGGGATGGCCAAGCGTGCGGAACGTCCAGACGATGCGCCCATCCTCGCCCCAGCCGTTGACGCTGTCGGCGACAACGACGGCCGGCACGTTCTGCGAGAGGCCGATGCCCTGTAGCTTCTGTGTCAAGGCAGCATCATCCTGCAGAAGCCGTCCCTTTTCCGGCAGGTCGGCATTGGTGAAATCCTGCCAGATGACGGTGGCGGCACCTTCCAGCGGCGCGGCCTTCTTGAGATCGGCGCCCCGGGCATCGACAAGCAGCGCGCCATCGGCCAGAAGGGCGCGGGCCTGATCTGCCCCGATGATCCAGCGCGCGGTGTCGGCATCGGTTGCGTGCCCTTGCAACGGCCCCAGCGCAAGGCCGGCAACCGCAAGCACGCCAAGCAGGAAGTTCCGGCGGGCGGGTCTTGAGATGGCGTTTGGCATCTTCATCCTCGACTTTATTACGACTCGATTGATCGTGACTTGAGATTGGGACGCAGGGCCGGTTCTGGCCATTCCAAAGGCTTGCCTTCTGGAAGAAGGATCTTGCCGCCGGCCCACCACTGTGAGGAAAGGCCATCTTCAATGGCAGATCCGTCGCAGCCGAAACCCGGTGCGGGCGGCGCGCCGCGACTTGGTCGGAGCCAGCGGCGATGCGCCAAGGTCTATCTGCAAGACTTGCGGTCAGGCGGGCACGGCCGCGGGCAGTCCTACGCCCAGGAGGCCCAGGATCCGGTCGCGAAGCTGGACAAACGCCGGGCTGGATCGGTCGGCCCGAGCGGCGGGCGGAACCGGAAGGATGGTGGCGATCCGACCCGGGTGGGGCTCCATGACCACAACACGATTGCCGAGATGGACAGCCTCGTCCACGTCGTGGGTGACCAGAAGTGCGGTCGCGCCCTCATGGGCGACAATCCGTTTCAGCTCGTCCTGCATCCGGAGGCGGGTCAGCGCATCCAACGCGCCCAGCGGCTCGTCGAGCAGCAGGAAGCGGGGCCGCCCGACCAGCGCCCGCGCGATGGCCACCCGCTGCGCCATCCCGCCCGATAGCTGGCGGGGGTAGGCGCGCGCGAAGGAGCCGAGCCCCACAAGCTCCAGATGCTCGCGCACCTCGCGGGCGCGGGCCTCGGGGCCGAGGGGGCTGTTCAGCAGCGCCGCCGCCACGTTCGCTTCGGCCGTCAGCCACGGCAACAGGCGGTGGTCCTGAAAGACGATGGCGCGGTCGTCGCTGGGGCCGGTCACCGGCTTGCCGGCTACGCGGATCTCGCCGCGATAGTCGAGGTCGAGCCCGAGGATCAGCCGCAGAAGCGTGGACTTCCCGCATCCCGAGGCGCCGACGATGGTCACGCACTCGCCGGGAGAGACGACGAGGTTGATCTCTGAAAGCACGGTCAGCGTGCCCTCACGCAGGGCAAACCGCTTGCTGAGCCCGTGGATCTCCAGTGCGGGGGTGTCATGGGTCTGGGTCATGGTCGGTTCCATTTCAGAAGTCGGGCTTCGATGCGCTCGGCGATGCCGTTGTAGACAAGGCCCACGAGGCCGAAGATCACGATGACAAGAAACAGCAGGTCCATCTCGAACAGCTGGCTCCCCTCGACCAGCCGTCCGCCAAGGCCGGGCGTGATGTTGAGGAACAGCTCGGCCCCCACGGTGGCCAGCCAGGCGTAGATCAGGGCCGCGTGCAGCCCGGTGAAGATCTGCGGCAGCGCCGCGGGCAGCGCGACATGCCGCAGATACTGAAGCCTCGAAAAGCGCAGGGCTGCCGCAAGTTCCTGCAGGCCGGCGGGAACCCCTGCGATGCCTCGCCAGGTGTTGATGACGGTTGGCTGAAAGGCCGCCATCGCAACGAACGCGATCTTGCCCTGGTCGCCGCCGCCGAACCACATGGCAATCAGCGGCACCCAGGCGAACAGCGCGGTCTGGCGATGCGCCACGACCGTGGGCCCGACAATCCGCGCCAGCAGCCGCGAGGTTCCAAGCAGCGCCCCGAGCGTCACCCCCACCCCCGCGCCGATGGCAAACCCGCCCAGATTGCGTTTCAGCGTCTCGGCCAGATCGAGAAGGAGCGAGCCGGATTGCACTTCGGTCACGAGGCGCCACAGCAGGTCGATCGGCGAGGGCAGGAACCGCGGATCGACCCATTCGAGCTCGTGGGCTGCCGTCCAGATCACGAGGATGATCCCGAAGGACACGAACGGCCGGTGATCCCGGCCCCGCAGCCCGGCCAGCCATCCCGGCCGAGCGGGAGGAGAGGTGTCAGCGGTCACGACCACTCTCCGTCCGCCACGGCTGCACGCGCGCTTCGATGATCTTGAGGACCCCGTCCAGCAGGAAGCCGATCGCCGCGATCACCAGCATTGCCACCAGCACCAGATCCAGCTGGAACAACTGGCGCCCCCAGGTCATCAGATAGCCCAGCCCCTCGAACGAGGCGAACAGCTCGACGATCACCAGCGTCTGCCACGCATTGGCCAGACCCTCGCGCAGGCCGGTGAACACCTGCGGCAGCGCCCCCGGCAGCACGATCAGCCGCAGGCGCTGATGCGGGCGCAGTCCCATCGCGGCCCCAAGCTCGCGATAGCCGGCAGGCACGTCCGCAAATCCGCGTGCCGTGCCGAGGATGATCGGGATCGCCGCCGACCACGCGATCACCACCACCTTCAGCGTCTCGTCGATGCCGAGGAACAGTGTCAGCAGCGGCATCCAGGCCAGCACATTGACCCGCGTCACCGCCTGCACCGGCGGCCAGCCATAGGCGCGCACCGCAGGCAATAGCCCCACCGCCGCGCCGAAAGCCAGTCCGATGGCCGCGCCAAGGGCAAATCCTGTTGCAACGCGGTGAAGGCTTGCCTGCGTGTGGGCGCCAAGGCTGCCATCGGCAAGAAGGAGGGCGAAGCTCTCCCACACGACGCGCGGCGCCGGCAGGATCTGGGGCGGCAGCCACCCCGACGAGGCGCCGAAGGACCAGAGCGCCAGTAGCGCCGCCGGAAAGGACAGGCCGAGCAGGAGGGGCGGAGCGGTGCGCAGACCGGCGGAAGCGATCCTCGCCGCCGCGCGCGACAGGCGCAGCGCAAGGGGATCGACGGTCGGATGTGTCTGGATCAGGGTCATTCTGAAGCCTCGTCGCCAGTTGAGGGTGCCGGCCCAGGCTGGCGGGCCGGCGCCGAATGTCAGGCTTATCCGCCGGTGGAGGTGGTGGGCGCGGCCGAAGCGTCGTTGGTGCCGACCTCAATCGTCTCGCCATTCGCGCCGCGCTTCGACCAGAAATGTTCAAGTCGAAGCTCTTTCAGCGCCACGTCCAGATAGGTTCGGTCGAACCATCCTTCGATGTCCACGTCGTTGCGCAGAAGCCCATAGGCCTTGGCGGCCGCGACCTGCTCGGTGTACCGGGCCACCACATAATCGTCGATCAGCGGGTTCAGGATCTGCGACAGGCGCACACCGTCGAAGTTTGCCTCGAAGGTCGATTTCGGAAAGCCCGACAGCGTCCAGGCGTCGAAGGCCTCGTCGCGGTTCTCGTCCTTCGTGATGAGCGCCGCGGCCTCGATCAGCGTCGTCACCACGCGCTGGGTCAGGCCGGGGTTCGCCTCGGCGAAGGCGTCGGTCACGAGAAACGACGAGTTTCGCCCCAGCGTCGGATCGTCGTCCTTGGTGGTATAGGCGATCTTCACCACGCCCTTCTCGGCCAGCGCCAGATATTCCTGCCCGCCAAAGACGGCATCGACATTGCCAGAGGTCAGCGCGGCCACCGCCGAATTTGCATCCAGATTGACAAAACGCACGTCGCGTTCGCTCAGCCCGTGACGCTCGAGGATGCGGTCGGTGGCGTTCTGCAGGTTCGTGCCCTTGAACAGTGCGACCTTGCGGCCTTTCACATCCTCGACCGTTTCGATGTCGCTTCCCTCGGGCACGGCAAGATAGATCGGGTCGTTCCGGCCGGTGGCGAAGATGAAGCGGTGCTTCAGCCCGTTCGCCCGGCCCACGATGGCCGGCAGGTCCCCCAGCAGGAAGAAGTCAAGCTGCCCGGCGGCGGTCGCCTCGTTCAGCGCCGGCCCGGCGCCGCGGAAGAAGGTCCATGTCACCTCGATCCCGTCGCTTGCGAACTCCTTTTCAAGGATTTCGCGGGCGCGGGCATAGGGGATCACCGTGCTGTGGCCATAGGGGCGGCTGTCGGCGCCCACACCGGGAAATCCGATGCGGATCACCTTGGCATCGTCTTCGGCCAGCGCACCGCCAGCCGAGAGAAGCGCCGCCGCAAGGGCGGCCAGAAGTCCGGGAAGTTTCATCTCTGGTCCTCGCCTGTTGCTATTCCGCGGCAATCGCCGCGTCGGGTTTCTCGAAGCGGCTGAGCGCCACGCTCCGCTTGCCGTCGACCGACACGGGCACGTCGCCCGCGATGGTCACGCGCCGCACCACCCGGTGCTGGTCGCCGTAATCGTTCACCGCGTAATGCTGGGTCGCGGTATTGTCCCAAAGCGCCAGGTCGCCGGCCTGCCAGCGCCATCGCACGGTGTTTTCCTGCGCCTGGATGTGGTCCTGAAACAGCGCGAACAGCTTCTGGAAGTCGGCCCGCGCGATCCCCTTGAACCGCTGAACGAAATTGCCCAGCAGGAGCGTCCGCTCCCCCGTGGGCAGCACGCGCACCACCGGATGTTCGGTCTCGTAGACGGTCGAGGTGAACTGGCGCGCGAACTGCTTCTGTTCCTCGGCCGTCGCGTGCGGGCGCACCGCGGCATAGTCGTAAGCGTTCGAATGGACTGCCCAGAGCCGGTCGGCCAGCGCCTTCAGCGGCTCGGGCAGCGTCTCATAGGCCGCCACCGTATTCGAGAACACCGTATCCCCGCCCGAGGCAGGGGCCACGAGGTTGCGCAGGATGGTGATGCGCGGATAGGCCTCGACGAAGGTGATGTCGGTGTGCCACTGGTCGGCCCGCGCGCCACCGGCCTCGCCCGCCTTCGGCTCTCGGTCCCGCCGGGTGTCGAGGTCGAGGACCGAGGCTGTCCCGCTCAGCGCACCCTGGGTCGGATGGGCGAAGGGCTCTCCGAACCGGGCGCCGAACCGTTCCTGTTCCGCGTCATCGAGATGGGACTGGTCGCGGAAGAACAGCACCTTGTGGAGGCGCAGCAACTGCTCCAGCCGCGCGATGGTGCTGTCGGGAAGATCGCCCGAGAGGCGGATGTTCGAGACGATGGCCCCCACGCGGCCTGCGACGGGGGTCACGTCGCTGTCGGGGATGTCGGGCGCATCCTGAGAGATCGCAGTCATTCCGGTTGCCTTTCGTCTGGTGTCCGGGCGTTGGCCGACCCTGCGGGGTCCGGGCCATTGCCATCGTGGTGGCGATCCGGTGTCGTGACCGGACCGGTCGTGGATCCGCGGCCGTTCTTCCTGGGCGCCGGATGCGGCCGCAGGTCGCCGCGGATCCGGGGTCAGGATAGGTCGAAATCACGACTGACTTTGTAGAATTTATGAGGCTAAAATCCGACCGGATTGGAAGGCCCCCGTTGCCGGGGGGCTGATACGGAGAAAGCGATGCCGCTCGGTGATCCCCTCGGGCCGCCCTTTCGGGTTCAATCCGCCGCGATTCGGTCCGCCGCGGGGAGCTTTCGAGGAGAGTCGTGCGACGCGGCCCTGCAGTCAGGGCGACTGCACGTCGGGGCGCGTAGAACGGATGCATCGCCCGTGGCAGGGACGAAGCAGAACCTGACGTCGCTGCGCCGCATTATAGAGAGCCGTTCTCTTGCTCCGTCACGGCACTTCGCTAACTTGATAGCAGAAGTCGTGATTTAGGCCGATGGACGACGGCGAGCCTTCTTCCCCTCTCTCCGGCGGCAGAAGGCGGGGCGGCCGCGGTCCATCTCTCGCCCCCGGTGGGGCATTGTCAGGAGATGGCGTATGGATGCGACGGAGTACAGGATGGCAGCCGAGGCCGGCTGCCCCGTAGCGCAGCGCGCGGCGCTGGCACTTGCCTGTCGGTCGAAGGATCTTCACTGGAGCACCGCGGACGGCCTGGCTCCGGGCACCAGCTGCCTGAGCGTTCACCGGGCCGGGCGTCCTGTTGTGACGCTCTACGACAGCCTCGCCATGATCGAGCTGATCGAGGATCTTCATCCCGACCAGCCGCTGCATCCTGCCGATCCGGAAGAGCGGGCGTCGCACCGTGCCTTGATGGCGCTCGCGCTCAGAGGGCAGCAGCGGCTGGCGCTGGTGACGCGGGCGGCCGAATCCGGCGACTACGACATCGCGATGCACTTTCTGTCGAAGGTGTTGCACCGGATCGAGGCGGCGCTGCCTGCGACCGACCACGCGAGCCGGCCCAGCAATCTCGACATCGTGCTTGCGCCGCTGCTCTGGCGGATCCTCGTGCTGGACCGCGCATTCGGCAGTTATATCGGCATCAGCCTGTTGCGGTGCAAGGCGCGCGCGCGCTGGCTGCTTGGCCAACCTGAGATCGGGCGCCATCTGAACGACGCGGCGGCAGAGGCCTATATCGCCAGCGTGGCGCGGCGGGGCGCGGTGATCGCGGCCCGGCACGGGCTGCCGTACTGGATGCGTGCATTGGGACCTGAAGGTGGCGAGAAGCGGTTGGCGAAGCCCCGGCCGGTCAAGTGGACGGTGCAGCGGCCAGTCTGACTGCCTGCCAGACGCGCGGCCCGCCGCATCGGACGGGCCGCCGCCGTCAGGCCCGCGCGAGCCGCCTGACGACCGAGATGAAGCGATCCACCTCCTCACAGGTATTGTAGAAGGTCAGCGATGGCCGCACCGTCGCCTCCAGCCCGAAGCGGCGCAGGATCGGCTGAGCGCAATGATGCCCGACCTGACGGCATTGCCTTCGGCGTTCAGCGCGCGGCCGACGTCTTCCGGCTTCATTCCTTCCAGCACAAAGGACAGCACCGACGCCTTGTCGCGCGCGGTTCCGATCAGCCGCACGCCCTTGATCGGCGCAAGCCGGTGGGTGGCGTAGGCCAGCAGGTCGTGTTCGTGACGCGCGATGGTCTCGATCCCGATCCGGGCGACATAGTCCAGCGCGGCACCAAGGCCCACTGCGTCCGCAATGTTGCCGGTGCCGGCCTCGAATCGGTGCAGTCGCGGCTGGAACACTGTCCGCTCGAAGGTGACGGCGGCGATCATGTTGCCTCCGCCCTGCCAGGGAGGCATGTCGTCGAGCAGCGCCTTTCCCATAGACGGCGCCGATGCCCGTGGGGCCGAACACCTTGTGGCCGGAGAAGACGAAGAAATCCGCGCCCATCGCCTGCAGGTCCACCCGCATGTGGCTGACCGATTGCGCGCCGTCCACCAGCGCCACCGCACCGGCGCGATGGGCAAGCTCCACGATCTCCGCCACAGGAACCACGGTGCCAAGCACGTTTGACACCTGCGTCACGGCCACGATCTTCGTCCGGGGCGAGATCAGCCGCCGGGCTTCCTCGAGGATCACCTGACCGCTGTCATCGACCGGGATCACCTTCAGCCGCGCACCCTTTTCCTGCGCCAGTTGCTGCCAGGGCACGATGTTGGCGTGGTGTTCAAGCTGCGAGACCAGGATCTCGCCGCCGTCGCCGATGTTCTTCGCCCCCCAGGTTCTGGCGATCAGGTTGATCCCTTCCGTCGCGCCACGGACGAAGATGATCTCGTCCGCGGACGAGGCGCCGAGGAAGGCCCGCACCGTCTCGCGCGCCTTTTCATAGGCGTCGGTCGCGCGTGCGGCCAAGTCATGTGCCGCGCGGTGAATGTTCGAGTTCTCGTGCCGGTAGAAATGGTCCAGCCGATCCAGCACGGCCAGCGGCTTTTGCGTGGTGGCGGCGTTGTCGAACCAGACCAGCGGCCGGCCGTTCACGCGCTCTTGCAGGATCGGAAAGTCGCGCCGCACCGCATGAACGTCGAAGGCCGGATGATCCGAGGCGGGCACTTGCGGAACCGCGGGCCGTGCCGGAACGAAGTAGAACTCGGGTTCGGTCGGTGCGGGTGCCGTGGGCAGGGCAGGGGGCCCAGGGCTGCCTGCCAGCAGCGCACGCAGATCGTCCTCGCCCGGAAGGCCGTGGCTGCGTGCGCTGACCCGATCCTCGCGCGGCGGGCGTTCTGCGGGGATCGGCGGCCGCGCCGCCTGCGGCACAGCCAGCGAATGGCCCCCGAAGCGGCCATTCACGGCAGGCGGCACGATGGCCGCATGATCCGGCAGCCCGTTCGCCGCCGCCGCATGGGGCAGCAGCGCGGGGGCCGAGGCGATGCCGGCCAGCGCCTGTTCCGGCGTGGAGGGCACGACATTCGCGCCGGGGGCAAGCGTCCCCGGCAACATGGGTCCGTTCGCCAGCGGCCCGGGCGAAAGGCCCGGGGGCAGGGGGGCGTTGGGCACCGGATGGGCAAACGGCCCGCCGGCCGAAAGCGGTGCCGTGGTTCCCGGAAGGGCAGCGAAGAACTGGTTGGCCAATGCCGTCAGAGGCGCCACGTCCGGCAAGCCCGCCGCTGCGGGCGCGAGGTCACTTGTAGCTGTCGGGATAGTCATGGAACTTGCCGATCTCCACATCCTCGAGCACCGCCAGCGCATCGGGCGACTGCACCAAGAGCGAGCAGTAGAGGCTGATCAGGTAAGAGGCGATGGCCGAGCGGTTGATGCCCATGAAGCGCACCGAGAGCCCCAGGCTTTGCTCACCCGCCAGCCCCGGCTGGTAAAGCCCCACCACGCCCTGCCGCTTGTCGCCCACCCGCAGAAGCAGGATCTTCGTCCGGCCGTCCACCACCGGAACCTTGTCCGAGGGGATGATCGGCAGGCCCCGCCAGGTCAGGAACTGCGCGCCGAACAGGCTGACGGTGGCCGGCGGTACGCCGCGCGTGTGCATTCCCGCCCGAAGGCCGCAATCGCGTCGGGATGGGTCAGAAAGAAGGCGGGCTCTTTCCAGACCTTCGCGATCAGGAGATCCAGATCATCCGGCGTCGGCGCGCCGGTCAGCGGGAAAAGCACCTGCCCCTTGGCCACATTCGCCAGAAGCCCGTAGTCGGGGTTGTTGATCAGCTGGCTTTCCTGCGTTTCCTTGATCGTCTCGATGGCAAGGCGCAACTGTTCCTTCACCTGATCGAAGGGGCTGGAATAGAGGTCGCTGACGCGGGTGTGGACATCCAGCACCGTCGAGACGCCGTTCAGGAAATACTCGCGCGGGGTCTCGTCATAGTTGACTAAGGTCTGCGGTAGCTCCGCCTCGTCACGCTCGGTGCAGGCCACCAGAACGTCCTCGGGGTTCTTCTCCCGGTTCAGGCGGTAGTGCCGGCCTCGACGGGGAGCCATTGCAGCAGATGGACCAGCCAGCGCGGGCTGATGGTGGACAGGATCGGCGCGGTCTTGGTCGCATTGGCAAGCTGGCGCGCGGCACTGTCGCTGAACGCGACCTGAGGCAGAAGGTCTGCCATTGTCTGTTACTCCGGGAACTGGTTGAAAGTGTTGGTATCGGGCTCGGGAGAGGGATCAGGCGGTTTGCCTCTCCGGCGGCCGGTCCGTGGAATGCGGGTGGGCCTGCGAGACGATGGCGTGGGGCGGCACGTTCTCGGTCACCCAGACGCTGCCGCCAAGGATGGCGCCGCGCCCGATGGTGACGCGGTCGAGAACCGTGGCGCCGGAATAGATGATGACGTCGTCCTCCACGATCGGATGGCGGGGCATGCCCTTGATGGCGCGCCCCTCGGCGTCGGTCGGAAAGCTCTTTGCGCCAAGCGTCACGCCCTGGAACAGCTGCACCCGATGGCCGATGACGGCCGTGGCGCCGATCACCACGCCGGTGCCGTGGTCGATAAAGAAATGGTCGCCGATGGTGGCGCCGGGGTGGATGTCGATCCCGGTCGCGCCATGGGCAAGCTCTGCCACCAGTCGTGCGATCAGCGGCACCCCAAGCGCATGGAGCCTATGGGCAATGCGGTGGTGGATCAGCGCCTGTACACCCAGATAGCACAGTAGCACCTCGTCGACGCTGCGGGCGGCCGGGTCGGCCCGGTAGGCGGCGGTCACGTCGGTATCCAGCACGCGCCGGATCTCCGGCAGGCTTGCGGTGAAGGCTGACACAACGGCTTCGGCATGTCCCGGAGCAGTCGGCGCGCCCTCGTGCCGGGCGTCCCAGGCAAGCTCAAGCCGGACCTGTTGCAGAAGCTCGGGCAGGACCGAGGCAAGCGTCTGCCCGATGTAGCGGTTCTCGTCCTCCTGGCGGAGGTCGGAGGGGCCAAGGCGCATCGGAAACAGCACGCCGCGCAGTCCGCCAACGATCCGCTCCACGCTGTCGCGCGAGGGCAGTTCGCGCAGTCCGGGCTCTTGCGAGCGGTGATGTGCCTCGCGCCAGATGCGTCGCGTCTCGGCAAGTTCGGCAAGGACCGCTTCAAGATCGGGAAGCGGGGCGGCAGGTGAAGCACTTGCAACAGTCATCTCGATCGGAGCTTTCCTTCAGGCGTCAGTCCTGCTCGCAGGGCAGGCCGCGAAAGCGCCAGCCGTCGAAGCGGCCACGCTGTCCGTTGTCGTCGCTTCGGCGGCACTGGCGGACCGTTTGCCGCTGCGGCACAGCACGACAAGCGTGGTGTCCTTGGCTGCGATGGCGCCGACCTGCCGCACGAAATGCGGATTGCGCGTAATGGCGGTGCCGGTGGCCCAGGCGACATGTTTCGATCCCGGCACGCGGCTCACGAAGCTGCGCTCCTCGGCCGTCCGAACGTCGATCAGCATGGCGTTGCCGGATGTCACCAAGTCCCACGCCGACTGCGGGGACAGGTCTCCCGTGTAGCCCTCGGCGGTCACGAGCACGGGGCTTTGGTCGGGTGCAGCAGGCAACTGCGCATCGGTCATGATCGCATTCCTCATGTCGGGGAAGACACACGGAAAAGCGTCCCCGGCTTCAGGATCATAGTCCGGCAGAACTCTTTGCGAAGATGGGACTTTTGCAGAGAGGTGTATCAGTAACGAATTTGAAAGGCTTCTTTCGTCATAGGGTCGTACTTGGGTGCAAACGTCCTGCCGCGGCCTCCTTCGGTAGAAGGTCATGCTTCCCTTAGATCTGATTTGTCGGCGACTCTCCATGGTTCGCCAGCCGGATCGGGGCGCCGACCGAAAGATGCTACCACGCCGTCGGCTCGAATCGGCGGGTCACGGCAGTGTTTGGCTCCGGATACGAGGAACCGGCGAGTTGCACGTGCCGTCCCTGCCCGCGGGAGATGGATCTTCTCCACCACACCGACTCTTTGGAAACAAAAACACGATTAAGTCAGTAGAGTATACGGGTGCATAAACACGGAGACAGTCGATGTCCAAGGTCCTGCTCATTCCCGGTCTCGATGGTTCCCCTGAGCCGCATTGGCAGCACTGGTGGGCGTCCACGGATCCCGATGCGCTGATGGTCGACCTGAGCGACCTTGGAAACCCGGTTCCCGCCGTCTGGGAGATCGAGGTCGCCGGCGCCATCCTTCAGCATCCAGGTTCCATCCTCGTCGGCCACAGCCTCGGCGCGCTGCTGATTGCGCGTCTGCTGGCTCATTGGCCCCATCTCGACGTTGCGGGTGCGCTTCTGGTCGCACCTGCCGATTCGAGTCGCAGTCCGCGGACGAAGCGGTTCGGGGCGCCCTCAGAAACACCGTTGGGTGTGCCGGCTATAGTGGCAGCGAGCCGAAATGACCCGTGGATGTCGTTCGGGCGGGCATCCCGGCTGGCGCAGGCTTGGGGGGCCGATCTTGTCGATCTCGGCTTTGCTGGCCATGTCAACGCCGATGCCGGTTTCGGACCTTGGCCCCAGGGCCGTAAGCTGCGTGAGGCCCTTGAAGCGCGCGCGGTCCCTGCGGTCGATCCCTGGCTGGCGCCGTTCCTTGAGCGTGCGGCGGGAGCGCACCCATGACTGCGCAGGAGTGGCACGGGCAGACCCCACGTGCTCCGGGCCACGTGCTGATCGTGGGTGGCGGGGCCAGTGGCGTGCTGATGGCCGTGCATCTGCTGGCGCAGTCAGGGCAGGCGTTCCGCGTCACCCTGGTTGAGCGGCGGCGCAGGTTGGGCCGCGGGATCGCCTACTCGACCACGGCGCAAGATCACCTGCTGAACACCCGCGTCCACAACATGAGCGCGTTTACCAGCGATCCCGATCATTTTCGCGACTGGCTGGCGCGTCGGCCGGCAGGTGCCGGGGCGAGCGGCGACAGTTTCGTCAGCCGATCAATATACGGCGCCTATCTTTCCAGTCTGCTGTCATCCTGGCGCAGGATCGGGTTCCACCGCCGCATAACCTGCGTCACTGCCGAATGCCAGCGTCTGGAGCCGATCAGTCGCGGAATTGCGGCTCATTTCTCTGACGGCTCGGTGCGGCTTGCCGATGTAGCGATCCTTGCGACCGGCCATGTCGAGCGCGACGCGCATCCGTTGGCGAGCCCGTGGGAGCCGGTTGCCGTGGGCCTGGACCAGCGGGTGGTGTTGGTGGGGACGGGCCTCACGATGGTCGATCAGGTGGTCTCGCTGCTGCGGGCCGGCCACAAGGGCGAGATCGTGGCGCTGTCCCGGCGGGGTCTTCTGCCGCACGGGCACCGGCCGACGCGGCCCTTGTCGCTCGGCCTGCAGGATCTGCCACTTGGAGCGCCGCCGTCGGCGATCCTGCGCTGGCTGCGCCGACTTGCGCGCGAGGCCGAGGCACAGGGCGGGACCTGGCGCGACGCGGTGGATGGAGTGCGACCTTACGTGCGCTGCTTCTGGCGGCGCATGACGCTGGGCGATCGCAGCAGGTTCCTGCGCCACGGCCTTGCGTGGTGGGACATCCACCGCCACCGCATCCCGCCGGACTCGGCCGACCAGCTTGCCGCGGCGCTTCGGTCCGGCCAGTTGCGCCTACACCGCGCCGAGTTCGCCCACGCCGAGCCGGGACCCGAGGGGGTGCGGCTTCATCTGAGACCGCGCGGAGGTGCCGACGGGCCGCGGACCCTCGACTGCGCGGTTGCGGTCGATTGCCGGGGTATCCGCAGCGATCCTGAGGCCCATGCCTCGCCGCTGGTGGCGGATCTTCTTCGCGCGGGCGTGGCACGAGTCGATCCGCTGCGGATCGGACTTGAGGTGACGCTGGACTGCCGGGTGGTGGATGCGCGCGGACGCGCCTCGGACCGGATCTTCGCCGTCGGCCCCGCCTCTCGCGCGGGCTTCTGGGAGATCACGGCGATCCCGGACATTCGCGAGCAGGTGGCCCGTCTGGCGGCCCTGCTGGCCGGCGAGGCCGCGGACGCGTTCGACGAGGGCCGCCGCCAGACCCGGCCGGTGCAGTCCTGACCGGCGACGATCCCGACCTTGTTTCCGCGGCGGGGAAGATCCTTCCCCGCCACTTTCTCGTATGTCCGCGGCCCGGAGGCTGACCGCGGCGACCGACACTTTCCTTGATCGGACTTGCTCAGCATGAAAATGACGACGGAAGAGGCCTTCGTGAAGGTCCTGCAGCGGCACGGCATTTCGCAGGCTTTCGGCATCATCGGCTCGGCCATGATGCCGATCTCGGATCTGTTCCCGAAGGCGGGGATCACCTTCTGGGACTGCGCCCATGAAGGCAATGCCGGGATCATGGCCGATGGCTTCACCCGCGCCACTGGGCGCATGGCGATGCTCGTGGCGCAGAACGGCCCCGGCATCACCAACTTCGTGACGGCGGTCAAGACCGCCTACTGGAACCACACGCCGCTTCTGCTGGTGACGCCGCAGGCCGCAAACCGCACCATCGGGCAGGGCGGCTTTCAGGAGGTCGAACAGATGGCCGCCTTCCGCGACATGGTGGCCTGGCAGGAGGAAGTCCGCGACCCCGCCCGCATTGCCGAGGTGCTGAACCGGGTGATCCAGAAGGCGCGTCGCGCCTCGGCGCCCGCGCAGATCAATGTGCCGCGCGACTTCTGGACCCGGCAGATCGACATCGACCTGCCCGAGCCGCTGGACATCGAGCCTTCTCCGGGTGGGGCGGCCAGCATCGCCCGCGCGGCCGATCTGCTGACCCATGCGCGATTTCCGGTGATCCTGAACGGTGCGGGCGTGGTGCTGTCGGGCGCGATCCCGGCCACGGTGCGGCTGGCCGAGCGGCTCGGCGCGCCGGTCGCCTGCGGCTATCAGCACAATGACGCCTTCCCGCAGGCGCATCCGCTGGCCCTCGGGCCCCTGGGTTACAACGGCTCGAAAGCCGCGATGGAGGTGATTGCCCGGGCCGATGTGGTGCTGGCGTTGGGGACGCGGCTCAACCCGTTCTCGACGCTGCCGGCCTATGGGATCGACTACTGGCCAAGGGCTGCGGCGGTGATCCAGGTGGACCTGAATCCGGACCGGATCGGGTTGACGAAGCCCGTCGCGCTGGGGATCGCGGGGGATGCGGGACAGGTGGCCGAGGCGATCCTTGCCGCGCTCGGGCCCATGGCGGGCGACGAGGGGCGGGCGGATCGGCAGGCGCTGGTGGCGCAGCGCCGCTCGGCCTGGGCGCAGGAACTGGCTGGCCTTGATCACGAAGAGGATGATCCGGGCACCGACTGGAACGCCCGCGCCCGGGCGCGCGAGCCTGCAAAGATCAGCCCCCGCATGGCCTGGCGCGCGATCACGGCGGCGCTGCCGCGCGAGGCGATCATCTCGACCGACATCGGCAACAACTGCGCCATCGGCAACGCGTATCCCGGCTTCGACGAGGGCCGGCGCTACCTTGCACCTGGGCTCTATGGCCCCTGCGGCTATGGGCTGCCCGCGATCATCGGCGCGCGGATCGGCCGGCCGGACCTGCCGGCCGTAGGCTTTGCCGGCGACGGGGCCTTCGGGATCTCGATGAACGAGATGGTCTCGCTGGGGCGGGCGGGCTGGCCCGGGATCACCATGGTGATCTTCCGCAACTATCAGTGGGGCGCCGAGAAGCGGAACACGACGCTCTGGTATGCAGACAATTTCGTCGGCACCGAGCTGAACGACAAGGTGAGCTATGCCGGCATTGCCCGCGCCTGCGGGCTCGAGGGCGTGCAGGTCCGGACGATGGAGGAACTGACCGAAACCCTCCGCCATGCCATCGCCGTGCAGAAGGACGGCGGCACGACGTTCCTCGAGGTGATGCTGAACCAGGAACTCGGCGAGCCCTTCCGCCGCGATGCGATGACGAAGCCGGTGGTGGTGGCCGGGATCGAAAGGTCGGAGCTGCGGACGTGATCCGGGGTGCCGCCGGTCGGAATCGTCCGGCGACACCGCCTGTCCGACCGCAGGCTCTCCTATGTTCGCGCGGGAACGGAAGTGCGGCGAAGACGGGCAGCGCGCCTTGCGGAGGCACGCTGCCGTCGGTCAGGCCCGGCCCTTCCAGGGCACCAGCCGGCTTTCGGCCAGCCGCATCAGGATGTCGATCCCGTAGCCGATCAGGCCGATCAGGATCACCCCCATCAGCACCACGTCGGTCTGCTGGAACTTCGACGCCGCGATGATCATCATTCCGGCGCCCTTTTCGGCGGCCACCAGTTCGGCCGCCACCACCGTGCCCCAGCAGACCCCCATCGCCACGCGCGCCCCGGTGAACAGGTCGGGCAGCGAATGCGGCACGATCACATGCCACAGCAGTTGCGGCTTCGACGCGCCCAGCGAATAGGCCGCATGAACCTTGGCCAGCCGCACGCTCGTCACCCCCGACCGTGCCGCGATCGCCATGATCCAGAGCGATGCGAGAAACAGCAGTATCACCTTGCCGACCTCTCCGATCCCGAACCAGATGATGACCAGCGGGATCAGTGCCAGCGGTGGGACCGGGCGCATGAATTCGACGATCGGATCGAACCAGCCCCGCGCCCAGGGCGACAGGGCCATGGCGTAGCCCAGCGGAATTCCCACGAGCGCACCGGCCAGAAAGCCCGACAGCACCCGGAACAGCGAGGCGCCGAGATGGCTTGCGAGGCCCGTGTTCTGGAAGCCCTCGCGCGCGATCTGGCCCAGTCGCGCCGCCACCGCCTCGGGCGCGGGAAGCCAGATCGGCTCCATCTGCCAGCCCTTGGCAGGCTCGAACTTCAACGAGCCGCGGGGCGAGAGAGTTACCTTGCCATCGGCCACGGCGACGGTCGCGCCGGGTCGGATCGGCTGGCCGTCGATGGCCGTGACCGCATAGCCCGGTGCGGTGGCGGCCGGATCGTTGTCGGTGGCGCGGATCAATGCCGAGCGGCCGGCAGGAACCGACACCGCATCGTCCTCGGCCGGGGTGCCGCGTGTCGGGGCCGGCGGCGATCCGAGTGGTTCGGTCGCGGGATGGACGCGGACATGCACCACAGCTTCTACCGGCGCCTCGCTCGGCGCCGCTGCGCTGTAGCGGAACGAGGTTTCGCCGGTGAAGGCGGCCGGCACATGGATGGGCACAAGCACGGAGCCGGTAAAGGCCCCCCAGAGCAGGAAAAGCGCCACCACGGACGCCAGCGAAGCCGCGCGGTCGGCGCGAAGCGCGCCGGTATCGCCGAAGGCAGGTCGCAGAACCGGGCGGCGCACCAGCCTGACCAGCAGAAGCGCGGTGACAAAAGCCGCAAGATAAAGCGCCAGAAGGATCATGCCGCCTTGCCCGTCCCGGACTTGCCCGCCCTTGTTCCGTCTCCCTGGGGTTCGGCTTCCGTGTCCGATCCCATGATCGCCTCTTCCATGTCCCAGATCAGCGACAGGATCTCGTCGCGCTGGCGCTGGAACGCTTGTGTCTGCTTGACGGCGCGGATGCCCTCGGTCTGCGCGGCGCGGGCGAAGGGCAGGCGATAATCCTGAAGTATCCGCCCGGGCCGCGGCGCCATGATGAACAGGCGCTCGCCCAGCAGCATCGCCTCTTCGACCGAGTGAGTGATGAGGACCACCGTCCGGGCCGCCTCGTGCCAGAGCTTCAGAACCAGCTCCTGCATCTTTTCGCGCGTCAGCGCGTCGAGTGCGCCCAGAGGCTCGTCCATCAGGATCAGGGCCGGGTCATTCGCAAGGCAGCGCGCCAGCGCCACCCGTTGCTGCATGCCGCCCGACAGCGAATGAACCGCGCGGTCGGAGACATCCGACAGGCCGACGAGGCCAAGCAGACGGCGGGCGAGGGCGTCCCGCTCGGCCCTCGGCATGCCCTTCATGCGCGGCCCGAAGGTGACGTTCGCCTTTACGCTCATCCATTCGAACAGCGCGCCCTGCTGGAAGACGACCCCGCGCTCGGCGCCGGGGCCGCTGATCGGGTGACCGTTCAGCAGCGCCTCGCCCGAGGTGGGGCGAAGGAAGCCTGCAAGCACGTTGAGAAGGGTGGTCTTGCCGCAACCCGAGGGGCCGAGGATCGCGACCATCTCGCCCGCGGCAATGGTGAAGGACACGTCCTGCAGGGCCGCAAGTCGCGTTTGGCCCGTGGCGGGAAAGGAGACGGACAGGTTCCGGACCGTGAGTGTGGTCATGGAAATTCTCCGGGTGCAGGGGCCGACAGGCCCCCGCTGCCCGTTAGCCCTTGGCCGCGGCGGCAAGGAATTCGGGTTTCACGACAGCATCATAGCTGGGCAGCGCCTGAGGGATGTTGCCGGTCGAGACGAAGAAATCGGCCACCTCCTTCAGATAGGTCTGAACGCCGCCACCCAGCCAGTCCGGCCCCAGCTTTTCGTCGATCGGCAGCAGGGTGAAGGTGGCAAGGTTGTCCTTCGCCGCCTGTTCGTCCAGACCGCTGTCCTTCGCGATCACTGGCAGAAGGCTCTCGGGGTCGGCCTTCCACGCGTCGTTCGCGTCGTTGATGACCTTCAAGAACCTGGATGTCAGCTCGGGCTGTTCGTTGGCAAAGACCGCGGTGGTCGAGACGACATCGAAGATCTTGATCCCGATGGCTTCCTTTTCAGCGCCCGTCAGCAGCACGTTGCCATGTTCCTTCATGCGCCTGAGCGGGCCGCCCCAGCCGCAGACCGCGTCGAAATTGCCGGCCGCGAAGGCCGCCGCCGCGTCTGCCGGCGCGATGTCCACCACCTGCACCTTCGAGACGTCGATGCCCAGATGCTCGGCCACCTTCAGGAAACCGAAATGCGGTGCGGTGCCGATCGGCAGGCCGACCTTCTTGCCTTCCAGGTCCTTCGCGTTGTCGCGGGTGATTTCCAGATCCGTTCGCACCACGCAGTTGTCGTTCTCGGCGTAGCCCACGGCCGCGTCGATCACGATCAGATCCTGACCGGCCGAAACCGCGGTCACGAACGGCGGCACGCCCTGGCTGATGGCGTATTGCACATCGCCAGATGCGAAGGCCGCCGACATGGCGGTGCCGGTGTCGAAGGCGCGCCAGTTGATCTTGACGCCCAGTTCCTTCTCGAAGGTGCCAAGGCTCTTGGCGGCCTCGAAGGGCAGCGGCCACTCGAGGAAGTAGGCAACGGTGATCTCGCTGGGCGCTTCGGCCTGGGCCTGGGCCGCAAAAAGGCCAAGGGCAGATACTGCGCCCGCGAGGACGCTTCGGATCTTCATGTCAGTCTCCAAACTAGGGTCGTGCCGGCTTGAGGCGCGAGCTTCCGCCCCGATCAGGGAGTGCGGCGCCAGGATCAAACCCGATTCAGTCAGTCGTGATGCAGCATGCGGAGGAAGCGGTTCCGGGGCCATTCCAAAGTCGACACGCTGCAGAGCGGATCGCTCTCTTGCTCGCGGCTTTCGTGGAATGTTTTTCCTGCCGGCGTCCGACGCGTGACTGCGACCGAATCCTGGCTGACCCATTCGGGAGGCTGGCGTGCGGCCCTTTGCCGGGAAACCGGCCGTCTGGTCCCTGATGGGCGAAAACGAATGATGCGATCTTTGCCGCTGCGGGAGGCCGTTCTTGCGTGACCGGGGGCGACGGAAGATCGATCTTCCACGACAGATGCGCCACCTTGCACCAGCGGCCCCGGAAGTCGCTGCCAAATCAATTACATGACCAGAATGCCGCTGGATGGCGGCAGCCCCGGACGCGTGCCTGCCCCCTCTGCCCCGCCTTGTTGACATACACGACCATAGTTGTCGATTTTAATGGGGGGCAGTCGGGCGACTGCGGAACGACAGTCAAGGAGACACCGGATATGACCATGACCAGACGCACCTTCGCCACCGGGGCGACGCTTTTGCTGTCGGCGCTGGCCTTGCCGGTCGGGGCGCAACAGATCACGACGCTGAAGGTGGGATACCAGAAGGCGGGCCTTCCGGTGATCGCCAGACGGCAGGGAACGTTCGAGGCGGCGCTGAAACCGCTGGGAGTTTCGGTCGAATGGGTCGAGTTCACGGCCGGGCCGCCGCTGGTCGAGGCGCTCAATGTGGGCGCGATCCACCTTGGCTGGACGGGCGATGCCCCGCCGATCTTCGGCCAGTCGGCCGGGGCGGCGATCAGCTATGTCGCGGCGCTGCCGTCGAACGGCGAAGGCGAGGCGATCATCGCCAAGAAGGACAGCGGCATCGCCTCGATTGCGGATCTCAAGGGCCGGAAGGTGGGTGTGGGTAAGGGCACCTCGGCGCACAATCTTCTGGTGGCGGCGCTCGAGGCGAACGGGCTGCAATTCGCGGATGTGGAGCCGGTCTATCTCGGCCCGGCGGATGCGGCGGCGGCCTTCGCCACCGACAAGATCGACGCCTGGTCGATCTGGGATCCCTTCCTCGCCATCGCCGAGACGCGCTATCGGCCGACCGTTCTGGTCCGCTCGCCCGATGTCCTTCAGGTCAACACCTACTTTCTGGCCAACACCGGCTTTGCAGCCGACCATGCGCCGGTGATCGCCTCGGTGCTTCAGGCGCTGGCCGAGGCCGCCGACTGGGCCGACGGGCATCGCGACGAGGTGGCACAGGCCCTGGCCGAGGTGACGGGCGTTCCGATCGAGGCGCAGACCCTGGCCGCGAACCGCGCGAAGTTCGGCGTGTTCCCGGTCACCGACACCATCATCGGCCACCAGCAAGAGACGGCGGACCGCTTCCTGAGCCTCGGCCTGATCCCGAAGGCGATCCGCGTGGCGGATGCCGTCTGGACCCCGCCCACGAACTGAGGCCCGGCAGATGACCACAATCCCGCCCCGGCTTCACAGGCTCGCCCGCGCCGGGGCGGGCTGGCTTCTTCCCGCCGCGATCATCGCACTTTGGGAACTTCTGGCCAGAGGCGGCGCTATCCCCGCGCATGTCCTTCCGGCGCCCTCGGCGGTTCTGGCGGCGCTGGTGCAGCTTGCCCACTCGGGCGATCTGTTCCGACATATCGGCATCAGCGCGTGGCGGGCTCTGGCGGGCTTTGCCATTGGCGGCAGCATCGGCTTTGCGCTGGGGCTGGCGAACGGGCTCAATGCGCTCAGCCGCGACCTGACCGACACGACATTGCAGATGATCCGCAACATCCCGCATCTTGCGCTGATCCCGCTGGTCATCCTGTGGTTCGGCATCGATGAAGAGGCCAAGCTGTTCCTTGTGGCGCTTGGCGTGTTCTTCCCGATCTATGTCAACACCCTGCTTGGCATCCAGAGCGTCGACCCCCAGCTGGTCGAGATGGGGCGCATCCACGGCATGGGGCGCGCGGCGCTGTTCTGGCGGGTGATCCTGCCCGGCGCGCTGCCCGCGATCTTCGTCGGCCTGCGCTATGCGCTGGGGATCATGTGGCTGACGCTGATCGTGGCCGAGACCATCGCCGCCAATTCCGGCCTTGGTTACATGGCGATGCAGGCGCGCGAGTTCCTGCTGATCGACGTCGTGGTGCTGTCGATCCTGATCTACGCCCTGCTGGGCAAGCTTGCCGACAGCGCGGCGCGGCTGCTCGAACGGCGGACGCTGGCGTGGCACCCGTCCTACAGCGCGCAAGGAGACCGATGATGAAGCTTGAGACCTTCCCCGCGGTCGCGGCCGGAGCTTCCGCTGCCTTCTCGCTGCGTGGGGTCACGCGCAGGCTGGGCGGCAAGACCGTGCTCGACCGGCTGGATCTGGACGTGCCGGCGGGCCAGTTTCTTGCCATCGTCGGCAAGAGCGGCTGCGGCAAGAGCACGCTTCTGCGTTTGCTGACCGGCCTTGATGCCCCCGACGAAGGCCGGATCGACCGCGGATCTGCGCGCGGCCCGTCGGATATCCGCATCATGTTTCAAGAGGCGCGGCTTCTGCCCTGGGCGCGGGTGGTCGAAAATGTGGCCGTCGGCCTGACCGGCCTTGCCCGTGGCGCCGCGGCGCACCAGCGCGCGGTGGCGCTTCTGGACGAGGTGGGGCTTTCCGGCCGCGGCGGCGACTGGCCCTCGGCGCTGTCGGGCGGTCAGCGGCAGCGGGTGGCGCTGGCGCGTGCCTTGATCGGCAAGCCGAAG
This sequence comes from Cereibacter azotoformans, assembly GCF_021391315.1. Classification (NCBI taxonomy): domain Bacteria; kingdom Pseudomonadati; phylum Pseudomonadota; class Alphaproteobacteria; order Rhodobacterales; family Paracoccaceae; genus Cereibacter; species Cereibacter azotoformans. Next base: position 348,165 of record NZ_CP090022.1, on the reverse strand, counting down.
ATCCTTGCCCTGGACGAGCCGCTGGGCGCGCTGGACGCGCTGACCCGGATCGAGATGCAGCGCCTGCTGCACCGGATCTGGCATCGGCAGGGGTTCACGGCGGTTCTGGTGACGCATGACGTCTCAGAGGCGGTGATGCTGGCCGACCGGATCGTGATGCTGGATCAGGGCCGGATCGCGATGGACATCGACGTGACCCTGCCGCGCCCGCGCCACCACGGCGCCCCCGAGGCTGCAAGGCTGGAGGAAGCGATCCTCAGCCGCTTCTTCGAAGAGGATCGCTGACCCGCTATCCGCGCAGGCAGCGCGACCTGCCGCTGTCTGCGGATCCCGGTCGTGGCCGGGCGCCCCGCCAATGCCGCTGGCGGCGATGCTGCGGGGAATGGTTTTCTCCCGAACTTCGTTCTTTGGAATGCCATTTCCGGGGCAGCGTGCTAGATATTACACGATTAAGAAGTCGTGTATCATGTTGCCAATTCCCGAGACAGCGACGGCGGATCAATCGGACGGCATCCGCAAGACCACCTGCTACATGTGCGCCTGCCGCTGCGGGATCGACGTTCACCTTCACTCAGGGAAGGTGCGCTATATCGAGGGCAACCGCGACCACCCGGTGAACCGCGGCCGGATATGCGCCAAGGGCGCGTCCGGCATCATGCAGGTCACCAGCCCGGCGCGACTGTCGTCCCCCCTGCGCCGGATCGGCCCGCGCGGCTCTGGCGCGTTCGAGGCGATCTCGTGGGACGAGGCGCTGGCGACGGCGGTCGATTGGCTGGCCCCGATCCGGGCCAGCGCGCCGGAGCGACTTGCCTTCTTCACCGGCCGTGACCAGTCGCAAAGCTTCACCGGATGGTGGGCGCAGATGTTCGGCACGCCGAATTTTGCCGCGCATGGCGGCTTCTGCTCGGTCAGCGTCGCGGCGGCGGGTATCATGACGCTGGGCGGCTCGTTCTGGGAGTTCGGCCAGCCCGACTGGGACAGGGTGCGGCTTCTGCTGCTGATCGGCGTCGCCGAGGATCATGACAGCAACCCGATCAAGGCGGGGCTGGCGGCGGTCAAGGCGCGCGGGGGGCGGGTGGTCGCGATCAACCCGATCCGGACCGGCTATTCGGCCATGGCCGACGAATGGCTGGGAATTACCCCGGGAAGCGACGGACTTCTGGCGCTGGCGCTGGTGCATGAGCTGCTGACGGCGGGGCGGATCGACCTTGACTATCTTGCCTGCTGGACCGATGCGGCCTGCCTGCTGGCCGAGGGGTCGGGCCCCAACAGCGGCCTTTGCCTGCGCGATGACGCGGGGCGGGCGCTGGTGGTGGACCGCCGCACCGGACGGCTCGCCCCCTTTGACGCCGATGGGGTCGAGCCTGACCCGTTGGCGGAATGGCCCGGCCACCGCACCGTGTTCCGCACGCTCGCCGACCGCTACCTCGACCCGCGCCATTCGGCGGACAGGGTGGCGGCCCGCGTGGGCATCCCGGCCGCACGCATCCGGTCGCTGGCGGCGGAACTGGCGCAGGTGGCCTTTGACGAGGCGATCGCGCTCGATCAGCCCTGGACCGATTTCCGGGGGGGCCACCATGCCCGCATGATCGGCCGCCCGGTCGGATTTCACGCCATGCGGGGGATCGCCGCGCATACGAACGGCTTTCAGACTGCGCGGGCGTTTCATCTGCTTCAGATGCTTCTTGGCTGCATCGAGGTGCCGGGCGGCATGCGCTTCCGGCCGCCTTACCCAAGGCCGATGTCCGCCCATCCCGTGCCGCATTTCCGCGCCCGGCCCGGACAGCCGCTGGAGGGGCCGCATCTGGGCTTTCCCCGTGGCCCGGCGGACCTTGCACTGACCGAAGACGGCCGCCCCGCGAGGATCGATGAGGCCTTCAGCTGGGATGCCCCCTTCGCCGCGCATGGCCTGATGCAGCGGGTGATCGCCAACGCCCATGCCGGCCGACCCTATCGGATCGACACGCTGTTTCTGTACATGGCGAACATGGCGTGGAACTCGTCCATGAACCCGGCCGAGGTCGCGCGGATGCTGACCGATACCGATCCCGACGGCAGCTACCGCATTCCCCATGTCATCCTGTCGGATGCCTATGCGTCGGAAACCGTGGCCTATGCCGATCTGGTCCTGCCCGACACCACCTATCTGGAGCGTCATGACGCGATCTCTCTGCTGGATCGGTCGGCCAGTCGCGCCGACCGGGCGGTGGATGCTATCCGCTGGCCGGTGGTTGCGCCCGACCGGGACGTGCGGCCGTTCCAGTCGGTGCTGATCGACCTTGGCCACCGCCTTGGCCTGCCGGGGTTTGCCGAAGCGGACGGTTCGGCCACCTATGCCGATTATGCCGACTATCTGGTGCGGCACCAGCGCCGGCCCGGCATCGGGCCTCTGGCCGGCTGGCGCGGCGATGGGACGGCGCAGGGGCGCGGCGCCCCCAACCCCGACCAGCTGGCCCGGTATATCGAGGCAGGCGGGGTGTTCTCCGCCGAAGTCCCGGCCGAAGCCGCCTTCTTCAAGCCCTGGAACCGGGCATGGCAGGATTGGGCGGTGGCGATGGGCTTTCAGGACAGGCCGCAGCCCTATCTGTTCACGATCTGGAGCGAACCCTTGCGACGCTTCCAGCTTGCCGCGCTGAGACACGGCCCGCACCAGCCGCCGGATGAGTTGCGGCCCCGACTTCTGGCCGCGATGGACCCGCTGCCCGAATGGACGCCGCCGGAAAGCGAGGCGCAGGCGGCCGACTTCCCGCTTCACGCGCTGACGCAAAGGCCGGCGGCGATGTATCACTCATGGGGGTCGATGAACGGCTGGCTGCGGCAGATCCTGGGGCGGAACGTGCTGTTCGTGCCCTCAGGCGAGTGGGAGCGGCTGGGGTTTCAGGACGGCGACTGGGCGCGGCTGACCTCTCCGGCTGGCTCGATCGAGGTTCCCGTCGCGCGGATGGCGGCGCTCAATCCCGGAACGGTCTGGACTTGGAACGCCATCGGCAAGCGCAAGGGGGCATGGGCGCTGGACGATGATGCCCCCGAGGCCCGGGTGGGCTTCCTGCTGAACCATCTGATGCACGACCTTCTGCCAGACGGCCCTGAGGGGGGCGGGCGCCGCGCCAATGCCGATCCGGTGACGGGTCAGGCGGCCTGGTTCGACCTGAGGGTGCGGCTGGAGCGGATCGGCCCGCGATCGCAGGTCCGACCCGCCTTCGCGCCGATCCGGCTGAGCATCCGGGGGCGCCGATGACACACCGCCGGAAACCTGCACTGGTCATCGACCTTGACACCTGCGTGGGCTGTCACGCCTGCACCATCGCCTGCAAGGGCTGGCACGCGCGCGAGCCCGCGACGACTCTGGGAGACCGCGACAGCCATGGCGCAGCACCCGAGGGTGCCTTTCTCACGCGCGTGCATTGTTATGAGATCGAACCCGACACCGGGCCGGCGCAGATTATTCACTTTCCAAGGGTTTGCCAGCATTGCGAGGATCCGCCCTGTGTCCCGGTCTGCCCTACGGGCGCCAGTCGCCTGCGGCCCGACGGGGTGGTGGCGATCGACGATGCACGCTGCCTTGGCTGCGGGCTCTGCGCCTGGGCCTGTCCTTACGGGGCGCGCGAACTTGATCCGGTGGCGGGCGTGATGCGGAAATGCACGCTCTGCCTTGACCTGCCACAGGACCCTTCGCGCCCCGAGGACGACCGCCTGCCGGCCTGCGTGCGGGCCTGCCCGACAGGTGCCCGCCATGCGGGCGATCTTGGCGATCCTGAAAGCGCGCTCAGCCGCCTGGTCGCCGAGCGCGGCGGCTTCGATCTGCTGCCGGAACTGGGCACCCGGCCAGCGGGCAGGTATCTGCCGCCCCGCCCGAAGGATGCCGCGCCCGCGGTGCCGCCGCTGTCGCCGATTGCGCCGGGGCAGGGGGTCCGGGGCTGGCTCGACCGCCTGACAGGAGGGCGCTGATGCGGCCCGCGCCGTCCCTTCTTCTGTTCACCGTCCTGTCGGGGGCCGGCTTCGGAACGCTGGCCCTTGCGGCGCTGGGTGGGGCGACCCCGACCGTCTGGGCCGCGGGCCATGCGCTTGTGCTGGCGGGGCTTGTGGCCTCGACCTTCCATCTTGCGCATCCGCTGCGTGCCCGGTTCGCCTTCAGCCGGCTGCGGACAAGCTGGCTCTCGCGCGAGGCATGGGGCGCTGTCGCCGCCCTCGCGCTTCTGGTGCCGGTGGCGGTAACTGATCTGGCCGGAGGTCTGCGGCCGGCATCCTGGGGGATACCGGGGGCATTTGCCTGCCTTGGCACGGTGATCTCGACCGCGATGATCTACGGCCAGTTGCGGGCCGTTCCGCGCTGGCATCACTGGACCACGCCAGCCCTGTTTCTGGGTTTCGCCGCTGCGGGGGGTGCCGTGATCGCGGTGCCGGGGCCGTCGGCGGCAGCCCTCTGCGTTGCGCTTTCGGCCGGCCTTGCGGCAAGCTTCGTCTTTGGCGACCGGCGTATGGCGAGGCTCTCCCTGACGCTGGAGCATGCAACCGGTCTCGCCCGCTTCAGCCGGGTGCGCAGCTTCGAGCAACCGTCAACCGGCCCGACATGGCTGACGCGCGAAATCGTCGACGGTCGGCCCCGCCTTCGGGCGCTGCGCTGGCTGGCGGTCCTTCTGGCGGGCGTGGTCCCGGCTGCGGTCCTGATCCTTGCGCCCGGGGCCGTGCCGCTGGCCGCGGCCCTGCATCTGGCGGGCGCCGTCGTCGCGCGCTGGCTGTTCTTTGCCGAAGCCCGCCATGTCGCAGGCCTGTATCACGGGGTGCCACTTGCGCCGAAGGACCCATCAGAGCCCGCCACCTCGGCCAAAGACTGATCCTCCGCGACCGAAGAAAGGTCCCCCACCCGGGGACAGTCATCGCACCGGGTGGGGCAGGGCGCTACTCGGCGGCGCGGGAGGCCGCCCGCGCGATCGCCCAGCGGTTCTCGGGATAGGGAAGCCCAAGGTTGCCACGCAGGGTCCGGCCCTCATAGGCGGTGCGGAACAGGCCGCGGCGCTGAAGTTCCGGGATCACCAGATCCACGAAATCGTCCAGCGCGGTCGGCAGCCACGGCGGCAGGATGTTGAACCCATCTGCGGCGCCGGTCTCGAACCAGTCCTGAAGCGTGTCCGCGATCTGCGTGGCCGATCCGACGATCGTGAAATGCCCGCGGGCCGAGGCGACCCAGCGGTAAAGCTGGCGGATGGTGAAGCCGTTCTCGTCGGCGATCCGGCGGATCAGCTCCTGCCGGCTTTTCATGCCTTCGGTCGGCGGGGCGGGCGGCAACGGACCGTCAAGGTCCTGGCCGCGAAGATCCAGCGTTCCGCCCGTCAGGCCGTTCAGCAGCCCGATCCCGTCCTCTTCAACGATCAACTCGGTCAGCCGGTCGTATTTCTCGCGCGCCTCGTCCTCGGTGCGGCCGACGAAGGGCGAGACGCCGGGCATGATCAGCACATGGTCGGGATTGCGGCCATGGGCGCGGGCGCGGGCCTTCACGTCGGCATAGAACTCGCGCGCGGTCTCGACATGCTGGTGGGCGGTGAAGATCACCTCGGCATGGGCGGCGGCGAAGTCGCGACCATCCTCGGATTGGCCAGCCTGCACGATGACCGGATGCCCCTGCGCCGAGCGCGGCACGTTGAGCGGCCCCTTCACGCTGAAATGCGCGCCCTTGTGGTCCGCGTCATGCAGCTTTTCGGGATCGAAGAAGACCCCGGTCTCCTTGTCACGCGGGAAGGCGTCATCCTCGAAGCTGTCCCACAGCTTCCTGACAACCTCGACATGCTCGTGGGCGCGCCGGTAGCGGTCGGCATGGGGAAGCTGGGTGTCGCGGTTGAAGTTCTGCGCCGTGGCGTCGCCGGTGGTCGTGACCACGTTCCACCCCGCGCGCCCGCCCGAGATCAGGTCCAACGACGCGAACTTGCGGGCGGTGGTATAGGGTTCCTCGTAGGTGGTCGAGGATGTGGCGATGAAGCCGAGGTGCTGGGTCAGCGGAGCCAGCGCCGAGAACAGGGTGACCGGCTCGAAGCCCGCAACGCGGGCGTTGCCACCTTCGCGCGCACCGCCAAAGCCCACGGCCAGGCCGTCGGCAAGGAAGTAGGCGTCGAACAGCCCGCGTTCGGCGGTCTCGGCAAGCCGGCGGTGAAAGGCAAAGCTGGTCGCGCCATCGGCGGGTTGGTCCGGGTGGCGCCACGAGGCGATGTGCTGGCCGCCGCCGGGCAGGAAGGCGCCCAATCGGATCTTGCGGGTCATGGAGTGCTCCTTTGCTGAGGACGGAAGGGGAAACGGATCAGGCGGGCAGAAGCGCCGTGCCTGTCGTTCGGACAGTGCCGAGCCAGGGCGAGAACTGCCGCACCGCGCGCTGGATGCGATCCAGCAGAACCGGCGAGGAAGGCTCGCCATCGGTGAAATCGGCATTTCCGGCATAGATGCCGGTGGGCAGGGTCAGCGCCTCGAAGAAGCCGAACAGCGGCCGAAGCTGGTGTTCGATCACCAGCGCGTGCCGGTTGCCGCCGCCGGTGGCGAGAAGAAGGACCGGCTTGCCCGCCAGAGCCTCGGGCTCGATCAGGTCGAAGAGATGCTTGAAAAGGCCGGTGTAGCTGCCCTTGTGGACCGGGGTGCCAACGATCAGCGCATCGGCGGCAAGCAGATCCTGCACGACGCGGGCGGCACGCGGGTGCAGCTCGTCCAGCCGTGCGGCCTGACCCAGCGAGGATTGCAGATCGAACAGATCGTGCAGGCCGGCAGTTCCGCCAAAAGCCGTGGTCGTCGCGGTCACGGCATGTGCGACCAGCGCCCGGGTTTTTGAGGGGCGGCCGAGGCCACCTGCAAATCCGACGATCCGGTGGTTCATCGCGGGCTCCTATACACGACTGTGTAGGTCGTAATTATCATTCGGAGGCGAGGGGTGCTTGCCAAAGATGGGTGGTTGGAGAGAAGGAGCGTTCTCTCGGCGCCGCCACCGGAAGGTGGTTTGGCGTCCGGGAACCCGTTGAGCGACTTGCGGGCAAAGGCGGGGCCGCGCCAGCGCGGCGCGACCCCGAAGGCTGACCTTCAGGCAAGGATCTGAACCTGTCGGTCGACCGCCAGCCCAGGAAGGCCCAGGGACAAGACCTTTTCTTCCTCCGCAGGATACGGCCGCAGTGCAGGGGCATCCGCGGCCTCGAGTCCGGTCACAAGAGCGGAAAGCAGTCGTGCCGCGCCGGCACGCCCGGCGTGGCCCCCGGTCAGCGCTCCCAGACCGGAGACGCTGCCGGCATCGACGAAGGCTATCCCCCGACGCCCAGCCAGAGCGCGGTCGTCTGCGCCGCCGATCAAGAGGCTGGCGCCGCTCGTCAGGATGGCTTCGGCCCGGCTCGCGGCGTCGGGCGCGAAGATTGCCCCTTCGGCGGCCAGCGCGGGTCGCAGGGCCGCGGGCGGCTCGTCCGTCAGGACGAGGGCCACGGTCTTCCATCCCAGAACCGTGGTCAGGAACCGCTCGAGGCCCGGCGCGGCAAGGCTTCCGCCGATCACCGCGACCCGCTGCCGCCCGGCGCTGACCAGCCGGCCGAGTATCTGGTTCAGCAGGTAGTCCTCGTGCCGGCGCTCGGACGCGAGGAAGGCCTCGGCCGCGCCATCCAGCGGTCGGCCGAGCGCCTCGGACAGGCGGCGGAGCAGCGCCTCGACCGCCGCGGCCCCGACCGGAAGGCCCTCGGCCACGACGGTCGGAATGCCCAACCGTTGCCGCAGCGCCTCGGCCGGGCCAACGCCCCAAGGTGACAGCACCAGACTTGCCTCGGCCCGCCCCAGCGCGTGCAGCGCGTCCAGCCCGCCTGCCGGGCCGAAGACCGGATTGGCGCGCAGGCCGACGCCGGCCAGAAGGCGCGAGAGTTCCTCGAGTTCCGACAGCCAGTGCGGATCGATCCCGGGCACGATGCCGAGGATGTTGATCCGCGGCACATCGGCCGGCTCGGCGCGCGGCTCCAGCCGACTGGCCAGCGCGGTCAGCAGAAGGTCGTAGCCCGCGCGCGCGGGGCCGCGGAAGCCGGCGGTCTGGATGTCGATCACCGCCTCGCCCTGCGATGTCACCTCCTTGACCATTGCGGCCACATCGTCGCCGATCATCTCGGTCGGGCAGCCGGTGAGCACGGCCACGAGCCCGCTCTCGACCACGGCGAGCGTGTTCTTGATTTCCTCGCGCAAACGCGAAGTGCCGCCGAAGACGACATGCTTTTCGGCAAGATTGGTCGAAGCCACAAGCGGCAGTCCGGGCGGGGCACCGGACAGATCGCCCGTAACGCCCGTACCGGCGCGGAGCGCGCAGCCGGGTGTGGAATGCACGAGCGGGATCACGCCCGGGATGGCAGCGGCGGTCAGGATCGCGCCGTGCAGGGCGCAGGATGCCGGGGGGCCGACAAGCGGGCGGGCCATCAACGCACCTCCTGCTTGATGTGCCAGTCGGGGCTTCGGTTCAGCCACGCCTCGCTGTAGGGGCTGTCCGCGGCGCGGGCGGCGTGGCGGGCGAGGGCGCGACCCTCCAGCGCATCGGTGAGCAGATCCGACAGGTACTTTGCCGCACCTGCGCCAAGGAGGCGCGCCGGAGAGGCCACGGCCGCCGGCACGCCCTGCCGAAGCGCTTGTGCCACGACATCGGGCGACCCCAGAAGCGCGTCCGGGGCAATCCGGCGCAGCAGGCCCGCGGTCTCGAACCCCTGTGCCTCGCCGACATGGATCTGAAGCGCAGGGCGCCGCTCGGCAAAGGCGTAAAGCGCGGCGGCATGCGTGCGATCGACATGAGGCACCGACAGAAGCGCCACCTCGCCGCCCAGATCCTCGACCAGATCGGCCACAGCCAGCGCCCATGCGGGGGGCAATGCGATCGCCAGCCGATGGCCGGCCAGCCCGCGTTCGTCCTGCGCCAGCGGCGGGACAGGGGCCTGAAGCCCCGCCAGCGCCGCAAGACGACGCAAGAGTGCCGTTGTCGCCGCCGCACCAACCGGCACCGCGGAGCCGAGCCGAAGGACGCCGAACCGACGCTCGAGGCCCTCGGCCAGCGGGTCGAGCGTGTCGGGATCGAGCACAAGGCTTGCCGCTGCCGTCGCGGCGCGTTGCAGGCCTGCCACCGATGCACCCTCGGGCAAGCGGTTCACCCGCCAGCCGAGCGCCTCGATCCGCGCCACCAGCGCGTCGAGTTCCACGCTGCGCTGCGTTGTCAGCAGGTTCAGAAGGCCGAAGTCGCGCGGCGCGTCCCCCGGGTCAGCCAGTTGCAGAAGCGCGTCCGTCGCGGCATCCGCCCCGGTCGCAGGAACGGCCGAGCGGAAGCTGTCGGTGCGCACCCAGACCACGGGCTTTCCGAGTTCAAGCGACAGTTCCGCCACCGTCGCCCGGATATCGTCGCTGTTGATCGCCACCACGGGGCTGCCCAGCACCGTCAGCGCCGCCGGCCGCGCCGTCGCATCCAGCTTGCGCAATGTGTCTGCCAACACATCGCCCGAGCCCAGGACGGTATCGCGCTCGTCAAGATCGGTCACGGCTAGCGGGGCCAGCGCCGGATGGTTCCGCGCCGCGCATCCGGCCGGCCCATGCACCACCAGCCCCAGATCGCTCAGCCGCGAGAGCAGGCCGAGCGCGAGACCCAGATCGTCCGGCGCGGCTTCGGAAAAGGTGCGGATACGCCGGGGTGGGGGTTCGTCGCCGGCGTATTCCTTCGCCAGTGCCGCGGCGCTACCCAGATAGGCGTGGGTCGCGTCAAGCCGCACCTCGCGGGTTTCAAGACGGGGGAGACGGGCCATGTCAGATCCCTCCACCCGTGGCAGCCGTTTCCGTGCCGAAGATCCGGTCGCCCCAGCCGCGGGCCCAGTCCTTCAGGTCCGGGCCGTTCAGCGGCCGCGGCAGGCGGGTGTCGATCTCGCCCGTCACGCGGCGGGCTAGGCGGCGGTAGACCTCGGCCTGTTCGGAATAGGGCGCGGCCTCGATCACGGTCTGGCCGTAAAGCTCGGCCTGCGCGACCTCGGTCGAGCGCGGGACATAGCCCACCACCTCGGTGCCGGTCCGTTCGGCGAAATCGTCGATCAGCGCGCGGGCGTGCGGCAGTTGCAGGCTGTTGGCGATGATCCCGCCCAGCCGCGCTCCGCCCGAGGGCGCATATTTGTCGATCGCCTTGAAAAGGTTGTTGGCGGCGAAGATCGCCATGAAATCCGACGAGGTGACGACGAAGGCGCGGTCCGCGATGCCGTCGCGGATCGGCACGGCAAAGCCGCCGCAGACCACGTCGCCCAGCACGTCGTAAAGCACATAGTCGGGCTGGAAGGTCTCGAACACGCGCAGATCTTCCAGCAGATCGACGGCGGCCGAGATGCCGCGACCGGCGCAGCCGACGCCGGGAACCGGGCCACCGGCCTCGATGCACAGGACGCCGCCGAAGCCGGTGGCCGAGATCTCTTCGAGTTTCGGCTTGCGCGAACGGTCGCGCAAGCTGTCGAGCACGGTGGGAAGCTCGGCGCCCCCGCGAAGAATGGTGGTGGAGTCGCTCTTCGGGTCGCAGCCGATCTGGATGACGCGGTGACCCGCTTCGGCCAGCGCGGCGGCGATGTTCGAGGTGGTGGTGGATTTGCCGATGCCACCCTTGCCGTAGATGGCGATGTGGCGGGGCTGACTGTTGCTCACGGGACTGACCTGCGGATAAGGGGAAGGGGGCGGCGCGCACGCCGCCCGATGTCATTCGGCGGCGACGGCGTCGCGCTGGAAGATCGGCAGCGTCTCGGCCTCGATGCGCCAGATGTCGTGCTGGAGCGTGTCGACCGAGGCGTTCGAGTCGTAGAGGTTGGCCCAGGTGAACCCGGCCTTCTTCCAGATCGCCGCGATCTTGTGCCCCAGATCGAGATACCATTGCGCCTCGGGTGCGCGGTGGCCTTCCAGATCCGACCCCGGGTTCGGGCACCAGATCGAGGCCGTGCCGACCGCGCCCTTGTCGGCCAGGTACTGGATACCCGCCAGCAGGCTCTTCTTCGGCTCGATCCCGCCCACGAAGTTCGACCGCACGTTGCCGTGGCCGAAGACGCCTACCGAATATTCGATGGCGCGCAGCCAGTGGTCCCAGCCGCCGGAATCCCGCGCCTTGCCGGGGCATATGGCGTTGTAGATGCCCTTGTCCCAGAACTCGAGGTTGAGGCCCACCGTGCGATAGCCCGCCTCGCGGAACCGGTCGAGGTTGCGCAGGTCGATCGGGGCCGCGACCACGGCCGTGCCGTTGAAATCCTCGACGCCCGAATGCTTGCGGATCGCGTCGGCCACGTCGAGGTAGTATTCCAGTTCACGCCGTTCCGGGATCACGCCGCCGGTGATGTTGACGTGATCGACAAGACCCTGGCGGTGAACCTCGGCATAGGTCTCGCCGATCTGCTTCGCGGTCTTCCAGAAGATCCCCGACTTCTCGCCGTAGGTATCCTTGGTGAAGTTGATGTTGCAGAACAGGCAGTCCTCGCCCTTGTCCTTGTAGGAACACTCGTTGGAGTAGGCGACGAAGAACTGCCGGTCCGATCCGAGCGAGCCGATGGTGGCCATCACCGCCCCGTCCGAGGTCTTCTGCCCGTAATAGGCGGGCCGCTCGGGAAAATGTGCCTCGGCCAGTTGCTCGTCGTCCTTCACGACGATGGTGCGGTTGCCGTCGAGCACGATCCGGTGGCGTGCATCGGGATTCCAGCGGAACGGTACCACCAGCCCGTGGTCGAGGCGAAGATAGGCGGGAAGCTCGTCGTCGTGGATCTCGAAATCCATCTCGAACAGCGTATGCACCTGTTCCTGCGTCTTCACGCCCGGCGCGATGAATTCCAGGGCTTCGCGGCTGATGGCTATGCCATCGGTGTTCAGCTCCGCCTTCAGCGCCAGTTCCTTCCAGAGGCGGTCCTTCAGTCCGATCTGTTGTGCGGTCATGGATGGGCCTCGTTCATGCGCGGGCGGCGGGCGTGTCTTGCAGCGCCGTGGCCGAAGGAATTCGGATCATGGAAAGCTCCTCTGCGATGTCCCGGGGGACAATACTCGTCAAAACATGTCGTGATTTAAGGATACAGAAGGGCCTGTCTCGGTCCATTCCAAGTTGTGCCGCCTCAGGGGAACGGATTGCCCGCGGGCGGTAGGCTTCGGGGAAGGGATTTCCGGCATGACGCCCGGCGATCCCCCGACGCGCTGCGGTCGCGGGGGCATGGATGGCGGCCGCAGAGAACAATCTTCCCGATCCGGCCAGAGTCGCAGCAGGCCGCCATCGTTCCGGCGCCGGTCTTTGGAATTCACGCCGGAGGGAAATCGGCTTTAATCACGACAGAACAAATCGCCTTGTGCCGACCTGTGGAGACACCATGACCAGCCAAAGCAACGAGACACTTGCCCTTCACGCGGGCTACCGCGCCGATCCGACAACGGGGGCGGTGGCGGTGCCGATCTATCAGACGACATCCTACCAGTTCCGCGATGCCGACCACGCCTCGGCCCTGTTTGCGCTGCAAGAGCTTGGCAACATCTACACCCGCCTCGGCAATCCCACGACCGACGTCCTTGAACAGCGTATCGCCGCGCTGGAAGGCGGGGCTGCGGCGCTGGCCGTGGCCTCGGGTCAGGCGGCCTCGGCCTATTCGATCCAGAACATCGCGCGGGCGGGCGACAACATCGTGTCGTCGACCGACCTCTACGGCGGCACATGGAACCTGTTCGCCAACACGCTGAAGGATCAGGGGATCGAGGTCCGCTTCGTCGATCCCGCCGATCCCCAGGCCTTCCTGCGCGCCTCGGACGAGCGTACGCGCGCCTGGTATGCCGAGACCCTACCCAATCCCAAGCTCGAGGTGTTCCCCATCGCCGAAGTGGCGGCGCTCGGCCGGCCGCTGGGCATTCCGCTGATCGTGGACAATACCGCGGCGCCCTTGCTGGTGCGCCCGTTCGACCATGGGGCTGCGATCGTGGTCTATTCCTCGACCAAGTATCTGGGCGGGCACGGCACCTCGATCGGCGGGCTGATCGTCGATGGCGGCAATTTCGACTGGGCGGCCCATCCCGCCCGCCAGCCGGCGCTGAACACCCCCGACTCTAGCTATCACGGCGCGGTCTGGGTGGAAGCGACGGCGGCGTTGGGACCGGTGGCCTATATCGTCAAGGCGCGCACGACGCTGCTGCGTGACCTTGGCGCTGCGCTCGCGCCCTTCAACGCCTTCCTGACTTTGCAAGGGATCGAGACCCTGCCGCTGCGGATCGAGCGGCATTCGCAAAACGCCGCGCGGGTGGCCGAATTCCTCTCTGCCCGACCCGAGGTGTCGCGCGTGATCCATCCGGGCTTCCAGACCGGGGCTGCCGCCGAACGGGCCGCGAAATACCTGCCGCGCGGGCAGGGCGGTCTTGTGGGCTTCGAACTGGCTGCGGGGCGGGACGCAGGTCGCCGCTTCATCGACGCGTTGCAACTCTTCTACCATGTCGCCAACATCGGGGACGCGCGCAGCCTTGCGATCCACCCGGCCTCGACCACCCATTCGCAGCTGACCGCCGAGGACCAGCTTCGGACCGGCGTCACGCCCGGCTATGTGCGCCTGTCGATCGGCATCGAGCATATCGACGACATTCTGGCCGATCTGGAACAGGCGCTGGAGGCCGCCGGCCGCCAGACCGCGGCCGCCTGAGCCATCGCCGCCGCGAGCCCCCGCGGCGGTCCCTTTCATCCCGTTCCCCGACTTCCGCGCCCCCAACGGTCGGCGCGATCAATGAAGGCTTGCCATGACCCTGACCCGTCGCCTGTTCCTCGCCGCCACCGCGGCCCTTGCGCTGGCCGCCGGTCCCGCCCTTGCCGATCCCCCGCGCGAGATCCGCATCGACTGGGCCACCTACAATCCCCTGTCCCTGCTGATCCGCGAGAAGGGCCTGCTGGAACGCGAGTTCGAAAAGGACGGCATCGCCATCACCTGGGTGCAGTCTGCCGGCTCGAACAAGGCGCTGGAGTTCCTGAACGCGGGCTCGATCGACTTCGGGTCGAGCGCCGGGTCGGCGGCGCTGCTCGCCCGGATCAACGGCAACCCGATCCGGTCGGTCTACAGCTACTCGCGCCCGGAATGGACGGCGCTGGTCACGCGGGCCGACAGCGGGATTGCCTCGGTGGCCGATCTGAAGGGACGGACCGTCGCCGTTACCCGCGGAACCGATCCGCATGTCTTTCTGGTGCGGGCGCTCGCCGAGGCGGGGCTGAGCCAGGACGATGTCCGGGTGGTGCTGCTGCAACATGCCGACGGCCGCACCGCGCTGATCCGCGGCGACGTCGACGCCTGGGCCGGTCTCGACCCGATCATGGCCTCGGCCGAGGTGGAGGACGGGGCGGTGCTGTTCCACCGCGATCCGGCGGCCAATACCTGGGGCATCCTGAACGTGCGCGAGGCGTTTCTGGAGGAGAACCCGGCCATCGTCGAGCGTGTGCTGGGGGTCTACGAGGCGGCGCGGAACGAGGCGGTGGCCGATCCGGCCGGGCTGAAGCGCATCGTCGCCGGGGTCACGGGCCTGCCGGCCGCGGTGGTCGACGGCAACTGGACGAGCGCACCGATCTGTCGCAGCCCCGCATCGGCGTCTCGCAGCGCGAGTCGATCCTGCGGGCCGGCGTCGCCCTGCAGGCGGCAGGCGTGATCGAGGCGACGGTCGATGTCCCGGCGACGGTGGACGCGCTGCTTGATGACCGCCTGCCCGTGACGACGAACTGAGGGCAGGGGCGATGGCCGACACCTCGCTCTCCGTGCCGCGTCCGTCAGCCCGGCGTCTCGGCGGAACCGGCTGGGCGCTGGGTCTTCTGTGGGAAGCGGCGGTGGCTCTGGGGCTGAACAGCGGCCGCCTGCTTCCGCCCCCGTCCGCGGTCGGGGCCACGCTCTGGTCGCTCTGGCAGGGCGGCGGGCTGGCCGATCACGCGCTGGCGACGCTTGGCCGGGTCGGCGCGGGCTTCGGTCTTGGCGTGGCGGCGGGGACGCTGGCGGGTGCGCTGACGGGCTATTCGTGCCTGGCAAGCCGCCTGCTGGACCCGAGCCTTCAGGCGCTGCGCGCCATCCCCTCCATCGCCTGGGTGCCGCTGTTCATCCTGTGGTTCGGCATCTTCGAGACCTCGAAGATCGTGCTGATCGCGGTGGGTGTGTTCTTCCCGGTCTATCTGGGCCTGATGGCCGCGATCCGGTCCGTCGACCGCAGGATCGTCGAGGTCGGCCGCATCTACCGGCTGTCCGGGCCGGCGATGGTCGGACGCATCCTGCTGCCGGCGGTGCTTCCCGCCTATGTCACCGCGCTGCGCTCGGGCCTGGGTCTTGGCTGGATGTTCGTGGTCGCGGCCGAGTTCATGGGCGCGTCCGAGGGCTTGGGCTATCTGCTGATCGACGGGCAGCAGCTGGGCAAGCCGGGCCAGATCGTGGCCGCCATCATCGCCTTCGCCCTGCTGGGCAAGGCCACCGACAGTCTTCTGGGCTGGATCTCGGCGCCGTTCCTGCGCTGGGAAGACGGCTTCGCCCGCCACCACTAGGAGATCCCATGCTGGCGCTGGACAATATCGGAAAGACCTATCCCAACGGCGTGCAGGCGCTGGAGGGCGTCGGGCTGCGGGTGGAGCCGGGCGAGATCCTCGCCATTCTCGGCGGCTCGGGCTGCGGCAAGTCCACGCTGCTGCGGCTGATCGCGGGGCTGGACCGGCCCGCCCCGGGTCGGGTCGTGCTGGATGGCGCAGAGGTGAGTGGCCCGCACGAGAAGATCGGCGTGTTGTTTCAGGAGCCGCGGCTCTTTCCCTGGCTCACGGTGGCGGGGAACGTGGGCTTCGGGCTGGGCCGCAGGCCCGCCCGGGACCGCCGGGTGCTGGTCGAAGAGGCGCTGCGCCGCGTGGGCCTGATTGACAAGGCGGGCGTCTGGCCGCGCGAGCTGTCGGGCGGGCAGGCCCAGCGGGTGGCGATCGCCCGCGCGCTGGTGACCCGCCCCGAGGTGCTGCTGCTGGACGAGCCGTTCTCGGCGCTCGACGCCTTCACCCGGATCGACCTTCAGGACCATCTGCTGCATGTGTGGCAGCAGACAGACCCGCGGCCCACGCTGATCGTGGTGACCCATGACGTGGACGAGGCCATCGTGCTGGCCGACCGCATCGTGATCCTGCGGCCCCACCCGGGGCGGGTTCAGGCCGAGATCCGGGTCAGCCTCGAGCGTCCGCGCGACCGCAGCGCCCATGGGTTCGAGGATCTGCGGCGGCAGGTCATGGCCGTGCTCGACCAGTCGCTGATCCACCGGCTGGACTGAACGGGCCGGACCCTCTCGCGGGTCCGGCCCCTGCTCATCCAAGCGCGGCGGCCAGATCGTCCCAGAGATCCTCGGCGGCCTCCAGCCCGACCGACAGGCGCAGCAGGTCGTCGGGCACCGGCGAGGTCGGCCCTTCGATGCTGGCGCGGTGCTCGATCAGGCTTTCCCCCCCCCGCCAAGCGAGGTCGCCCGCGTCCAGACCCGCACCCGCGCCGCGGTGGCGATGGCGGCCTTGCGCCCGCCCGCCACCCGCGGATGCGCCGCAAGCCGGTCGGCCAGCACCGCGGCCGAGGCGCATTGCCAGCGGACCCGCGCCAACAGCGTGCGCAGCCCGCGTTGCAGCAGCCAAGCCTCGAACGGGCCGAGGATCGCTGTGCCCGTTGAGGTATTTCGTGGCCGAATGCATGCCGATATCGGCGCCGAGCTCCAGCGGCCGGGTCAGGACCGGCGTGCCCACGGTGGAATCCACCGCCAGCCGCGCCCCGCCGCGCGGGCAATCCCGGCGATGGCGCGGGAATAGCCGGTGTCGGCGTCGCGCTCGTCGGTGGTCGAGGGGTGGATCGGCGGGATCAGCGCCCCGGTCGCACCATCGATCCGCCCCAGTGCCTGCGCGGCCAGCGTCTCGGGGGCAGGCGCGCGGTCAGTCATGCGCGGCGACCTCCAGCGCGATGGCGGGCGGCACCGTCAGCGTCTGAAGCACGACGCAGTAGCGTTCCGAGAGCTTTGTCAGCGTGTCGATGCGCTCCTGCGGCTCGGGCGTGTCGAGGTCGAAGCGCAGCCGGATCGCCGAGAACCCGACCGGCGCCTCGCGGTCCACGCCCAGCGTGCCGCGGAAATCCAGATCGCCCTCGGCGGTGACGGTGCCGCCGCGCAGATCGAATCCGATGGCCGTGGCAACCGCGTTCAGCGTGACGCCCGCACAGGCCACCAGCGCCTCCAGCAGCATGTCGCCCGAACAGGCCTGTGCGCCGCTGCCGCCGGTGGCGGGATGCAGTCCGGCCTCGACCAGCGCGCGGCCGGTTTCCAGCCGGCACGACAGGCCGTCGCCAAGCGTGCCGGTGGCACGCAGCGTGACCCGCGCCGCCGCGGGATCGGCCTTGTAGCTTTCCTTCAGCGGCGCCTGCAGGACGCGCAGGTCCTCGGCGTTCATGTCGGCTCCTTTTGGCTGGCCCGGTGGCGGCGGATGATCTCGTCGACCGCCTCGGGATCGGCGAGGGTCGTCGTGTCGCCCAGATCGTGGTAGTCCCCGGCGGCGATCCTCGCAAGCATGCGGCGCAGGATCTTGCCGGCGCGGTTCTTCGGCAGGGCCGGCGCCCAGAGCAGCGCCTCGGGCGTGGCAATCGGGCCGATCCTTTCGCGCACCAGCGCCACGATCGCGGCCTTCAGCGCCTCGTTCTCCGGCTGGTCGGCCTTCAGCGTGACGAAGGCGAAGATCGCCTGTCCCTTGACCGGATGGGGGACGCCCACCACCGCCGCCTCGGCCACGGCGGGGTGGCTTGCGATGGCGCTTTCCAGCTCGACCGTTCCCAGGCGGTGGCCCGAGACGTTCAGCACGTCGTCGATCCGCCCGGTGATGCGGTAATAGCCAAGGCCATCGCGCTCGACTCCGTCCCCGGTGAAGAAATGACCGGGGAAGGGCGAGAAATAGGTGCGCAGGAAGCGGTCGTGGTCGTGCAGGATCGTGCGCGCCTGCGCGGGCCACGATCCGGCGAAGCACAGGCTGCCGCGCCCCGCGCCGGCCACGGGGCGGCCGGCGGTGTCCATCACGACGGGCCGGATGCCGAAATAGGGCTTGCCGGCGGCGCCGGGCTTGTTCGCCACCGGCCCCGGGATCGGCACCAGCAGCACCGAGCCGGTCTCGGTCTGCCAGTAGGTGTCCACAATCGGGCAGCGCCCGCCCCCCACGATGCGATGCAACCAATGCCAGGCGTCGGGATTGATCGGCTCGCCGACCGAGCCCAGCACGCGCAGCGAGGACAGGTCGTGGCGGCGCACGGGCGCTTCGCCCTCGCGCATCAGCGACCGAATCGCGGTGGGGGCGGTGTAGAAGATCGCGACACGGTGCTTCTCGATGATCGACCACCAGCGCGAGGAATCGGGAAAGGTTGGCACCCCTTCGAACAGGACCGAGGTGGCGCCGTTCAGCAGCGGCCCGTAGATCTTGTAGCTGTGCGCGGTCACCCAGCCGATATCGGCGGTAGACCAGAAGACATTGCCCTCGTGCCAGTCGAAGATGGTGCGCCAGCTGGTGCCGACCTGCACCAGATAGCCGCCCGTGGTGTGGACCAGACCCTTCGGCCGCCCGGTCGACCCCGAGGTGTAGAGCACGAACAACGGATCCTCGGCCCCGACCTCGACGGGCGGGCACCAGGGATCGGCGGCAGTCAGCGCCGGACCCCAGCGGATGTCGCGACCGGGGGTCATCGGCACCGCGGCGCCGGTGCGCGCGGCCACGATCAGATGCGCGACGCCTCCGGCCGCGGCCGCCGCATGGTCGGCATTGCGCTTGAGCGGCACCACCCGGCCGCCGCGCAACCCCTCGTCCGCCGTGATGACCACGCGCGCGCCCGCATCGCGGATGCGGTCCGCCAGCGCCTCGGCCGAGAATCCGCTGAACACCACCGAATGGACCGCGCCGATGCGGACACAGGCCATCATCGCCACGATCGCCTCGGGGATGACCGGCATGTAGATCGTGACGACATCGCCCTTGGCCACCCCCAGCCCCCGCAGCACGTTGGCGAGGCGGTTGACCTGATCGGCCAGCTCGGCCCAGGTGACGGTGCGGCTTTCGCCGGGCCGGTCGCCCTCCCACAGCAGGGCGGGCTGATCGGCCTTGGCCGGCAGGTGCCGGTCGATGCAGTTGACCGAGGCGTTCAGGGTGCCATCGGCGAACCAGCGGATGCGCAGGTCCGCCGGGTCGAAGTTCGTATCCGAAACCTCGCGGAACGGGCGGATCCAGTCGAGGAAGGCAGCCTCGGCAGCCCAGAAGTCGTCGGCCGAACGCAGAGACTCGGCATAGCGGCGGCGGTAGGTCGGCAGATCGACATGGGCACGCGCCGCAAGATCCTGTGGAACAGGGACTAGTTCGGTCATCGGATTTCCTGCGAAAAGAGTGGGGTCGTCGGGGGAGGTCGACGACCCCCGGTCCGTCGCGGGCCTACCAGGCCGGCAGGACGGACCCTTCGAATTTGGCGTCTATGAAGGCGCGCACTTCGGGCGAGTGATAGGCGCCGACCAGATCCTTGACCCATGCGGCGTCGGCATCGGCCTTGCGCACGGCGATCAGGTTGACATAGGGCCCCTTGGGGTCCTCGCGCAGGATCGCGTCCGACGGCTTCAGCCCGGCCTCGGTGGCATAGTTGGTGTTGACGGCCGCCGCATCCACGTCGGGCAGCGAACGCGCCGTCTGCGCCGCATCGATCTCGAGGATCTTCAGCTTCTTCGGGTTCTCGACGATGTCGGCCACGGTGGGGGTGAAGCCCACGCCCTCGCGCAGGGTGATCGCGCCGTGGTCGCGCAGCAGCAGCAGCGAGCGGCCGCCGTTGGTCGGATCGTTCTGGATCGCGACGGTGGCGCCTTCAGGAAGGCTGGCCCAGTCGTCATGTTTCGTTGAATAGATCCCCAGCGGGAAGTTGACCGTCTGGGCCACCGGCACGATGTCATAGCCCCGGTCTCGGATCTGGTTGTCGAGATAGGGCTGATTCTGGAAACTATTGGCCTCGATCTCGCCGGCGTTCAGCGCCTCGTTCGGCACCACATAGTCCGAGAATTCGATGATCTCGATCTGGTGGCCCTTCTGCGCCGCAATCGGGCGCACCGCCTCGAGGATCTGGGCGTGCGGCCCCGGCGTCACGCCTATCCGCAGGGTTTCGGCCAGTGCGGGAAGGGCAAGCAAGGCGGCTCCGGTCGCGCCCAGAAGAAGGTCGCGGGACAGCAGGGTTCGGGACATGTCGATCTCCGTTTTCGGGTGAAGGCGCCGCCGGTCAGGGCCGGCGGATGCGCTTGTTGAGGTGGATGGCCAGCCGCTCGCCCGCGGTCTGGGTGGCCTGCACCAGCAGGACGAGGACGAGGACGACGACGGCCATCACCTCGGGCATGAAGCGTTGATAGCCGTAGCGGATGCCGAGATCGCCCAGACCGCCGCCGCCGACCGCGCCGACCATCGCCGAATAGCCAAGCAGGCTGACAAGGGCGAGCGTCAGGCCCAGCAGGATGCCGGGCAGCGCCTCGGGCAGCAGGACGCGGGTCACGATCTGGAGGGGCGTTGCCCCCATCGCGCGGGCGGCCTCGATCAGGCCGTGATCGACCTCGCGCACCGCGCCCTCGACGATGCGGGCGATGAAGGGGGCGGCCGCGATGGACAGCGGGACGATCGCAGCCGTGGTGCCGATCGAGGTGCCGGCAATGGCCCGCGTCAGCGGCACGATCGCCACCACCAGGATGATGAACGGGGTCGAGCGGGTGGCGTTCACAAGGACACCAAGCACCGCGTTCAGCCAAGGCGCGGCGAACAGCTCGCCCCGCTTGCTGGTGGCGAGAAACAGCCCCAGCGGCAGCCCCGCCGCCGCCCCGATCAGACCCGAGATGGCAACCATGTAGAGCGTGTCGCGGGTGGCCTCGACGATCAGGCGGATCAGTTCAGGCGACATGGGCGATCTCCTCGATCAAGGGGCGGGGATCGGGCAGGGCCGCCCGCAGCCGGGCCAGCGGCACGGTTTTCGGATCGAGCAGCGCCAGAACCACACCGAAGGGTCGCCCGCCGATGGAGTCGATCCGCGCCGAGACGATCTCGACGCCGGGGCCAAGGGCGCCGAGGCGGGCCAGCGCGGCGCCGGCCTGCCCGGCCAGCGTGATGCGGACAAGGCTGTGCGCACCCGCCTGACCGGGGGCGAGCTTGCGCGCCTCCCATTCGGGGGGCAGGTCCACGCCGGTCGCGGCGACCGCGAAACGCGCCGCGATGGGGGTGGCGGGGCGGGTGAAGACGTCGAACACCGGGCCGCTTTCGACGATCCGCCCGGCCTCGAGCACCGCGACCCGGTCGCAGATTTCCTTGATGACCGGGATCTCGTGGGTGATCAGCAGGATGGTTACGCCCAGATCCCGGTTCACCTGCCGCAGCAGCCGCAGGATCGACAGTGTGGTTTCAGGGTCGAGCGCCGAAGTCGCCTCGTCGCACAGCAGGATGCGCGGATCGTTGGCCAGCGCCCGGGCGATGCCGACGCGCTGCTTCTGCCCGCCCGACAGTTCGGCCGGATAGCGGTCGCGCTTGTCGGCGATGCCCACCAGATCCAGCAGCCGCTCGACCCGGGGCCGGATCTGCGCTGACGGAACCCCGGCAATGACCAGCGGCAGGGCCACGTTCTGGAACACCGTGCGCGAGGACAGCAGGTTGAAATGCTGGAAGATCATGCCAATCGAACGCCGCTCGCGCCGCCATTCGGCCTCGCTAAGGGCGCCGACCTCGCGGCCGAACAGGCTCACCCGGCCCGAGGTGGCATGCTCCAGCCCGTTGACCAGCCGGATCAGCGTCGACTTGCCGGCGCCCGAGGGGCCGATGACGCCGGTGATCGAGCCCGGACCCACGCTGACGCTGACATCGCGCAGCGCCGGAACCGGCGTCTGTCCATGACGAGAGGAATAGTTTTTCGATACATGCTCGAACGCGACGGCAGGGGGCGTCCCGGTGGCGGCTTCGGCCAGGGTGGAAGGCAGGGCGAAAAGCGGGCGCAGCAGGCTCATGGCTGTCTCCCCGTGCGGAGTCGGCATGTCGGCACTTGGCAGGGCATGGCGGCAACCTTCTGTTCTGACGAAACCTTATCTGAGAGAATTGATAAGGGCCGGGTGCTGCGCGTTCCAATCCAAAGACCGGCGGAATACGACGCGTCCCGTCTCCCGGCGGGCCGTTCGGGAGAAGACCATTCCCCGCCCGCGGCGGGCAGGCCGACCCCTTCCAGCGCGCTTGCACCGGTCAATGCACAGGCGGACGGGCCGCCCGGGAACAACTCTCTCCGGCTGCGCGGAGCGGGAGGATAAATCTCTACCATACAAGTCGTCTTTGGAATTCGGCGTGGAACATCCCGCGCCTACAGTCGGTGCCGGTCGACAACCGACACCGGCCGCGGGGCGATTCCCGTCGCTGGCCAGACAAGAGACACGAGAGGACGACAGATGAAGACGACTCGCCGCCACCTGATCGCGGCCCTTGGCCTTGGCGCCACGCTGGGCCTTGCGCTGCCCGCCTGGGCCGCCGACCCGCTGAAGATCGGCGTCTCGGCCGGCCCCTATGGCGACATCCTGCGCCACACGGCCGAACTGGCGGCCGCGCAGGGCATCGAGGCCGAGATCATCGAGTTCACCGACTGGCCGCTGATCAACGAGGCGCTGGCGCATGGCGACCTTGATGCCAACAACTTCCAGCACATCCCCTATCTTCAGAACCAGATCACCGCGCGCGGTTTCGATCTGGTGCCGGGGCCGGCCTCGATCGTGGTGCCGACCGGGGTCTATTCGGCGCGTCTCACCTCGCTCGCCGACCTGCCCGAAGGCGGCACCATCGCCATTCCGAACGATCCCAGCAACGCGGCCCGCGCACTGTTCCTGCTGGAAAAGGCCGGCGTCATCCGGCTGAAGGAAGGCGCGGGGATCACGGCGACGGTGCTCGATCTGGCCGGGAATCCGCGCAACCTGCGCTTCGTGGAACTGGACGCGGCGCAGCTTCCTACGTCGTTGCCCGATGTCGATGCCGCCGTCATCACGTTGAACTATGCCGTGCTGGCGGGGCTCGATCCGAAGACGGCGCTGATCCTGGAAGACGAGCACAGCCGCTGGCATCTGGTCTGGGCCACCCGCCGCGACAATGCCGAGGATGCGCGGCTGAAGACCTTCATCGACCTCTACCGCTCGCCCGAGGTGAAGGAGTTCATCCTGACGCGTTTCGATGGCACCATCCTGCCCACGTGGTGAAAGGGATTTTCGCAATGCCTTTTCCGCAGAACCGATGGGCCTGCCTGACCCCCTCGCCGGCAACGGATGTGCCGCTGTCGCCCCTCACCTTCCTGCGCCGGGCGGCGCGGGTCTGGCCGGGGCAGGTCGCCGTGATCGACGGCGACCGGCGCTTCACCTGGGCCGACTACGCCGAGCGTTGCCGCAGGCTTGCGGGGGCGCTGGCCGCGCTTTCGGTGGAACCGGGCGACGTGGTGGCGGTGCTGGCGCCGAACGTGCCGCTGATCCTCGAGGCGCATTTCGGGGTGCCGCTGGCCGGGGCGGTGCTGAACCCGCTGAACACCCGGCTGGACGGGGCGGGGCTGGCATTCATCCTTGCCCACAGCGAGGCGAAGGTGCTGCTGGTCGACGCGAGCCTTGCGACGCTTGCGGACGAGGCTCTGGCGGGCCTTGACCATCCGCCTGCGGTTCTGGTGGCGGGCGATGGTCCGCTGCCCGCCGGGCTCTCGGGCGCCGCGGACTACGAGGCCGCGCTGGCCGCGGCGTTGCCTGCGCCGTGGAGGCTGCCCGACTCCGAATGGGATCCGATCGCCATCAACTACACCAGCGGCACCACGGGCAACCCGAAGGGCGTGGTGCTGCACCACCGCGGCGCCCATCTGGCGGCGCTGGCCAACATGGCGGTGCTGGGCCTGCGCAGCGACAGCCGCTATCTCTGGACGCTGCCCGCGTTCCACTGCAACGGCTGGAGCGGCATCTGGGCCGCCGCCGCGGCGGGAACCACGCAGGTCTGCCTGCCGCGGGTCGATCCGGTGGCGATCCTGAACCGCATCGACGAGGCGGCAATCACCCATCTTTGCGCCGCCCCGGTCGTGCTGACGATGATTCTGAACGTCCGCGACGGCGTGCCCGAGCGCGGCCCCGGCAGCCGTCCGGTCATCATCGGCACCGGCGGCGCGGCGCCGACCTCGGCCGTGCTGGCCGCCGCGGCGGCGCGGGGCTTCGATGTGATCCACATGTATGGCATGACCGAAAGCTATGGCCCGACCACGGTCTGCGCGCCGCAGGCGGCATGGGCCGACCTCGCCCCGGCCGAGCTGGCCACGGTCCGCGCGCGGCAGGGGGTGCCGCTGGTGGCGGTCGAGGATGTGACAGTGCTGGACCCGGAGGGCCGACCGGTTCCGGCCGATGGCCGGACGCTGGGCGAGATCGCCTTTCGCGGCAACACGGTGATGCTGGGCTATCTGAAGAACCCGGCGGCCACGTCCGAGACGCTGGCGGATGGCTGGCTGCGCACCGGCGATCTGGGCGTCCTGCATCCCGACGGATATGTCGAGGTGAAGGACCGCGCCAAGGACATCATCATCTCGGGCGGTGAGAACATCAGTTCGCTCGAGGTCGAGGAAGTCCTGTCGCGCCATGCCGCCGTGCTCGAGGCGGCCGTGGTGGCCGAGCCGCACCCGTTCTGGGGCGAGTCCCCGGCCGCCTTCGTCACGCTGCGCGCCGAAGGCCCCGCGCCCTCCGGGGCCGATCTGATCGCATGGGTGCGTGATCACCTTGCGCATTTCAAGGCGCCGCGGCGTGTGGTGTTCCGCGACCTGCCGAAGACCGCGACCGGCAAGATCCAGAAGGCTGCCCTGCGGGAAGAGGCCCGGCGGATCGCGGCGGCGCCATCGTCGACCTGAACCGACGGCAGGCGCCCGTTCCAGCGGGCGCCGGTCGGCTCATGTTCTTTGGAGGAAGGAGCCTGTCAGGCTTGCCGATCGTCGGGTGCCGCGACAGTCGGGTTGGCTTGGGCTTCGCGAGACAACCGCAGGGTGACGGGTGCGAAAGCCCGCCCGAACCGACGGAGAAGGGACGCCTCGTGGGCCTTGGGGTTCGACTGCAGCAGGGGGACCAGCAGACGGGCAAGCTCCGGATCGGGGCCGTGGAACATCACGTCACCGGATCTGGCCAACAGTTGCACCGGCGGAGCTGAGGCTTCCGGACGGCGCTAGAATGATCCCCACCACCGCGGCATAGGCCAGCAGGAACACCGCCAGGCCGACCGGGCAAGGCCGCGTTGCCGACAGGACGCGCACCTGCGCCTTGCCCAGCGTCGCAGCACGGGCCGGGTCTGCAGATACGGACTTCGTTGCCGCGGTCCCGAAGTGTGTCTGTGCTGAATGCATCGCTCGGCGCCTCCATTCCATCCGCAAATAGACTAGCATGATTGTCGTGTTTGGATCTGCCTCTTTTCCAGCCGGGAGCGATGACGTCTTTCTGTCGGGGTCGCCATTCGTAGAAACCTGTTCCCTCCCCTGTTGGACCACGGTCGACTCGCCGGGTCAGGGATCAGTCGTGTTGACGGGATGGACGGTGGTATCCTTCATGCGCTCCATGGCGAATTTCGAGGTGACGTTGCGGGGGGCGGTGGCCTCGGTCAGGCGCTGATAGAAACGGTCGAAACTGGGCATGTCGGGCATCACCACCTTCAGCAGGTAATCGACGTCGCCGGCCATGCGCCAGACGCCCACCACCTCGGGCAGGCCGGTCACCGTCTCGACGAAGCGCGCGCGCCAGGCGGGGCTGTGGTCTGGGGCCTCGATCTCGACGAAGACCGTCAAGCCAAGCCCGATCCGCCCGGGATCGACCAGCGCCACCCGGCCGGTAATCACGCCCGACTGTTCCAGCCGCTGGATGCGCTTCCAGCACGGGGTCTGCGACAGGCCCACCCGGTCGGCCAGTTGCGCGATCGAGATCGAGCAGTCGCGTTGCAGCTCGTGGATGATCTTGCGGTCGATCCGGTCCATGGCCGGCGCGCGGGGCGGAGAGTCCGTGTGTGTGTCGAGCATTGTCATCCATCCATCCTCACGGGGAGTTCAGGCGCCGGAGCGCAGCGGAAGGGGCCGAGGGGCCGGCCAGGGCCGAGCCACTCAGGTGCGAGCGCGGACCGCAGCCGCTGGGCCGCCTGGCCGAGCGCGAGCGGATCGGCAGGTGCCAGTCCCGGCAGAAGCGGTTGCAGCCGGTGGCGCAGCAGCGCGTTCCATTCCGGCAGCGCCAGCCGGGCGCGTCCGTCGGGCAGAACCACCGCCCGCAGTCGGTGCTGAAGCTCCGGTTCTGCCAGCCAGACCGCATGGTTGCGCGGCCCGGCGCGGCGCAGGCGCCATCCCTTCACCGCCAGTACCCGGATCGCGTCCAGCAGATCGGGTGGCAACCGCGGATCGGGGCGGAAAGGGGCGGTGGTCGCCCATAGCGCGAGGCGCGCGGGCAGCAGGGCTGCGAGCCCGCTGCCGGGACTTCGGCCGGGCGCCATCGCTCAGGCCGAGATGAACTGTCTGACAAAGTCGGTTTTTGGCCTTGCGCGAATGTCCCCGGGCTTGCCGATCTGCTCGATGCGGCCCATCGACATCACCACGACGAGGTCGGCGAGCTCCATCGCCTCCTCCTGGTCGTGGGTGACGAAGACGGTGGTCAGGCCGGTCGCGTCGTGGATCTCGCGCAGGCCCTGGCGCAGCTCCTTGCGGACGCGGGCGTCGAGCGCGCCAAAGGGCTCGTCGAGGAGCAGCATCCGCGGCTCGATGGCCAGCGCGCGGGCCAGCGCCACCCGTTGGCGCTGGCCGCCCGACAGTTGTGAGGGATACCGCGCGCCGATGTCGGGCAGCTGGATCAGATCGAGCAGCTTGTGGACACGGCGGTCGATCTCTGGCCCGGTGGGGCGGTGGCGGCGGGGACGGGCGCGCAGGCCGTAGGCCACGTTCTCGAACACCGTCATGTGCCGGAACAGCGCATAGCTCTGGAACACGAAGCCCGCGCGGCGCTCCTGTACCGTCAGGCCGGTCGCGTCCTGGCCGTCGAAGAGCACCCGCCCCGAGGTCGGAAACTCCAGCCCGCCGAGGATGCGCAAGAGCGTGGTCTTGCCCGAGCCCGACGGCCCCAGAAGCGCGATCAGCGCGCCCGAGGGGATCGACAGGCTGACCGGATGCAGCGCGGTGGTGGGGCCGAATTCCTTGGCGATCTCGTCGATCTGGATATGCATGGGCCTCTCCTCAGTGGCGGTGGGTGGCGGCCAGCTGGTCGGCATAGCGCCATTCCAGGGCGGATTTCAGCGTCAGGGTGACAAGGGCGAGCGCCGCCAGCAGCGCCGCCATCGAAAAGGCCGCGACCGAGAGATATTCGTTGTAGAGCATCTCGATCATGATCGGCATGGTCGAGGTCTTGCCGCGGATCTTGCCCGAGACGACGGCGACGGCGCCGAACTCGCCCATGGCGCGGGCGTTGCAGAGCAGCACGCCGTAAAGCAGCGCCCAGCGGATGTTCGGCAGCGTCACGGTCAGGAACATCCGCCAGCCCGAGGCGCCAAGGGTCAGCGCGGCCTCCTCCTCGGCGCGGCCCTGTTCGGTCATCACCGGGATCAGCTCGCGCGCGACGAAGGGGAAGGTGATGAACATGGTGGCCAGCACGATGCCGGGAATGGCGAAGACCACCGGGTAGCCGTTGGCGACCAGCCAGCCGCCGATCGCCGAATTGGCACCGAACAGCAGCACGAAGCACAGCCCCGCCACCACCGGCGAGACCGAGAACGGCAGGTCGATCAGCGTGATCAGGAAGGCCTTGCCGCGCCAGTCGAACTTGGTGATCGCCCAGGCGGCGGCGATGCCCGCGGCCGCGTTCAGTGGCACCGAGACCGCGGCCACGATCAGCGTCAGCTGGATCGCTGCCTGCGCGTCGCGGTTGCCAAGCGAGGCCACCGCCAGAGCCACGCCCTGTTTCAGCGCCTCGGCAAAGACCGCCAGCAGCGGGGCCAGCACCAGCATGGCCAGGAGGGCCAGCGTGGTCAGGATCAGCAGGCGGCGGACCCAGACAGGCTCGGCGGTGGCCGCAAGGGGGGTGGGCAGGGAAAGAGTGTGTGACATGGCTCAGACCGCGCCCATTCGGCGGCGGCTCCAGATCTGGACAAGGTTGATGGCCAAAAGCAGCGCGAAGGAAATTCCCAGCATGGCCAGCGCGATGGCCACGGCGCCGTCATAGTCGAATTCTTCCAGCCGGATCACGATCAGCAGGGGCGCGATCTCGGTTGCCATCGGCAGGTTGCCGGCAATGAAGATGACCGATCCGTATTCGCCCACGCTGCGCGCCAAGGCCAGCGCAAAGCCGGTCAGCAGCGCGGGCACCAGCATCGGCAGGATGACGCGCGTGAAGGTCCGTGCCCGCGAGGCGCCCAGCGTGGCCGAGGCTTCTTCCACCTCGCGGTCGATTTCCTCGATCACCGGCTGAACCGAACGGACGACAAACGGCAGGCCTACGAAGATCAGCGCGATCCAGATGCCGGCCTCGGTATAGGCGACGCGCAGCCCGAAGGGGGCGAGAAGCTGGCCGAGGGGACCGTTCGGGGCGTAAAGCGCGGTCAGCGCGATGCCGGCCACCGCGGTGGGCAGCGCGAAGGGCAGGTCCACCGCCGCATCGACAAGGCGGCGGCCGGGGAAGCGGTAGCGCGCCAGCACCCAGGCCAGCGCCAGGCCGAAGACGAGATTGAAAAGCGCCGCCACCAGCGCCGCCCGGAACGACAGGATCAGTGCCGCCTGCACCCTCTCGCGCGCCAGCAGGGCCAGAATGTCGGCCGGCCCGATCGCCGCCCCCCGCAGGAGCAGCGCGCCGATCGGCAGCAGCACCACCAGCGACAGGATGGTCAGCGTGATCCCCATCGAAAGGCCGAAGCCGGGAAGGGCGGTGGGTGCCCGGAGTGCAAGCGGGCGCATGTCACTTTGCCTCGTAGATCTGGTCGAAGATGCCGCCGTCACCGAAATGTTCGGGCTGTGCCTTGGCCCAGCCGCCGAAATGGCCGATCTCGACCAGTTCCAGTTCGGGGAAGCGCTTCACATCCTGCGGATCGGCGGCCGAGGCATCCCAGGCGCGGTAGAAATGCCGGAAGGCCGCCGCTTGCGCCTCGGGGGTGTAAAGGTACTCCAGATAGGCGGTCGCCAGCTCGCGTTGCGCATCCGAGGCGATGTTGCCCTCGACCAGCGCCACCGGCGGTTCGGCGAGTACCGAAACCGAAGGCACGACGATGTCGAACCGGTCCTCGCCCAGTTCCTTCAGCGCCAGCCAGGCTTCGTTTTCCCAGGCGAGAAGCACGTCGCCAAGGCCCCGCTGCGCGAAGGTCGTGGTCGACCCGCGGGCGCCGGTATCCAGCACCGGCACATTGCGGAACAGCGCGCCGACGAACTCTTTCGGGTCCTGCCCGTTCTTCTCGGCCCAGGCCCAGGCCGCCAGATAGTTCCAGCGCGCCCCGCCCGAGGTCTTGGGGTTCGGCGTGATGACCTGCACCCCGTCCTTCACCAGATCGCCCCAATCGGCGATGCCCTTGGGATTGCCCTCGCGCACCAGAAACACGATGGTCGAGGTATAGGGCGAGGAATTGTGAGGCAGTTTCGACTGCCAGTCGGCCGGAAGCTTGCCGGATCTTTCGGCGATCGCGTCGATGTCCGAGGCCAGCGCCAGGGTCACCACCTGCGCATTCAGCCCGTCGATCACCGACCGCGCCTGTGCGCCGGACCCGCCGTGGCTGGTCTCGATCGTCGGCGCCTCGTGGCCCTGCGATTGCCAGTGTTTCGCGAAGGCCTCGTTCACCTCGCGGTAAAGTTCGCGCGTGGGGTCGTAGCTGACGTTCAGCAGCGTCTCGGCCGAGGCCGGCGCCCCGAAGGCTGCGGCCAGCGCAAGGCCCGCCACGGCCAGCGCGCGCGGGAAACTCTGGTGGATCCTGGTCATCTGTCTCTCTCTATTCCTGTCTGTCGTCAGGCCGGCCCGCTTTGGTGGGCCGGCGTCCATTCCTGCCGGTCAGATCCGGGCAAGCGGCTCGGCGACGCGGCTGACCTCGGCCCGCCACAACCGCGGATCGCGGTCCTCCAGCAGGCTGGCCAGCCCTTCGGTGGCGTCGCGGGTGTAGATCACCAGCGGCATCCCGTTCAGCCGCAGCACGTCGCCGGTTTCGCGGTGAACCAGATGCAGGCTCCAGACCGGGCCGGCCTGCGCCGCATCGCGGTCGCGGCACATCCGCCGGAAGCCCTGCGGCTGACGGCTGTCGAACGCTCTCGCTTCCATGATCGTCTCCCATTGGCTTCCGACGGACCCGCTGCCGTCCCGATAAATACGACAGATAAAATCGTGTATGACAAGGAAAGAGAATGGGCGATCTTCGGCCGTTCAGGAGAAGAATGTTCTCTGGCCCCGGCAGCGCCGGGAAGAAGATCGGAAAGAACCCCGGTCAGTGCAGGCTTTTGCCGCGGTTGATGTGGGCTTGCGGGAAACGGGTGTTCGCGGCTCGGAATGAATTGCCCCGGCTGGCAAGTCGCCCATTTCTTGTGCGAATGCGGAGGCGCCCCTGTCTCCGAGGCCGCCATCCGGCGCTCAGCTTCGAAGCAGCGAGCGCGAATCGATGTGTGAAAGAGGCGGGGCCGGTGCCGCAGGCGGCCGGTGTTGCGGCCATATACGACCCGAGATGTCGAATTTCCTTGTCGCGTTCTCGGCGGAACAATAGTTTCAGCTCATGATCACGCAAAAGATGAAATACGCGCTGAAGGCCCTGATGGTGCTGGCCGAGGAACGCGCGGGCGAGCGTCGGGCGCTGCGCATCGAGGATATCGCCGCGCGGTCGGGCACGCCGAAGCGGTTTCTGGAGCACATCCTGCTCGACATCCGCAACGCGGGCTTCATCGCCAGCCTGCGCGGCCGGTCGGGCGGTTATCTGCTGATCAAGGAGCCGTCGCAGATTCCGCTGAGCGACCTGCTGCGGATGATCGACGGTCCGATCGCGCCGCTGCCCTGCCTGTCGCGCAGATCCTACCAGCGCTGCGAGGATTGCACCGACGAGGCCGCCTGCCGCATCCGCAAGGTCTTTGCCGAGATCTTCTGGTCATACCTGCTGCTGATCGAATCCCTCACCCTTGCCGATCTGGTCAGGACCCCAGCCGCCGCAGAACAGATCATGGCCGCCCCGACCGCATCGGTCTTCAAGCAGGACTGACAACAGGCTGTCCACTGTGTTTCGGCCCTTTGATTGCGGGGTGTGATCACGCCTGATTTCCTGTTCATGCAGGGGTCATGGACCTGTCCGAGGACGTGGCCTCATGAAGATGTCCGCGTCGGGTGCCTCCACATGCGCATCGACGTCCTTGGGGCTTCAGCCGATTGGACGAGGTCACCGCAAAACTGTCCCGGCGAGACATCGCACGCCTCCAGTCTGCCCGCAGATGTGCCCTCGAGATCGGCGAGCCGGTGCAGCGCCGCCGACCCGGTCACATCCATGTAGTCGCCGACGACAATCCGCAGTCGGCCGCCCCGTTAAAGTGGGGAGGATTACCGCGGAACCAGGGCTCGATCAGATGGACGCCGGAGTCCATCGCGAAGGCCCCCGCCAGATTGACGATGTCGGCCCGGGCGGTTCCTTCTGCGATCAGCGGCAGCAGGGCGTCATCGACGCCGGTGGCGATGCGGCTGGGGCCGGGCTGCGCTTCGCGCAGGATGAAGTGGCCGTGCTCGATCGCGACGTGAAAGCCCCGCACCCCGGCGGCGGCTGGGGCTTCTCCCATCTTCGCCAGCAGCTGGAATTGCTCCGCCGCGGCCAGGTCGGACAAGCAACCGACATACAGGGGCGCGGTCAGGGGACCGAGCGACCGAAAAATCGGGCAATCAGGCAACGGATCGGACAATGCGGAACCTCAAGCACCGCGCCACGCTAGGGGTTTTCACCGGGTTGTCCAGGAGGAGGCGTTCGGACCTGCCCGTCCTGCCATGCTAGCCTCAGGGGAACGTCTCCAATGGACTGGCTAAGAACGGCCGCGGCGAGCAGCGTCGGTTCTGACCCTGCCCGCTTCGAGCGGCAACATCGGCGGCGCGGGCAGCCTGACCGACGCCGGACGCTGCATCAGTTCCATCCCAGCGACGGCAGATCGTCGGGGGTCGGAGCGGACAGGGGAGCCTGCGACGGGTGCGAGGGGCTGTCGGCTGGTGGGTGTAGAGGGCGGGTCCCCTTCGTTGCGTTCAGCACCTCCAGCCAATCCTTGCAGATCCGGCTCGATCCAGCGACCTGGCCCCGCGGGGCGAGCCGCCGCGCGCTGGGGACGATGGTCACAAGGCGCGCGTGCAGCGTCTCGCCCGCCACGTCGGCGTCGAAGGCGCCGAACACGCGGCGGCCCTCGGCCAGTCGGGCCAAAGCCCGTACCGTCTCCGGGCCGAAGCCGCCGCCGGTCGAGACGTAGATAGTGTCGGCGCGATTCTCGATCTCGGCCACGGCGAGGGCGTCGAGGCCGCCTTCGCAGACCACCATCCGCGTGGAACTGCGCAGGTCGCCCAGAACGCAGAGCGACTTCCGGCCGCCCTTCGCGAACCGCGCCTGGTTCTTCGCGCCATCCCTTTCCCAGCGTTGCTCGAAGCCCTGGATGTCGCCGGTCTCGAGGTTGCGGTGGGCGAAGAGGATGCCGGCGAACGGGCCGCAGCGCAGCTCGGTCGCGAAACGGTCGAGGGTGCTGCGGGCGATACCGCGGACCTCGGCATAGGTCGCAGCACCCCGGATCATGGACGCCTGCTCCCACCGCTGACGGGCCGCGGTGTGGTCGTGATCCTCGGGATCGGCGGGCGCCGCAGGAACCGGGCGCTCGGCCAAGGCCGACACGGGGGTCGTCCCGGCCAGTTCGCGGAGCGCAGCGCGGGCGTGGCCCAAGGTCCGCCCCGGGTTGTCGAGGCGCCAGAGGTCGAACACCGATCCGGCCCTGCCGCTCTTGTTCGACGTCCAGAGCCAGTGGCCCGCCTTTGTCAGCGTGCATTTGATCGTGTCACCACCGCGCTGGTAGATGCGGAATCGCCGACCCTGCCGGTCCGAACTGTCGGGATGGGTGGCCGAGACGTCGGACCAGCCGCCCGCCGCGGCGACCATGCCGATGTCGAGCCGCTTCAGGTCGTCGAGTTCGCGCGCATCGTTCTCGCGCAGTTGGCGTTGGATGCGGCGGGCACCGGCGGGATCGGTCTTCGCTGCGTCCGGTGCCGGCTTGGGCTTCGGCGCCGGCATTGCCTTCGACAGGTTCGCCAGCAGGCGGTCGCGCACCTCGCGGACCATTCGCCGTTTCTCGCTGGCGGCCGGCTCACGTCCGGGCCCGATGACATCGATCACCGCCTGGGCCTCGGCGCTGACCTCACGTTTCTGGTCGGCGACATGCTTCCGAGCAGCGGCGTTGTCCCGAACCGCCGCCTCCCGGTCGGCCTGGTCCTCCAGATGCGCCTGCCGCGCCGCCTCGGCGTGGTGGTCGATCATCGGCCGGGTCGCCTGCCACCGAGCGTAGATCCGGTCCGCCTCGGCCTGCACCTCCGGCGGAACACCCATGACCCGCAGGCCGGCCGCGGCCGCCTCGAGCGACATCTGCCGGATGTAGTCGGCATCCTCGCCGGAGGGGACTACCGTCGTCCAGCCCTTGGCCTTCGCCATGGCGATCATCGTCGCCCGGGCGGCTCGGGTGGAGGCTGAGGTCGTGAGCTCCGGCCCATGATCGCGCACCGTCACGCCGTCCCGGAACGCGATCCTCGGCGGCCGAGCATTGAGCGCGACGAAGCGGATTTCCCGGGCAATGCGCGGGTCGACGTGGATGTTGACGTAGAGGCGGCGCAGCAGGGTCACCTTGAACGCCTCCGCCCGGGTTGCCTTCTCGTCCTCCGGCGACGGTGCGCCTTCAAGGCCGATCGGGCCGGCGGGGACGGGGTGATCCAGGTGGGCATCCGCGTCCGGTTCCGGATCGGCGATTGCTGGGACATGGGGCCCGAGGCGCTTTTCCATTCGGGAAAGCGAGAACCACGACCCGAACGAGCTGGCCTTGGCGTATTCCGTCGAGCCGATCAGGTGGACCCGGGCGCCCGAGCCGAACGGCTGGTAGCGCAGCCCGAGTTCGCGCAGCGCCAGATGCAGCGTCGGCCAGTCCGCGGATCCCTCCACCGCCGCTCGCACCTTCGCCTTCAGCGGATCCGGGAGGCTGTGGTCGAAGGTCTCGAACCCGGTCCGCTTCTCGGTGCGGATCTCGGCCGAGGTCTTCGGGCGCCGCCCGGCCTCGCGGTCAGTCCTGACCTTGTCCCAGTGCGCGGCGGGCTTCGGCAGCAGGCGGGCGACACGGCGACCCTCGGTCACGACGACCACAAGATCGAAATGGCCCCGGTCGTGGCTCCAACCCTGGTCCAGCTCGATCTGGCGGCAGGCAAGCTCGGCCTTCTCGTGGTCCTTCGACTTCGACCAGACCTTTTCCGTCAGCGGATGCACGGTGTTGATCACGGCATGGATATGGCAGCGCCGCGTGTCGCGGTGGGTGCCGATCACCGCCTGGTGCTCCTCGAGCCCGAGGCTGCGGATCAGATGGTCCATGGCTTCGACCTGTTGGTCATCGGTCGGCTGCTCATGTTCGTGCCAGCTGAGCACGAGGTGATAGTAGGGCTTCCGGACCTTCTCGGACAGCTCGGCCGTCAGCCGCATCTCGCGCGCCGCCTCCCGCCAGTCGCGCGATTCGAGGTTGCGCAACTCGATCCGCGAGGCCTTCGAACACACGTAGTCGATGCCCGGCTTAAACGCGTCCGGGCCGGCACCGGAACCCGGCTCGCCGGGCACCTGGATGATCTCGCAGATCACGTCAGATGGCTCCGGATCGCACGCATGACCTGCTCGCAGACCTTGATCGCGTCGTCGATGATCCGCCGATCCTCCAGAGCGAGCGCCCATGCCCGGCCCGCGTTGAATCGGTGTGCGATCTGGTTCACGTTGGTGCCGATCTTCGCCAGCGCGACCAAGATGCGTGCGGCGTCCTTCCGGTCGATCCAGTGGTCCTGCCCGTCACTGCGCACGAACGCCGAGAGGTAGGCGTTTGCCGACTCGTACCCCGCGGCCCGCGCCCGGGCCTCGAACCGGAGAAACTCCTCCTCCGTCACGCGCTTCGACAGACGCCGGTCCGCCCGCCGCTTGTCCGATCGCGTCTTTCCATCTCCGGCTCGTGCCATGCCCTGTCTCCCTGAGGTCCACCGCCGGAGTCTAGGCGCCCACACCGAAAATCCTTTCACACCTCCTTTCCCTACCGCCCCCTTCCCCTGAGGCGCGGAGGGGCACGCCCCCGACAAGCCTCGGCCAAATCGGTTCAGCCCGCGAGAAACCGGCGTTTCATGTAAAAATTACGGAGATCAGCGGGCGCATCAGGATCCGCCTATCCGGCAAGCCGGTGCCCGGATCGGAAGGGAAGGAAGGCTCCATGCGCCGATCAATCCGGCCCGCCGGCATCCCCTTTACGGGTAAACCGTTTCGTCATCGGGTAATTCCTGTCATGGTGAGTGACCCCCGCCACGGAAAGGGTGGCCCTGTCCAGAGCAGAGCAGGGTATGGGGACGGGTTCCCGTCCCCCGGCTGCAAGCAGCCGCCCTGTTCCCGATCATCGGCGCCGCTGAGGCGGCTTCTCCATCGGAAAGAGGCAACCCCTCGGCGCACATCGACATGCGCTTGTCGGGTGGGGAAGGGGGCGGCAGGGGAAGGGAAGGCGAGCCGCCACTCGGCTGCCGGAGCCAGTTCCGGACCCTGGGCGTTCCGGGCGTCATGCCGGGTTTTGAGCCGAACGTCCCGGTTTGCGTCGACCAAAGGTTGAGCCTTCGCCGGGGCGGCACCCGTACACCCGCAACCGATGTCGGCACGTTCACCGATGGCGCCGGGCAGGTTCCGACCGGGACCGACAAACAAACTCCCTCAGTCCGTTTGCGATTTTCGCGGCGTCCCCGAACCATGGCTGTGAAAGACCGGGAGATCACCATGTCCGAGGCATCCGCGCCTGCCCTCTATGTCGGAATCCAGATGGCCGAGCGTTGGCAGTCCATCATCGACGCCTGCGATGCACGGGGGCACGTGGACCTGTCCGTCGCCGTAGACGACAACGCGTCAGGCGGCCTCTTCGCGGACATTCACGACCTACCGCGCGCGAATATGGCACACACGGATCAGATCAGGTGCATTGATCCGGAGGAACCCGCGGCGTCTGAGGATGCCGGAAGTCCCACAACCCACTCGCATGCCTCGCAAGATGTCGCGCCGCCCGTGTCGAAGGATCCGGCGCTGGCGTCGGCGCTATGTCTTGCCGCACTGGCCGCCAGCCGGAGTGCTGGATCACGAGGAACCGTGATTGCTATCCCGGTTTTGGAGGCCGTTCTGTCCATCTCCTGCGGCAATAGTCTCGCGATGACGCATTGCATCAACCGCGCGGGCCGATCAGCGCGCGGTCCCCCACATGCGACTGATGAACCCATGCTGACATAGCGTCCGCAACGCCGCGCCTATAGGCGACGGTGATACTGTGGTAGCGCTCGCGTCCCGGCAGATGATGTCGAGCGACGTCACTGGCAGGGTGCATCGCATCGAGTTAGACCGGACAGCGAAGCTGATCACGAGGCGTTCGATGTTCGACCTCACCGTCCCGCAACTCCGCGGGCTTGACGATGCGCGGCTGCGCGAATTGGTGGCACGCCTCTGCGAGGCGGAAGTGGTCCGGCATGGCGGGCGGGCAGGCCATGCTGACCACCGTCCTGCAGCGTTTCCCGGTGCAGCGGGTGATCCTCGTCGCCGACCGAGGGCTGCTGAGCCTCGACAATATCGATACCCTCACCACGCTCGCCGATCAGGGCGGCCGCAAGCTCGAGTTCATCCTGGCCGTCCCCGCCCGCCGCTTCGGCGAGCTGGTCGAGACCTTCCGCGGCCTCGCGTTCGACGAGGCGGGCCTGGCCGAGGCCGGCTTCGCGGGCCACCGCCTGATCGTAGCGCACGATCCGCTGCGCGCGGCCGAGCAGTCCGAGAAGCGCCGCGCCCGCATCGCCGAACTGGAAACCCTGGCCGAGCGCATGGTCGGCAAGCTCGACGCCCAGGAGTTCGGACCGGACCGCGCAGCGGCGGATCCTCCAGTGGAGGATCCGGGGCCGGACGGGGCGACAGACCGAGGCCGCCGGGCCTCCGACCGCGGTGCCTACAGCCGGTTCACCCGCGCGGTCGCCGAGGCCGAACTGACGCGCTTCCTCAAGGCCGACTTCACCGCCGACCGCTTCAGCTGGTCGCTAGACGAGGCCGCCATTGCGGAAGCGGAACTCTTCGACGGCAAGCTCGCGCTGCTGACCAATGCGCCCGACCTGACGCCAGTTGACGCGGTCGTGCGCTACAAGGCGCTGGCAGACATCGAGCGCGGCTTCCGGGTGCTCAAGTCCGACATCGAGATCGCCCCGGTCCACCACCGCCTGCCCGAGCGTATCCACGCCCACGCGCTGATCTGCTTCCTGGCACTAACGCTCTATCGTGTGTAGAGCGTCAACCTTCTTGGCCGTGACCGACAACCAGGATGGCCGGTTTTGACCGCTGCGGTCGTTGGTGTTACTCGGCGCTGATCTCCCTAAGCTTGTCGTTGATGTTGTCGGTGGCTTCGACGCCGATGTTGTCGCTGGAGGCTGTCGGCGCAGCGACAGGCTCGGAGGATCGGCGTCGTGCGGCGGCGCGGCGGCGGAAGCTCTCGCCGTTCATCTCGAGGATGGTGGCGTGGTGAACCAGCCGGTCGATGGCGGCGACGGTCATGGCCTGATCGGGGAAGACGCGGTTCCAGGCGCTGAACGGCTGGTTGGCGGCGATGGCGAGGCTTCGCGTCTCGTAGCGCCGGGCGATGAGCTCGAAGAGCACCGAGCTCTCGGCCTGGTCCTTCTGGGCGTAGGTGATGTCGTCGAGAATGATCAGGTCGAACTTGTCGAGCTTCGCGAGTGCGGCCTCGAGGACCAGATCGCGGCGGGCGGCCTGCAGCCTCTGCACGATGTCGGTGGTGGGGGTGTAGAGGACGCGCTTGCCGGCCTCGACGAGAGCATGGCCGATGGCACAGAGAACGTGGCTCTTGCCGGCGCCCGAGTTGCCGATGGCGATGAGATTGGCGCCGGTCTCAACCCAATCCCCGGCGGCCAGCGCCTCGATGCGGGCCCGGGTCACGCCGGGCAGTGCCTTGAAGTCGAGCGTTGCCAGCGTCTTGCCGCCGGGGAGTTCGGACTGCTGCAGATGGCGCTGGATGCGGCGGGCATCGCGATCGGCGAGCTCGACCTCGGCCAAAGCTGCGAGGAAGCGCGACGCGGGCCAGCCCTCGGCGTCGGCGCGGTCTGCGAGCATCGTCCAGTGGCGCTGGATGCTGGGCAGGCGGAGAGCCGTGAGCATGGCGGGCAACGCATGCACATCGACGGGGCGCGGGGCAGCGGCGGTCATGCGCGCGCCTCCAGCAGTTCGTCGAAGCGGGCGAGATCGGTGAGGTTGACGGGCGTGTCGTCGGGCAGCTCGCGCCGGCGCGGCTCCAGCTTACTCCTTAGCGCATGGGCTTCGGGCAATTCGCCATGACCGAGGGTCTGGGCAATCAGCGCGGCCAGTTCAGCCTCACAGCCCTCCTCATGGGCGAGCCACAGCAGATCGACCATGCGACGGCAGGCGTCGCGACGCGGCAAGGCGGCGGACAACGCGACCCAGGCCTCGGCGTATTCCGATCGCGGGAACAGGCCGTCGCGGTAAACGGAACCGGCCAGCGCCTGCGGCTTGCGGCGCAGGGCGTGGATGACATGGCGATAGTTGACGCAGTGGACGCGGGTGCCGTCATCGCGGCCGCGACGGCGGGGGTGCGTGACGACAGGGGTCGCTCCGAGAAAGGCCTCGATCCGGTCGTCGTAGACATGGACCCGTTTCGCCGGAGGCGAACCTCCGGTTCGACCGCTTGCCGATCAGTTGGGAGGGCGCCGAGTAGAAGACCTGGTGGACCAGGAAGCCCCCGGTCTTCGTGACCCGCGCGACCACCTCGGTGAAGTCGGTGGTGCGCCGGGCCGGCAGCGGCCTGAGCGCCGCCATCTCAATGCGCACCGCGGACTCGCGCCGGCGGTTGCGTCGAGCAACCAGTTCATCGACGAAGCGGCGCCAGCTGGCGAGATCGGCGAAGTCGCGGGAGCCGCGCAGGATCAGGGCCTGATCAAGGGCGACCTTCAGGTGGTTGTTGTGGGCCTCGACAGATCCATTCTCGTGCGCCTCGCCCGGATTGTTGCGGCTGGCGAGCATGCCGTAGTGGGCGCAGAAGGCGTCATAGCGCTTGGTGACGTCCGCCGCGGCCTCGGCATCGAGGTTCCGATAAGCTGCGGACAGGCTGTCGGTGCGATGCTCGCCAGGCACTCCGCCAAGGGTCCAGAGCGCGTTCTGGAGGTTCTCGGCCAGCGCCGGGAAGCTCTCGCCGCCCAGCACCACGGCGGCATGTTCCCAGCCGCTGTAGGCCAGGACGAAGTGGTAGAGGCGCTGCTCAAGCGGCTGCCCCGCGATCGTCACGCAGAGTTCGTTCGCATCGGTGAAGTCCGACAGCGCCATCCGGCCGGGTTCCGGCGTCTGGCGGAAGATCACGTCGCGCTCGGGTCCGTTCAGGGCACGCCAGTCGCGGACGCGCCGCTCGAGCGTCCGGCGCACGCGGTCGTCGGGGAAGGCCTCCGGATCGCTCGTCTGAAGGTGCCGCAACAGGGTGACGGCCTGAACGGCTGGATCACGCGCGAGGATCGGCAGCAGCACCGGTTCCCACACCGCCTCGAGCGGGTCGGGCACGGTGCGGCCCCGGGGGGCCGGACGTTGCGATGGAAGGCGCGGATCGGCATCGATGCGGCGGGCGGTGCGTTCGCTGAAGCCGGCGCGGGCGGCGGCGACACGCTGGCTGTGCTGGAGACGGTCGGTCATGTAGACTCTCACTTGCTGGTCGGTGACGGGTTTGCCCGGCACGGTCGGATCTCCGTTTGGTAGCAGAGACCTCGACCCTACCGGCCCGCAGCGGCCAGCACCTACCCTTCTCCCCCGAAACGAGGGCCAGCCGCTGGGTTCAGCCTCCGGGACGGGCTACGCCCGTCCTCCGGCTGAACCCAGCGGCCAACTTGCCTGACGGTTTCGGCCAACTTGGTTGTCGCTCATCAATCGTGTCATGCGCATGCGGCTGAAGGCGAAGGGCCATGCGGCGAGCCCCCGCACCGCGCTCGATCTGCTGGCGCGCATCCAGAAGCACACCGCCCACGCCGGCAAGCGCAGCTTCCACGGCCTGAGCAAAACCACCCCGGAGCAACTCGACCTCTTTCACGCCCCGAGCCTGCCAAAACCGGCCTGACACCGCTCGTGTTGTCACATTTTCGGCCAATCGGCCTGAACGATGTCGAATGCTTAGCGTTTTTGCTGATGAACTTGGGACGCCTGGTACGACGTCGTAAACGACGTACATAACGACGTAGGCGAAGATCTGAAAAATGGCGCAGGAAGGCGGTACAGAACGGCCGGTTACGAAGGGCCTGACGCCCATCGACGCCCTCAAGGACTGGCAACGCCAAACACCCAACCTGTTCAGAAAGCGGGTCTACAATCACGCGGGATGTGACAGGCAGATCATTAGCTGCGGGGCCGTTTCTGCTCGAGGTAGACGGAATCCTGTGGGCCGCGGCTGATGCAGTAGATGTGCCAGTGGGCAAGGCACAGCGACAGGAACTCGGCAGCAGGCATCGCGCGATCGCCGAGGTCACGATTGGCACGCCAGGCCCTGTGATAGGCCGCAACCAGCGACAAGTATCCCTTCGAGGCAATCGCCCGTAGCAGTCGCAGCCAAGTTGCCGCCTGCCCCAAGGCGGCCCGGGCACCCGCGGCAGGCCTGTAGCGTTGGCGCCGGACAGTATTGTAGTTCTGCGACTCGTGCAGGGAGCGGAAGGCGCGTTCGAAGAAGGCATCAGGGGCGAAGACCCGTTCGATCAGTGCGCGGTGCCCGGCCTTGAGCTGCTCGCGGGTCATCTGCTTGGGGATGAAGGCACATTCCGGATCGTCCGGGAAAAGACGACCCTCGGCTTCAAGCCTTTCATAAAGCGGCGTCGTGGGGAGCGGGGCAAGAATGCCGATGCTCGACATGACGATGCCGCTATCATGAATGAACTTGTACTGGGCCTCGAATATCTCGGGCGTGTCTTCGTCAAATCCGACGATGAAACCGCCCGTCACGATCAGTCCGGCATTCCGGATGCGCTGAACCTTGGCGACAAGTGAATCGCCGCGCAGGTTCTGGGTTTTCCGTGTCTCTTTCAGTGAGGCAAGGTTGGGCGTCTCGATCCCGACAAACACGCGGTCAAAGTTTGCCTGCCGCATCAAGTCCAGCAGATCCGGCTCATCCGCGAGATTGACGCTCGCCTCTGTAGAGAGATTCAGCGGACGCGGTAACGTCTTCTGCCAGGCCGCGATGGCCTGCAACAGCCTCTTGGCTTCGCGCTTGTTGCCGATAAAGTTGTCGTCCACAAGAAAACACTGGCGAAAGCCAGCATCATGCACGTCCTGAAGCTCGGCAATCACCTGCTCGACGGTCTTGAGCCGGGGCACACGGCCGAACATCACGATGATGTCGCAGAACTCGCACAGATAGGGACAGCCGCGCGAAAACTGGATCGAGGCTACCCGATAGCGCTCGCTCTTGATCAGGTCGAGGCGCGGTTTGGGAATTCTCGTCATGTCGCTGCGCGCGGATTGGGCATAGCGCGTCAGGGTGGGCCGCCCGGCGGCGAGGTCTTCCAGATAGGCAGGCCAGGTCATTTCGGCCTCGCCGATGAAGGCGACGTCGCATTTGCCCTCGAAGGCCGCCTCGTCGCAGGTCACAAGCGGCCCCCCGACAACAACGCGCCCGCCGATCCCGCGCAGGGCGTCGAGGATGCGGTACATATGCCAGCGCTGCACGATCATGCCGGTTACGCCGATGACGTCATATCCGCGCAGCTCTTCGAAATCGATGTCCTCGACATTCTCGTCAATGATCCGGACATGGTGCCGCGGGTCGACAAGGGCCGCCAGCGTGGCCAGGCAGCCCGTAACCATGTTGCATTTGGCCGGACCGCCATAAAGGGCGATCGCGTAATCGTTGCTCCAGATCGAGGGATTGAATCTGGGGTTGATGATGCAGATGCGCAGCACACGCCCCAATTGCTCATCCGCAGTCCTGGTTCCGTCGGCCGCCACGCTCTACGCTCCGTTCCATTCCCGCGTTGCCCAGCCAAAACCGGACTGGCCGTAACCATTTCCGCAATAGAACATCACCTGCTGCCCATCGGCGAGCCGAAGCACAGATGGGTAACATTGCATCTGCGCATCCCAGTCGTCATCCTCCGGCGGATTGACGAAGCCATGCCGGTCGTCATGCCGTTGCCAGAATGCGCCGTCGTCCGAGCGCGCATAGCACAGGCGGTAGCGGCGCAGTATCGGGTCATCAGCCGAATAGGGCCCCCGCGCGCTGAACCACATCTCGAAGGTCCCATCCGCTTGCAGGATCGTGGGGCGCGCCAATCCGGCCTCGCCCGGCGTCCGGGGGATCGACGGCTCGGGATCGACCGTCCAAGCCTCCCCATCCGGCGACTGCGCCGAACGGATGCAATAGCGGGCGTCGGGATGCGGATGCACCTCGGGCAGCCATTCGGTGAAGGCGGTGAACCACATGCGCCAGCCTCCACCATCCAGACGTCGCACACACGGCAGGGTGACCGGATACCCCCCGTTCGCGGCCGAGGTCAGAACGGTGCGAGGAGCGGAGAAGGTCGCACCGCCATCGCTGCTGGTCATCAACTC
The DNA here is from genome assembly GCF_021391315.1 of Cereibacter azotoformans. Taxonomy (NCBI): domain Bacteria; kingdom Pseudomonadati; phylum Pseudomonadota; class Alphaproteobacteria; order Rhodobacterales; family Paracoccaceae; genus Cereibacter; species Cereibacter azotoformans. Next base: position 305,318 of record NZ_CP090022.1, on the reverse strand, counting down.
GATCGAGGTATCGTAGAACCGCCCCTGAACCACGATCGACGAGGCAGCCAGCACCAGCGTCTCGCAGTCCCACGTCGCATCGCAAGCGCCGAACCCGGAAAGGCCGCCGGCCTCGATCGCGTGCAGCGCCGTCGGATCCGGCTGCGGGGGGCGGACGATCTTCATGTCCTGCGAGGGATCGCATTCCATCACCTGCATGACAGAGACATTCTCTGCCGTCCGGCAGGAAGCGGCGATACGCACGGTTCCGTCCGGCAGCTGCCAGGCCGTGGGAGTTTGCACCAGCCGCATGTTCTCGAGATCTGCCGGGCCGAGAATGCGTCCCTTACGCCGCCAAAGGGATGACACCACCTGCCCCATCACCTTGTCCAATAATCGGCAACGCGCCGCACGGTCCCCGCGCAGCGCAAGGCGTCAAGCGTCGCAGCATCGGGAAACTGGCGGTGGTATTCTTGCAGGATCGCAGCCTCACTTGTGGCGGCGTCCCCCTGCGCGATCCCGGCCCATCGGGACCATTGCCAGCCCCTCACGGCCTGGGGGCGGCGGCTGAGCAGCTCTTCCGCATAGGCTGTAAACCGCGCCTTGCGGAGAAAGCGCTCGGACGTCGTGAACCAGAAATGGACCAGCAGCAGCCCATCGGCCACCGGCCCGACCTGCCGGGCGCCCATGCCATCCAGCACGGCGTGGCCGCCCGTGGTATAGGCCGAGATCTGCCCGGGGCGGGCAAGCACCTTGGGTCCGACTTCGGTCAGAATCAACGGCAAGCTGTCATCCATCCCGTATTTCGGACCCGAGGTCTTTACCGGCTGTGCCACGACCGAAACCGCTGACAGCGCCGCCGGTGTGCAGGGCAGCGGTGGGATCGTCTGGTCCGCCTCGAAGACCGCATTCCGCCGCTCGATCTGCAGCGTGGCTTGGGCATCCAGGGTTGACAGAAAGCTGTCGAGGGTGCTGGCCGAATAGAGGAACTCGTCCGCGTCCATCCTGACGACCCAATCCGGCGCAAAGTGATCGCGGGTTGCCTCAAGCATCCATCGACCGATCTCGGCGGTTCTCGGGCCGTTCTCGTCGATCAGGGAGTCCATGTCGTAGGTGCGGATGACGAAGCGCTTGTCGCCACGGTAGCGGTTCAGCCGTTCGGTTGTGCCATCGACCGAAGCCATATCCGCAATCACGAAGCCATCGATTCCCAGCGCGAGGTGGTAGGCGATGTGCTGGTCGATCAGTTCAACCTCGTTGCCGACCTGGATATTGGCAACGATTGTCATGCGAAGGTCTGCCCCGGCGGCACCATCGACAGGTCATAGCCCTCGGCCTCATACGGGGCTCTCAGCCCGAAAGTGTCGAGGCAGAAGGCAAAGGCCTCCTGCTGCCACGGAGCCCAGTCGGCAAACAAGGCGGAAGGGTCGGTCGGCCGGCGGCGCGCGTTGTGAACATTGCGTCTGCTATCGGCAAAGACCAGATCCAGATAGGCCGAAGGACAGCCCACCGCCCCGTCGCCGAGCCGATGCACCAGATCACGGAACACCGCGGGCTCGCGTGTGACATCCTCTTGCCGGAGCGATCCGGCATAGCCCGCCAGCCCGTGCCCCAGAAGCGCGTCGCGGGCCGCGAAATCGGCGGCAAGCCCCTTGAGCGTGACACAGGCGCCGAAAAAGCTGAGCACTTCGGGATCGCCGGGGAACAGCTGGTGCCGCGCCGCGATCCGTTCAAATGTCTCAAGCCCGGTTTCGACAATGCGCCGCGTGATCCATTGCAGTTCGTTCAGGTCGAGGCGGAAGGTCAGCTCGAACTGTCCCGCTCCCGAATTGACGAGGTTCACCGGATGCCTGATCAGGTTCACGATCCGCAGGTTCCGGTCCGGTGGGGACAGATCCGACACCATGCCCGGCAGATCGCGCAGCCGAAAGGTATGTACCGACCCGATCAGCCGCGCATCCCCCTGCGCTTCCATCGGGCGGTAGAGATCGGCCGGGCGCATGACCCCGCGAGCGCCATAGCCCGCGCGGAACTGCGCGAGCATGGCGAAGATGGTGGCGAAATCCTTGCGTGCGAGCAGCTCCGAGACATCGTAGGGTTCATCCCGGTCGCCGGGCAGGGCCGCGCTGGAATGGACGCAAGCGACACGGGGATGGCGGCTGAGGTTATGGGCCAGCCAGTGGCTCGCGCTCCAGCCATGGCTGGTGACGATGAACCATGCAGCTGGCGCCCCGCAGGCGTCGGACACCTTGCTTCCTGCAGCGTCGGTCGCGGTCATGGCGTCAGGCGGCATCCGAAGCGCGTCCTGGTGCCTTGCCCTGGCCGGGGTTCTCGTGCGGGAACGGCTGGTCCGGCACGGGCAGTCCCAGAAAGCCGCACAGCAATCTCCAGTCAGGCTCCTGCGTCAGATCGATGGACAGGAAGTTCTCGCAGCCATCGAAATGGGCAAGGATGGCTGCATTCAGGTCCTGGTAGTAGCGCAGCATGGCGTCTTTCCGCGCCACCGGGTCGGTGATGCCCCAGACCCTCTGGACAGTCATCGACGCACCATATCCGCCCGACGCATGAAGCGCCTCGAGCGAGGCGCCATGCACGCCACCGGCCTTTTCCAGCTGGTTCAGAATCGATCGATACCAAGGCTCCGGCGCGCGGAAGGTGTGCAGGAACCGCGCCTCGGGATAGCGGCGCGACAGCCAGAGATAGAGATCGGTCCCCCCGAACGGCAGGTCGGTGAACGCGTCGAAATGGCGAATGACGCGAGCGATCTCGTCGGTATCGCCATGAACCTGCAGCGCCATGAGAAAGTTGCTGTGATTGTTGCGCGACGAGCCGCGGCAGACGTTGTAGCCCAGCCGCTGCAACGCGACTTCAAGCGAGGTGGTCCCGGTCTTGGGAAACCCGATGCAGAACACCTTGCCGCGGCCAGTGTCTTCCCCGTTCATGGCCTCGCCGCGGCGCTGCCGGGCGGCCTCGTATCGGCTGCGGATTGTGCCGCCGCGCAGCCCTTCATGGGGTCGGTCGATGTCGATCTGCGGCGGCGCATCCCCGACCCGGAAATCGAGGCAATAGAAGGCGTTGCCCAGCATCCATTCCAGCCGCACATCCTGCGCGACCTCGGGCAGGGCGGCAACCGGTGGCTCGAAGGCCATCAGCGGGTTGTCGTTGATCACCATCCGCCCCAACAACGTCTGCCGCAGCCAGGGCGCATAGCCCTCATCCGCGATGACGATCCGCCCCCCGGTCCGCGTCACGCGCGTCATTTCGGCGACCGCCTTCGCGGCATCGCCGAACTGGTTGAACCCGCCGATGCTCAGCACGGCGTCAAAGCTGTTGTCCGCGAAGGGAAGATGCAGCGCATTCGCCCCGCACCAGATGGTCCGGCAGGTCACGCCTTCCGCCTCTGCCGCCGTCTGGCTCGCGCCATGAGCAAGCAGCTCCATCGAGAGATCGGTGTTGCAGAGGATACCGTGCGGCAGGCGCGCCTGCAGGTGGCGCGTGCTCGCCCCGGTGCCACAGGCGTTGTCCAGAACGATCGCATCCGGGGCGAGATCGAGCTTGTCGATGATCCGGCCGCGCAGCTCGGCCTCGTCACCGCCAAAGGCGCCAAAGGTCCATGTCAGAAAGGCCTCGACAACGGCAGGCAGGGGACGGTCGAACCGCGGCGCGCGCGGGTCATCATCCTGCGGCCGAGGGTGGACAAGGTCCGCGATGTTATTCTCGATTCGATAAACGGCACCGCTCAGGGGTTCGACCAGCATTACTCCGTCGGCACCCCGCCGAAGGGGCGCATGGGTCACGGGATCCACGAAATCCGGCGCACGCGCCATGGCGGTGTCACGGTTTTCGCGTGTCTCCACGGAAGCTTCTCCCTTCAGGCAGTTCCTCTGCCGGTACTGGCTGGAAGGTGCATCCCCCCGCGATATCCCCGCACAGATCCGCCACGTTCTTCTCAAAGATCGCCGACAGGAAGTGTGTGTTACCACCTTGGTAAGGAGTCAGGAACTTCAGTTCAATGCCAGCGCGCCTAAAAGTATCAAAGTTATACAAACCGGTGCCCCCCGGAGAATTGATGTATCGCGTTCCGCCATGCCTGCGGACGATCTCGATGATCCGCTGCTCGGCACCCAGACTTGCCGGAAGGTCCAGATCGCTGCTGCGGCAGATCTGGCAGCCAAAGCCGAAGGCCTCGGCCACGACCCGCAGGGATCGTTCGAGATAGGGCACCAACGGCCCCTCGGGGGACGCCAGAAGATCTGCAACCTGCCTGCGAAGCGGCGTATCGCCGTGCATCGGCGAGGGCAGTTTGCGGCACTGTGCGCGCAACCGTTCGGCCGCATCGGGGGCCAGGCGCATCTCGCGGATCAGGCTGTCACGCGGCGCGGGTTCTACCGGCAGAGTGATCCATCGGCCCGTCCCCGGCAGGGCGCAGCGATGCACCCGACCCCGACGCGGGAACTGCACGCAGTCGAGGATGACAAAGGTATCCGCCGCTGCAAGCAGGCGGTAATAGCCGGCGTAGGGGAAGAAATAGGGCTGCATCACCGCAACGGTCTTCATGGACGTCTCCAGCAGCCCCGCGTCGCCCGATCAGCCCAGAAGGGTCCGCGCAAAACGCCGCGCACCGTTCTGCACGATCCGCACCCCGCGCGCCACCGCAAGCGCCCCGTCGGGCACATCCTCGGTCAGGACCGTTCCCGCACCGACGATGCAGCCCGATCCCACGCTGCGATTGTCGGCAAGCCCCGTCTGGCCGCCAAAGAAGGTGCAATCGCCGACGCGCGCATTGCCGGCGATGCCGCAGAAGGAGGCGAAGAAGCAGAAGTCGCCGATCTGCGCATGGTGACCGATGTGGACCTTGCTCCACAGGATGGTTCCCGCACCGAGACGCGCGTAGGGCTGCACCGTGCAATCCTCCAGGATCACGGAATTTTCACCTATCTCGGCCCCGCCGACATGGGATGAGGGGTGGACATAGCTGGCAAACCGGTAGCCCTTCTCCCTGGCCTCAAGATGACGGTCGCGACGGAAGGTGTTGTTGCCCCGATAGCTGACGGGCCCGAGAAGGCGTATGAGGTGGGGAGGGAAGGTGCTGGAGACATCTTCCCAGGCCGCCACGGGCAGGCCCTTGAACGCGCCCGATGGCGGCAGATACTGACGATCGACAGTGAATCCCACCAGATTGAGGGCCGGATCTTGCTGAACGTAATGTGCCATTACTTCGGCGATCTGGCCGACACCGAACAGAATGATGTCCAATCTGGAACTCCTCATATGCTGAATCCACGTCCTGTCGGCGCGCCCTCATCCGATGTCACGGAACGCATCCCGGTCGCCTGGCCCGCGCTGCCGCGCACCGACCTTCTTGTTCCATATCTGCGCCAGATCGACGAGGCGCGAATCTACACCAACCATGGCCCGCTTGTGGACAGGTTCGAAACCCGGCTGGCGGAACGTCTGGGCTTTCGCAAGCGCGAGGTCATAGCCTGCAGCACCGGCACGATGGCACTGGTCGGCGCGATCCGCGCGGCGCGCAACCTCTCGGGGCATCGCGGCCGTCTGTGCCTGCTTCCGGCCTATACGTTCGTCGCGACGGCGGGTGCGGCATTGTCTTGCGGTTATGACTGCCATCTCGTCGACATCGACCGCAGGACCTGGGCGATCGAGCCTGCGGCGCTGCGCCAGCATCCGAGGCTTTCAGAGGTCGGGCTTGTGCTGCCGGTGGCTCCCTATGGCAGGATGATCGACCTGCAGGGGTGGCAGGACTTCCACGACGAGACCGGGATCCCGGTGGTGATCGATGCGGCCGCCTGTCTCGACCGCTTGATGGAGCCCGGGATTTCCCTGCCGAAGACGATCCCCCTCGCGGTCAGCCTGCACGCCACCAAGAGCTTCGGCTGCGGTGAGGGTGGGCTGGTGCTGTCGCGGGACACCACGCTGCTGGAAGAAACCTACAAGGTATTCAACAACGGCTTCCTCGGGTCGCGTGATGCGCAGACTGTCGGGCTGAACGGCAAGATGAGCGAATACACCGCTGCGGTCGCCCTGGCCGAACTTGATGGGTTCGATGAAAAGAGCGCGCAGTGGAGCAGGGTTGCGGCGGCCTATGCCACGGCCGGGAACGCGATAGGAGCAAGGCTTTGGACTGCCCCCGAGACCTCGGGCTGTTATGCGCTGATCGAGGCATCGAGCCCCCCACAGGCCGCGATGATCGGTGCAAGACTGATCACGGCGGGGGTCGACATCCGAAACTGGTATGGCGCAGGGCTGTCCGAGCACCCGGCCTATGCTCAGCTCTCACGCGATCCGCTGTCGGTCTGCGCCGATGTGGCCGGCAGCGTCATCGGCTTACCCTGCTTTACCGATCTGACAAAGGCGGATATCGGCCGGATCGTCGCCATGCTGGCGGTCTGATCCGCCGAGAAAGCGCTTGATCTACGGTTCCACCAGGCGCCGGAGCTTCTGGTGCGCCAGCGGACGATGCTGACGAACGCGCCGCGGGCGCATCTGGCCGAACCGGCCTCGGCGTCAGCTTACGGGTAAAGGCCCCCCTCGGTCAGGGTAGTTGTCACCGGTTCTGGATCTGGAAGTGTATCCTGAGGCGGGCGGGACAGGACGAGGGGTTTGGCTTATCCACCGGAACGAAAGGCGCCGGTTCTCACGAAGATGCTGCCGCCGAACAACATGCCCCTGGGCCAGTTGGGGTCTGATGCCGGACGGGGCCGAATGACACCCCTCATGAGCGGATGTGATTTCCCCGGCACGACAAGATTATCCCGCCGCCGCGGGTTGGGTCAATGATGGCGCCTGTGCAGGCGCTGAAGACGGCGGCCGGAATCGATGATTGTCATACTCTCATCCGCGGTTGGTTACCGCCTGACCCTGTCCGATGCGGGCTCGCCTCTCTCTAAGGCCGGATATCTATCCCAAGGTGTATCGAGGGTTGGGGAACGGCCCCTGAGGCATGCCGGTGCAAACGTGGGGCCCGGCTTCGCGCGACTCCGGCGCAGATCGGGAGGGTCGACCTCGGCGCGGCGTTGTTGCAGAACACTGAGCGTGAAGGATGCACATCACGAATTCATGCGGTCAGACGGATGGGATGAGCAAGCCCAAGCCCGCGCGTTACCGCACGACGAACTGGTCCACCTACACCGCTGCGCTCCGCAAGCGCGGGTCGTTGCTGATCTGGCTGGACAAGGAGATGGCTTGGCACGCGCCGCATGAGGGCCGTCCGGGGCGCCCGCCGGTCTTCTCAGATGCGGCGATCCCGTTCTGCTTGTCGATTAAGGTGTTGTTCAAGTTGCCGCTGCAGCAGACCGCCGGGAGGGTGACGAGCCTGCTACGCCCGGCGGGGCTGGGTAATCCTCCCCACTTTAACGGGGCGCGACCTTAGAATTATGCGGCCATTTTCAGCTTCATGGCGGGTGTGACCCCGCCGATGCCCATGTTGGGGCGTTCGTTGTTATAGGTCCATAGCCATTCGGTGGCGGTCCGCTGCACCTCCTCGATGGTTTCGAAGATGTAGAGGTCGAGCCATTCGTGCCGGACGGTCCGGTTGTAGCGCTCGACATAGGCGTTCTGCTGCGGCTTGCCGGGCTGGATGTAGGTCAGCGCGATACCCTGCCTCTCGGCCCAGGTCATCAGTGTGGAACTGACATGTTCGGGGCCATTGTCGACCCTGATCGCCAAGGGCTTGCCGCGCCACTCGATGATCTGGTTCAGCGACCGGACAACCCGCTCGGCGGGCAGCGAGAAGTCGGCCTCGATCCCCAGGCCCTCACGGTTGAAATCGTCCAGCACGTTCAGAAGCCGGAACTGGCGCGTCGGCCAGGCGATCGGCCATGAAGTCCATGGACCAGACCAGGTTCGGGGCTTCAGGAACCGCCAGTTCCTCAGGCCTCTCGCGCTTGAGCCTGCGTCGAGGCTTGATGCGCAGGTTCAGCTCCAGCGCGCAGTAGATCCGGTGGACCCGCTTGTGGGTCCAGACATGCCCCTTCACGTTGCGCAGGTGCAGGAAACACAGCCCGAAGCCCCAGGTCTTGTGGACATTCCTCAGCCCGACCAGCAGATCGGCGATCATCTCGTTCTCGTCGTCGCGCTTCGGGCAGTAACGGAAACAGGTCTCGCTGACCCCGAACGCCCGGCAGGCGAGCGCGATGCTGACCCCCTTCGTCGCCACCGCCTTCTCGGCCAACTCTCGGCGCTGAGCTGGCCGCGTCACTTTTTCCAAGCGCCTCTCGCAGCAGATCGGCCTGCATGCTCAGGTCCGCGAACATGCGCTTCAGGCGCCGGTTCTCGTCCTCCAAGGCCTTCATCTGGCTCATCATGGACGCGTCCATGCCGCCATACCTGGCCCGCCACTTGTAGAACGTCGCGCTGCTGATCCCATGCTCGCGGCATAGCTCGGGCACGGGTATCCCGCCCTCAGCCTGACGTAGCACGCTCATGATCTGGGCCTCGGTCAAACGGCTCTTCTTCATCGGAAGCTCCTCGTCCATCTTGCCGAGAAAATTCTACGGTCGCATCCCCTTACCCATGGGGAGGATTACCAGGTGCCGCCGCACCGGATCGCCCGGCTGCGCAGGCTCGGGGAGCGCTATTTCACCGACGATCTGCGCGATGTTTCGGGCGATCGGCGGCTGGCGATCCTGGCCATTTGCGCGGTGGAGTGACAGGCCGGCCTTGCCGACGCGATCGTCGAGACGCAGGACCGGATCGTCGGGCGGACGTGGCGCGACGCGACGGCACGCTGCGATGTGCGCATTGCCGATGCCCAGGCGGCATTGCAGGAGACGCTGCGGTCCTTCTCGGATCTGGGTGCCGCCCCGCTGGAAAGCGCACGGCGATGGCGCCCTGCTCGATGGGGCTGTCGCATCCTCCTGCGGCTGGCAGAAGCTGCAGGGTCTGCTCGCGTCCGCCAGTTCGCTCAACGACACGATGGCGGCGGACCCGCTGGCCCATGCCGCTCAAGGCTATCCGCGCTTCCGGCGCTACCCGCCGTGCATGATCCGCGCGCTCGACATCCGGGCGGCACAGGTGGCCGAGCCCTTGCTCGCGGCCGCGAAGATGATCGCTCAGGATGCTCCCGCCGGTCAGCGCCCCACCACCTTCCTTCGCCGCTCGTGCCGATCGCGGCGGCGCAGGCCACGGCCGGCCTCGCGGTGCCGTTCGATCCGGCGGACTGGTTCGCGGACCGGAAGGAGCGGATGGCCCTGGCGCTGAAGCGCCTCGCGTCGGCCGCGAAGGCCGGGCAATCCCCGGCGGTTCCATCGAGAACGGCACGCTGAAGATCGAGCGTCTGACCGCGGCCGTTCCGCCCGAGGCGGACGCACTGGTGCTCGACCTCTACCGGCGTCTGCCCGAGGTGCGGATCACCGACCTCCTGCTCGAGGTGGAGAGGGAAACCGGCTTCACCGATGCCTTCACCCACCTGCGCACCGGGTCGGCCTGCGCTGACCGGATCGGGCGGCTCAACGTGCTGCTCGCCGAGGGCCTGAACCTCGGCCTGAGCAAGATGGCCGAGGCGACCGACAGCCATGACTACTTCCAGCTCTCGCGCCTGTCGCGCTGGCATGTCGAGAGTGCCGCGATGAACCGGGCGCTCGCCACGGTGATCGAGGCGCAGGCCGCGCTGCCGATGGCGCGATTCTGGGGTGCCGGTCTCACCGCATCGAGCGGCGGCCAGTTCTTTCAGGCCGCCCGGAAGGGCGAAGCGATGAACCTCGTGAACGCCAGATCGGCAGCGAGCCGGGCGTGAAGGCCTACACCCATGTCTCGGACCAGTTCGGCCCCTTCGCGACCCAGACCATTCCGGCGACAGTGAACGAGGCGCCTTACATCCTCGACGGCCTGCTGATGAACGAGCAGGGCCTGCGGGTCCGCGAGAGCTTTGCCGATACAGGGGGGCTTTACGGATCATGTCTTTGCCATCACGGCGGCCCTTGGCTTCCGCCATTGGAGCACGACCGCGATTTCTCCACCGATGACCTCCGCGTCTTCGGGCGGCACGAACGCCTTCGCCGTGCGACCTAGAACACGTTCCCGGCCATCCAGGATCAGCCAGCGGTCGCCCGTGGCGCGACAGGGTGACGGGATCGCCCACCGCCGCCTCGGCGATTGCCGCGAGCGATGGGGCTCCGTCCTTCAGGCGACCGGCGAACGAGAGATCGACGAGCCTGGGATCGGGGGCAATGATCCGGTGCCCGGCGTTCGGGAGCGAGGTAGGGTCCGGAGATACCTCGCGCTGCAGCACCGCACCGCCCACGGATCGCAGGAACGGATGACGCCCCTGCGCCAGCACGGTGAGGCTCGAGCGCGCCCCGGTCATCGCGACGTAGAACACGGCCTCTCCTCGTGCACGATCGTGCGGAGGCGCAGGCTCTCGGCCGGTGCCCTGCGCGTGACAACGACGGCCCGCTCCTCGACAATCGGGATGACCCGGCGGTCGGACGCCGCATGGCTGTCTCGGACAGGGTCGGGCGTGGGAGCTCCTTCCAGGGGAGGCCGGGGAGGGTGGGGGCCCGGCCAGAGGCCGGGCGCGCCTTCAGTGACGCGGGTTCAGGAACGCCCCGAACCCCATCCCGTCGCGCAAGAGCGAGAGATAGCGCGCGTTGAGCTGGGTCATCCGCTGGAAGCTGCCGGTCAGGAAGTCGCCCTGCGCGCGGGCGATGTCGTTCATCGAGCGGGCCGTGCTGACCGCCACCGTCACCTGCATCGCGTGCCGCGCCTGTTCGCCCAGCAGGTCCATCATCGAGGGGCCGGGCACAAGGGACTCGGCCTTGGCCGCGGCCTCCTGCGGCTGGTCGGCCCCGCTGGCCACGCGGAGCGCCTTGCCCAGATCTCGCGTGCCCTCGGCGCCGGCGGTCATCACCATGCGGGCAACCTTTTCGCCGGCATCGACCAGCTCTGCCGCGGGGCGTTCCGCCTCGGCCTTGTCCCGGCTCTCGGACTGGCGCGGGGCTTCCTTGCGGTTTCCTTTCCCGTCATCGGCCTTGCGGGCGGCGGCCGGCGGCGTGGCCTCGGCTGCGGCCGCTTCCTTGCGGCTGCGCTCGGTCTCGGCCTTCGCCCGGGCGGCCTCGTCCTGCTCGGCCTTGGCCTGGCCGGCCTTCTCGCGCTCGGCCTCGTCGGCCTGACGGCGGGTGTCGGCGCGGCGCTCGTCGGCCTCGGCGCGCTGCTCGGCCTCGAGCTTCGCCTTCCCGTCCTCGATCTTCCCGACGACGGCGCTGGCTTCCTCGTCCGAGAGCGCCTTCACCACGACGGGCAGGAAGTCCTTCTTGTCATCGCGGACATGCTGCTGGAAGGCCTTGCGCAGCTCGGCCACCTTGGTGCCGAAGGCCTCGCTTTCCTTGGGCGTGCGCTCCAGCTCGGCCAGAAGCTCGCGGGTCTGGCGGTTGTCGTTCAGCGCGTCGGCGACAAGCCCCTTCGTGTCCTTGTGCTTCTTCAGCACCGGAAGCAGATGCTGCTCCTCGAGCCTGGCCTGAAGCTCCAGCTCGTCCTTCAGCTGCGAAAACAGCCGGTCGCGCGTCTTGATCGCGGTCTCGGACGTGTCGACGAGGCGGGCGAACAGTTCGTTGGCGCGCTTGGGGCTCGACTCGATCAGTTGGCGGATGGTGGTCATGGTCAGTCCTCTCTGCGGGCGTGGCGACCTGCGGGTATTCCGCGGGGCGGCCGGGCACGACAAGCATGTGTTGGGGTTGGGGTCGCAGCGGTCCCATTCAAATCCACGCGGCTCGTCGCGACGCGGATGCTGCACTGCATCAAGAGATGCTGCACTGCACCAATGAACCTGCGCCGGTTATGTTCCAACGAATGCGCCGCGGCCTGCAGGATGCCGCCGCCCGGCGGATCATTCCCCCGCCCCGGCACGTTGAGGGCGGGCATTGCGCATCACCAACCACGGGAAGGCCACGATGACCGAGCCGATCCTCTTCGACGACTGGGCGGGCGTGCGCGGGTGCTGGGGGTGGGGCTTGCCGCCCACGGGCTGCTCGTCGTCATGCTGCGCGCCTCGGGCAAGCGCACGCTGAGCAAGATGAACGCCTTCGACCTTGTGGTGATGGTGGCGCTTGGCTCGACGCTGGCGACGGTGCTGCTCAGCCCCTCGGTGCCGCGGGTCGAGGGGGTGGTGGCGCTCGCGCTGCTGGTCTATCTGCAATATGCGATCACCTGGCTGTCGGCGCGCGTTCCGGCGGTGCGGTCGCTGGTCAAGAGCGAGCCGACGCTGCCGCTGCACGGGCTGCTTCCTGACCGCGGCGATCGGTCAGCGCCGCAATGACCGCCTCTCCGATCCGATCGCCCGAGCGGGCCAGCGTGGTGAACCCGATCACCTCGCGGCCGTCGATGGTGGCGCGATCCGAGGTGATCACCGCGCGCCGGGCCGCATCGTCGGCGGCGAAGGGCACGGGGTTGAAGGCGATCTCGCCGGCATGGGCAAGCAGGGGGGCGGCGATCCGGGCGCTGGCTGCAAGAAGCTGGCTGCGCAGGGTCGTGGACATCTCCTTGTCCAGTAGATGTCGCGCTGGCCATACACCCGCTTCTGCATCACCGATGTGACAGTGGGCAGCGTCAAGGGCACGGCGGGCTGCCCATCCGGCGCGCCTCCGACGCGCCACGCGCGCCGGAGGTCCCGCGCGGCCGCCGCGGGCCGTCCGTGGTCAGTAGCGCAGGATCGCGGCCATCCCGACGCCCTCCGGAAGATGATCCGGCTCGACGATCCAGGTTCCACCACCGGTCCGAAGGGTCATCTGCGCCGCCTGGTCCGCCAGATCCTGCGGGCCCTCCGACAGAAGGCCGGTCTCGGCATCAAAGGTGCCGTGCAGGCTTGCCCCGTCGGCCAGGAACAGCTGGTCGATCCGCCCGGCATGGGCCGCGGCCACCAGTTCCGCGGGGTCGGTGCAGGCAAGACCGTCGCCCCGGCCGAGATGCGCCTGCAGCCGCTCGAGCGAATCCTCCCTTGCCCTGAGCTCGATCGGCTCCATCACCGACCGGGCGGCGGCATGAAGATCGGCCTCGCTCAGCGCCGCGGGGTTCGTCTCGACATGGCCCGCGATCAGGTCCGCCAGCGCCTCGGCGTTGCGAAGCTGCCCGCCGATCTCGGCATCGGCGACGATCACCAGGTCGGCCGGTTCCCCCGCCACATGCGCGGCAAGGCCGCTGGCGGACCGGCGCACATATTCGACGAGGCGCCCCTTCCGCCATTCCTCGGGGCTGTCGCCGAAGACCTGGGTCTTGGGCATGCCATGGCCGCCGGTCCGGGGGCGGCCGGCGCCATGTGAGTTCACCGGGGCCTCGTAATCCGCCTCGCCGTCCAGATCCTCGACGCTGGCGGGCAGATCCGGAACCTCCAGCGGCTCGATCCCGAAGCGGGTCGCCCGCCAGACCTGCACCGTGTCGGCGGTCATCGCCATCACGAGGCAGGGGGCGTTCCGGTCCATCAGGGGCAGCAGCGGGGTGATGTGGAAGCCTGCCCCCGCCACGGCCGTCTCGGCCACCGGGGCAGGCAGCTTGTGGATGCGCATCCCGTCGCCGTCGAGAAAGATCGCGAGCCCGTCCTCCTGGTTCTGCCAGAAGTCGTGATCCTCGATCAGCACCTCGAGCGGCGCCAACAGCGCCTCGGTCTCTGCCGCCGGCCGGTCCAGCGCGTCCAGCTGCTCGCGGGCCTGCGTGCGCAGGTTCTTCAGCATGATCGGATTCTGCCGGGTCTCGCGCCCAAGCCGCTGCGTCGGCAGGTAAAGCGAGACGGCGAGGTCGGGCGAGGCATTGACCAGATCAAGCAGGTCGTCGTTCGAAATCATCTTCGGGTCCATTTCCTGTTCGCGGGAAGGGCGGGTCAGAGGTCAGAGCGGGTCCATGTCGCGGATCGAGGGACTGCCCTTGGCGTTGTTCCTGCGGCCCAGTTCGCTCTGCAGCTTGCGCTGCATCTTCTGCACCGCGCCCTTCAGCGCCTCGTCCGAGGTGGCCGCCTGGTGGCGAACCGCGACCGGCGCCGCCCCTGTGGGGCGCGCTTCCAGCAGGCAGCGCTTGTCGTCGCTGCCGCCCTTGCCGGCGTTCTCGTCGCTGAGATGCACCTCGACGGCCGTGATCTGGTCGGAGAACCGCGACAGGCCCTCCGCGATCTCCGCCTCGAACCGCGACGTCAGGCTGTCGACGCCGTCGATGTTGTCGTCGGTGTTGATCTGGATGCGCATGGGGTCTCCTTCTCGGCTCTGGGATCTTCTCGGTTCCGGGATCGCGGCCGTGATCGTGTGCCACGGGCCGGCCTCGTGCCCGAGGGTCCCGCAGCCCGATCCCGTCGGCAGCGCCAAATCCAACGCGGGAGGCGTGCTTGCGTTCCTGCGCGCCGTCCGATCGGCTGGGGTCCCGGGGCTGATGGGGCCTTGAACGGCTGCCCCTTCTGGTGGCGCAGGCGCGAGACCCGTCCACCCGCGCAGCGGCCCCTCGCGGGGCGTCACGCTGTCGGAACCGTCCCTCCGGTGTTCGTCAAGCTAGTTGTCCCGGTCTCTCGTTTTCAGGCTGCCTGTACGGCCGACCCGGCCATGGGTCCGCCGCCGCCAGCTTGATGGGGGAGCGCGGCGGCGAACCCATGGCCTCCGCGCCCGGCATCGGGCCGTTCCGGGTTCAGCCAGACCGGGCCGATGGGCTGCCAGTTGCGGATCTGGCCTGACCAGCGTTCGGGGTGTGCGGCGCGGGCCAGCTGGTAGACGCGGTGGCGCTCGGCCAGCAGCGCCTTGTCCTCGCCGCGGTGGCGCTGGTCGGGGGTGACGAAGCGGATCGCGCTGTGACGGTGCTCGAGATTGTACCAACGCACGAAGCTCTGGACCCAGGTCCGCGCCTCCTCGATCGTGGCGAAGCCCCGGGTCGGCCAGCGGGGCGTGTACTTGCAGGTGCGGAACAGCGCCTCGGAGAAGGCATTGTCGTTGCTGACGCGGGGCCGGCTGAAGGAGGCGATGACGCCCAGCCGCTCCATCGTCACCTTCATCGTCGCGCCCTTCATCGGGCTGCCATTGTCCGCATGGAGTACGAGCGGGCTGGTCAGGCACCGCTCCGACCAGACGGCGCGCCTGAGCACCTCGGCCGCGAACTCCGAGGTCTCGCGGTCGTGGACCTCCCAGCCGACAATCTTCCGGCTGAAGATGTCGACGATGAGGTAGAGGTAGAAGAAGGTCCCCGCGATCGACCCTGGAAGCCACGTTATATCCCAACTCCACACCTGGCACGGCCCCTTCGCCTCGAAGCTCGTCGGTGGTTTCCGGCGCGCAGCGGGGCGGGCGCGGCCACGGCGATGGTTCTGCCCGCGCTCGCGCAACACCCTGTAGAAGCTGGATTCCGAGGCGATCCAGATGTTTCGGTCGGCCAGCCGGGGCACGATCTGGCTCGGCGGAAGGCTCGCGAATTCCGGCGTGGCGCAGGTCGCCACGATCCGGTCGCCCTCCTCCTCGGTGAGCTTGTTGGCCGGCGCCGGGCGGTCGGCAGAGGGGCGGCGATCCTCGCGGATCCCGCCGTCGGGGCCCTGCCAGCGGCGCAGGGTGCGCGGGCTGAGGCCCGCTGCGGCGCAGGCGGCCGAGGGCCGGGCCCCGGCCTCCGTGGCGGCAGCGACGAGGGCGGCAATCTCCTGGCGATCCGGGGCTGAGGTCATTCGTCCTCGCCCTCCCTGCGGTCCCAGATCGCCTCGACCTTTTTTCGCAGGATCATCAGCGCGGCCGCCTCGGCCAGCGCCTTCTCCTTGCGCGCCAACTCACGCTCCAGCTGCTGGATCCGTTTCTTGTCGTCGCGCGTCTCGCGGGCGATCCGGCTCGCGGCTGCCCGCTCCCAGTCGTTGGCGCGCGCGCAGGCTTCGCGCCAGACAGCGAGTGCTCGGGGTAGATGCCACGGCGGCGGCAGTACTCAGCCAGCTCCGCCTCGTTCATCGAAGCGGTCTCGATCACCGCCGCCAGCTTGTCCTGGGAGGTCCAGCCCTCAGGCCCGGCGTTCGCATCCGGCAGGAGCTGGCCCTTCGCCCGAGCCTCCGCCCGCCACTTAGCGAGCGTCGCGACACTGATCCCTTCCTCCTTGGCCAACTGGCCCAGGGGCATGTTGTTCGGCGGCAGCATCTTCGTAAGAACCGCCGCCTTTCGTTCCGGTGAGTAAGCCAAACCCGTCGTCCTGTCCCGCCCGCCTCAGGATACACTTCCAGATCCAGAACCGGTGACAACTACCCTGACGGGGGGGCCTCCGTCGATCACATGTTCCGTGCCGGTGATGGTTGCCGCGCGGTCCGAGGCGAGGAAGGCGATCAGGCTGGCGACCTCGGCGGGTTGCGCGGGCCGACCGATCGGGATGCCGCCGAGAGCGTCCATGATCATCCGCCGGCCGCCTTGAAGATCGGTGCCGGCGTCCTCTGGCCTGGTTTCGGGGGGATTGCGGGCCGTCGCCAGCACCTGCGCGCCCAGCTCGCGGAAAAGGGCCACGGTGGCCGCACCGGCGCCTTGCGTGCCGCCGGTGATCAGGGCGCGCTGGCCCGCCAGCGTCAGGAAGCCGGTCATCAGCCGATCTCCAGATCGGTGATCCGGTCGCGCGCGAGGCCGAAGGTGAAGGTCAGGATGGCGGGACTGCCGGGAAAGTCGCCGCTGACCCGCGCACGGACCACGGTCTTTCCTGCGGCCTCGGTCGCCTCCAGCGGTTCGGCGCTGTGGCGATACCTTTCCTCGGCCGCCTGCCACCAGGCCCGGATCTCCTCGGGGCCGTGATGCCGGCCCCCTTCGTCATGGACGACGGCATCGGGCGCGAAGGCGGCTGCGAAGGCCTGGGCATCCTGCGGCGCCCGGGCGGTGAAATAGGTTCTGATCGGCGTGGGGAGGTTCATGTCGGCGCTCCTTGTCAAGCTGACATCGAAGATACGGCTCGACCGGCGCCCGGATAATCGGGATAGATCGACATGAAACGATGACAGGATCGGGACAATGAAGGAGGCGGGCCTGCAGGGGCTGGAGGCGGTGCTGGCCATCGCGCGCCGGGGCTCGTTCCGCGCGGCGGCGCTGGAGCTGGGCATGTCGACCACGGCCCTGTCCCACACGATCGCCCGGCTGGAGGCGACGCTCGGCGTGCGGCTGTTCAACCGGACCACCCGCAGCGTGGCGCTCAGCGATGCCGGGCGCGGCTTCGTCGAGCGCATCGCCCCGGCGCTGGCCGAGATCCGCGCGGCGATGGACATGGCACGGTCCCGGAGTGACAGGCCGTCGGGGCTGTTGCGCATCAACGCCTCGGCCCTCGGCGGGCGCGAGATCGCGCCGCTGGTGCTGGCGTTCCTGCGCCGCTATCCCGACATGCAGGTCGATCTGGTCACCGAGGGGCGACTGGTCGACATCGTGGCCCAAGGCTTCGATCTGGGCATCCGCCCCGCCGATCTGGTGCCGCGGGACATGATCGCGCTGCCGCTGGGCAAGCCGCAGCGCCACGCCGTCGTCGTGGCGCCGGGTTGGCTTGCGACCCGTCCCGCCCCCCTCACGCCCGTCGACTTGCCGGTGCAGGACTGCATCCGCATCCGCCTGCCGAACGGCGCGCTGTTGCGCTGGCCATTCGAGCGGGGCGGCGAGCAGCTGCAGATCGACCCCCGGGGCCGCCTGACGCTGGACGAGGCCGCCATCGCCCGCGCCGCCGTACTGGATGGGGCGGGGATCGGCTTCTTCCTCGAGCAGGACGTGGCCGAGGATCTCGCCGCCGGTCGGCTGATCCGGCTGCTGGAAGACTGGACCCCGCCACGCCCCGGCTTCAGCCTCTATTATCCCGGGCGGCGGAACCCCTCCGCCGGCTTCGCGGCGTTCCTTGCGATGGCGCGCGAAGCGGCGGAGCGGCAGGCTTCGCGTGGACGGAAGCCTGGCGCAGCCGTCGCGACGTGAGACTGATGTCTTCGGACGGGGTTCCGCCCTATGCTGCGGGATATCCGCTCTTCGGCCGCCAGGAGTGTCCCGGGATGTGCAATCTCTTGTCTGATTGCAGCCCGTCCGCATAGCCCCTTTTGCGGGCACGCCCAGGGATCCGCAAACTGACGCGAAGAGCCGAGGCTGTGTGGAAACTCCCGGCCTGACGTTCGTTAGGAACGGCCCTGCGCCCTGTAGGGTGGGATTTCCGGCAAGCGGATCTGGGGGATGGTTCGGCGGCGGCAGGAGCCGCGTGGGGCTCCTCGTTGCAAATAGCGGCGCTCGTTTCCGCCGATCAGCCGGGGATTGCCTCCATCAGGCGCCGGGCACCGATCAACGAGATCATCCGCTTCATGTTGTAAGCCAGGACGTTCAGCGCCATCTCCGTCCATACGTTCTTCAGACGCCGTGTCAGGAAATGGGTCGTGCCCATCCAGGCCTTGAGGGTGCCGAAAACATGCTCGACCGTGCGGCGCCGGATCGTCATCGGGTCGGGATCGCGGGCGCGGCGTTCCCGCATCGCGTCGATCAGGTGCTCGTGCTCCCAACGGGTGATCCGCCGCTCCGTGCCGCTCGTGCAGCGGCGCTGGATGGGACAGGCCTGGCAGTCGTTGATCCAGTATCGGCGGACCTGCAGGCCGCCTTCCTCGCGGGTGCCGCGGTAGGTCAACCCGTTGCCGGCCGGGCAGGTGTAGATGTCGCGCTCCGGGTCGTAGAGAAAGTCCGTCTTCACGAACATGCCCTTGGCCTCGTTGCCGGAGGTCATGGGCCGCGGCACGGTCGTGGTGATGCCGGCCTCATGGCAGGCGAGGATCTCGGTGCCGCTGAAATAGCCCTTGTCAGCGATTGCGTGCAGGTCGTCGTGACCAAGAGCCTCCCTGGCCGCCGTCGCCATCGGGCTCAACTGGTCGCGGTCGAAGCCGTGGTTGGTGACATCATGGGTGACAATCAGGTGCGTCTCGGCATCGACCGCGCACTGCGCGTTGTATCCGACCAGGCCGCTGTGCCGCGCGCTGGTCGCCATCGCGCGGGCGTCGGGATCAGTATGCGGTTCAGGTACCCGTAGATGAACAGCTTGAGCAGCACGGCCGGGTGATACCCCGGCCGACCCGTGCGTGCCGCAGCCGATCGGACGAAGCCGAGTTCCGCCAGATCCAGTTCGTCGACGAAAAGATCGACGACGCGCACAAGGGCATCCTCGCTGATCCAATCCTCAAGCCGATCCGGAAACAGCACCGTCTGGCTGCGCTCGACGCCCTCGATGAAACCTGCCATCCTGAACCCCTCCGACCTCAGAAAGTCTACCACAGGTAGGGGTTTTCACACAGCCTCGGCTCATTTCGGACGATCAGCCTCATAGTTGAATCGCAAGGCGGGGGGATGGGTATCTTTGCGCTCGAACCCCAATGCCTCGTAGAACGCTTGGGCCTTGTGATTGTCTGGATGGGTGCCGACCGTCATGTAGCTGCACGACAAGGCGCGGGCCTTAATCTTGCTGGCCTCCACCAAGCTATGTCCGGCTCCGTGCCCCCGGAACGGGGCCTCGGTAAACAGATGATGCATGTCCATTCCACGCAATCCGAACTGGAGCCGGATCAGTCGGCAACGGGCGACATAGCCAACAAGTTCACCATCTGCTTCAGCGACAAGGACATACAGCCATGGATTCTCACCCGAAATATCCCGGATAAGGTCGTTCGCCGTCAGTGTGGGTGTATCCCCGTGGTGATCCGCGAGCTTTACGGCCATCTCGACAATCCGCTCTGCATCGGGTTGTCGAGCAAAGCGGACCAATCCGAATGTGCATGGTAGAGGTAAATGGCTTTTCATTGCTGGCTCCTTGTCGCCGCAGGAGCCAGTTTTCTGCCACCATACGGCGGCAGCATGTTGATATCCCAACTTCGACGTCTAAAACGGCAAGTTATTGATTTTGTTGATCTGGCTGTGCCAGATTTGCCACAACGCGTCCGTCAGACGGGCTTTGGAAGACTGAGGGCAGAGAAGAGTTCGAGTTGCCGGGGCTCGGGACGAGAGACTCCTTCGAAAGTTCTGGGGCCGATATGGGTTCTGTGTTTCTGGATGCGCGCCAGCAGATCGAGTGCGGTGCGGGGGCTCGCCGCATGGCCCTTCGCCTTCAGCCGCATGCGCATGACGCGGTAGAGGACGAGCGCCAGGAAGCAGATCAGCGCGTGGGCGCGGATGCGCTCGGGCAGCCGGTGGTGGACCGGGGCGATCTCGATATCGGACTTCAGCACCCGGAAGCCTCGCTCGATGTCGGCCAGCGCCTTGTAGCGCACGACCGCGTCAACTGGCGTCAGGTCGGGCGCATTGGTCATGGCCGAGAGCCTCGCCGTGGCGGGGCTCCTGCAGAACCTGATCGGCCATCTGACACCTCAGGGCGTCGAGATCGTCGGCGGCGGCACCCGGCTCCGCGCGCTGCAGCTCCTCGCGGCCGAGGGCTGGAGCCGGCATGAGGATCTCATTCCGATAGATCCGGTGCCGGTGAAGGTGACGGCCGACCTGCAGGAGGCGGTGGCCTGGGCGGGCACCGAGAACAGCGCGCGCTCGGCGCTGCACCCGGCCGACGAGGTCCGCGCCTATGCCGCGATGCGCGAACGCGGCGCGAGCCTGTCGCGGATCGCGCGCAGCTTTGCGCGCTCCGAGGCCCATGTCGAGCGGCGCCTGAAGCTCGCGGACCTGCCGGTTGAGGCGCTGGCGGCGCTGCGCGCGAACGAGATCTCGTTCGAGATGGCGAAGGCGCTGACGCTGGCGCCGAGCGGGGAGCGCTGCTTTGAGGTGCTGGAATCGGTGCGGGGGCGCGACGTGCGGCCCGAGCAGGTCCGGCGCGAGCTCACGCCCGGCACCGTGCCCTCGACCGACCGGCGGGCGCTCTTCGTGGGGCTCGAGGCCTATCTGGCGGCCGGTGGAACCTCTCAGCGCGATCTCTTCGCCGACCGGACGCTGCTGGAGGACGAGGCGCTCCTCGACCGGCTCTTCGCCGAGAAGGGCGCGGCGGAGGCCGAGCGGATCCGCGCCGCCGAGGGCTGGGAATGGGCGACATGGGTGCCGGAGGAATATGTGCCCTGGACCGCGACGCAGAAGCTGGTGCGGCTCCATGCCCGGTCGGGGAAGCTCTCGGAGGGAGAGGAAGCGGAGCTCGAGGCGCTCGAGGAGCGCGATGCCGAGGGTGATCTCGACGCGGCAGGCCGCGCGCGGCTCGCGGAGCTCGAGGCCCGGCGCGAGGGCGGCTTCACCGACGCGCAGCGCGCCTCCGCCGGGATCTTCGTCTATTGCAGCAGCCGGGACGGGCTCTCGGTAGAGCGCGCCTATCAGCAGCCGCGGGCGGTCCCGCGCGGCGCGTCCGAGGCGGCGCCCGACCTGCCGCAGTCGCTGATCGAGGATCTGCACCGGATCCGGCTCGGGGCGCTGCAGGCGCGGCTGATGGACCAGTCCGAGCTCATGCTCGACCTCTTGGCCTGGTCGCTCGGAGGGGGCATGCGCCCCTGGGCGCGCCCGCTCGCGATCTCGCCGACCGATCAGCCGATCGCGCCGGAGAAGTGGGAGGGCACGCGCTACCCGCCGCGGCTCGCGGCGCGGCTCGAGCCGAACACGAGCCTCGGGCCGGACGGCACCCCGGCCGAGTTCGAGGCCTTCCGGGCGCAAGGCAAGAAACACCGCAACCAGATCCTGACCGAGGCCCTCGCTCGAACGTTCTGCATCGAGAGCTCCGGCCTCTCCGCCGCGCTCGCGCGCCAGCTCGGAGTCGAGGTGCGGCGGATCTGGACACCGACCGCACAGGGCTTCCTCGGCCGCTGCAGCGCAGGCTATCTCGACCGGCTCTGGAGCGAGCTCGTGCCGGCGGCCGAAGCGGATCAGAGTTTCTAGAATCTGAAGAAGGGGGAGAAGGCCAAGCGGCTTGAGGCGCTTTTCGCCGACCCCGCCACCCGTGAGGCCCTGGGCCTCAGCCGCGAGGACTGCGCGAAGATCGACGCCTGGGTGCCGGCCGAGCTCGACTGGCCGGAGGTGACGGGATGAGCGGTTTATACAAGGCCGCAGTCCTGCGGCGGCGGGCGAGGGGGGGGCCGATGAGCGCGCCGTTTCGCCACGAAGATCCGGTGCTCGATTTCGTGCGCACCTTGGCCCGCAGCTACGCCGCGCGGCATCATGCAGAGGGACAGGAGAGAGAATCAGGATGCATGGCAGGCGCGCCGCAATCTACGCCCGCTACTCGACGGAGCTCCAGGACGGACGATCGATTGACGATCAGGTGGCGCTCTGCCGCGAGCACGCCGCGCGGAGCGGGCTGACGGTCGTCGCGACCTATGACGACCGCGCGAAGACCTCAGCGAGCATCTTCGGCCGCGACGGCCTCGCGCGCATGATGGAGCAGGCGCGGGCCCGCCAGTTCGACGTCGTGATCGTGGAGGCGCTCGATCGGCTGAGCCGCGACCAGGAGGATCTGGCGCATATCCACAAGCGGCTGAGCTTCGCCCGGATCGACATCCTGACGGTGCATGTGCGCATTCTACGGATGATGGGCATCGATTCCACGCGATGGTGGGCACGGATTCCACGGCATCGTGGGCAGCCGTTCCACGGCTCGGGCAGCTTGGCCGACCCGCACATGGAGTCAGGCTTGATCGGTAGGGTCAAGCGGTTTCAGCCTCGTTGCGCGCCTACGCATGCTTTCACCCGCCAGCGTCAGGCGGTGGGCATTGTGAACGAGCCGGTCCAGAATGGCGTCGGCCAGCGTCGGGTCGCCGATGGCCTCGTGCCAGTGCTCGAGCGGGAGCTGGCTGGTGACGATGGTAGCGCCGCGGCCGTGGCGGTCCTCGAGGATCTCCAGCAGGTCGCGCCTCTCGAATGATGTCAGGACGGCAAGTCCCCAGTCGTCGAGAATGAGCAGATCAGTCCGCGCCAGAGCCTTGAGCATCCGGGCGTGCCGTCCGTCGCCCCGGGCGATGGCAAGCGCTTCGAAGAGGCGCGGGACCCGGTGGTAGACTACCACTCGCCCGTCCCGGCAGGCCTTTTGGCCGAGTGCGCAGGCGATCCAGCTCTTGCCGAGGCCGGTGGGGCCGGTGATGAGCAGGTTCTCGTGGCGGGCGATCCAGGCACCGTCGACCAAGTGGGCCATCACGGTGCGGTCTATGCCGCGCGGGGTGCGCAGATCGAGATCCTCAACGCAGGCGGCCTGCCGCAAGGCGGCGAACTTGAGCCGGGCAACCAGCCGCTTGGCGTCCCGCTCGGTGGCCTCGCGATCGACCAGAAGGCCGAGCCGCTCTTCGAAGCCGAGGCTGTCGAAGGTGGCCGGGGCGTAGCGCTGCTCGTCCAGCGCCTTCGCCATGCCGGTCAACCCGAGGGCGGTGAGGCGCTCGGAAGTGGGATGGGTCAGCAAGGTCAGTCTCCTTTCAATGATAGTAGCCTTGGCCGCGGATGTTGGGGTGCTGCAGGGGAAGCTGCCCGGCCTCCTCCTCAAGAAAGGCGCGGTCGAGCCCGCTCTGCAGGATCGACCGGATCGAGGCGACCGAACGCGCGCGGATGGACAGGCCTCGCCGGCAGGCCGCGTCGAGACGCGCCGGACCGAAGCTTCTGGCGAGGGCGAGGACGCCGAGGCAGGTGCGAAATCCCTGCTCGGGGTGGGGGCGATCGGCCATCACCACCTCACAGAAGGCGGCAACCGAGGGGCCGAGCTTCGCCGCCTGCGCCAGCATGCGTGCCGGTGTCCATTCGGCGTAGCGGCGATGCGCCGAGGGCATGTGCTCGGGCACCGTGACATGGCTGCGCCGTCCGGAACTGCGGGCGTGGCTGGCAACCCGTTGGCCCTTGTGGAAGATCTCGACGGTTCCGCCGCAGATGCGGACATCCACCTCCTGGCGGATCAGCCCGAACGGCACGGAATACCAGCAGCTGTCGACCTCGACGTGGTAATCCGGTGCGATGCGGGCGCGCTTCCAGCGGGCGAACATGTAGGGCTCCGGCGGCAGCGGTTGCAGGTTCGGTCGGTCGAGGGTGGCGAAGAGATCGGCACGGCTGGCGCCGTAGCCACGCATCACGCGCATGTTCAGTTCATCGACCAGCTGCCGGATCGCAGCGTTCAGCTCGGCCAGCGAGAAGAACCGCCGATTGCGCAGACGCGCCAGGATCCAGCGCTGCGCGACCTGCACCGCGACTTCGACCTTCGCCTTGTCGCGCGGCCGGTAGGGACGCGCCGGCAGGACAGCGGTGCCGTAGTGGCCGGCCATCTCGGCGTAGGTTCGGTTCAGTCCCGGGTCGAACCGATCCGCCTTGAACACTGCCGACTTGAGGTTGTCAGGCACCACCACCTTCGGCACGCCGCCCAGGAAGGCAAACATCCGGACATGTGCGCCGATCCAGTCCTCGAGGCCCTCCGATGCCACGGCTTCCGCGTAGGTGTAGTTTGACGCTCCCATCGCGGCGACAAACAGCTTCACCGCCTGGACCTCGCCGGTCTCCGCGTCGATCAGCTCGGCCGTGTCGCCCGCGAAGTCGACGAAGACCTTCTCGCCGGCCACATGCGTCTGGCGCATCGTGGGGCGGACCCGGCCCTTCCAGGCCTCATAGTGCTCGCAGAACCAGGCGTAGCCAAACCCGAGGGGATGGGCCGCGCGGTATTCCTCCCAGAGCAAGGCCCGCGTGACGCCGGGGCGCCGCAGTTCCCTGTCGACCACGGACCAGTCAGGCACGGGACGCTCGTGATCCGGAACGGAAGGTGCCGCCGGGAACAGCAGCAACTCAAGGTCGTCGTCGGTCAATGTCTCGGGAAGCGGCCATGTCAGGCCGGCCTTCCGCGCCCGGCCCAAGTAGGCTCCCACGGTTCCCTTGCCCAGCCCGAGCGAGGCGGCGATCGCCCGCTCGCTCAGCCTCTGGGCATGCTTCAAACGCAGCACATCACGTATCAGGCGCATCGACAGTCGTTCCGTTGGCATTCAGGTTCCCTCGCTCAAACGAGGGCACCGTAGCTTCAGACTGTCGGCCAGAACTGCCCACCATCCCGTGGAACGCGCGCCCACGATCGCGTGGAATCGCTGCCCACGATCACGTGGATCCCGCGCCCATCATCCCGTGGAATCCCTGCCCACCATCCCGTGGAACACGCAGATGCATGAGGGTGTCGCGGATTCGGTGTCGGTGGGCCTGCGGGGGCTCATGGGGACGATGTTCCTCGAGGCGCTGAAGGCCAAGACGCGCCGGGGCCTCGCCGGCGTGATCCGCGACGGCCGCCACGCGGGTGGGCAGACCTACGGCTATCGCGGCGTCCCGGGCGAGCCGGGAAAGCGCGAGATCGTGGCGCACGAGGCCGAGATCATCCGGGAGATCTTCGCGGCCTATGTGGAGGGGAAGAGCCCGCGCACCATTGCGGGCGAGCTGAATGCGCGGGGGATCGCCGCCCCGCGCGGGCCGAAGTGGAACGCCTCGACGCTGAACGGCAACCCGCAGCGCGGCTACGGCATCCTGCGCAACCCGATGTATGACGGCCGTCTGGTCTGGAACCGCGTCACCATGGTGCGCGATCCGGACACCGGGCGGCGCGTGAACCGCGAGAATCCGCTGGATGCCCGGCAGGAGGTCGAGGCCGAGCATCTGCGCATTGTCCCGCGCCCCCTTTTTGAAGCTGCCGTCCGGCGCCACGCGCAGCAGGCCGAGGCGGTGCGGACGGGCAAGCTCACCAAGGCGCCGCCCCGGCCTTTCTCAGGCCTGATCCGGTGCGCCTGCTGCGGAGGCGGCATGAGCATCCACGACCGTTGCGGCGAGGCGATCCGGATCCGGTGCAGCACGGCGAACGAGAGCGGGAGCTGCGAGAACAAGGCGCGCTATCGGCTCGAGAAGATCGAGGAGGCGATCTTCCATCGCCTTCGGGCGCAGCTCGACCGCCCGGACTATCTGAAGGAGTTCGTCCGGGTCTATGCCGAAGAGCGCCGTCGCCTGACGGAGACGGCGCGCCGCGACCGGGCACGGCTGGAGAGGGCCGCGGCGGACAGCCGGGCCCGCTACATGCGGCTGGTGGACATGATGGCGCGCGGTCTGATCGAGGGCGAGGAAGCCGACGCCCAGGTGCTGCAGGCCAAGCAGGCCGCAGAAATCGCGCGGAGCGAGCTCGAGATCGCCTCGAGCGAGGACAATGTGGTGGAGCTGCACCCGCAGGCGACGGCCGCCTATACCCGCGCCATTGCCGATCTTTCGGCCGCGCTGCAGCGGGGCGACGGCACGTTCGACGCGACCTCGGTCGAGGCCCTGCGCCGGATCATCACCGAGATCACTGTCCATCCCAAGGATGAGACCGGCGACGTCCTGGTCGAGGTCCGCGGCAACATGGAGCGGCTGCTTGGGATCGACCAACAGATTGTGGGGGGTCCGATGGTGGCGAGGGGGGGACTTGAACCCCCGACCCCACGATTATGAGTCGTGTGCTCTAACCAGCTGAGCTACCTCGCCGTCGGTGGACGCTGCACTAGGGGATGCGTCCGGGCGCGTCAAGGCCAAAAGCTCCGGCCGCCACTTGAATGAAGATGCCAGTTCTTTCGTCCCGGCATCTGGCAAGTGGCACGACGCGTTCAGGTCCTGACGCTTGACCTGCCACCTCCGATGACACGCTTCCCGCGTCGCGGGCCACTGTCGCGGCCAATCGGCGCGGGACCGGGCACAACGGCGATACGTCCGCGGCCCGAGGTGTCGTTCGAAGAACTCCGCCATGAGGGCGGTGACATCCCTGCCGGCGCCTTGGACGAACCTGCGTTTGGCAGAGCCAGTTCCAGCTTGTGCATCCCGAGGCGACGGAGGCGGATAACCTCCGCCAGGGGGCCCCGTCGCGTCGCCGGTGCCATCGTGCGCGCTGCAGGCGGGGGGTGCGTCAAGCTGACCTACATGAAAACCTGACAAAAACACTTATAAGCCGCGGGAGAGAAGTCGGGCAGCCGCAGGACGGCGGAAAAGAGTCAAATGCAAGCAGGACAGATGCCGCTGGCGATGGTGCCCGAAGGGCGGCGGGTGACGGTGAAGGCCCTGATCGGAGGCTGCGAGGTGCGCCGTCGGATGGCCGATCTGGGAATCATTCCGGGCTGCGAGCTGGGGGTGGTGCGGTGCGGCCAGTGCGGACCCGTCGTCGTGACGGTCGGCGATACGCGGCTGGCGGTTGGGCAGGAGGTGTCGCGAAAGATCTTCGTGATGCAGGTGCAGGCGTGAAGGGTGTGAATGTGAGCATGAAGCTGCGTGACATGGTGGCAGGGGCCGCAGGACGGGTGTCCGGCTATGCCGAGGGCGGCGCGGCCTACCGGCGCAAGCTGCTGTCGATGGGCCTGACGCCCGGAACCGCGTTCCGCATGGTCCGCGCCGCGCCGCTGGGCGATCCGGTCGAGATCGAACTGCGCGGCTTTCGGCTTTCGCTGCGCAAGGCCGAGGCCGAGGCGCTTCTGGTCGAGGAGGTCCGCCCGTGACGGAACGCACCGTAGCCCTGCTCGGCAATCCCAACTGCGGCAAGACCACGCTCTTCAACGCGCTCACCGGGACGCGCCAGATGGTCGGCAACTGGCCCGGCGTCACCGTCGAGAAGAAGGAGGGGCTGGTCCGCATCGGCAGCCACACCTGGACGGTGGTGGATCTGCCCGGCACCTACTCACTGGGGTCGGGCCATTCCGTCTCAACCGACGAGCGCATCGCGCGGGACTTCGCCCTGTCGGGCGAGGCGCAGCTTGTGGTCAACATCATCGATGCCTCGAACCTCGAGCGGAACCTTTATCTCACGGTGCAGCTGATCGAGATGGGCGTGCCGCTCATCCTCGCGCTGAACATGACCGACATCGCGAAGGCCGAGGGCATCACCATCGACATTCCCGCCCTTTCGGAGCGGCTCGGCTGCCCGGTGGTGCCGATCGTCGCCTCGAGGGGTGGGGGGATCGAGGATCTGAAGGCCACGGTGGCGCGTGTTGCCGACACGGGCACGGCCACCCATGCGCCCATCGCCTATGTCGAGGAGATCGAGGCCGCGGTCCAGGAGCTGGTGCCGCATCTCGAGGCGGCCGGGGGCCTGCGCGCGCAGCGCTGGCTGGCGCTGGAACTGCTCGAGGGCGACAACAGGCTCGTGGCGCGCTTTCCCGCCCTCGGCTCCCGCGTGGATGAGCTTCGGGCGCGGATTGAGGCGGATCTCGGCTGCGACGCCGACACGATGATCGCGAGCGGCCGATACGAGGCCGTGGCCGCCCTGACCGAGGGCGTCGTGCGGCGCGCGGGACTGGTCGGCCGGTCGCTCTCGGACCGGATCGACCGCGTCGTGCTGAACCGTCTGCTGGGCATCCCGATCTTCCTCTTCGTGATGTATCTGATGTTCATGTTCACGATCAACGTGGGCAGCGCCTTCATCGACTTCTTCGACATCGCGGCGGCGACGATCTTCGTGGATGGGGTGGCGCATCTGCTGGGGCAGGCGGGCAGCCCCGAGTGGCTGACGACGGTGCTGGCCTCGGGGGTGGGCGGCGGCATCCAGACGGTGGCGACCTTCATCCCCATCATCGCCTGCCTGTTCCTCTTCCTCTCGGCGCTGGAGGATTCGGGCTACATGGCGCGGGCCGCCTTCGTGATGGACCGGTTCATGCGGCTGATCGGCCTGCCGGGAAAGAGCTTCGTGCCGCTGATCGTGGGTTTTGGCTGCAACGTGCCTGCCGTGATGGCCAGCCGCACGCTCGAGGCCGAGCGCGACCGGACGATGACCATCGCCATGACCCCCTTCATGTCCTGCGGGGCGCGGCTGCCGGTCTATGCCCTGTTTGCCGCGGCCTTCTTCCCCACCAACGGGCAGAACCTTGTCTTCGCGCTCTATCTGATCGGGATTCTGGCCGCCGTTTTCACGGGCTTCGTGCTGAAGCACACGCTGCTGCCGGGGCAGACCTCGCCTTTCGTGATGGAGCTGCCGCCTTACCATCTGCCCACGCTTCGGACGGTGCTGATCCGCACATGGGACCGGCTGAAGGCCTTCGTGATCCGTGCGGGCCGAGTTCTGGTGCCCGTGGTGGCGGTGATCGCCGTCCTGAACTCGTGGGGCCGCGACGGAAGCTTTGGGAACGAGGACACCGAGAGTTCGGTTCTGGCCGGCATCGGTCAGGCCATCGTTCCGGTCTTCGAGCCGATGGGCATCCGCGAGGAAAACTGGCCCGCCACGGTCGGCGTCTTCACCGGCCTGCTGGCCAAGGAGGCGGTGGTCGGCACGCTGAACGCGCTCTATTCCGGTCTGGCCGAGGCGTCGGCCGCCGGTGCGGACGATCCCGGCATGGGCGATGAGGCACCTTCCTACGATCTCGCGGCCGGCCTTTCCGAGGCCTGGGGCACGATCGGCGAGAATCTGTCGGGGATCGCGGACAGCGTGGCCGACCCGCTCGGTCTCTCGGTGGGGGAGATTGCGGAAATCGACGCCGCAGCCGAGGAGCAGGGCGTCGAGGCCGGGACGTTCGGCGCCATGCGCGCGCTCTTCGACGGCCAGGTGGGAGCCTTCGCCTATCTGCTGATGGTGCTGCTCTATGTGCCCTGCACCGCGGCGATCTCGGCCATCTGGCGCGAGGCGGGGGCCCGCTGGACCGCCTTCGTCAGCGGCTGGACGCTGCTGATGGGCTGGGGCTCGGCCGTGCTCTTCTATCAGGCGGCGACACTGGCGCGGCATCCGGTCTCGTCGGGCCTGTGGATCGCGGGGATCCTGGGTGTCTTCGGGCTCACCATCCTGGTCCTGCGCCGTCTCGGCCGCCAGGGTGGGCCGAACGTCCCGGCCGTGGTCTGAGGGGGAGGCACAGATGCTGCTGGACATCCGCAGGCTCGTGCAGGAGCGGGGGCGCGTTACGCTGACCGACCTCGCGCTCCATTTCGGGCGTGACCCCGAGGCGATGCGGGGAATGCTCGACCACTGGATCGCCAAGGGCCTCGTGCGCCGGACGGTGGATCCGGGCTGCGCCTCGTCGGGCTGCGGCGGCTGCAGCGCGGCCCGGAGCGTCGAGATCTTCGAGTGGGTCAGGCCCGGTTCCGTCTAGCACGGGGCCGGTGGCGATCCGCGGCAGGCCCCGGCGTCGCGGTCCTGCCGCCGCCCTTGCGGCAGGACCTCTCAGTGGTAGCCCTCGTCGGGATCGATCTTTCCGCGGAACACCCAGTAGGTGTAGGCGGTGTAGGCTAGGATGATCGGGACCATCACCACCGTCCCGACGAGGGTGAAGAGCAGGCTCTCGTCGGGGGCCGCCGCCTCGACGATGGTCAGCTCGGGCGGGACCATCATCGGATAGAAGCTGATCCCGATCCCGACGAAGCCAAGCACGAAGAAGCCGAGGGCACAGAGGAAGGGCGCGCGATCGTCGCCCTGCTCGAGTCCGCGCCAGAGCCGCCAGGCCGCGAGCGCCACCAGCACCGGCACGGCAAGCGACCAGACCATCGTGGGCCAGCGGAACCACCGCTCGGCATAGACGGCGTCCTGAAGCGGGGTGAAGAGACTGACGAGACCCAGGAAGCCGAGCGTTGCCAGCGCCAGCGGCCGGGCAAGGCGGCGCATGTGCTCCTGCACCCGGCCCTCGAGCTTCATGTTGCACCAGGTCGCGCCGAGCAGCGCGTAGCCCGTGGCGACGGCGAGCCCGGTCAACAGCGAGAAGGGCGTGAACCAGTCGAACCAGCCGCCGGCGTAGGCGCGGTTCTCGACCTCGATCCCCTGCACCAGCGCGCCGAGCGCGATCCCCTGCGACAGGCCCGCCACCAGCGATCCGCCGAAGAAGGCCCAGTCCCACAGCCGCTTCCAGCGCACCGTGCGCCAGCGGTATTCGAAGGCCACGCCGCGGAAGATCAGCGCCAGCAGCATCGCGATGATCGGGACGTAAAGCGCGGGCATCACCACCGCATAGGCCAGCGGAAAGACCGCGAAGAGCCCGCCGCCGCCAAGGACGAGCCACGTCTCGTTGCCGTCCCAGATCGGCGCCACCGAGTTCATCATCACGTCGCGCTCGCGTTCATCCTTGGCGAAGGGAAAGAGGATGCCCACGCCCAGATCGAACCCGTCGAGGATGACATAGACCAGCACCGCGAAGGCGATGATCCCGGCCCAGATGAAGGAAAGCTCCAGTCCCAGCATGTCAGTCGCTCCTCTCGCGCGGATCCTCGGCCAGACCGGGCGTGATGCCGGCGGTGCGGATCGGGCCGTCGCGCAGGCCCATCCGCTCGGTTCCCGGCGGCAGCGACATCATGCGCAGCAGATAGAAGGTGCCCGCGCCGAAGACGAAGAAATAGACCACGATGAAGGCCACCAGCGAGCTTGCCACCGCCGAGGCATCGAGCGGCGACAGGCTCTCGGAGGTGCGCAGGTGCCCGTAAACCGTATAGGGCTGGCGGCCGACCTCGGTCGTGATCCAGCCGGCCAGCACCGCGACGAAGCCTGCGGGCCCCATCGCCAACGCCGCCCGATGCAGCGCCGGCCAGTCGTAAAGCCGGCCCTTGTAACGCGCCCAGAGCGACCAGAGCCCCAGCCCCAGCATCAGCATTCCCAGCGTCACCATCACCCGGAAGGACCAGAAGACGATGGCCACGGGAGGCTGATCCTCGTAGGGCACCGTGTCCAGCCCGTCGAGCGGCGCATCCAGCGAATGTTTGAGGATCAGGCTCGAGAGTTTGGGGATCTCGACCGACCAGCGCATCTGCTGCGCCTCCTGGTCGGGCAGGCCGAAGAGGATCAGCGGCGCGCCTTCGGGGTGGCTCTCGAAATGGCCCTCCATCGCCATGACCTTCACCGGCTGATGCTCGAGCGTGTTCAGCCCGTGCATGTCGCCCGCGATGATCTGGATCGGGGCCACGACGAGGATCATGCCCGTCGCCATCGAGAACATGCGCCGCGTGGCCGGGTTGGTGCGGTCGCGCAGCAGGTGCCAGCCCGCGGCCCCCGCCACCACCAGCGCCGTCGTCAGGTAGGCCGCCAGCACCATATGCACCAGCCGGTAGGGGAACGAGGGGTTGAAGACGATCGCCCACCAGTCCTCGGGCAGGAACTGCCCGTTCTCGCCGATCGAGAAGCCGGCGGGCGTCTGCATCCAGCTGTTCACCGACAGGATCCAGGTGGCCGACAGCAGCGTGCCGAAGGCCACCATCGCGGTTGCGAACATGTGCAGCCCGTCGCCCACGCGCTTGCGGCCGAAGAGCATGATCCCGAGGAAGCCCGCCTCGAGAAAGAAGGCGGTGAGCACCTCGTAGGCCATCAGCGGGCCCACCACCGGCCCCGCGCGGTCCGAGAAGACCGACCAGTTCGTGCCAAACTGGTAAGACATCACGATGCCCGAGACGACGCCCATGCCGAAGGCCACCGCGAAGATCTTCTTCCAGTGGTTGAAGAGCGTGAGGTAGGTTTCGTCCTTCGTCCGAAGCCACAGCCCGTTGAGGACGGCGAGGTAACTGGCCAGCCCGATGGAAAAGGCCGGGAAGATGATATGGAACGACACGGTGAAGGCGAACTGTATCCGTGCCAGGATTTCCGCGGTCAGCATGGCGTCTGCTCTCGTTTTTCCGGGCGCTCTCGGGGCGATCTAGTGCCGGCGGTCCGGGGGCAAGCCGCTCACGAAGAGTTTGCATCTGCATAAGCCGGGTTCCGTGGGGGCAGATCAGACCATCGCTGCGCTTGACAGCCGCCGTCACTCGGGCAGGCTGCGCGGGAGAATAAGCGGAAAACAGGGAGAACCTTATGTGTGACGTCTGCGTGACCAACGCGGTGAAGGAGCGGATGCTCTCGCGCCGGAGCTTCTTTGCAGGCGCGGCCGGTCTGGCGGCGGCCGGAGCCGCGTTCCAGGCTCCCGCCGCGCTCGCCCAGGGCCACCAGTCGGTCGAGGATCTGACGCACGAGCTGCACGAGGGCTTCCCGACCTTCTTCGGCGAGCAGCAGTTCTTCTTCGACCAGAAGTTCAATTACGCCGAGCACAAGTTCAACCTCGCCGAGTTCCGGGTGAACGAACATACCGGAACCCATGTCGACGCCCCGCTCCACTTCTCGGCCGACGGGATGAGCGTGGCCGAGATCCCGGTGGGCAATCTGGTGGTGCCGCTCTGCATCGTCGATATCGCGGCGCGGGCCGAGGATGACGCCGACGCCCAGGTGACGCCCGACGACCTGCAGGCCTGGATCGCGCAGCACGGAGAGATCCCGCCCAACGCCTGCGTGGCCATGCATTCGGGCTGGGGCCGGCATGTCGCGACGGACCGCTACCGCAACAAGGGTGAGGACGACATGGGCCATTATCCGGGCTTCCATGTCGAGGCGGCGCAGATGCTGCTCGAGACGCAGGCGGGCTCGATCGGGGTGGATACGCTCTCGCTCGACCACGGCATGTCGCCGGATTTCGCAACGCACTATGCCTGGCTGCCATCGGGGCGGTTCGGCATCGAATGTCTGGCCAATCTCGACAAGCTGCCGGCGACGGGCGCTACTCTTGTCATCGGCGCGCCCAAGCACCGCGGCGGCACCGGCGGTCCGGCCCGCATCATCGCGCTGATCTGACCATCGCGCCGGCCCCGGCGGGCCGGCCCAACCCGAGGATTCCATGGCCACAGTCCGGCTTCTGACCGACGAGGAGGCCGCCCGCGATCCGCGCGTGGCGGCCGTCTTCGCCGATATCCGCGCCACGCGGAACACCGACTTCATCAACAATTTCTGGCGCGCGCTCGCCACCCAGCCCGAGCTGCTGGAAAGCACATGGGCGCGGCTCAGGCAGGTGATGGCGCCCGGCGCGCTCGACCCTCTGACCAAGGAGCTGATCTACATCGCCGTCTCGGTGACGAACGGCTGTTCCTACTGCGCCCATTCCCACACCGCCGCCGCCCGCGCCAAGGGCCTGACCGAGGCACAGGAGGCCGAGTTCCTGGCCGTTCTCGGCATGGCCGCGCAGACCAATCAACTCGTGACCGCGCTTCAGGTGCCGGTCGATCCCGAATTCCAGGTGCAGACATGACAGACTTCGCCATCATCGCCACCCGCCCCGGCGGTCCCGAGGTGCTCGAATGGGCCGAGCGCCCTGCAGGCCGCCCCGGCCCCGGCGAGGTCCGTCTGCGCCAGACGGCGGTGGGCCTCAACTTCATCGACTGCTACTTCCGGTCGGGCAACTATCCCTGGCCCGGCGCCGAGCTGGTCCCGGGTGGCGAGGCGGCCGGTGTCGTGGAGGAGCTGGGCGAGGGCGTGAGCGGCCTGGCTCCGGGCGACCGCGTGGCCTACACGATGCCCAACGGTGCCTGCCGCACGGCGCGGGTCGTGCCGGCCGACCGGCTGGTGAAGCTGCCCGACGAGATCGCCGACGAGGTGGCGGCCTCGATCATGCTGAAGGGCCTGACCGCGCACTATCTGATCCACTCGAGCTTCCGGGTCGAGGCGGGGCATCATGTCCTCGTCCATGCGGCGGCCGGAGGGGTGGGCCAGCTTCTCGGCCAGTGGCTGAAGGAGAAGGGCGCCGTCACGATCGGCACGGTGGGTGGCCCGGCCAAGGCCGAGCTGGCCCGCGCGAACGGGTACGATCATGTCATCGACTACGAGGCGGTGGATTTCGCCGAGGCCGTGATGGACCTCACCGGAGGGCGTGGCTGCGACGTCGTCTATGACTCGGTCGGCCGCTCGACATGGCGCGGCTCGCTCAGGAGCCTGCGGCCGCGGGGCAGTTTCATCTGCTTCGGCCAGTCGTCGGGGCTGCTCGACGATTTCCGCTTCAAGGATCTCGCGACGGCGAGCTTCACGGCCAGCCGGCCGTCGCTCTTCCACTTCATTGCGGCCCGTGAGGAGCTTGAGGCGCGTGCGGCGGATCTCTTCGCCATGGTGGCCGCGGGCCGGGTCGTGCCGAAGATCGGCCAGACCTTCGCGCTGAAGGACGCGGCCGAGGCGCATCGCGCCCTTGAGGGCCGCCGCACCACCGGCGCGACCGTGCTGCTGCCGTGACAGGGGCTGCCGGGCGGATGACCCGCCCGGCGTCCTCCGCCCTTGGCTCAGCGGACGATGTGGATGATCTGGCGCTGCTGCGGCTCGACGATGACCGGGACGCCGTTGACATAGCTGTAGGAGTAGGTGCTCTCCGGTATCGGCGTCAGGGTGACCGTGTCGGGGATGGCCGCGCCGGTCACCACCTCGCCTTCGAGCCAGACCGGCTCGACCGGATGCTGCTGCACATAGGTGACGGTCGTGCGGTCGGGCGGATCGAGCGCGTCGCCGCCCGCCATGCCAAGAACGCCGCCGATCAGCGCGCCCGCGGGGCCGCCGATCGCCGCGCCCGAGGCTGCACCGGCGGCCCCGCCGGCGAGGACGCTGGCGCCGTCGTTGTCCTCCTCATAGGTCATGGTCTCGTAGGTCACGCGCGGATCGCCCGAGGCCAGCGGCACGGCGGTCTCCTCGATCGACATGGCGAGATAGTTGCCCGCCGCCCAGCCCGACGTGCCCTCGTAGTTCACGCGGCACCAGTTGGCACCTTCGACGCAGCCCTCGACCATGACCAGCGCATCCAGCGGCGCGACACCCACGATCGTGTAGTTCGAGCCGGGGCCGGAGCGCAGGTTCAGATCCGTGATCGGACGCGCTTCCTGCACCTGGGCCGAGGCGGCGCCGGCCAGCAGCGCGGCCGCTGCGGAAAGCCAGATCGTCTTGCTGCGAATCATTTTCTGTCCTTTCGAATGCATATTCTGTCAAGTGCCCTTCGGCTACCGCGCACAACGGCATCGGCGCGCGGAAGTTCCTGAAGAGGCTGCGCACAGGACATGCGGACAGGTTGGCGCCGGAAAGCGCCGCGATGGACGGCCAAGCCTAGCGGGAAGCCGCCGGTTCGGGGCGCAGGTGGGGGCGAATGCGCGACAGAACCTCGTAGGTGTCTTCCGGGACCCGCACCCACGGCCAGCCGGCCGAGGCGGAATAGGCGCTCCAGGCGGCATGGGCATCCTCGGGGGCGATGGCGCAGTCGCGCATGCTCAGCGCCTGACGGATCTTGCGCACGAACTCCATCCGGTTTTCCGGCACCGGGCCGCGAGGCCCCGTGTAAACCAACAGCTTCATCGTCCTGTCACGCTCTTTCGCGGCTGTCTCCGCCAGGCCCGTGCAAGCGTCGTGCCTTCCTCCGCTTGCCCTGGCCCGAACCCGGCGGCCCCGTCTGCAGCACTGCTCCTTTCCGCAAGGTTTGACCATGCGACGCGACCTCCCGTCAGTTGCGCCGGATCTGCCTCGGGCTGCCCATCGCGCGGGCACCGGGAGGCGCCAGTGCCTTCGTGGCACGCATGCTTGAGCCGCCGAGGCGGCGCAGCCCTGCGGGGGGACTTCACGGGCATGTGAGGGCTGGAAGGGACGGATTGCCCATGGTCGGCCGTAATGGGGGCTATCTGCTTGATGTGGGGCGGGTCCGGCGCGACGGGCGCGGGCAAACCGATGTGCGGGGCATGATCTGGCGCAAACCCTTCCGTCGGCGGCTCGCCTATGCAGAAAATGTGGCGGAGGATCGCCGGAGAAGGATTGATGAGCGACAAGAGTGACGAACTGGCCCGCATCCTCAACAGGCGCCGCCGCAACAGGTGGTGGCTCTGGCCGCTGCTGGCGCTGGTGCTGCTGGCGGGGGCGGCCGCGGTCTGGGCGGCACGGCAGGGCGCGGGGACGGCCGTCGCCTATGTCACCGAACCCGTCGCGCGGGGTGCGCTGACCGTCACCGTGACGGCGACGGGCACGGTCCAGCCCACGACGCAGGTCGAGGTTTCCTCGGAGCTTTCGGGCACGATTGCCGCGGTCGAGGTCGATTACAACGACGAGGTCGAGGTCGGCCAGGCGCTGGCGCGGCTCGACGACACACGGCTGAGGGCGCAGGTGGCCAATGCCGAGGCGTCGCTCGAGGCGGCGGAGGGGCGGCTCGAGCAGGCCCAGGCCACCGCGCGCGAGGCGGCCGAGAATTACCGCTCGCGCTCGACGCTCGACCAGCGCGGGATCGCGTCCCATCTCGACCTGATCGCAAGCGAGGCGGCCAACCACCGCGCCATCGCCGAGGTGAAGATCGCCGAGGCCGATCTCACGCTGGCCCGCGCCAGCCTTGATGTGCAGAGGGTGGATCTGGCCAAGTCGGTGATCCGCTCGCCGATCAAGGGGATAGTGCTCGACCGGGCGGCCGAGACCGGGCAGATCGTGGCCTCCTCGCTCAACACGCCGGTGCTCTTCACCCTGGCCGAGGATCTGAACCGGATGGAGTTGCGCGTCGATATCGACGAGGCCGACATCGGGCGCGTGCGCATGGGCAACCGCGCGACCTTCCGGGTCGATGCCTTCCCCGCCCGCAGCTTCAAGGCCGAGATCGTGCAGGTGCGCTACGCGCCTGAAACGACGGAGGGGGTCGTGACCTACAAGGCGATCCTTTCGGTGGACAACAGCGACCGGCTGCTGCGGCCGGGCATGACGGCCACGGCCACCATCACGGTGGCGGATGTGGCGGAGGCGTTGCTCGTGCCGAACGCCGCGCTGCGCTTCGTCCCACCCGCCGCACCCAGCGCGGGCGGGCAGGGCGGCAACCGCGGAGGCGGGCTCCTCGGCCTCATCATGCCACGCCCTCCGGGGCCCTCGTCCGGTCCGGCGACCGATGGCGGCCCGAGCGTCTGGGTGCTGCGCGGCGGCGAGCCGCAGGCGGTGGCGGTCGAGACCGGCGAGACCGACGGGCGGCGCACCGAGATCCGGGGCGGCGAGCTGGCCGAGGGCGACGCCGTGATCACCGACCAGCGCGAGGCCGGCTGATGACCTCTGTTCCGCTGATCGAGCTGGAGCGCATCGGCCGCCGCTACGGTGAGGGCGAGGCCGAGGTGCGGGCGCTCGACGGGGTGGACCTGCGCATCGGGCGCGGCGAGTTCGTGGCGATCATGGGGCCTTCGGGCTCGGGCAAGTCCACGGCGATGAACATCATCGGCTGTCTGGACCGGCCCACTTCGGGGCGCTACCTGTTCGAAGGCACGGATGTTTCGGGCCTTGACCGCGACGGGCGGGCGCTGCTCAGGCGGCATTTCCTCGGCTTCGTCTTTCAGGGCTTCAACCTGCTGGCCCGCACCACCGCGCTCGAGAATGTCGAGCTGCCGCTGATCTACAAGGGCATCCCCCGCGCCGAGAGGATCGACAAGGCCCGCGCGGCGCTCGAGCGGGTGGGGCTGGGGGGGCGCGAGCATCACGACCCCTCGCAGCTCTCGGGTGGACAGCAGCAGCGGGTCGCCATTGCGCGGGCCCTTGCGGGCGAGCCGATGGTCATCCTCGCCGACGAGCCCACCGGCAACCTCGACAGCCACCGCAGCCACGAGATCATGCAGCTGATGCAGGCGCTCAACCGCGAAGGGATCACCATCGTCATGGTCACCCACGAAGAGGATATCGCGGCCTATGCAAGCCGCCTCGTCACCTTCATCGACGGGCGGCTTGCGCGCGACGAACCGGTCAGGGCGAGGGCCTGAGATGCTGTGGGAGACGATCCGCCTCGCCTTCATCGCCATTGTCAGGAACAAGCTGCGGTCGTTCCTGACGGTCCTCGGGGTCGTGATCGGGGTCGCCGCGGTCATCGCCATGGTGACGGTGGGGCAGGGCTCGTCGGCGCAGGTCTCGGCCAATGTGGCAAGCCTCGGGACCAACGTGTTGATCGTGCGGCCGGGCAAGCGGATGATGGGGCCGGGGACGCGGGACACCTCGCCCGCCTTCACGCTGCGCGATGTCGAGGCCCTGCAGGAGCTGCCCGTGATCCGCTCGGTCGCGCCCAACACCTCTTCGGGCCAGACCGTGATCTATGGCAATGCCAACGCCACCACCTCCATCACCGGCACCACGAGCGACTATCTGACCGTGGCGAACTGGGTGCTCGACAGCGGGCGGGCCTTCACGATGGCCGAAGAACGGCAGGGCGCCGCCGTCTGCGTTCTGGGCGACACGGTGCGCCAGAAGCTCTTCGGGGCGGCCGATCCGCTTGGCCGGACGGTGCGGATCCGGTCGATCTCGTGCGAGGTGGTGGGCCTTCTGCAGGCGAAGGGCGCGGGCTCGTTCGGGCAGGATCAGGACGATCTCGTGCTGATGCCGATCCGCACCGTGCAGCGGCGGCTCGCGGGCGATCAGGATGTCTCGGGCATGTCGATCGCGTTGCAGGAGGGCGTCTCGGCCACCCGCGGCATCCGCGAGATCAGCGCTCTCCTGCGCGAGAGGCGCCGTATCGGCCCGGGCGACGAGGAGAATTTCTCGGTCACCGACATGAAGGAGATCGCCTCCATGCTGACCTCCATCAACACGGTGCTTGCGGGGCTGCTGTCGTCGGTCGCGGCCGTGAGCCTGCTGGTGGGCGGCATCGGCATCATGAACATCATGCTCGTGTCGGTGACCGAACGCACGCGCGAGATCGGCATCCGCCTTGCGGTGGGGGCAACGGCGGGACAGGTGCTGACACAGTTCCTTGTCGAGGCGGTCGTGCTGTCGGTGCTGGGGGGCATGATCGGAATCGCGGCGGGCCTCGGTCTCGCCTTCGCGGCCTCGCGCTACATGCTGATCCCCTTCACGCCGGACCCGCTGGTCGTGCTGCTGGCCTTCGGCTTCTCGGCGCTCGTGGGGGTGATCTTCGGCTATTTCCCCGCACGCCGTGCCGCCCGCCTTGACCCGATCGAGGCGCTGCGCCATCAGTGACGCCGCCCCCGCGGCGGCGCGGCGCGGGAACTGCCGTTCCGGTTGCGGCGGGGCCCATCAGACCCCTGTCCCGGTGGTGCGGGGCCCGCGGCCAGCGCCTGTTTCCGTTGCGTCACCTCATCCGAAACGACGAGGGCCGCCGGAAATTGTTGAAATGTCGTTCCTTGCGGGCAACACTTCGAAGGCTGCGCTTGGGAGGGTGCGGCCAACTGGGAGGAATGACATGACGGCTATCGAGAAGAAGGCGGCCTATTCCCGCCGCTCTTTCCTGCGCACCGGCGCCCTGGCCGGAGGCGCCGCTGCGGGATCCATGCTCGCCGCGCCGGCGGTGCTGGCGCAGTCTCCGATCGTGATGAAGATGCAGACATCCTGGCCCGCTTCGGACATCTGGATGGATTTTGCCCGCGAATATGTCACGCGGGTGGAAGAGATGTCGGGCGGTCGGCTCAGGGTGGACCTGCTGCCGGCCGGAGCCGTGGTCGGCGCCTTTCAGGTGATGGACGCCGTGCATGACGGGGTGATCGACGCATCGCACTCCGTTTCGGCCTACTGGTATGGCAAGTCCAAGGCGGCCTCGTTCTTCGGCACCGGCCCCGTCTTTGGCGGCTCGGCCACGACCATGCTCGGCTGGTTCTACCAGGGCGGCGGGCAGGATCTTTACCGCGAGCTGACGCAGGACATCCTGGGCATGAACATCGTGGGCTTCTACGGCTTTCCGATGCCCGCCCAGCCGTTTGGCTGGTTCAAGTCCGAGGTCAACGGCGTGGCCGACATCCAGGGATTCAAGTATCGCACCGTCGGCCTTGCCGCCGACCTTCTGCAGGCGATGGGCATGTCGGTGGCCCAGCTTCCGGGCGGCGAGATCGTGCCCGCGATGGAACGCGGCGTGATCGACGCCTTCGAGTTCAACAACCCCTCGTCCGACCGCCGCTTCGGCGCGCAGGACGTGGCGAAGAACTACTATCTCTCCTCGTACCACCAGGCGTCCGAGAGCTTTGAGTACACCTTCAACCGCGACTTCTACGAGGATCTGGAGCCCGACCTGCAGGCGATCCTGAAATATGCGGTCGAGGCGGCCTCGACCTCGAACACCGCGCTGGCGCTGCGCCAGTACTCGGCCGACCTCGCGGCGCTTGCCTCGGAGAACGGGGTGCAGGTGCGCCGGACACCGACCGAGATCCTCTCGGGCCAGCTCGAGGCCTGGGACAGGCTGATCACCGATCTGGAGGGCGATGCCTTCTTCAAGAAGGTCCTCGACAGCCAGCGCGCCTGGGTCGAGCAGGTCAGCTATTACGAGTTGATGAACGAGGCCGACCTGCGGCTGGCCTACGAGCACTACTTCCCCGGCAAGCTCCAGCTCTGACGCGATCCGGCCCCGGGGGCGGTCCCGGGGCCCCTTCCTGCGGGAGATCCCATGCGCGCCTTCATCCGCTTTGCCGACCGGCTGTCGGCGGCTTTCGGTCATGCCTTCGGCTGGCTCGTCGTCCTCATGACCCTCGGCGTCAGCTACGAGGTTCTCGTCCGCTATGTCTTCAACGCGCCGA
This sequence comes from Cereibacter azotoformans, assembly GCF_021391315.1. Lineage (NCBI taxonomy): Bacteria > Pseudomonadati > Pseudomonadota > Alphaproteobacteria > Rhodobacterales > Paracoccaceae > Cereibacter > Cereibacter azotoformans. Next base: position 264,258 of record NZ_CP090022.1, on the reverse strand, counting down.
CGCCCTGGTCGCTGGATGTGTCCTTCATCATGTATGGCACGCTCTTCATGATGGGCGGCGCCTACACGCTGTCGCGCAACGGCCATGTGCGGGGCGACTTCCTCTACCGCATGTGGCGCCCGCGCACGCAGGCGGCGGTGGATCTCGTGCTCTACATCCTCTTCTTCTTTCCGGGCATCACCGCGCTGATCCTGTCGGGCTGGAAATATTCCGCCCGGTCCTGGGGCTATGGCGAGGTGAGCGTGAACAGCCCCGCGGGCATCCCGATCTACCAGTTCAAGTCCGTGCTGGTGGCGGCGGGGCTCTTGCTCTTCATCCAGGGACTGGCCCAGGTCTGCCGCTGCATCCTCTGCCTGCGCGACGGCTACTGGCTGTCCGGCGAGGAGGATGTGGAGGAGACCGAATCCGCCCTCGCGCGCAACCATGGCGGAGAGGCGACATGAGCGGCGCCCTCGCGCGTGAACGCGCGGCAGGCGGCGCCCCCGTGCGTGCTCCCGCGGCGGCGAAAGCCCCGGCGTCTGCGCCCGACCTGAACCGGACCAGCTCGCTTCATCCCATCACCCTGGAGACGGCCGAGTGACCGACCCCCAAGTCGCCCTCATGATGCTGGGCATCTTCATCTCGCTGGTTTTTCTCGGCTTTCCCATCGCCTTCACCCTCATGGCCCTCGGCATCGGCTTTGGCTACTACGCCTACTTCGATCCGGGTCGCATGTGGCGGGCCTTCAACCGGCTCGGCGAGGAAGCGGACGGCTGGACCTCGCTCACCACCTGGATCGAGGGCTTCTTCAACAACCGGATCTTCGACCTCTTCATCAACCAGACCTATACGGTCATGTCGAACGAGGTGCTGACGGCGATCCCGCTGTTCCTGTTCATGGGCTACATCGTCGAGCGGGCGAACATCGTGGACCGGCTGTTCACCACGCTGAACATCGCCGCCAAGAGCATCCCCGGCTCGATGGGGGTGGCGGCGCTGATCACCTGCGCGCTCTTTGCCACCGCGACGGGGATCGTCGGGGCGGTGGTGACGCTGATGGGGCTGCTGGCGCTGCCCGCCATGCTGCGGGCCCGCTACGACCAGTCCTTCGCCTCGGGCATCATCTGTGCGGGCGGAACTCTGGGCATCCTGATCCCGCCCTCGATCATGCTGATCGTCTATGCGGCGGCCTCGGGCGTGTCGATCGTGCGGCTCTATGCGGCGGCGCTGTTGCCGGGGCTGACGCTGGTGGGGCTCTATCTCGTCTATATCATCGGCCGTTCGATCCTGCAGCCGAGCGTGGCGCCGCGGCCGTCGAAGACCGAGGTGCCCGACGTGCCGATGGGTCAGCTTCTGTGGATGCTGGCGACCTCGTTCTTTCCCCTGGCGGTGCTGATCTTCTCGGTGCTGGGCTCGATCCTCTTCGGGCTGGCCACCCCCACCGAGGCCGCGGCCATCGGCGCCCTGGGGGGGATGCTGCTGGCCGTCGCCTACCGCGCCATGACCTTCGAGCGCCTGCGCGAAAGCGTCTATCTGACGGTGCGGACGACGGCGATGGTCTGCTGGCTGTTTGTCGGCTCCTACACCTTCTCGGCGGTCTTCTCCTACCTTGGCGGCGAGCATCTCATCGCCGACTTCGTGGGCGGGCTGAACCTCACGCCGTTCCAGTTCCTCATCCTGGCCCAGCTCATCATCTTCATCCTCGGCTGGCCGCTGGAATGGTCCGAGATCATCATCATCTTCGTGCCGATCTTCCTGCCGCTGCTGGCGATCTTCGACATCGACCCGCTGTTCTTCGGCGTGCTGGTCGCGCTGAACCTGCAGACCTCGTTCCTGACACCACCCATGGCGATGTCGGCCTATTACCTCAAGGGTATCGCGCCCCCTCAGGTGCAGCTGACGCAGATCTTCGCAGGCTCGATCCCCTATGTCGGCATGGTCTTCCTCTGCATGGCGCTGATGTATCTCTATCCGCAGATCGTCTTTGCTCTTCCGGAGTATGTCTATGGGGCACGCTGATCCCAAGGGCGCCCTGCTGGCGCTGCCCGCGACCGAGGTGCGCGACCGGCTGGCAAGCGGCGCGCTGCGGGCGGTGGAACTGGTGGAGGCCTGCCTTGCCCGCATTGCCGCGCGCGAGCCGGATGTCCGGGCCTGGGCCTTCCTCGACGGCGCGCACGCGCTGGCCCAGGCCCGTGCGCTCGATGCCCGGCGCCTCAGCGGTGCCCCGATCGGGCCGCTGCACGGGCTGCCGGTGGGGGTGAAGGATGTGATCGACGTCCGGGGAATGCCCACCGGCCACGGCCTTGCCGACCGGGCCGGGCGCGTGGCGCAGACCGATGCCTTCGTGGCGGCGCGGCTGCGGGCCGCGGGCGCGATCCTGATCGGCAAGACCGCAACCGCCGAGGCGGCCTTCCTCGAGCCGCCCGCCACACGCAATCCGCACGATCCGGCTCGAACACCTGGCGGCTCCTCCTCGGGGTCCGCGGCCGCCGTGGCCGCGGGAATGGTGCCGCTCGCCATCGGCACCCAGACCGGCGGCTCGGTCATCCGGCCCGCCGCCTTCTGCGGCATCACCGGGTTCAAGCCCTCGTTCGGCCTCATTCCCCGCACGGGCGTGCTCAGCCAGTCGCCAAGCCTCGACACGATGGGGGTCTTCGGACGCAGCGTCGAGGATGTGGCGCTGCTGGCCGAGGCGCTGGCGGGCCACGATCCCGCCGATCCGGCGAGCGAGCCCATGCCCGCGCCGCGGCTGCCCGAGACCGCCGCCAGCGCGCCCCCGGTGGCGCCGACGCTGGCCTTCGTGCGGCCTCCGGGTTGGGAGGCGGCCTCCGAAGACATGCGCCTTGCCCTGGAAGAGCTGGCATCGCTTCTGGGGCGCGACTGCATCGCGCTGGACCTGCCTCCGTCGTTCGGTGCGGCCGCCGATCTCCGGCGCCGGATCAACCTGGCCGAGATGGCGCACCATTACGCGGATCTGGAGGCGCAAGCGCCTCTGTCGCCGCTGCTGCGTGAGGCGCTGGCCGAGGGGCGCGCGATCCCGGCCACGGATTATCTTCGGGCGCTCGACGCCCGATCCGATCTTCTGGCCGGTCTTGCGCCGATCTTCCACCGCTGCGACGCGATCCTCTGTCCGGCCGCGCCGGGCCCGGCGCCGGGCCGCGAGACGACCGGGGATGCGATCTTCAACGGCCTCTGGACGCTCTGTGGCCTCCCGGCCATCACCCTGCCGCTCTTTGCCTCGTCCGAGGGGCTGCCGATGGGCGCGCAGCTCGTCGGACCCCGCGGCGGCGATGCACGGCTTCTGCGCACGGCGCGCTGGCTTGTCGGGCGCTTGTCACCATCACCATCGGCATCGGAGACGGCCCCATGACTGCACGACTCCTTCCGCTGCTGGCCCTCGTGGTGCTTGCGGCCTTCCTTGGAATTCTCGTGATGGAGGTGCCACGGCTCGACCTGGGGCTGGTGATCGCGGCGACGCTGCTCCTCGCGATCTGGGATCTGGTCCGGGGGCCGCCGTCGGGCCACTAGGCGGGCTTTGCAGGCCGTACCGATTGCAAGACCCCTGCGATTCCGGTTAAGACGCGCCCTCATCGAAAGGGGGACGCATCCATGTCCGAATCCCGCAAGCTCTTCATCAAGACTTACGGCTGTCAGATGAACGTCTATGACAGCGAGCGCATGGCCGAGGCGCTGGGTGCCAAGGGCTATGTGCTGACCGAGGTCGCCGAAGAGGCGGACATGGTTCTCCTGAACACCTGTCACATCCGCGAAAAGGCCGCCGAGAAGGTCTATTCGGATCTGGGCCGCCTCCGCCCGCTGAAAGTGGCGCGGCCGGATCTCAAGATCGGCGTGGCCGGCTGCGTGGCGCAGGCCGAGGGCGAGGAGATCCTGCGCCGTATGCCGCTCGTCGATCTGGTGGTGGGGCCGCAGAGCTACCACCGCCTGCCGGACATGCTGGAGCGCACCGAAGGCGGGGCGCGGGTGATCGACACCGACTTCCCCGAAGAGGACAAGTTCGATCATCTGCCCGAGCGCAAGGCGCTGCGCGGCCCCACCGCCTTCCTGACCGTGCAGGAGGGCTGCGACAAGTTCTGCGCCTTCTGCGTCGTGCCCTACACCCGCGGCGCCGAGGTCAGCCGGCCCTTTGCCCGCCTGATGTCCGAGGCCCGCGCGCTGGTCGAAAAGGGTGTGCGCGAGATCACGCTGCTGGGCCAGAACGTCAACGCCTGGTCGAACGACGGCCGGGGCCTCGGCGGGCTCATCCGAGAGCTTGCGCGCATCGACGGGCTCGAGCGGCTGCGCTACACCACCTCGCATCCCAATGACATGGCTGACGATCTGATCGAGGCCCATGGGCAGGAGCCCAAGCTCATGCCCTACCTTCACCTGCCGGTGCAGTCCGGGTCCGACCGGATCCTCAAGGCCATGAACCGCAAGCATACGGCCGAACAGTATCTGCGACTGGTCGAGCGGATCCGGGCGGCCCGCCCCGACATCCTGCTGACCTCGGATTTCATCGTGGGTTTTCCGGGCGAGACGGACGCCGATTTCGAAGCGACGCTGGCCCTGATCCGCGCCGTCGGCTTCGGTTCGGCTTTCTCGTTCAAATATTCCGCGCGGCCCGGAACGCCGGCCGCCGAGAAGCCGGAACTGCCGGCCGAGCTGTGCGACGCGCGACTTCAGACCCTGCAGGCGCTGTTGGGCGAACAGCAGCGCGCCGCGCAGGCGGCGATGGTGGGGCGCGAACTGGGGGTCCTCTATGAGAAGGCGGGCCGGCTGCCGGGCCAGATGGTCGGCAAGTCCGACTATCTCCATGCGGTGCATGTCGAGGATCCCGGCGCACGCCCCGGCGATCTCGTGCGGGTGCGCATCACCGCAAGCGGCCCGAACTCGCTGGCCGGAGAGCGGATCGGCGTCTGAGGCACCCACGGGAAACAGCTTGGAGCGGGGCCGCGGCATCGCCCGCGGCCTTGTTCATTTCTTGGGTCCTCATGTGAGAGCGTCACAAGAATTTGTGGTTTCGTCACCTATTTTCTTGCCTTGAAGAGGTTGCGACCCCACTCTTATTTCATTGCCCTCCAGCACAAGGAGATGTCTTTGGGCATCAGCGCGCTGACCCCCCCGACCCGTTCCGAGGATGTCGTGGAAACGCTTCTCGAATTCCCGGACAACCGTTTGCTGATCGATCTTTGCGGCGAATATGACCGCAACCTCGCGCAGATCGAACACCAGATGGGAGTGCATATCCTGCGCCGGGGCAACCGGCTCGCGGTGATCGGCGACAGGGAGGCGAGGGATCAGGCGGCGGGCGTCCTGCGCGCGCTCTATTCGCGTCTCGAAGCGGGCCGGGGTCTGGTGGCGGGCGACATCGACGGCGCCATCCGGCTGGGCCGTCCGGCCCCCGACGCGGCGCAGGGCGAGCAGATCGAACTTTTCACTCCGGGAAAATACGAGATCCGTACCCGGAAGAAGCCGGTCGAGCCCCGGACCGAGGCGCAGAAGGCCTATGTGGCGAACCTCTTCGACCATGAGCTTGCCTTCGGCATCGGGCCTGCGGGCACCGGCAAGACCTATCTCGCCGTGGCGGTGGGGGTGACCATGCTGATCGGCGGCGTGGTCGATCGCATCATCCTGTCGCGTCCCGCGGTCGAGGCGGGCGAGCGGCTGGGCTTCCTGCCCGGCGACATGAAGGAGAAGATCGACCCCTACATGCAGCCGCTCTATGACGCGCTGAACGACTTCCTGCCGCAGAAACAGCTGCAGAAGCTGATGGAGGAGAAGCGGATCGAGATCGCGCCGCTGGCCTTCATGCGGGGCCGCACGCTCTCGAACGCCTTCGTGGTGCTGGACGAGGCGCAGAACGCCACGACCATGCAGATGAAGATGTTCCTCACCCGTCTGGGCGAGGGCAGCCGCATGGTCGTGACCGGCGACCGCACCCAGATCGACCTGCCGCGGGGCATGGCCTCGGGGCTGGCCGACGCAGAGCGGGTGCTGAAGACGGTGCGGGGCGTGTCCTTCAACTACTTCTCGGCGAAGGACGTGGTGCGGCACCCGCTTGTGGCCCGCATCATCGAGGCGTATGAGGCCGAAGATGGAGCCTCTGGTTGATACAGTGATCGAAGACGGGCGTTGGGAGGAGCTTGACCTCCCCGCGCTCGCGACCCGCGCCGCCGAGGCGACCCTTGCCGGGCTCGACCTGCGTCCGGAGGGGTTCAGCCTGGTGGTGATGGGCTGCGACGACGCACGGATCGCCGAACTGAACGGCACCTTCCGCCAGAAGGGCAAGCCGACCAACGTCCTCTCCTGGCCGTCGGAAGAGCGCGCCTCGGACGAGGCCGGCCTTGCGCCCGAGCCGCCCGAACCCGGCGAGCCCGAGGATCCCGAGCATCTTGGCGACATCGCGATCGCCTACGAAACCTGCGCGCGCGAGGCGGCCGAGCAGGGCAAGCCCGTCCCGGACCATGTGACGCATCTTCTCGTCCATGGTATCCTGCATCTGCTGGGCTATGACCATGTCGATGAGGCGGATGCCGACCTCATGGAAGCCACCGAGACGAGAATACTTGCGGGGCTGGGGGTCCCAGACCCATATTGATTTTGCGCCGGATCGGGCGCGGCCATTCGGAAAGGACAGATGGACAGTAGCGGCGACGGGTCTATGGCAGCGCAGAGCGCGCCCGACCAGACGGAAGACGACCAGGCGGAATCTGGGCCCAAGGGCCTGTTCGGCCGACTTTTCAGTGCCTTTGCGCCCGCCGAGGGTGGAAATGGCGCCCTGTCTCCAGAGGACCGGGCATTCGCCATCGCACAGAGCAGCCTGACCCTTCCCGGCATTGCCAACCTTCGCCGCCTGCGGGTGGACGATGTGGCGATTCCCAAGGTGGAGATCGTGGCGGTGCCCGTCGATCTCGGCAAGGAGGATCTGGTCGCGGTGTTCCGCGAGCATGGCTTCTCGCGCCTGCCGGTCTATCGCGAGACGCTCGACCAGCCGCTGGGTCTGGTCCTGCTCAAGGATCTTGCGCTGCAGCACGGGTTCAACGGCGGCGGCGAGTTCAATTTCCGGTCCATGCTGCGGCCGCTGCTTTACGCGCCGCCCTCGATGCCCATCGGCGTCCTGCTGCAGAAGATGCAGCGCGAGCGGGTTCACATGGCGCTGGTGATCGACGAATACGGCGGCGTGGACGGGCTCGTGACCATCGAGGACCTGATCGAGACGGTGATCGGCGAGATCGAGGATGAACATGACGAGGCTGAAGGCCCGCTCTGGACCCTCGAGAAGCCGGGGGTCTACATGGCGCAGTCGCGCGCGCCGCTCGACGAGTTCGAGGCCGAGATCGGCCTGCGCCTGCGCCGCGACGAGGAGGACGAAGAGATCGATACGCTGGGCGGGCTCGTCTTCCTGCGTACCGGCCGCGTGCCGGTCCGTGGCGAGATCGTGCCCGACGAAAGCGGCGCCGAGTTCGAGGTGATCGACGCGGACGCCCGCAAGATCAAGCGTCTGCGCGTGCGTCTGCCGGGTCATGCCACCACCTCGGCCGGGGCGCGCCCCAAGGCGGAACAGCCTCTTCCTTCCGGCTGAACCGTCGCCGGGGACGCGGAAGGCGGGTCCCCGGACGACATTGCGCGATCACGCGCTCGCGACGGGGGAGCCCTTGACGCCGGAGGGCGTCCGGGGCACCCACGGCTCCAGCCAACCGGAGACCGGATGATCGCGCTTGCTCAACGCCGCCCCTATGGTGCGCGCCTCGGCCTTGCCGCCGGGGCGGGTTTGTTGCTGGCCACCGGACAGGCGCCCTTCGGCCTGTGGTGGCTTGCGCTGCCCGCGCTGGCCGGGTTGGTGGCCCTCGTCGCAGGCGCCGCGAGCCGCCGGCAGGCGGCGCTGATCGCCCTGTTCGGCGGCGCGGGCCATTTCGCCTTCGCGCTCAGCTGGATCATCGAGCCTTTCCTCATCGACGTCGAGACCTATGGCTGGATGGCGCCCTTCGCGCTGGTGCTGATGGCCTTCGGGCTTGCGCTCTTCTGGGGGCTTGCGGGCTGGCTGGCGCATGTCGCGCCCGGCTGGCGGCGCCCGGTGGCCTTTGCCACGGCCCTCGCCGCGGTGGAACTGGCGCGCGGGTATGTGCTGACAGGCTTTCCCTGGGCGCTGATCGGCCATGTCTGGGTCGGCGCCTGGCCGGCGCAGGTGGCCAGCCTCGTCGGTCCCTCGGGCCTCACGCTTCTGACCACGCTTGCCGCCGCGCTGCCGGTGGCGTTGCGCTGGCGGGGCCTTGGTATTTCGGCGGCCCTTCTGGCGGCGGCTTCGGGCTTCGGGCTCTGGCGCCTGTCCCTGCCCGAGCCGGCACCCGCCGGGCCGGTCCTGCGCCTTGTGCAGCCCAACGCCGAGCAGCGGATGAAGTGGGACCCGGATCTGGCCGCCACCCATTTCGGCCGCCTGCTGGCCCTGAGTTCCGAGGGCCCGCGCCCCGACCTGGTGATCTGGCCCGAAACCTCGGTCCCTTATCTGCTCGACCGTTCTCCGGGTATCCTGAGCGAGATCGCGGCCGCAGGCCGGGGGGCGCCGGTCGTGGTGGGCATCCAGCGCGGCGAGGGCTGGCGCTTCTGGAACAGCCTTGCGGTGGTCGCGCCCGACGGGCGGATCACCGGCCTTTATGACAAGCACCATCTGGCGCCCTTCGGAGAGTATGTTCCCATGGGCGACCGGATGTTCGACCTCTTCGGCATCCGCGCCTTTGCGGCGCAGGAGGGGTTCGGCTATTCTGCGGGCGAGGGGCCCCAGGTGCTCGATCTTGGTCCCGGACTTGGCAAGGCGCTGCCGCTGATCTGCTACGAGGCGGTCTTCCCGCAGGATCTGCGCACCGAGGAGCGGCCGGACTGGATCCTCCAGATCACGAACGACGCCTGGTTCGGCACCTTCAACGGGCCCTATCAGCATCTGGCCCAGACGCGACTCCGGGCGATCGAGATGGGGCTGCCGCTGGCCCGCGTGGCCAACACCGGTGTTTCGGCCCTGATCGATGCGCGGGGGCGGGTGCTGGCCGAACTGCCGCTGGGCGAGGCGGGATACAAAGATGTCGCACTGCCGGGGGCGTTTCCGGCTACGCCCTTCTCGCGCTTGGGAGAATTGCCGCTTCTGGCATGTCTCTTTGCCCTCTGCGGCCTTCTCTTCGCGACCCGCGACCCTCACCGCGCTTGACCCGGCTCCCCCGCGGGGTGTAGCGCGGGGGGCAACCGTCACAACGGCTTCCTGGCGTGGCGGGGATAACCCCAACGGAGCACTTTCCATGTCCCGCATGAACTACGTCTTCACCTCCGAGTCGGTCTCGGAAGGTCACCCCGACAAGCTGTGCGATCGCGTGTCGGATGCCGTCCTCGATGCCTTCCTGGCCGAGGAGCCCAACGCCCGCGTCGCCTGCGAGACCTTCGCCACGACCGGACGTGTCGTTGTCGGGGGCGAGGTCGGCCTGTCCGACCCCCAGAAGCTGGACGAGTTCATGGGGCGCGTGGACGGGATCGTCCGCGATTGCGTGAAGGACATCGGCTACGAGCAGCAGGAGTTCCACTGGCGCACGATCGAGGTGCAGAACTTCCTGCACCGCCAGTCTGCCCATATCGCGCAGGGCGTGGACAAGGACGGCGCCGGCGATCAGGGCATCATGTTCGGCTATGCCTGCCGCGAGACGCCCGAGCTGATGCCGGCGCCGATCCAGTATGCCCATGCCATCCTGCGCCGTCTGGCCGAGGTGCGGAAGTCCGGGCAGGAGCCCGACCTGCGCCCCGACGCCAAGTCACAGCTGTCGCTGCGCTACGAGGACGGCAAGCCCGTCGAGGTGCGCTCGATCGTGCTCTCGACCCAGCACGCCCATGAAGAGCAGACTTCGGCCGACATCCGCGCCATCGTCGAGCCCTACATCCGCGAGGTCCTGCCCGAAGGCTGGATCACCGAGGCCACCGAATGGTGGGTGAACCCGACCGGCACCTTCGTGATCGGCGGGCCGGACGGCGACGCGGGCCTGACGGGGCGGAAGATCATCGTGGACACCTATGGTGGCGCGGCCCCGCACGGCGGCGGTGCCTTCTCGGGCAAGGACCCGACCAAGGTGGACCGTTCGGCTGCCTACGCCGCGCGCTATCTGGCGAAGAACGTGGTGGCGGCCGGGTTGGCGGATCGCTGCACGCTGCAGGTCTCCTACGCCATCGGCGTGGCCAAGCCGCTGTCGATCTATGTGGACACCCATGGCACGGGCCAGGTGGATGCGGCGCAGATCGAGAAGGCCGTGGCCGAGTGCATGGACCTGACCCCGCGCGGCATCCGCGAGCATCTGAACCTCTGCCGTCCGATCTATGCACGGACCTCGGCCTATGGCCACTTCGGCCGCGCGCCCGAGGAAGACGGCGGCTTCTCGTGGGAGCGGACCGACCTGACCGAGGCGCTGCTCAAGGCCGTCTGATCCGGCGCCTGACGAGAGCGACGTTCAAAATGAAGCCCCGGCGGATCGCCGGGGCTTCTGTCGTTCTGAAACTCTTGCTGAAAAGGCCTTGGTGAAATCCGGTTCAGCCCCCGAGGCTGTCCATCACGCTGTAGGCTCCGGCGATGCTGCCGAGTTGGCCCGAACGGCCGCTTTCCCGCGCGTAGGCCTCGACGGCCGAGGAGGTGCCGGGGCCCCAGGCGCCGTCGATCGAGCCCGAGTAATAGCCGTAACGGGCGAGCGAGATCTGCACCTCGCGCCGCATCTGGGGCGAGAGTTCGCGGAAGGCCTGCGCGGCCGGGGTGGAATGGACGCTGGGGGCGACGTAGCGCGGCTGGTAGGTCACCGGGCGCGGCGCGGTCGTGGCATAGGTCGCGCGGGGCTGGACGTAATACTGCGGCTGCGCCGGCGGGGCGGCGTAGCGCGGCTGCTGCTGGGCAAAGGGCCACTGGCCGTTGGCCCGCATGTTCTGCATCACCACGCCGGCCACAGCGGCGGTGGCGGCACCCGCGATGAAGGCCTTGTCCTTCTTGCCGAGCGCATGGGCCGGAGCGGCGGCCGCGGGCACCAGCGACAGGGCGGCCAGCGCGGCGATGGCGGTCTTGCGAAGGTTGATGGTCATCTGCGTCTCCATGGTTCGCGCCCCGGGTCGAGGCGGTGCGTTTGCTGCTCCGCAACATGGGTCGAACGTCGGTGTCAGGCAAAAACCCCGCGTTGCTATCGGATAACAGCCGCCCTGACATGCCTGTAACCCTTTGACGATGAAGGGTTCTGTATTCTGCAGATGTCCGGGTTCCCGGGAGGGCAGGATCTTGCGCGACGGGCGGTTGACCTGCGCGGCGGCGACGTTTAGGGGCAGGCACAGGCGGTGAGAGGTGCCGACATGACGGAAGACAAGGCTGCCGAATCCGGCATCGGACAGACACAGGCCGGGGTGGCGCCGGGCTCGGAGGGCGAGCCGGCGTCGGGCTGGCGCAACTTCTATGGGCGGCGGTCGGGCAAGACGCTCCGTCCCTCGCAGAAGACGTACCTCACCGAGGATCTCGGCAGGCTTCGCCCCGCCGGCATCTCGCCTGAAGAAAATCCCGAGCGTCGGCCTCTGGATCTCGGGGTGCTGTTCGGTGGTCGGCCGGTCTGGCTCGAGATCGGCTTCGGCGGCGGCGAACACATGGTCCATATGGCCGCCCGGAACCCCGACGTGGGCCTGATCGGGTGCGAGCCGTTCGTGAACGGCGTGGCGATGCTGCTTGGCAAGATCCGCGAGGCGGGGGTCGAGAACCTGCTCGTCCACCCGGGGGATGTGCGCGATCTCTTTGACGTGCTGCCGGCAGGCTCGATCCGGAAGGCCTTTCTGAACTATCCCGATCCCTGGCCGAAGAAACGCCATCACAAGCGCCGTTTCGTGACGCAGGGCCATCTGCAGCCCTTGGCGCGTGTCCTTGCGCCGGGGGCCGAGTTCCGCGTGGCGACCGACATTCCCGACTATGTCCGGCAGACGCTGGAAGAGGTGCCGCTTGCGGGGTTCGATCTGGTGAACCAGAGCGGCACTCCGTGGGAGGACTGGCTCTCGACCCGCTACGAGCAGAAGGCGCTGCGCGAAGGGCGGGAGCCGCATTACCTGACCTTCCGGCGGATGGGTTGAGGTCGGAGAGACAGTTCCCTTGTTGCGGGAGTGCGTTGCGGGGAGTTGTTCACATCCTGCGCGAGCATTCTCGCGCCGGCCTGTCGCGCGGTCGCACGACGGCTTCGGGGAGGACCGGCCGACAAGCGGCGGCGACCTTCGGGGGCGACAGGTCGGGCCGGGTTTGGCGCTGGACCGGACGGGGCGCATTGGGTAAGGCTCGCGCCGTCAATCTGGAGGAAGACCATGTCCGGACACGGGGCCGCGCAACCGATGACCGCCCGCCGCTCGGGGCCGCTCAGGGGGCGGGCCGAGATCCCGGGCGACAAGTCGATCAGCCACCGCGCGCTGATCCTCGGCGCGATGGCTGTTGGCGAGACGCGGATCACGGGCCTGCTCGAGGGGCAGGACGTGCTCGATACGGCCAAGGCGATGCGCGCCTTCGGGGCCGAGCTGATCCAGCACGGCCCGGGCGACTGGTCGGTGCATGGGGTGGGAGTGGGCGGCTTTGCCGAACCCGCCGAGGTGATCGACTGCGGCAACTCGGGAACGGGGGTGCGGCTGATCATGGGGTCGATGGCGACGTCGCCGATCACCGCCACCTTCACGGGCGACGCCTCGTTGCGCAAGCGGCCGATGGGGCGGGTGACCGATCCGCTGGCGCTGTTCGGGGCGCGCGCCTACGGCCGCAAGGGCGGGCGGTTGCCGATGACGCTGGTGGGGGCGGCCGAGCCGGTGCCGGTGCACTACACGGTGCCGGTGCCGTCGGCGCAGGTGAAGTCGGCCGTCCTGCTCGCGGGGTTGAACGCGCCGGGCCAGACGGTGGTCGTCGAACGCGAGGCCACGCGGGACCATTCCGAGCGGATGCTGCGCGGCTTCGGGGCGGAGCTGACGGTCGAGGCCGCGCCCGAAGGGCAGATCATCACCCTGACGGGGCAGCCCGAGCTGCGGCCGCAGACGGTGGCGGTGCCGCGCGATCCGTCCTCGGCGGCCTTTCCGGTCTGCGCCGCGCTGATCGTGGAAGGGTCGGAGATCCTCGTGCCGGGGGTCAGCCGGAATCCGACGCGGGATGGCCTTTATGTGACGCTGCTCGAGATGGGGGCGGACATCGCCTTCGAGAACGAGCGCGAGGAAGGGGGCGAGCCGGTCGCGGACCTCCGCGTGCGCGCCTCGGAGCTGAAGGGGGTGGAGGTGCCGCCCGAGCGCGCGCCGTCGATGATCGACGAATATCCGATCCTGTCGGTGGTGGCGGCCTTCGCGGACGGCACCACCATCATGCGCGGTGTGAAGGAGTTGCGCGTGAAGGAGAGCGACCGGATCGACGCCATGGCGCGCGGCCTCGAGGCCTGCGGCGTGCGGATCGAGGAGGACGAGGACACGCTGGTCGTGCACGGGAGGGGGAGCGTTCCGGGAGGGGCGACCTGCGCCACCCACCTCGACCACCGCATCGCGATGAGCTTTCTCGTGCTCGGCATGGCTGCGGAGGCGCCGGTCGCGGTGGACGACGGCTCGCCCATCGAGACCTCCTTTCCGATCTTCATGGGGTTGATGCGCACGCTCGGGGCGGATCTGTCGGACGGTTGAGGGCGGCCGCGGGGGCTTCGCGCCCCCGCACCCCCGCGGGATATTTGGGCCAGAATGAAAGGCTGCGGAATGCGCTTCACGGTGGCGATCGACGGGCCGGCGGCCGCGGGCAAGGGCACGATCTCTCGGGCGGTCGCGGCGCATTTCCGCTTTGCGCATCTGGACACGGGGCTGCTCTACCGGGCCGTCGGGGCGAGGGTGGCCGAAGGGGCGGAGCCGGTGGCGGCGGCGCGCGGGCTGGAAATGTCCGATCTCGAGCGCGGCGATCTGCGCTCGGCCGAGGCGGGGCAGGCGGCGAGCCGGGTGGCGGCGCTGCCCGAGGTGCGGGCGGCGCTGGTGGAGTTCCAGCGCCGTTTCGCGCGGCGCGAGGGCGGGGCGGTGCTGGACGGGCGCGACATCGGCACGGTGATCTGTCCCGAGGCGGAGGTGAAGCTCTTCGTGACCGCCTCAGACGAGGAGCGCGCGCGGCGGCGCTGGCTGGAGCTGGCGGCCAAGGGGAGCGGGCAATCCGAGGCCGAGATTCTGCAGGATCTGCGCGAGCGCGACCGGCGGGACCGCGAGCGCGAGGCGGCTCCGCTCAGGCCGGCCCCGGATGCGCTCTTGCTTGACACGACGAAACTGACTATAGACGCCGCGGTGAACAAGGCGATCGAAGCCATCGGACTCAGGCAGGCGCAGGGTCGGGAGTAATCCGCGGCCCTTGTCGTTTTGAGCGAGGCTGGCCTTGGGCAGGTGAAAAGACCGGCGGAGACAACCGCCTGGCCCGTGAAATGCGTGAAAAGGAAAACTGACTGCATGTGCGCCAAAGCAACCATGGAAGAATTTGAGGCCCTCCTGAACGAGAGCCTCCAGATCGACACCCCCCAGGAGGGTTCGGTCGTGAAGGGCCGCGTGATCGCCGTCGAGGCGGGCCAGGCCATCATCGACGTCGGCTACAAGATGGAAGGCCGCGTCGACCTGAAGGAATTTGCCGACATGTCCGGCTCGGTCGATCTGTCGGTCGGCGACGAGGTGGAGGTCTATCTCGATCGCGTCGAGAACGCCCGGGGCGAGGCTGTCATCAGCCGCGACAAGGCCAAGCGCGAGGAAGCCTGGGACCGTCTCGAGAAGGCCTATGCCAACGAGACCCGCGTCGAGGGCGCGATCTTCGGCCGCGTCAAGGGCGGCTTCACCGTCGATCTCGGCGGCGCCGTGGCCTTCCTGCCCGGCTCGCAGGTTGACGTCCGTCCGGTGCGCGATGCCGGCCCGCTCATGGGCATGAAGCAGCCGTTCCAGATCCTCAAGATGGACCGTCGCCGCGGCAACATCGTCGTGTCGCGCCGCGCCATTCTGGAAGAGTCGCGTGCGGAACAGCGCGCCGAGGTCATCTCGAACCTCTACGAAGGCCAGACCGTTGACGGCGTCGTCAAGAACATCACCGAATACGGTGCGTTCGTCGACCTCGGCGGCGTGGACGGCCTGCTGCACGTCACCGACATGGCGTGGCGCCGCGTGAACCACCCCTCGGAGATCCTGTCGATCGGTGAGACCGTGAAGGTCCAGGTCATCAAGATCAACAAGGAAACCCACCGCATCAGCCTGGGCATGAAACAGCTCCAGTCGGATCCGTGGGACGCGGTGGAAAAGGCCTACCCGATCGGTTCGGTCCACAAGGGCCGCGTGACCAACATCACCGACTACGGCGCGTTCGTCGAGTTGGAAGCCGGTGTCGAAGGCCTGGTCCACGTCTCGGAAATGAGCTGGACCAAGAAGAACGTGCACCCCGGCAAGATCGTCTCGACCTCGCAGGAAGTCGACGTCATGGTGCTGGAGATCGACAGCGCCAAGCGTCGTGTCTCGCTGGGCCTGAAGCAGACCATGCGCAACCCGTGGGAAGTCTTCGCGGAAACGCACCCGGTCGGCACCCAGATCGAGGGCGAGGTGAAGAACATCACCGAGTTCGGCCTGTTCGTCGGTCTCGAGCACGACATCGACGGCATGGTGCACCTCTCGGACCTCAGCTGGGACCAGCGCGGCGAGGAAGCCATCCAGAACTACCGCAAGGGCGACGTCGTGAAGGCGGTCGTGACCGAGGTGGACACCGACAAGGAGCGGATCTCGCTCTCGATCAAGGCGCTCGGCGACGACACCTTCTCGGAAGCCATCGAGGGCGTGAAGCGCGGCTCGGTGATCACCGTGGCGGTGACGGCGATCGAGGACGGCGGGATCGAGGTGGACTACAACGGCATGAAGTCGTTCATCCGCCGTTCGGACCTGTCCCGCGACCGCGCCGACCAACGCCCCGAGCGTTTCCAGGTCGGTGACAAGGTCGATGTGCGCGTGACCAACGTGGACGCCAAGACCCGCCGCCTGGGCCTGTCGATCAAGGCGCGCGAGATCGCGGAAGAGAAAGAGGCCGTCGAACAGTATGGCTCGTCCGATTCGGGCGCGTCGCTGGGCGACATCCTCGGCGCGGCGCTGCGCAACAGCGAGCGCGGCTGAGTTCGCCTCAGGACCAAACGGGGGCCCCGCGGGAACGCGGGGCCCCTTGCATTTCTTCGCCCATGGCCCGGAAGTGCAGCAGAATCCACGGTTTTCCAGTTTGTGCCGCGCCATCTTTTCCTCTATCCTTTCCAGAACAAGGCGTCCGCCGAAGGCGGCTCAGGGGGGCAAGGATGATCCGATCGGAACTGATCCAGAAAATAGCCGACGAGAACCCCCATCTGACCCAGCGCCACGTCGAGCGGATCGTGAACACGGTCTTCGAGGAGATCATCGAGGCACTGGCGCGCGGCGACCGGGTGGAACTGCGCGGATTCGGCGCATTCTCGGTCAAGTCCCGGGATGCCAGAGTCGGCCGCAACCCGAGAACGGGTGAAGCCGTCGAAGTCGAAGACAAGAAGGTTCCCTTCTTCAAAACCGGCAAGCTGCTGCGCGACCGCCTGAACGCGAAGTGAACGCGCGGCATTGCCCCTCTAATGGTGAGCAAGGACCCAATGATCCGTTGGTTGCGTATTCTGTTCCTCGTCCTCCTTGCGGTCGTGCTTCTGACCGTCGCGCTGGCTCACCGGGATCCGGTGACGGTGAAACTCATGCCGGAGAATCTGGCGACCTTCGTCGGCACCGATTGGGCCGCCTGGTCCATGGCGCTTCCGCTTTACGCCGTCATCTTCGGGGGCATCGTGGCCGGCCTGCTGATCGGCTTCTTCTGGGAGTGGATGCGCGAGCACAAGCACCGGGCCGAGGTGCGCCGCAAGTCGAAGGAAGTGAAGAACCTGCAGCGTGAGGTCTCGACCCTGAAGTCCAAGGTCGAGACGGCCAACGCGGTCGGTGCGCCGAAGAACGATGTTCTGACGGCCCTGTCGAAATCGGCTTGATGGCGGCTGTCCGCGTCAAGATCTGTGGATTGCGGACGGAAGCTGATGTGAAAGCGGCCGCGTCTTCGGGCGCGGCCTACGTCGGTCTGGTGTTCTTCCCGAAATCGCCGCGTCATCTCTCTCTGGCTCAGGCGCAGGGGCTGGCGCTTGCGGCGCCTCCGGGGGTTGCGAAGGTTGCGCTGACCGTCGATGCCGACGATGCGGCGCTGGATGAGATCGTCGAGGCCGTTCCGCTGGACATGCTCCAGCTGCACGGACATGAAACGCCCGAACGTGTGGCCGAGGTTCGCGCCCGCTATGGCCTGCCGGTGATGAAGGCGGTGGGCGTGGCGGACGAGGCCGACCTGCCCCAGATACTGGAGCATTCGCTGGCCGCCGATCAGATCCTGATCGATGCGAAGGCCCCCAGGGGCGCGGCCTTGCCCGGCGGCAACGGGCTGACCTTCGACTGGCGTCTGATCGCGGGGCGGCACTGGATCCGGCCCTGGATGCTGGCAGGCGGCCTTGGGCCGGGGAATGTGGCCGAGGCCGTGCGGCGCACGGGCGCCACGCAGGTGGATGTGTCCTCGGGCGTCGAATCGGCGCCCGGCGTGAAGGATGCGGCGAGGATCGAGGCCTTCCTGAAGGCCACCCGGTGATCCGTTTCCGCGCCGCCCGGCGCGAGGATGTGGGCCGCATCGTGGCGCTTCTCGCTGATGACCCGCTTGGCGCCGCGCGTGAGACAGCGGATCCCGAGAGCTACCTGACGGCTTTCGACCGTATGGCCGAGGCGCCGGGCCTGTTCCTGATCGTCGGCGAGATCGGGGGGCGTGTCGTGGCCACCTACCAGCTTGCGATCCTGCCCGGCCTGTCGCTGCGCGCGGCGACGCGGGCGCTGGTTGAAGCGGTTCGAGTGGACTCGGCCCTCCGCTCGCAGGGCATTGGCGCCGCGCTCATGGCCGATGCCGAGGCGCGTGCCCGCGCCGCCGGAGCAAGCCTGATCCAGCTGACCACCCACCGCTCGCGCGAGCGCGCCCACCGCTTCTACGAGCGGCTCGGCTTTACCGCCTCGCACATCGGGTATAAACGGTCGATGGACTGACAGGGAGTGCGCGCCATGGCCGAGGACGGCATCAACAGCTACATGACCGGCCCCGACGAGCAGGGTCGCTTCGGCATCTTCGGCGGGCGCTTCGTCTCCGAGACGCTGATGCCGCTGATCCTCGACCTCGAGGCGCGCTACGAACATGCCAAGACCGACCCGGATTTCTGGGCCGAGATGGAGGATCTCTGGACGCACTACGTCGGCCGGCCCTCGCCGCTCTATTTCGCGCCGCGGCTGACCGAGCATCTGGGCGGGGCGAAGATCTACCTCAAGCGCGATGAGCTGAACCACACCGGCGCGCACAAGATCAACAACGTGCTGGGCCAGATCATCCTGGCCCGCCGCATGGGCAAGACCCGGATCATCGCCGAGACGGGCGCGGGCCAGCACGGCGTGGCGACGGCCACCGTCTGCGCCAAGTTCGGTCTGAAATGCGTGGTCTACATGGGCGCGCATGATGTCGAGCGGCAGGCGCCGAACGTGTTCCGCATGCGGCTGCTGGGCGCCGAGGTGGTGCCGGTGACGAGCGGCCGCGGCACTCTGAAGGATGCGATGAACGACGCGCTGCGCGACTGGGTGACCAACGTCCGCGACACCTTCTACTGCATCGGCACCGTGGCCGGCCCGCATCCCTATCCGGCAATGGTGCGCGACTTTCAGTCGATCATCGGCAAGGAGGTGCGCTGGCAGCTGGCCGAGCAGGAGGGCGAGGGCCGCCTGCCCGACACGGTCGTGGCGGCGATCGGCGGTGGCTCGAACGCGATGGGGCTCTTCTACCCGTTCCTCGACGATCCCTCCGTGCGCATCATCGGGGTCGAGGCCGGGGGCAAGGGTGTCGATGACCGGATGGAACATTGCGCCTCGCTGACCGGCGGGCGGCCGGGCGTGCTGCATGGCAACCGTACCTACCTGCTGCAGGACGAGGACGGCCAGATCCTCGAGGGCTTCTCGATCTCGGCGGGCCTCGACTATCCCGGAATCGGGCCGGAGCATGCCTGGCTGCATGACACGGGCCGGGCCGAATATGTCTCGATCACGGACGCCGAGGCGCTGGAGGCCTTCCAGCTCTGCTGCGCGCTGGAAGGGATCATTCCGGCGCTGGAGCCGTCACATGCGCTGGCCCATGTCCTCAAGATCGCGCCGAACCTGCCGCGTGACCATATCATCGTGATGAACATGTGCGGGCGCGGCGACAAGGACATCTTCACGGTGGCGAAGCATCTCGGCTTCGACATGAAGATCTGAACCGGCAGGGGCTGCCGGGTTCGTCCTTTCGCTGGCGGCCCGGTCCCGCTCAGGTGGGGTCGACTGCATAGAGCTTGAGCACGTCGAGGGGAACCACTTCGAGCGTGCGGCGGTGCGTGGCTTCCAGCCGCACGCGCGGCGCCGCCCCCTCCTCGTGCGCCTGCAGGAACCGGCCGGCGCAGAGGCACCACTGGTCCCCCGCCTTGAGGCCGCGAAAGCCGAACTCCGGCCGCGGCGTCGAGAGGTCGTTGCCAAGGTATTTCGAGAGCGCGAGGAACTCGGCGGTCATCACGGCGCAGACCGTGTGCTGGCCTAGATCGGACGGGCCGGTGTCGCAACAGCCGTTGCGGAAGAAGCCGGTCAGTGGATCGCGCGAGCAGGTCTCGAGCGGCCGGCCGAGGACGTTGAAAGACGGCTCCTTCATGGTGGGGTGCTGGCTCCTGTTCATGGCCCGGCCCGTGCGGCCGAGGCGTTCCGTGGTCTTCCGGCGCGGCCAGAGCACGCCGGGCGGGCGGCGGCTGGCCGGATCTTCGGCAACCTTGCGTCGAATGCCGCCGCGCCTAGAGCAGGCGATTGAACTTTCCGCGCGATCCGGGAACAACGGGCTGACGCCTTTGTGGCCGCAGCGGGGGAGCTTTCCGATGTATGATTACGCCGTGCTCTGGGAGTGGCTCATGATAGCCGCGCGTTGGACACATGTCATCACGGCTGTCGCCTGGATCGGATCCTCCTTCTATTTCATTGCGCTGGATCTTGGTTTGCGGAAGACGGCGTCGTTGCCGCCACTGGCCCATGGCGAAGAGTGGCAGGTCCACGGGGGCGGCTTCTACCACATCAACAAGTATCTCGTGGCGCCCGACTTCCTGCCCGGGCATCTCACCTGGTTCAAGTGGGAGAGCTATGCCACCTGGCTCTCGGGCTTCGCGCTTCTGGTGCTGCTCTACTACTTCGGGGCGGAGCTGTTCCTGATTGATCCCAATGTCATGGACCTGACGGTGTGGCAGGCCGTGGCCATCTCGCTCGGGTCGCTCGGGCTTGGCTGGCTGGTCTATGACGGGCTCTGCCGGTCGCCGGTTGGACGGTATCCGACCCTTCTGATGATCCTGCTCTTCGGAGTTCTGGTGGGTATGGCCTGGGGTTACACGCAGGTCTTCTCGGGGCGGGCGGCGCTGCTGCATCTGGGGGCCTTCACCGCCACGATCATGAGCGGAAACGTCTTCATCACCATCATGCCCAACCAGAGGATCGTGGTGGCCGACCTCAAGGCGGGCCGGCGACCGGACCCGCGCTACGGAGAGATCGCCAAGCAGCGCAGCACGCACAACAATTACCTGACCCTCCCCGTGATCTTCCTCATGCTGTCGAACCACTACCCGCTGATCTTCGCGACGGAGTGGAACTGGCTGATCGCGTCGCTCGTCTTCCTCATGGGCGTGACAATCCGGCACTGGTTCAACATGCGGCACGCGCGGAAGGGCAACCCCCACTGGACCTGGGCCGTGACCGCGGTGATCTTTCTCGTGATCTCCTGGCTTTCGACGGCTCCGATGCGGGGAGAGGCGCCCGAGGAGGCTGCCCTGCTCGGCGGGTCCGCGGTGCGCTTCGCCTCCGCACCGGATTTTCCCGAGGTGGCGGACATCGTGATGGGCCGGTGCTCGATGTGCCACGCGGCCGAGCCCGGCTGGGACGGACTCCACTGGCCGCCGAAGAACGTGCGGCTCGAAACCCCGGCCGAGATCGCGCACGAGGCGCGCCGCATCTATCTGCAGTCCGGCATCACCCATGCCATGCCTCCCGGCAACCTGAGCTTCATGGAGCCGGAAGAGCGGGCGACGATCGTGCGCTGGTATCGCTCGGTCGCCGGCTGACGGCGTCTCGTCACGACGCTGCCTGTCGCGGTCTTGTCGAGGAACCGAGTCTCCCTCTCCGACAATGACAGCGGAACTGCCCCGCGTGCAGGCCGTTGCCTTCGCATCGTCCAGCCATCGCGCTGGCGGGGAAGAGCGGACGAGGCCAGACGGGACAGCTTTGCGGATTTCGGAAAATCTTCATATGCTACGGAAAGCTGCGCCCCATGGGCGGGAGGCGAAGGGATTTCCATGACCGGAGGGACAAAACGATGAATGACCGCGAAGCCCGCGTGCGCCAGCGCGCCTACGAGCTCTGGGAAGCGGAGGGTCAGCCCGCCGATCGCGATCAGGATTTCTGGCTGCGCGCCGAAGCCGAGATTGCGGCGGAAGCCGAGGCCGCGGCTCCGGCGGCTTCGGCCCCCGCGCCGAAGCCGCGGGCCCGGAAGGCGAAGGCTGAAGGAGAAGGCTCTGAAAGGGCGGCTTCCGGCGAGACCGCAGCTCCGAAGAGGCCGCGCCGGAAACCAGCCGCTCAGGCCCGGTAGAAAGGTCAGCCGTCAGGCTGCGGGGAGCCGATGGCACCATGGCGCAGCTTGGGCTGCGCCACGGGGTGATCGGCGGCAGCACGGATCAGGCGGTGCGCTGGAACGCTGCGTCCAGTTCGTCCATGTCGCTCTCCCCGATGTCGAAGTGGAACCCCTTCGGTTTTGCGGCGACTTGAAGTGCAGGCTTGCGCACGGCCGGCGGGACGGACTTCGGCGCGGGCTGAGGATCACGGGCCGGCCGCTCCGGCGTCGCGTCGATCAGGAAGAACCCGACCGCGTCCTTGAGCTGGTCGGCTTCGGTCGACAGCTCTCCTGCCCCCTCGGCCAGAGCCTCTGCCGAGTGGCTGTTCTGCTGGGTCACCTGATCCAGCTGCTGGATCGCCAGCGCCACCTGTTGTGCCCCCGTGGAAAGCTCGCGCGAGGCGACCGAGATCGAGGAGACAAGCGTGGAGGTGCGCTCGATGTCAGGCACCAGCCGCTCGAGCATTTCGCCCGCCGTGGAAGCCGCTGCCGAGGTCCGCGACGAAAGCTGCGAGATCTCCGCGGCCGCGGACTGGCTCCGCTCGGCCAGCTTGCGCACCTCGGCCGCGACGACGGCAAAGCCGCGTCCGTGCTCGCCTGCGCGGGCGGCCTCGACAGCCGCGTTGAGCGCCAGAAGATCGGTCTGACGGGCGATCTCCTGCACCACGAGGATACGTTCGGCAATCGCACCCATGGCCGACACCGCCTCGCGCACCGCGCCACCGGAGGCACGCGCATCCTCGGCCGATTTGATGGCAATCTGTTCCGTGCGGGCGGAGTTGTCCGCCGTCTGCTTGATGTTGGCCGCCATCTGCTCGACCGAGGCGGACGCTTCTTCCGTGGACGAGGCCTGTTCGCTGCTGCCCTGCGACAGCTGCTCGGACGTGGAGGCCATGATCCGGCTGTTGGCGGCCACCTGGTTGGTCGCAAGCGTGACGCGGCCCACGACCTCGCGGAGGCGGAGGATCATCGAGTTGCTCGCCTTGAGCAGTTGCGCGATCTCGTCCGAGCCCCGGTCATCGGCCAGCGTCGTCAGATCACCGTGCGCAACGCGTTGCGTCAGGTCCAGTGTCCGCTGAAGGCCGCGCGCGATCGAGGCCGTCACGAGCGTGGCGGCGATTGTCCCGAACAGCACACCGGCCAGAGCGAGGAGGGACAGGTTGAGCACGCTCGCCGCCAGATCGCGGCTGGCAGAGGCGGTCGCCTCAGCCATCTGGTTGCTGTAGGTGCTGCGAAAGGCCTCGAGATTGGCGGCGAGCTTCTCCATTCCCTGACGCGCCTCGCCGGCAAGCAGGCGCGAGGCGGCCGCCGTATCGCCGCCATCGGCAAGCTCGAACACGCGGTTGTTGATCGCGGCGGCGGCCTTGCGCTGCTCGGCATAGGCCTTGATCATCGGCATCCCGACATCGTCGGCCAGCGCCTCGAGCCGCTCGATGCTGGCGCTCATGTCGGCGCGGATCTGCACGATGTCCTGCTTGAGCGCGGCGCGTTTGGCCTCATCCTCGGCGACCACATAGTCCCGCAGGACGACGTTGAACTGTGTCTGCTGGATCTCCAGCCGGCTCGCTGACTCGACGCGCGCGGCCTGTTTCTCGACGATCGTCTGGAGCACCTGGTTCGAGTGCCGCAGATCGATGATTCCCAGTATCGTGCCGGTTCCCATGAGGAGGAAGACCAGGAAGAAGGCACCGGCCAGCTTGATCTTGATGTTCAGTTTCATGTGCGCCTTTCCTTGCCACGTCCCGCATCGATAACGGCGGAAAAAGCTTTAGTTGTAGTTGCCAACCGCCCTCCGCGCGGCGTTTCCCGGGCGTCGGGGCACGAAGAATGCGCACAATCTGCGACAAGTGGCCCCTTGGCAGCGCACCGAATCATCCGCCGCCGGCTCCGGAGGTCCGGCCTTCCCGAAAAAGGGTGATGCTGGGCCAAGCCAATCGGACAGTCAGACGCCAACCTCCTGTGGACGAGAACTTTTCCCGCGATCCTCCAGAGGTGGTCTTCGACATGCCGCCACGATTTGCTTTAAAGGCTTGTCACACGGGATGAGCACGCTACCCTGTTTTCCATCGCTTGGACCCGGTGCGATCCCGGGTGGCTATTCCGGCCGCTGATCCGCCGGACAACGCTGATTTGCTTCGATCTGATGCTGTAGGTTCAACATCGGACGCGGTTCCCTGCGGTTTTTCAAGAGAGCAGGGGTCCATGCCAGGCAGGACGATCTTTCGTCGCGTCCCGCGAAACGATCCCGCATGTTCCGGGCCGCAGCCGCCATGTCGGTCGAAGCGACAATCGATTGGTGAGCATGACAGAAAACGTTGATTTGACTGAACAGGATTTGAACAGGGATTTTTCCGCGCAGCGAGAGGCTCAATCGCGGGAGCATGAATTGGAACGGATGCTCGAGCAGCCGTTCGACGGAGACGAAGCGGCGCTCATCCGCCGGGTCGGGTTCCGCTTTCTGATCGGCGAGGACTTCCGGGCGCACAGGCGCGAACCGTTCGCGCCGGGTCTCCACGCGCTCTGGGTCCACCGGGTGGGTGTTCATGCGCAGAACCTGCGCGCGCCTCTGCGCCAGCTTGCGCGGGTCTTTCACCGCGCAGGCCAGCTTTTCTGCCGCAATATCTATGGGATAGAGCTGGAGGACACCGTCCGCGTAGGCCGACGGCTCGAGATCGGGCACCAGAGCGGGATCGTGATCCACCGCTACGCCACCATCGGCCACAACTGCGTGATCCGGCAGAACGTGACGTTCGGCGTCGGCACAGACTGGACGGAGGGCCGGGGGCCGGTGATCGGAAACAGCGTGCGCTTTGGCGTGGGCACGGTGGTCATGGGCAACGTGACCATCGGCAACAACGTCACCATCGGCCCGAACTGCGTGATCTCGGCGGATGTGCCGTCGGACTGCACGCTGTTCGTGCCGCCGCCACGGGTTCTGCCCAAGGCGAAGCCGGACAATCGCTGACGAACCTATTTGATGGAGGATATTTCGATGAACGTGGACAAGAGCCAGCTGCTCAAGGCCCTTCAGAATGCGGTCGAGGAGGTGAACCTGTCGCTTCCGGCCGACCGGCAGATTTCTTCGGATCCCGACGCCGTCCTTTACGGAGAGGGCAGCCCGCTCGACTCTCTCGGACTGGTCAATTTCGTCATGGCGGCCGAGCAGCATGTGGGCGACGAAACGGGTCTCGACATCGTGCTGGCCTCGGAGTCGGCCATGTCGCGCAAGCGCAGCCCCTATCGGAGCCTGCGCAGCCTGGCCGACTACGCCGCCGAGATCGCCGCCGGGGCCGACGCTGCATGAGCGGGGTGATCGCGATCACCGGGACGCGCAAGGGCATCGGCCGGTCTCTGGCCGAGACCTACCTCGAGCGGGGCTGGACCGTCGTCGGCTGCTCGCGCGATGCGAGCGACCTCGCCCACGAGCGCTACCGCCACTACGAGCTTGATGTGGCGGACGAGCGGGCGGTGGCCGGCATGATGCAGGACGTCCGCCGGCGGGAGGGCCGTCTCGACGCGCTTCTGAACAATGCGGGTATTGCGTCGATGAACCATGTGCTGCTGACGCCGGGCCGGACGGTGCAGCGCGTCTTCGCCACCAACGTGCTGGGAACGTTCCTGTTCTGCCGTGAGGCGGCCAAGCTCATGGGGCGGCATCGGTTCGGCCGGATCGTCAATTTCGCGACGGTGGCCACGCCGCTCAAGCTGGAGGGAGAGGCGGCCTATGCGGCCTCCAAGGCGGCGGTCGTGTCCCTGACCGAGGTTCTCGCCCGCGAGTTGGCGCCGATGGGCATCACCGTGAACGCCGTGGGCCCGACGCCGGTGCCAACCGATCTTGTGGGCGCCGTCCCCGAGGAGAAGATGAGCGCGCTGATCGCCCGGCAGGCCATTCCGCGCTATGGCACGATGGAGGACGTCCTGAACGTCTGCGACTTCTTCCTGCGGCCCGAGTCCGATTTCGTGACCGGCCAGACGATCTATCTGGGAGGCGTCTGACATGGCCGACGCCCTCGGCATCCTGTTTGACCCGATGAGGGCTGCGGGCGGGAAGGTGGCGATCGTCGAGCCGGACGGAACCGAGGTCAGCCACGCCGACCTCCTGCAGTGGATCGAGGAGGCGACCGGACGGCTGGCCGCCGCACAGGTTGCGCGGGGGGCGTCGGTCCAGCTGTGCGGCGACTTCAGCGCGGCGGCCGTGGCCTGGCTGCTTGCGCTCTGGCGGCATGGGGCGGTTGTCACACCGGTGGCCCCGAGCAGCGCCGAACGGCAGGAGGATTTCGCCGCCGTGGCCGATGCCGGCTGGCGTGTCGATGCGGCGAGCGAGCGTCTGATCCCGCTTGGCGGGGCCTCGCGCCATCCGCTGATCGAGGGGCTCAACAGCGAGGATGCGCCGGGTCTTGTGATCTTCACCTCGGGCACGACCGGGGCGCCAAAGGGGGCGGTCCATGACGTGCGGCGGTTGCTGTCGAAGTTCGCGACGCCGGGCAAGGATCTGGTGACGCTGGCCTTCCTGCTCTTCGACCATATCGCCGGCATCGACACGCTGCTCTATGCGCTTGCAAACGGCTCGACCCTCGTCTGTCTGCCGGACAGGTCCGTGCCGACGGTGATTGACCGGATCGCCCGCCACGGCGTCGAGGTGCTGCCGACGGCGCCCTCGTTCCTCAACCTCCTCCTGCTGAACGGCGGGCCCGACCTGCGGTTGCCGAGCCTGCGCGTCGTGACCTACGGTGCCGAGATGATGCCGCAGGCGCTGCTGGAGCGGGTGGCCGACGCTTTCCCGGCGGCGCGGCTTGTCCAGAAATACGGCACATCCGAGTTGGGGGCCCTCCGGTCACGCTCGGAGGAGGGGCGGTCGCGCTGGATCCGGCTCGATGGCGCGGGCGCATCCTGGCGGGTGCGGGAGGGTCTGCTCGAGATCCGCACCGAGACCGCCATGCTGGGCTATCTCAACGCGCCCAGCCCCTTCACCGAGGATGGCTGGTATCGCACGGGCGATCTCGTCGAGGTGGACGGCGACCGGCTGCGTTTCCTCGGGCGGTCGGGAGACATGATCAACGTGGGCGGCCAGAAAGTGTTTCCCGCCGAGGTCGAGGGCGCCATCCTCGGGCTGCCGGGCGTGGCCGAAGCGGCGGTTTACGGGATGCCCCATGCGCTGCTCGGCACGGCGGTCTGCGCCCGCGTCCGGATGGAGGACGCCCGCCATTCCGCGGCCGAGATCCGGACACTTGTCCGCAAGGGCTTGTCAGGGCGGCTGGAGCCCTACAAGATCCCTCAGAAGATCGAGGTGACCACGGAGACGCTGACCACGGATCGGTTCAAGCAGAAACGCGACTGACGCGCGTGCCGCATCCGCCGGGGTGGGGCGATGACCCCCTTTGCGTCGATGGACGCCTCTCCCATGCGAGCCCCTCGCCCTTGACCTCCGCCAACACGTCCGACACCCGCCTTGCCACCCGTCTCGCCTTCTTTGCGGCGGGCTTTGCCATGTCCTGCTGGGCGCCGCTTGTGCCCTTTGCCAAGGCGCGTTCGGGCGTGGATGAGGCCCAGCTTGGCCTCCTGCTCCTGTGCCTCGGGATCGGCTCGCTGATTGCCATGCCCGTCACCGGCTGGCTCAGCGCACGCAGCGGCTCGCGTCCGATGATCCTCCTGGGCGGGATCGGGATGGCCCTCTGCCTGCCCGTTCTGGCCGCCGCCGGGCAGCCCTGGCTTCTGGCGCTGGCGCTGCTCTTGTTCGGCGCGTCGCTCGGCACGCTCGACGTGGCGATGAACGTGCATGCGGTGGCGGTCGAGCGGGAGTCGGACCGGCCGCTGATGTCCGGCTTTCACGCGCTCTTCAGCGTGGGCGGCTTTGGAGGGGCGGGGCTTGTCACCCTCATGCTGTCACAGGGGCTGTCGCCCCTTGCGGCGGCCGGCGTGGGAAGCGCGGTGGCGCTGGCGGCCGTCCTCGGCGCCGCCCCGAGGCTCTTGCGCGCGCAAGGCGGCGAGCCGCCCAAGCTCGCCGTGCCCCGGGCGGCGGTCCTCCTGCTCGCCGGGCTTGCCGCCATCACCTTCCTCGTCGAGGGCGCGCTTCTGGACTGGGGGGCGCTGCTCCTTGTGGGCCGTGGGCTGGTGGAGCCGGCCGGGGGCGGCCTTGGCTACATGCTCTTCTCGATCGCGATGACCGTGGGCCGGTTGACCGGAGACCGGATCGTGATGGCCCTGGGCGACCGGCGCGTGCTGGTGCAGGGGGGCCTTCTGACGGTGGCAGGCTTTGCCATTCTCCTCTCGTGGGATTGGCAGCCGGGGGCACTGGCGGGCTTCGTCCTGATCGGGCTGGGGGCGTCGAACATCGTGCCGGTGCTCTTCAGCCTCGCCGGACGCCAGACCGTCATGCCGCCCGCGCTGGCGATCGCCGCCGTCACGACCACCGGCTATGCCGGTATCCTGGCCGGGCCGGCCCTGATCGGCTTTGCCTCGCACCTGACCAGCCTGCCCATCGCCTTCTGGATGCTGGCCGCCCTCATGGCCTTCATCCCCGCAACGGCGAGGATCGTGGCGGCGCGATGAGCCGCCCCTCGCAACTTCTTGAAGAGGCGTGAAGGGGATGCACCTTCGCCGGGGCCGCCGCGCAGCATAGATCGGCCCTTGCGCGGACCCCTCCGACGCCGAGCCTTGCACGGAAGGTTGAGCGCATGCCCGACACCCCCACCGAGATGCCGCAGGGCGCCCTGCGGCCCGCAGGTCAGGCGGACCCGGCCGCCCCAGCGCCGCAGGATCCTCGTCCCGGGATGGGGATGACCTCGCCCTCCGAGCGTTTGGGCGCCCGACATGCGCGGGAGCTGGAACAGCATCTCGGCTGGCTCGACAGTTTCACCGGGGTGGCGCTGGGAGTGCTGGCGGTGGCTTCCGGCATCTACACCTATCTCGGCGTGCGGACGCTGCTCGACGACACCGGCGCCTGGACGACCTTCGCGGCCCTCTCCTATTCCATTGCGGTCTCGGTCGGGATCTTCGTGTTCTGGTCCTACATGATGCGGCTGCTGCCCGCGATGCGCAGCGCCTCGTCCCGCATCGGGCTGCTGTGCTCGATGGCCCTGGGCAGTCTCGCCATCATCGCCATGTCCTCGTGGCTGAATGCAGCCGCGCTGGCCGGGGCGGCGGCGGTCGAGCAGCATCTGGCGGTGACGGTGCAGGATTATCAGGCCTCGCTGGAACGCGCCCACGCCAATGCGATCGCGGGCCAGAGCCTCGGGCGCGACGTCGCGCGGGTGAGGCAGAGCTTCGGCGACCTCTCCGAGCAGGAGGCGACGGGCGACCTTTCGGGCTTCGCCGGGCGCGGGGCCGTGTTCCGCGTCCTGACCCAGAAGGCCGCAGAGCTCGCGGCGCTCGAGACGCAGATCGGGGCGCAGGATGCGCCGGTGGCGGCGGCCTTCGCCGAAGGCAACGCCATCCTCAGCCGGATGCGGGCCCTGACGGTGGAGGCAGGGCCGGTCGAGCAGCGTTCGGTGCGGTTCTCGGAAGAGGCGGTGCGGCTTGCTGGCATCGTGGCGCAGCTCAGGCAGCTGAACGTCGCGCCGCTGGTGGCGCGGGCCGCGCAGGATCTGGCCGAATCCGTCGTGCTTCCCGAACTCGATGGCGGATCGGACCTCGCGCGGTCGAGCCAGGCAAGCACCATCGATTCCGTCCTCTTGCTCCTGCGTCAGCGGGCCGAGACGCTGCGCGGTGCCGCCGCCGAGGTCGAGGCGCTGCCCG
Source organism: Cereibacter azotoformans (assembly GCF_021391315.1). Taxonomy (NCBI): domain Bacteria; kingdom Pseudomonadati; phylum Pseudomonadota; class Alphaproteobacteria; order Rhodobacterales; family Paracoccaceae; genus Cereibacter; species Cereibacter azotoformans. The sequence goes on along the minus strand of NZ_CP090022.1, from coordinate 234,773 downwards.
CGACGGAGGAAACGATCTACACCCCCATCTCTGCCGCCGATGCCGTGATCCGCTACGCCGGAAATTTCGTGCCCAGCTGGGCCGGAGCCATCGCCATCGACCTGCTGCCGGCGGTGCTTGTCTTCATCGTGATGGTGACACAGGCGGCCATCCGGGCAGGGCGCGGGGAGGGGATGTCGGAAGAGACGATGACGGTGGCGGAATTGCGGGCCGCACTGGCGGCCGCCCGGCTTCTGCAGGACGCCGACGCGCACCGGGATGCGGGCCGGTGAGGGCCCTTGGGTGACTGTCCCCGCCGCGCCGCGCCGGGCCATCTGGGCCATGCTGATCCTGCAGGTGGCGATCGGGGCCGCGCTGATCGGCATGGACCTGGCCCGGCCCGCGCCGCCGTCTCCGGCCGATCTCTTCGCCCCGGCCACGGTGCCCCAGATGCGGCCCTATCGCCCCGACGTTCGCCCGGCGCCCGGCACGGACGGGCCCCAGATGCGGCCGATGCCCGCCCGTCTCGAGTTCGCGCACGAAGACGGCCGGGTTGCCGTCACCGGGCAGATCGCGCAGGGCGACGCGGCCCGCTTTGCCCGCTTTCTCGAGGAGCAGGCATTGCGGCCCGACACGATCGCGCTCGACAGTTCGGGCGGGGTCGTCGCCGAGGCGCTGCTGATCGGTCGGCAGATCCGCGCGCTCGGTGCGGCCACGGAGGTTGGCGGCGGCGGCGTCTGTCTCTCGGCCTGCCCCTATCTTCTGGCGGGGGGTGATCCGCGCCGGGTCCGGCCCGGAGGGCTGGTCGGGGTGCACCAGCATTACTTCGGCGAGAACAGCCTGCTGCCCGCCTTCCTCGCGGTTGAGGATGTCCAGCGCGGGCAGGCCGAGGTCATGCGCTATCTCGACAGGATGGGCATCGACCCGCGGCTGATGATGCACGGGATGGAGACGCCCGCGCGCGAGATCTACATCCTTGACGCCGAGCGGATGGAGGAGTTGCGGCTGGTGACCGAGCCGGTGCAGGCCGCCGCCGAGTGACCCGGCATGGGTCGTGTCAGGCAAGCATCCGCGTATCGCCGCAGACCGAAAGACTCTGGCCCGACACGAAGCGGCCGAGGGGTGAGGCGAGATACAGGATCTGCGAGGCGATGGCCGCGGGCGGGACATATTCCTTGATCGACGTGTAGCGAAAGGCCTCGGCCTCCACCTCCGAGAAGCTCTGGCCGCGGCTCTGGGCCTTGGCCTCGAGCACCCGGCGCTGACGGTCGCCCGCCACAAGACCCGGCAGGATGGCGTTGACGCGGATGCCGGCCTCGCCCAGTTCGATCGCAAGCGACTTCGTGAGGCCGATCACCCCCCACTTCGCCGCGGCATAGGGCGTGCGCAGCGCGAAGCCCGTCCGTCCGGCGACGGAGGAGAGGTTCACGATGGAGGGGTTCGGGCTCTGCCGAAGGGCCGGGACGGCGCGGGACGCGGTGAGGAACTGGCTGGTCAGGACCACGTCGATCGTCTGACGCCATCCCGCAAGGTCGATCTCCTCGATGCGGCCGGTCGGTCCCGCGATGCCGGCGTTGTTCACCAGACAGTCGAGCCCGCCAAGCTCCGCAAGGGCCTCATCCATGAAGGCCGTGAGAGCCTCGGGATCCGATACGTCCACGCGGCGCGCGAAGACGCTGTCGGGCAGGCTGCCGAGCGCCTCCGGATCGATGTCGCAGGTGGCGATGTGCGCACCTTCGCGCAGGAAGGCATCGACGATGGCGCGGCCGATGCCGCCTGCGCCTGCGGTGACGATGACCCTCGCGCCCTCAAGCCCCAGATCCATCCCTTGTCTCCTTCCTGTGAAAATAGGCCCTCTGATCGAGGATGGTGGCCGCGGCGACGGCGATGTCGGAGCGGATCGCCTCGGCAGCGGCCTCGGCATCGCGGGACTCGAGGGCCGCGACAAGCTGGCCGTGCGCCACGATGGAATGTTCCGCCCGGCTGCCACCCGTCCGCGCGCCGATGTCGAGCGAGATCAGCGGCCCGGCCCGCAGCCACGCCATGCCGATCATCTGGCGCATCGTGGGCGACCGTGCCGCGTCATAGAGGGCGAAATGCAGAAGCCGGTTGGTCATCAGCGCCGCCGAGCGATTGCCCGAGCCCATCTCGTCCCGGAACTGCGCATGAAGCGCGCGGATGCCGGCCACCTCGTCCGGGACCATCCGCTCGACGGCCAGCCGCGCCGCCTCGCATTCGAGCAGCAGGCGGGTGCGGGTGAGTTCGCGGAACTCGTCCTCCGTCATGCGGGGCACCTCGACGGCGCGATTCTTGCGCACCGAAAGCGCGCCCTGCGCCACGAGGCGACCGACCGCTTCGCGCACCGGCATGGTCGAGACGCCGAGTTCGTCCGCAAGCTCGCGGATCGAGGTCCGGCTGTCCGGCTTGAGGGTGCTGTCGAGCAGCATCCGGCAGATCGCGTCATAGACCTGACCGGTCAGCGAGGGCGCCTGCGCGGGCAGCCGCTGGATGTGCAATTCGCTCATTCCGATATTCCCGGCGGGTTGACAGATCGGGTGTCGCCTCTCAGTATGATCTGAGATCACACTTGATCGCGGTGCAAGTCAAGTCACCAAACTCGGACCAACGCCTTCGGATCAACGGATATCTCGGGGAGGAGATCTTCATGTTTCGGACCATGGGACGGCGCCAGCTGCTCAAGACCGGCGCAGCCTTCGGCGCGGCCAGCCTGGCCATGCCGTCCATCCTGCGCGCGCAGGGCGATCCGCTCGTCATTGCGCATCTGACGCCACGCACCGGGTTTCTCGGGCCGATGGGTGAATATGCCGTCATGGCCGCCGACCTGGCCGTCGAGGAGATCAACGCGGCCGGCGGCATCAACGGGCGCGAACTGCAGATCGTCAAGGAAGATTCGGTCAACCCGCAGACGGCGACCACCAAGGCCGAGCGCCTGGTCGAGCGGCCCGAGATCGCGATGATCGTGGGCGAGATCTCCTCGGCTTCGGCGCTGTCGATCGCGCAGGTGACGGCGCGGGCGAACAAGCTCTTCATCAACACCGGCGCCAATTCCGACACGCTTCGCGGAAAGGACTGCAAGCGCACCATGTTCCATACCGAGGCGCAGAACGCCATGTATGTGAACGCCGAGGGCGCCTTCTTCCTGCAGAACGACATGGTGAAGGGCAAGAAGTGGTTCATCGTCAGCGCCGACTACGCCTTCGGCCATGACCTTCGCAACGGCGCGCTGGCTTTCCTCGAGCGCAACGGCGGCGAGGTGGTGGGCGACGAGCTGATCCCCACCGATGCGACGGATTTCTCGTCCTACCTGCTGTCCATCCGCAGCCAGGCGCCCGATCTGGTGGTGGTGAACCTCGCCGGCACGCAAACGGCCAGCTTCTTCAAGCAGTTCGGCGAATTCGGGCTTGAGCTTCCGATCGGCGGCTTCGACTACAACAGCTCGATCGCCTGGGCGACGGGCGTGCGCGACTTCAAGGGCACCTGGCCCTGCATCTGGACCCATCAGGTCCAGACCGATGGATCGCAGGCCTTTGCCAAGGCCTTTCAGGCGAAATACGGCAAGCCGGCCGAGAACCAGGCCTATTCCGACTATATCGCCATCCGCATCGCGGCCGAGGCGATCAAGGCCACGGGCGGCACCGACACCGATGCGCTGATTGCCTATCTCGAGGATCCGGCGACCGAGTTCGACATCCTGAAGGAGCGCAAGGGCCGGTTCGATCCCGCCTCGCACCAGCTCTTGCAGGAGGTCTATGCCGTCACGGCGGTCGATCCCTCGGAGGCGCCGAACGAATGGGACATCTTCACCACCTCGGGCGCGCTGCCCGGCGCGGATGCGCCGCTCGAGGAACTGATCAAGGGCGCCGTCGGCGGAACCTGCTCGTTCTGAGAAGAACTCCTCTCGCCTGACCGGGGCGGCGCCTGACCGCCCCGACCCCGAAGCGCGGCATCCCGCGCTTCGGTCAAACCCGCATGGATCGTGCCAGCCCGATGACCATCATCTTCCTGTCGCATCTCCTGAACGGCCTGCTCGACGGCTTCTACTACATGCTCATCGCGCTCGGCCTGTCGCTGATCTTCTCGCTCGGCGGGATCGTGAACCTTGCGCATGGCGCCTTCTTCACGCTGGGGGCCTATCTCGCCTTCGTGCTGACGCCCATGCTCGGCTTCTTCGGGGCGCTGATCGTGGCGCCGCTGGTCGCCGCGGCCTTGGCCGTCGTGGTCGAGCGGTTCCTCTTCACCCGGTTCTACCGCGAGGATCCGCTCTATTCGCTGCTGCTGACCTTCGGCATGGCGATGATCATCGAGCAGAGCCTGCGTTGGTATTTCGGCGCGACGCCGCGCGCCTATTCCATGCCCGATATCCTGCGCGGGCAGGTGTTCATGGGCGACTTCGTCTATTCCCGCTATCGGCTGTTCCTGATCGCGGTGGCCATCGTCACGGTCGCGGGGGTCTGGGTTCTCCTGAACCGGACGGCCTTCGGCCGGATCGTCCGGGCGGGGATCCAGAACCCCGACATCCTCGGCACGCTCGGGATCTCGCTCCGGCCCTATCTCTCGACCGTGGTGGCGCTTGCCATCGGGATCGCGGCGCTGGCGGGGGTGCTCATGGCGCCGATCCAGCCCGTCCATCCGATGATGGGGGTCGAGGTCGGCACGGCGGCCTTCGTCGTCGTCATCATCGGCGGGCTCGGCTCGTTCTGGGGCGTGGTGATCGCGGCGCTGCTCGTCGGGCTCGTCAAGGGCGCGATCATCGGCATCGGCCTGTCGCAGTACTCGATGCTCGCGATCTACCTGCTGATGTTCGTCGTCCTGCTGCTGCGCCCGCGCGGCCTGCTGGGCGAGCGGATCACCCGTTTCGAATAGGCGCATGATGCAGAACCTGAGAACCTTGCTGACCGTCGCGGCCGCCCTTGCGCTGCTGCCGGTGTTGCTGTCCCTGATCGGGCTCGGCGCGACGAGCGCCGTCGAGGTGGTGATCTTCGCCCTCGCGGCCCTCGGCCTCAACATCCTCGTAGGCTACACCGGCCTCGTCTCGTTCGGGCATGGCGTCTGGTTCGGCCTTGGTGCCTATGCGGCGGGCCTGTCGGCGCTGGCGATGGGCAATGCGAGCATGGCGCTTGCGCTGCTGATCGGGGTCGCTGCGAGCGCGGTCGTGGCGCTCGGGATCGGGCTTCTGGTCCTGCGCCGCCGTGGGGTCTATTTCTCGCTGATGACGCTGGCCCTCTCGGCCATGGGCTTCCAGCTCGCCTTCCGCTGGACCGAGGTGACGGGTGGCGAGAACGGCCTTGGCGGGATCGAGCGGCCGGGCTTTCTCGATGACAACCTGAGTTTCTACATCCTCGTGGCGGTGCTGGCCTTCCTTGTCGGGGCGGCGGTCCTGCGCGTGCTGCAGTCGCCGGTGGGCAGCGTCCTCGTCGCGATCCGCGAGAACGAGGGGCGGGCGCAGGCGCTGGGATATGACGTGCAGCGCTACAAGCTGATGGCATATGTGCTGTCGGCCACGGTGACGGCGCTGGCGGGGGGGCTGCTGCTTTACAAGAACCGCCTCACTTCGGCCGAGCCAATGTCGGTGATCTTCTCGGGCGAACTTCTTGCGATGGTGGTGATCGGGGGGATGCGGGGCTTTCTCGGCCCGGCGCTCGGCGCGCTCTTCTACATCCTCTTCCGCGAGTACCTGTCCAGCTACACCGAGAACTGGCTGTTCTGGTTCGGCCTGATCTTCCTCGGCTTCGTGCTCTTCGCCCGGCAGGGCCTGGTCGGGATCGGTGCGCAGCTGCGCGAGCGGTTCTTCCCGGCGCCCATGACCGGCGCGGCGATGGCCGGGCGCAAGGCCGACACGCACCCGCTGCCCGCCACCATCACCGCACGGAGCGGCAGTGGCGGCGACGTGCTGGCCTCGGACCGGATCTCGAAGCGGTTCGGCGCGCTGAAGGCGGTGGATCGTGTCTCGATCCGCGTGCGCGACCGGACGCTTCACGCGCTGATCGGGCCGAACGGGGCGGGCAAGACAACGGCCTTCAACCTGCTGACCGGCATCCTGCCAGCGAGCGAGGGGCGCGTGACGCTGCTCGGGCAGGACATCTCGGGCCAGTCGCCCGACCGGATCGCCGGGCTGGGGCTTGGCCGGTCGTTCCAGATCACCAGCCTCTTTCCCGACCTGACGGTGCGCGAGAACCTGCGCCTTGCCGTGCAGGCCCGCCACCCGAGCCGCACCGATGCGCTGGCGGATGCGGGCGCGGTGACCGAGGTGCAGACCAAGGTCGAGGAGATGATGAAATGGGTGGGCCTGTCGGGCATGGATCATGCGCGGGCCGGCTCGCTCTCCTACGGCGGGCAGCGGCTGCTCGATCTGGGGCTTGCGCTCGCGACCGAGCCGCGGATCCTCCTGGCCGACGAGCCGCTGGCGGGGCTTTCCGTCGCCGAGCGCGAGCGGGTGGGTCTGCTGATCAAGGACGTCTCGCGCCATCTGCCGGTCCTGCTGGTCGAGCATGACATCGACCGGGTCTTCGATCTTGCCGATCATGTGACGGTGATGGCCGATGGGCAGGTTCTGGTGGACGGCACGGTGGAGGATGCGCGCAATTCGCCGAAGGTGCGCGAGATCTACATCGGCTCGGGCACGACCGAGGTCGCGGCCTCGGCCCGGCAGGGCCAGTTCTCGGCCGAGAAGATCCTGACGCTCGACCGGGTGAACCTGCATTACGGCAAGAGCCATATCCTGCAGGACGTGAGCTTCGATCTGCACAAGGGGGAGATCCTGGCGCTGCTGGGACGGAACGGGGCGGGGAAATCCTCGGTCCTGAAGGGGGTGACGGGGATCAAGGCGCCCTCGTCGGGGTCGGTCCGGCTGATGGGGCAGGAACTTGCGGGGCTGTCCAGCGCGCAGATCGCGCGGCGCGGGATCGGCTATGTGCCGCAGGGGCGTGGGCTGTTCGCGGGCATGACGGTGCGCGAGAACCTCGAGCTTGGCCGCATCCGCCGCCAGACCGGCGAGGGCACGCATTGGTCGCTCGAGGAGATCCTCGACTACTTCCCGCGGCTGGCCGAACGTCTCGACACGCCCGCCGACCGCATGTCGGGGGGCGAGCAGCAGATGGCCGCGGTGGCGCGGGCGCTGTCGGGCGACATCCGGGTGCTCTTGCTCGACGAGCCCTTCGAGGGGCTGGCGCCGGCGATTGTCGAACAGCTGTTCCGAACCTTTGACCGGCTGCGCGACCGGCTGTCCATCGTCATCGTGGATCACAATCTCGATCTGGCGCTTGCGCTGTCGGACCGAACGGTCGTTCTGGAACGCGGTCGCGTGCTGCACGAGATCGAGTCCCGCCGGATTGCGCAGGATCTCGACCTGCGCCGCGAAATGCTCTGGATGTAAGGGGAGCCCATGACCGAAATCGCCATCGTCGGAGCCGGCCTGATCGGCCGCTCCTGGGCCTTCCTCTTCGCCCGTGCAGGTTTCCACGTCCGCGTCTGGGATCCGGCGCCCGAGGTGCTGGACCAACTCGGCGGGGACATCGCGGCCATGGTCGCGCGTACCGCGCCCTACGGGCAGGCCGGGCCCGATCCCAAGGGGCTCGGCGGCCGCATTCGGGCCGAGCCGGATCTGCGCACCGCGCTGCGGGGGGCAGACCTGGTGCAGGAAAGCGGGCCCGAACGGCTCGAGACCAAGCGGGCGCTCTTTGCCGATCTGGATGCCGCGGCCGATCCGGGCACGATCCTCGCCTCGAGTTCCTCGGCGCTTCTGGCCTCGGCCTTTGCCGCGGGCCTGCCGGGGGCGGCGCGCTGCCTTGTCGGCCATCCGGTCAACCCGCCGCATCTGGTGCCGGTGGTCGAGATCTCGCCCGCGCCCTTCACCGATCCGGCGGTGACCGAGCGGGCGCGGCAGATCTACGCCGCGGCGGGGCAGGTGCCGGTGGTGCTGCGGCGCGAGATCGACGGCTTCATCCTGAACCGGCTGCAGGCCGTGGTGCTCGCCGAAAGCCTGCGGCTGATCTCGGAAGGCTATGTCGATGTGGTCGGGCTGGATGACACGGTGCGCCACGGGCTCGGCCGCCGCTGGGCCTTCATGGGGCCGATGGAGACGATCAACCTGAACGCGCCGGGGGGTGCGGCCGACTATCTGATGCGCTACGGGCAGATGATGGCCGACCTTGCCCGCACCGCCGCGCGCGACGAGGCCTTCACGCCCGAGGCCGCCGCCGCCGTGGGCATGGCCTTCGCCGGTCTTTCCACCCCCGATGCGATCCGCGCCCGGCAGGACTGGCGCGACGGAGAACTCGCAGCCCTCGCCGGGCATCTGGCCGGCCGGGCGCACCCTTCCCCTTCCAAGGACGAAAACCGATGAGTCTTCAAGGAAAAGTCGTCATCACCTGTGCCGTGACGGGCGCGATCCACACGCCCTCGATGTCGCCGCACCTGCCGGTCCTGGCCGCCGAGATCACCGAGGCCGCCATCGGCGCCGCCGAGGCGGGGGCCGCGGTCATCCACCTGCACGCCCGTTCGGAAATCGACGGGCGCCCGGATCAGAGCGTCGAGGCCTTCCGCCCGATCCTCGGCGTGATCAAGCAGGCGACGGATGCGGTGCTGAACATTACCACCGGCGGCGCGCCCACCATGTCGATCGCCGAGCGGATCCAGCCCGCGCAGCACTACCGACCGGAGCTTGCCTCGCTGAACATGGGGACGATGAACTTCGGCCTGTTCCCGATGCTTGCCCGCTATGACTCCGCGCTCCGTCACCAGTGGGAGCGGGACTACCTCGGCAACAAGGACATCATCTTCCGCAACACCTTCGGCGATGTCGAGCATGTGATGCGGACGCTGGGCGAGGGCGGCACGCGCTTCGAGTTCGAATGCTATGACACCTCGCACCTCTACAACCTCAAGCATTTCTTCGACCGTGGGCTGGTGAAGGGGCCGCTGTTCATCCAGACGGTTTTCGGGTTGATGGGCGGGATCGGCGCGCATCCCGACGACGTGCTGCACATGAAGCGGACGGCCGACCGGCTGTTCGGCGACAGTTACCGCTGGTCGGTGCTGGGGGCCGGGCGCAACCAGCTTGCCATTGCGGCCATGTCGGCGGCGATGGGGGGGCATGTGCGCGTGGGGCTCGAGGACAACCTGTGGGCGGGCAAGGGCCGGCTGGCCGAGAGCAATGCCCAGCAGGTGCGCGCGGCGCGTCAGATCATTGAGGGGTTGGGTCTGGAGGTGGCGACCCCCGGCGAGGCGCGGGAGATGCTGGCGCTGAAGGGCGGCGATCAGGTGAACTTCTGACACGTCCTGTTGCCTTGGCCGGATCGGGCTGGAATGGTGGCGGAACGGCCCGCGAGGCTTTCGGGTGCTGGGGGGGGGAGATGACGGACTGGACCGACGCCACGGCGGCAGCCTTCCTGCGCGGGCTCTTCGCGCGCGCGGTGGAGGCGTCCCAGCCCGGCGCGCGCATCCCGCCGCTTCTGCCGCCTGCGCCGGCGGGGCGTATCCTCGTTCTGGGCGCAGGGAAGGCCGCCGTGGGCATGGCGCGTGCGGTGGAGGAGCATTATGCGGACTTTCCGCGCCTCTCGGGCCTCGTCATCACGCGGCACGGGCAGGGTGGTGACGGCTCGCTGCGCCGGATTGCGCTGCGCGAGGCGGCCCATCCGGTTCCCGATGCCGCCGGTATCGCGGCGACCGCCGAGCTTCTGGCGCTGACCGAGGGGCTGGGGCCTGACGATCTGGTGATCGCGGTCATCTCGGGCGGGGCCTCGGCGCTCATGGTGGCGCCCATCGCGGGGCTGGCTCTGGAGGACAAGGTGGAGCTGAACCGGGCGCTGCTGGCCTCGGGCGCGACCATCGCTGAGATGAACTGCCTGCGCCGTCATCTCAGCCGGGTGAAGGGGGGCCGGCTCGCCGCGACCTGCGCTCCGGCGCGGGTGGTGGCGCTGCTTGTTTCGGACGTGCCGGGGGACGATCCCACCGTCATCGCCTCGGGGCCCTGTCATGCGGATCCGACGACGGTCGAGGACGCCAAGGCCGTGCTGCGTCGGCTGGGGCTCGACCTGCCGCGGATCGCGGCGGCGTTGGATGCCGAGGGCGCCGAGAGCGTCAAGCCGGGTGATCCGAGGCTCGACCGGGTCGAGAGCCACATCGTCTGTTCGCCGCAGATGGCGCTGGAAGCGGCGGCCGAGGCCGCGCGCGCCGAGGGGCTCGCCGTCCATGTCCTGGGCGATGCGCTGGAGGGGGAAGCGCGTGAGGCGGGGCGGGTTCTCGCCGGGATCGCGCGGCAGATCGTGCTGCGCAATCAACCCTTTGCGCGTCCCTGCCTGCTGCTTTCGGGCGGCGAGACGACCGTCTCGATCCGTGGTCCTGCGGGCATCGGCGGGCGCAATGTCGAGTTCCTGCTCGCCTATCTGCTGACCGCGCGCGATCTTCCCGGATGGGCGCTGGCGGCCGATACGGATGGGGTCGATGGCGCGGCCGAGGTGGCCGGTGCGGTGGGTGGGGCGGCGCTTCTGCGCGCCGCGCGCGCGGCAGGGCTCGATCCCGCCGAGGCGCTGGCGGGGCATGACGCCCACAGCTTCTTTGCCGCCCTTGGCGCGCAGGTGGTGACGGGGCCGACCGGCACGAACGTCAACGACTTCCGCGCAATCCTCTTGCCCTGACGACCGCGGTCCGTCGGCCGGGCGATCCGTCAGAACACTGCGTGCTCGCCCAGATCGACGGTCGCTTCTCCGCGCAGGAGGCGGGTGTAGAACTCCTCCAGAGTCTCCTGGCCGAAGGAGGGGGTGGCGTCGGCGTCGTAGCGTCCCGTCGCCGGATCGAGGACCAGCATGGACTCGGTGGCGTAATAGCGGCCGATGCGCGCCAGTTCGGCCTTGTCGCGCAGCTTCGGCACCGCCCGCCCAAGCGTCGAGAGGACCGCGATGATCGTGTCGAGCAGCGCGACCGGCACATGCCGGACCTTCGGCTCGCGCCCCGTGAGGCGGAACAGCATCTCGGCCTGCGCCCGCGGCGTGAGCGCGGGGCCGGGGCCGCCGATGGGCAGGATCCGGTTTCTCAGGGCCGGGTCCTCGAGGCAGAGCGCCATGTAGCGGCCCAGATCGTCGTCGCTGATCGGCTTGCAGGCGGTCAGCTCTCCGTTGCCGAAGACGAGGAAGGGGCGGCCCTCCTGCACCCGCTTCACCTGCCCCGAGAGCGACTTGAAGAAGGCCGTGGGGCGCACGATCGACCAGTCGAGACCCGAGCGCATCAACTCGTCCTCGAAGGCGAGCTTGGCCTGCTGGAAGGCGAGAAGGGGACGTTGCACGCAGATCGCCGAGAGCAGGACGACCTGCGTGACACCGGCTGCGCGGGCCGCGGCGAGCGCATCGGAATGGGCCTTGTGGTCGATTTCCCAGGCGTCGCGCGGCACGCCGGTGCGCGAGGCGAGGCAGGAGACCAGCGCGTCGAACCGCTCGTTCCGAAAGCCGTCGCGGGCGAGCGACACTGGATCGGTGACGTCGCCGTACCGCAGGATCGCGCCATCCGGCAGATGGGTGCGCCCGCCGGGGCTGCGGGGCCGGAGGAAGCAGACCACCTCATGTCCGCGGGCGAGCAGGGCCCTGACGGTCGCGCGGCCGATCGTGCCCGTGGCGCCGAGCATGAGGATGCGGCGGGGTTCCGGGCGGGCGGCGGGGTCGATCATCGTGGCGGTCCTTGCGGCATGGAACCCCCGGCCGGATCAGCCGGGGATCAACCGGACCAGTCTAGGCGGGCCGCGCGGTCGCCAGAAGGGGACGTAGGGTCGCGTTGACCGCAAGGCCGCGCCCTTTCACGCTCCCGTCACCCGCCAGATCACGTCGCCCACATCGTCCGCGAGCAGGAGGGACCGGCCGTCCGGGCCCACCACGACGCCAACGGGGCGGCCATAGGCGAGCTTTTCGTCAGGCGAGAGGAAGCCCGTGAGGATGTCGCGGGGCGGACCCGAGGGGCGGCCATTCGCGAAGGGCACGAATATCAGCCGATAGCCGCTCAGCTTCGAGCGGTTCCACGAGCCGTGCTGGCCGATGGCCATCCCGCCCGGAAAGCCGGGGAGCGTCCCGGGCGGCACCCAGCACAGGCCGAGCGAGGCCGTGTGCCCGCCGAGCGCATAGTCGGGCGTGATCGCGCGCGCCACCATCGCCGGATCCTGGGGCACGCGATCGTCCACGATGCGGTTCCAGTAGCAGTAGGGCCAGCCATAGAAGCCCCCTTCCTCGACCGAGGTCAGATAGTCGGGGGGTGTCTCGTCGCCCAGCCCGTCGCGCTCGTTCACCACGGTCCAGAGGACGCGGGTTGCGGGCTCCCACGCGAGCCCCACCGGGTTGCGCAGGCCCGAGGCGTAGATGCGCGACGAGCCCGACACCAGGTCAAGCTCCCAGATCGCGGCGCGGCCCTCTTCGGCCTCCATCCCGTCGTCACCGATGTTGCTGAGCGATCCCACGCCCGCATAGATCCGGCGGCCGTCGGGCGAGACGATCAGGCTGCGCGTCCAGTGCCCGCCGGGCTTGAAGGTCACGAGCTTGCGGCCCTCGCCCTCGAGGCGCGTCGCGCCCTCGCTGTAGGGGAAGGCCACGATCCCGTCGGTGTTGCCGACATAGAAGGTGTCGCCGACCAGCGCCATGCCGAAGGGCTGGCTCTGGCCCGCAAGGAAGGTCTCGCGCTGTGTGGCCTCGCCGCTCTGCCCGCCGTCGCGCAGGAGCGTGATGCGGTTCGGGCTGTCGCCGAGGGCGCGCGCCCGCCGCATGGTGGCCTGTGCCGCCCGATCCAGCAGGCTCTTGGGGGGCGTCGGGATCTGGCGCGCTTCGGCCACGAGAACGTCCCCGTTGGGCAGGACCTCGATCCAGCGGGGATGCTCGAGCCCCGTGGCAAAGGCGTTGACCTTCAGCCCGGGCGCCGGCGTGGGCAGGTGCCCCGGCGCCCAGCCGTGCGCAGCGGGCATCTTGAGCGTCATGATCCCCTGCTTCCGGGCCTCGGGGATAGCGGGGCTTGCCCCCACCGCCTGGGTGCCCGGCGAGCCGATCCGCCTCATCAGGACCATCGTGTTGCCGACGATGGAGGTCGCACGCGCCAGAAAATCCATGTCATGTCCTCGAGCTTTGGCCGAAAGGCTAGCACCGCCCGCCCCTTGGTCAATCCGAGAAGTTGCGCGTGATTGGCCGTCCGCCGCTGCGTCACCCGCCGGGCCGTGTGGACGGAGACCCACGTCGGAAGGGGCGGACGAGCCGCGGTGTCCGCCCGTGGCGCAGGCTGATCCAGATCAACAAGGGCTGCGGACGGTGTGATGTAGCATCGCGCATCAACCGGGGAGGGTGCCATGGATGTCGTGCCGCTCGTGGATCTCGTGGGAGAGGCGCGGACATCGGCCCTTTTTGGCTTGCTCACCGGGCTCGTTTTCGGAATCTCCGCGCAGCGGTCGGCCTTCTGCCTGCGGGCGGCCACGGTCGAGTTTGCCCGCGGCCAGTTCGGGCAGCGGATGGCGGTCTGGCTGCTGACCTTCTCGACGGCGCTGGTCTGGGTGCAGGCGGCCGAGGCCCTGGGCTTCTTCCGGGCGGACGAGGCGCGGATGATGGCCGTCACCGGATCCTGGTCGGGGGCGATCCTCGGGGGCTTTCTCTTCGGCGCCGGCATGGTCCTGGCCCGCGGTTGCTCGGGGCGGCTTCTGGTGCTGGCGGCGACGGGGAACCTGCGCTCGGTGGTGGCCGGTCTGATATTCGCCGTAGTGGCGCAGATGTCGCTGCACGGCTGGCTCGCGCCCTTGCGCGACTGGCTTGCGCGGCTGTGGGTGACGCCGGCGGGGCGGAACGTGGATCTGCTCGATTTGCTGGGCATGCCCCGCGCGACGGGCCTTGTGCTGGGGCTTGCGCTCGCGGTCTTTGCGCTCTGGCTTGCCCGCAGGAACAGGATCGGTGTCTCGACCCTCGTCTTCGCCTCGGGCGTGGGCTTCGCCGCAGCCCTCGGCTGGGTGCTGACCTACAGCCTCGCGCAGGTCAGCTTCGAACCCGTGGCGGTCACCTCGGCGACCTTCAGTGGGCCCTCGGCGAACACGCTCATGTTCTTTCTGGTGCCGGAGCCGGAGTTCGGCTTCGACGTGGGGCTTGTGCCGGGCGTGTTCCTGGGTGCGCTGATCGCCGCCGGTTTCGCGCGGGAACTGAAGTTCCAGGGTTTCGACGGTGCGCCGGCCATGCGGCGGGCGATGATCGGCGCCGTCCTGATGGGCTTCGGCGCGATGCTCGCGGGTGGCTGCGCGATCGGGGCGGGTGTGTCGGGAACCTCGATCTTCGTGGCGACGGCCTGGCTCGCACTTCTCTGCATGTGGATCGGCGCCGTTCTGACCGATCTGGTTGTCGATCAGGCGGCGCGTCCCGCCCTTGCCTAGCCCGGCAGGTAGCGGTAGCCCTTGGCCGCCCGCTCGACCCGGCCGATCCCCCCCTCGGGCAGATGGAAGCCGACGAGGATCAGGCCATCCGCCGACAGCTGATCGAGAAGGCCCACGCGCGTTTCGGCCGCCAGCTCGGCATCCTGATCCGAGGGCGAGGGCCAGTCCGGCCGCTCGAAATTGACATGGGGGTTCGTCACCGCGTCGCCCAGGATCATCATGGGGTCCGCCGCATCGATCAGGAAGGCCATGTGTCCGGGCGTGTGGCCGGGGGTGAGACGGGCCGTGACGCCCGGCAACACCGCCTCGCCGTCCTCGAACAGCGAGATCCGGTCGGCGATGGCCCCAAGCCGCCGCCGCGCGCCCGCGGCAAAGCTCTGCCGCGCCTCGCCGATCGTCGAGGCCGTGTCGGGGTCCATCCGGTAGTCGAACTCGGCCCGCCCCATCATGTGCCGGGCGTTGGCGAAGAGCGGCTCGTCGAACTCATCCAGCAGCCCCCAAAGATGATCCGGGTGGCCGTGGGTAAAGAGGACATGGGTGACCTCCTCGGGTGACAGATCGAGCGCGTCCAGCGCCTCGGACAGCCGGCCCGCCGTCGGCATGAAATCCGCGCCCGCACCCACGTCGAACAGGATGGTGCGGCTGCCGTCGCGCAGGAGGGTCACGTTGCACGGCGGCTCGAGCGCGCCGCCCGCGATGCCGTGACGGGCGAGGATCGGCGCCAGCTCCGTCTCGGGCATGCCGCCGAAGACGAAATCAACGGGCAGCACCAGATGGCCGTCCGAGAGCGTCTCGACCTGCATCGCCCCGCTCTCGATGCGGCTGGCGGACCAGAGGCGCTGCGGCAGGGCGATCCCGGCGGCTGCGGTGGCGAGGAAGTGGCGGCGGGAGACGAGCATGGCGGGCCTTTCCGTCTGGAGGGTGCAGCGGCGGCCCTTTGGCAGCCCGCCGCTGCGGGGGCGTTCACGGCGGCTGTCCCTCAGCCGAACATGTCGGAGGTGATGCCGGCATACCAGCCGAGACTCTGTTGCCAGGTGGCGAGGCGGGTGGCGCGATCCTCTTCGGGCTGGCTGATGAACCGGTCGATCGAGGCGATCTTCTCGGGCGTCGGCTCGTAGGTGCCACCGACCTTCACCGAATCCTCGGGGGCAATGAGCGACCAGCAGGTGTTGACGTAGCGGGCAGGCGGGGCCGCGTTGCCCGAGATCTCGGCCAGGAGCACGGCCGTCACCACCTTCGCCTGGCTGTTGGCCGCCGAGGCCGACTTGGGCATGTCTCCGGCCACGGCCGCATCGCCCAGAATGAAGATGGCCGGATCGTCGCGGCTTTTCATCGAGGCGGGATCAATGGGCGCCCAGCCGGTCTCATCGGCAAGGCCCGCCTCGCCGATGATGCGGCCCGCGACCTGCCCCGGAATGACGTTGCAGACATCGACCTTCTCCACCTCGCCGTCGATCACCACTTCCATCCGGTCGGGGCGAACCTCGACGCGGTCGCCTCCCATCTCCGGGCCCAGACGCTCGATCATGTTGGGATAGTGCGCCTGCCAGCCTTCCTCGAAGAGCGTCTGCTTCGAATAGCCCTCCTTCGGATCGAGAAGCAGGATCCGGGCCGTCGGGTTCACCTGCGTGAAACGGTGCGCGATCATCGAGATCCGTTCGTAGGGACCGGGCGGGCAGCGGTAGGGGTTGGGCGGCGCGACCAGACAGAAGGTGCCGCCCTGCGGCATCGCGTCGAGCTGCTTGCGCAACAGGCGCGTCTGCCCGCCCGCCTTGTAGGCGTGCGGCATGAGATCGGCCGCGGCCAGCGTCCAGCCCGGAACGCTGTCATCGACAAAGTCGATTCCGGGGGACAGCACGAGCCAGTCCCAGTCGAGCGTTCCGCCCGCGGCCAGCGCCACCCGGCGCCGCTCGCGTCCCACGGCCGCCACCCGGTCGGAGATGAGCGTCACGCCAAGACCGCGCAGCCGGTCGTAGGAATGGGCGAGGCTCTCGAGACTGCGGAGCCCGCCCAGATGCAGATTCGAGAAGAAGCAGGTGTGATAGACCGCATTCGGCTCGATCAGCGTGATGTCGGCGGCACCCGCAGCTTCGGCCGCAAGGTGGCGCGCGACCGAGGCTCCGCCTGCGCCACCGCCAACCACGAGCACTTGGGCCCGGGCCTGCCCCGTGACGGCCGGTGCGGCAAGGCAGGCCGCGGAGGATGCGAGGAAGGTGCGGCGGGTCAGTCTCATCGGCGTCACTCCTTCGGGTCGGGATAGGGTCGAACCGGGCCCCTCCCGTCTCTGCGGGCCAAGACAGCGCCGGGGCCGTGCCGGCGGCCGTGAAGGGGCATCTTCAGTCCGTCGTATCGTCCGGGGTCACGTCAAGCACCGTTGCGTGCATGGTGATCTCGACCTCCTGCTTGCAGTCCGTCATGCAGGGAGGGTGGCTGAAGGCCGGGACCTCGGTCGTCGCCCGGTCGTCCACGAAGAAGCCATCGGCGTTCGGCATCTCGACCTCGAGGAAGTTCTCGCGTGACAGGGTGAACTCCTCGTCCACGAGATCGTTGTTGTAGAGCAGGTAGGCCACGATCGCGTAGGTCTCATCGCTGGTCAGACTGCGCGCATCCCCGAAGGGCATGGCGCGGTGGACGTAATCCCAGGCGGTCGAAAGATAGGGCCAGTAGCTGCCGATGGTCTTCTGCGGATCGTCGTGATCGAGCGTGCCCTGGCCTCCCGCCAGCTTGGGCCAGTTGTCCACCCCCTCGCCGAACTCGCCGTGGCAGAGGGCACAGCGTTCGGAAAAGAGCTCTTCCCCCGTCAGCACGTCGCCCGAACCTTCGGGCAAGCCAAACCCGTCGGGCCGGATGTCGAGATCCCAGGCGGCGACCTCTTCGGGCAGGGCGATCCGGCCGATGCGCGGGGCCTCGGCCGCGGCCGCAGGGGCGGAGAGCAGCGCCGTCAGCAGCAGAAGCTCAGGAAATCTCGACATTTTCCGCCTCTCCGTTCGTCTTGACCCACCAGGTGTGGATGCCGTTGTTGTGGTAGACCGAGTTCACGCCGCGGAAGCTGCGCAGCTGCTCCTTGGTCGGCTGGACGTAGCCGGTGCTGTCCACCGCGCGGGATTGCAGCAGCAGTTCCGAGCCGTTCCAGTCGAACTCGAAGTAGAAGCGGTGCAGCGCCTTGTCGTGGCTCGCCCCCGACAGGCGCGCCTGCTGCCAGTTCTTGCCGCCGTCGAGCGAGACATGCACCTCGCGGATCGACCCCCGCCCCGACCAGGCGAGGCCCGAGATCACCGTGGGGCCGGGGCCGTGGGTGATCGGTGCCTGCGGGCTGGGGCTGGTGATGATCGACTTGGCGTCCATCTCCCAGGTCCAGCGGCGCGAGCGGCCGTCGGCCATCGTATCGGTGTATTTCGAGGTTTCCTCGCGGTGCTCCCACGGCTGGTCGCCCACCTCGACGCGGCGCAGCCACTTGACCCACATGTTGCCCTCCCAACCCGGCACCACCAGCCGGACAGGGTAGCCATGCTCCTTGCGCAGCGCCTCGCCATTGGCCTTGAAGGCCACCAGCACGTCATCGAGCGCCTTCCCGATCGGGATGGAGCGGCTCATCGAGGAAGCGTCAGCACCTTCCATCAGAACCCATTTGCCTTCCGGCTTCACCCCGGCTTCGGCCAGAAGGGTGCGCAGCGGGATGCCGGTATATTCCATGTTGTGGATCATGCCGTGGGTGAACTGGCAGCCGTTGAGCTGCGCGCCCGCCCATTCCATCCCGCCGTTCGCCGCGCATTCGAGGAAGTATGTGTGGTTCTCGCGCGGGAAGCGGATCAGGTCGTCGTAGGTGAAGACGAGCGGCCGTTCGACAAGCCCGTGGATCATCAGCCGCCAGTCGGGCTTGGCCAGTTCGATGGCGCCGGCGTGATGACGCTCGAAGGCGCAGCCCTGCGGGGTGATCGTGCCGTCAAGCTCGTGGATCGGGGTGAAGTTGACCGAGCTGATCGTGTCCGCGGTCAACCATTCCACATTGCGCCGCACGACGTGGGATTCGAAGTGGATCGGCATTCCGTAGGGCGTGGCGTCCACCCCGTCGCCCAGCGACTGGGCCCAGGGCTGCACTTCGGTGATCAGCGGGTCGGGTCCACCGGCGCGCGCGGCCGTGGCGGCCAGCGCGCCTCCGGCTGCGGCCCCGGCCAGGAAGCCGCGGCGGGTGGTGCCCTTTTTCGTGGTATCGGTCATGGCGGTCCTCTCGTCTCAGGCGCCGGTTATGGTGACGGAGCTGTTCGGCTCCAGCCTCACGGTGCCGATCTTCTTCAGGTGGCTTTCGACCACGTCCCAGATCTGCGGCCCCTCGGTTCCCTCGTTGACCGAGGCCCAGCCGGCGACGGTGTAGCTGCGGGCCGGGTCGATCGCCTCGCCGGTGCGCAGCAGCGTCATCTCCGAGATCCGGCTGCCGATCGGCTGCGAGATGTCGATGCGGTAGCCGAGGCCGCCGACGCGGACCATGTCGCCGCCCTGCTGGTAGTAGGGATCGGGGTTGAAGATGTTGTCGGCCACGTCCTCGAGCACGGTCCTGAGGAACTCGCCGGTCATCTGGTTGCGGTAGCAGGCGCCGTAGGTCATCGAGGTGGCGTTCAGCAGGTCCTCGCGGCGGATGGCTTCGCCGGGCATGACGCTCGGACCCCAGCGCACGCCGGGGGACATGGCGATCTCGGCATCGCGCTCGGACAGCATCGCCTGGCAGATCAGGTCGTCCCAGGTGCCGTTGAAGTTGCCCCGGCGGTAGAGGAGGCTTTCGGTGCGGGCCAGTTCCTCGGAAAGCTGCGCCTGATACGGTGCCCGCTCGGTATCGACCAGCGCCGCCATCTCGGCATCCGGGGCGATGACGTCGGAGAAGATCGGGATCAGCTTGTGGCGGAAGCCCATCATCCGCCCGTCGCGCACGTCGAGATCCACCCGGCTCACGAACTTGCCGTGTGAGCCCGAGGCGATCAGGATGGTCTCGCCCACCAGAAGCGGCTCGGGCAGGGCGTCGTGGGTGTGGCCGGTGAGGATGACGTCGATCCCCTTGACCCGCGACGCCATCTTGCGGTCGACGTCGAAGCCGTTGTGCGAGAGGCAGACGACCAGATCGACGCCCTTTTCGCGCACCTCGTCCACCATCTCCTGCATCCGCTCCTCGCGGACGCCGAACGAGTATTCGGGAAACATCCAGCCGGGGTTGGCGATCGGCATGTAGGGGAAGGCCTGGCCGATCACGGCGATGCGCAGGCCGCCGCGCTCGAAGATCTCGTAGGGCGGGAAGGCGGGCTCGTTCCATTCCTTGTCGAAGATGTTGGCGCCGAGGAAGGGGAAGGGCAGGGCGTCGACGATCTCCGTCACGCGCTCGGTGCCCAGCGTCCATTCCCAGTGCGAGGTCATGGCATCGACCTTGAGCGCGTTCATCGCATTGACCATGTCCTGCCCCTTGGTCAGCAGCGAGGTCATCGAGCCGTGCCAGGTATCGCCGCCGTCCAGCAGCAGCGCCTCGGGGCGCGCCGCGCGGATCGCCTTCACCACGGTCGCGATGCGGTCCATCCCGCCCATCCGGCCATAGGTCTTGCCGAGAGCCTCGAAATCCACATGGGTCAGGGCATAGGCTTCAGGGCTGCCCGGCTTCAGGCCGTAGAGCTTCAGGAAATCCGCCCCGCTCACATGCGGCGGCCGCCCCTTGGCCTCGCCCACGCCGAGGTTGATCTCGGGCTCGCGGAACCAGATCGGCTTCAGCTGGGCGTGGATGTCGGTGATGTGGATCAGCGTCAGGTTGCCGAAGTCCTCGAACTGCAGCAGCTGGTCCTGGCTCAGGGCCTGCTGCGCGGCAAGTCGCGACCAGCGGCCGATGCCCGAGGCGCCCCAGATCACCGAGGCGGCCATGCTGGCCTGAAGGAACTCGCGGCGGGAAATCATCGGATCGTCCTTTGCGGGCAGCCGCCTTCGGTCGCGTCAGGCGACGCGCCGGGGGATCGGCCGGAAGGGGGAGGGCGCGCGGACCCCGCGCGCCGGAGCGTTTACTGGCGGACCGCCAGACCCTCGACGGGAAGCGTCATGCCGCGCGAGGCGACGTAAAGCTCCAGCGCGCGGAATTCGGGCGAGCCCGCCTCGAAGGGCTCGCCGCGGGTGTCGCGGATGCAGCCCGAGAAGCGCTGGTGGATCGAGACGATCCCCGCATCGGCCAATCGGTACGTCGGGAAGCCGTTGATCTGGCCCTGGCTCAGGTGGTCGGCGCGGATCATCTTGCCCATGTTCACCTCGTGGCACGAGGCGCAGGCCAGTTCGAGCTGGCCATAGCGGGTGTAGTAGATCTCCTTGCCCTGCTCCCAGTAGGGTTCGGCGGGGCCGTCGATCTTGACCGAGATCGGCATCCCTCGCGACTGGAGCGAGATGGCCGAGGTCATCTGCTTCATCTGGGGCGAGTTCCACTTCCACGCTTCGGCGCCCATGCGGTCGGTCCGGCAGGTGTTGACGAAATTCTCGACCGACCAGATGTCGTTGCCGGCGGGATTGATCTTCGGCATCGAGGCGCGCACGCCCTTCATGCTCTCGATCCCCTCGTGGCACGAGGCGCAGGACTTGCCCTCGCTGCCGTCCGCGGCGTTCCAGAGGTCCACCCCCATGTCGGCGAAGACCATCGCCGGGTTGTCGAAGTCGTCCATCTCCAGCGCGCGGGTCTCGTCGGTGCGAAACAGCCAGCCGGAATAGACGGTGTCGAACACCTCCTTCAGGTGGTCGGGCGCCGGGGCGCGTGTCGCAAGCTCGATCTCGTCGTTGATGACAAGCTCGGCGTCGGGATGCGGGTCCGCCAGCGCCGGCCCGGTGGCGAGGGCAAGGATGGCGGCAAGAAGCGGGCTGCGCGGGCGCAGGCTCATGTGGCGGTTCCTCCCTGGGTGGGGCCGCCCGCCTCCCCGCGGACGGCCTAGCCTTGGTGTCAGGCGACCTCGATCGGTTTCGCGTCCTCGTAGATCGAGCCGTCGTCGTCGTACCATGTGAACTTGAACTCGCCCGAGGCATCCACCTTCGCGTCGAATTCGAAGTAGGGGTTGGTCGAGACGGCGGGCTCGATCTTCACATCGATCACGTTCACCCCGTTGAAATCGCAGGTGAAGCGGTTGATGATCGAGCGCGGGATCAGGTTGCCATCGGGGTCCTTGCGCTGGCCGCTCTCCATCTGGTGGCTGATGAGCGTCTTGAGCGTGACGACCTCGCCGGGGCTGGCGGTCTTGGGCACCTTCACGCGGGGTTTTGCATCCTTGGCCATGTCTCTCGTCTCCCTGTCTCAGCCGCCGCAGCCGCCGATGGTGACCTTCACCGTTGCGCTCGTCTGAACGAAGCTGCCGTCGGGCATCCTCGCCACGGCGACCACGTCCTGCGTCTTGGCGAGGCGGATCCGGGTGGCGGCCATCTGCGAGCCCGCGGCCGGCCCGAAGGTGAAGGTCGCGACGGCCGGTTCCGGGTTGCCGGTCGCGACCAGCATGATCGCCGCAGCGCCGGGCGCATCCACCGTGACGGGGACGGTGTTGCCGTTCTCGGCGATCTCGGGCGCGGTCAGCGTGATGCCGCCGCTGCCCGTGGCCGCGCCGCCCGTGAAGGCGGCAATGGCCTCGTCGGCCGCCGCGAGCGCGGGCATCGGCAGCGTCAGGGCCGCGAGGCCGCCCATGCCCAGCACCAGTGTGTCTCGTCTCGAAAGCCTCATGTCAGGGTCCTCCTTCGGGCCTCTCCGGTCACTCTTTCAGCGTCAGGAGATAGGCGACGACATCCTCGATCTCTTGCGCGGTCAGGATCGGCTGCAGGTCGGCGGGCGCGGGATTGGTGGTGAAGCCATCGCCCGGCCGGATGTAGCCGCTGTTCTTGTAGAAGGCCGGCATGACCGAGCCCTCGAAGGTCATCTTGGCGTTGGCCACGATCCCGCGCAGTTGCGCCTCGCTGTAGCGGTCGGCCACTCCCGCAAGCGAGGGGCCGACATCGCCCTGGAACGGCACATCGGCCATGGGGGGGATCTCGTGGCAGGCGACGCAATTGCCCAGCGGGCGCGTGGCCATCACCTTTGCCCCGGCGGCGGGGTCGCCGGGCTGGCCGGTCAGCGACTCCGCCAGCGCGCCATCTGCGAATTGCAGGTCATGCGGTCCGGTCAGGGCCAGCGCCGGCAGCGCCAGGCAAGCCGCCACCACGCCCAGCAGATACTGGTGCCTCATCCTCTCCTCCCTGAACTCCTCCGACTCGAACGATACGCCGGCCTCTCATGTCGCGCAATAAAGATATTACAATTCTTGCATGGCTTCGCGCATCAGTTGCCGGGGCTCTGCTCGGACGGGTCGTTCTTCATGCGCTCGGCCACGAACTTCTGGAAATGCTCGCCGCTTTCGTAGCCGTGGTCGCGCACCCAGGTGAGCAGGGCTGACGTGGTGCCCTTGCCAAATGCGCCCGGCATCGTCGCCACCGCGGCCTGTGCGGCGGTGGTCCCCTCGGGCACCTCTTCGGGAAGGAACATCAGAGTGGGGGTGAACATCACGCCCCACCGCGCCGCAGCCTCCTTCTCGCTCATCACCCGGCCGTCGAAATCGGTGACTTCGGTATCGCCGAACAGGTTCATCTGCACGACGAAGTAATGGTCGCGGATCAGCGCCTCGATTTCGGGGTCGGGAAAGATCTCCTCGTGCATCTTCGTGCAATAGATGCAGCCCCGCTGCTCGAAGGTGACCAGCAACCGCTTGCCTTCGCCATTCGCCCCCGCCAGATCCTCACGCAGATCCTTGAAGGTGTCGCGCAGCCAGTCCGGCTTGTGCAACCCGTCATCGCCCAGCTCGGCCGCATGAACGGGCAGGGCGAGCGCGGCCGCCGCGGCCAGTGTCAGAAGTCGCATCTTCTCCTCCCTCAGGTGAGCGTTCCGCTCCAGTCGAAATGCCGGATCATGAAGTCCGCGATCCGGTTCACGGAGTTGGTGGCGATCAGCACGGCAAACAGGATGAGCATGGCGCCCATCGCCTTCTCGACATGGCCGAGGTGGCGGCGGTGGCGGCCGACCCAGCCAAGGAACGGCTGCGCAAAGAGCGCGGCCAGGACGAAGGGCAGCGTCATCGCAAGCCCGTAGGTCAGCAGCAGCGAGGCGCCGCGCCAGAGCTCGCCCATGCCGCTCGCGATCATCAGGATCGCGGCGAGGGCGGGGCCCACGCAGGGCGTCCAGCCAAATCCAAAGGCCAGCCCCATCACATAGGCGCCGAGGAAGCTCGACGGTTCGGCCCGCGACTCGATCCGGGCTTCCCGGTAAAGGAACGGGATGCGCAGCAGACCGAGAAAATGCAGCCCGAACAGGAAGAGGACGCCGGCCGCGACATAGGAGAGCGGCTCCTTCCACCGGGCGAAGGCCTGGCCCAGGGCTGTGGCGCCAAGCCCGAGGAGCACGAAGATCGTCGTGACGCCAAGCGCGAAGGCCAGCGCCGAAGCCACGAGCCGCCGCTGCGCCCCCGGCGCGATCCCGGCCGCGCCGCGCATCTCGTGCATCGAGATCCCGGCCATGTAGCAGAGGTAGAACGGCACCATCGGCAGGATGCAGGGCGAGAGGAAGGACAGCAGTCCCGCCAGTGCCGCCCCGCCATAGCTCATCTCGAACATCCACCCTCCCCCCCGCGCACTCATGAGCCGCCGGCAGCGCCTGCGGGGCACTGGCCGGACCGAAGCCCGTCACTCGTTGTCGCTGATGGCGGCACCGCCTCCCCGCGATGCCGCTGTCCTCCCTCGCCGGGACCGGATCCCGAAACCGGGGCATGAAGTGGCTTGCAGGCGGCCCCAGATAGATTAGGATATTTCGATATTTCATGGCGGACGTCAATCATGCTGTTGCGAACGACCTTCGTTCTGCTTGCACTGGGCGCAGCCCCGGCGGCGGCGGAGCTGCGGCTGATGATGATCGAGCAGCCGGGCTGTGTCTGGTGCGAGGCCTGGGACCGTGAGGTGGCGCCGGTCTATGATCGCACGGCGGAGGGTCAGGCCGCCCCGCTCGTCCGGCAGCAGCTCAGGGCGGACCTGCCCGAGGGCGTCTCGCTGGCCCGGCCCGCCACTTTCACGCCCACCTTCGTGCTCACCGACGATGGTCATGAGGTCGGCCGGATCGAGGGCTATCCGGGCGACTCCTTCTTCTGGGCGCTGCTCGGGCAGATGCTTGCCGGCCGGCCCGAGGGCTGATCGGCGGCCGGTCTGACCGATTCCCGCTGGAAGCCGCCCGGGAAATCGTGGCATTTCTGGAAAGGATCGAGAGGCGGGCAATGTCGCGGCAGCAGGCGGAACGGGCAGAGGCAGAGGTGCCCTCGGAAACGGGGGCGCCAGGTCCGGCCGATCTCGTGGCCTCGGCCGAGGATGCCGCAGGCTTTCTCAAGGCGCTCGGGCACGAGGGGCGGCTCACCATACTCTGCCATCTGTCCTCGGGGCCCAAGAGCGTGATGGAGCTTGAAACGCTGCTCTCTTCGCGTCAGGCTGCGGTCAGCCAGCAGCTCGCGCGGCTGCGTCTGGAAGGTCTGGTGAGTGCGCGGCGCGAGGGCCAGGCGATCTTCTACTCGATCCTGGATCCGAAGGTCGAGCGGATGGTGCGCCTTCTCGCGGAACTCTTCTGCCGCCGCGACTAGCGATCACGGCGCGCGGAACCTCTTTGGGAGGAGAGGGGAATGGAAGGCCTACCGTTTGGCGTCCTGGCGGCGCTGATTGGCCTTGCCGGGGGCATCGTGCTCGGCCTTGCCGCCCGGCTGGGCGATTTCTGCACCCTCGCCGCACTTGAAACGGCTCTCTACGGGGGCGATCAGCGGCGACTGCGGCTCTGGGGGCTCGTTCTCGCCACGGCGATCCTCGGGACGCATCTGCTGGCCGCGGCCGGGCTCGTGGATCTCGGGGGAACGATCTATCACCAGATGGTCTGGAACCCCTGGGCGAGCGTGCTGGGCGGGCTCGTCTTCGGCTATGGCATGGCGCTGGCGGGCAACTGCGGCTTTGGGGCCCTCGTCCGTTTCGGTGGCGGCGATCTTCGCTCGATGGTGATCGTGGTGGTGATGGGGATCTTCGCCTTCATCGCCCTGTCGGGACCGCTTGCCCCGCTGCGCATCGCGCTTTTCCCGCAGGTCGAGGCGGCGGGGCCGCAGGGGATCGCGGCCTCGCTGGGTCTTGCGGGCGCTGCGGGCTCGCTTCTGGTGGCGCTGGCCGTCTCTCTGGCGCTGGGGGCCTGGGCCCTGCTGCACGAGCCGCTCCGTCGCAACCGCCGCATGATCGCCTGGGGCGTGGCGGCGGGGCTGGCCGTCGTCTGGTGCCTGGCCGCGACCAGCTGGCTCAACCATGCGAGCTTCGGCGCCGTTGGCATCGAGGGGCCATCCTTCACCGCGCCGATCGGGCGGACGCTGATCTTCCTCATGACCTCGACCGCGGGCGGGATCACCTTCTCGGTGGGCTCGATCACCGGGGTGATCCTGGGCGCGCTGGCGGGATCGATGATCCGCGGCCTCTTCCGCTGGGAAGCCTGCGAGGACCCGCGCGAGCTTGGCCGTCAGGTCTCGGGGGCGGCCCTGATGGGGGTGGGCGGAGTGGTCGCCGTGGGATGCTCGATCGGGCAGGGCGTGACGGGCTTCGCCACGCTGGCCTGGTCGAGCCCGGTCACGCTGGCCGCGATCGTCGTCGGCGCCGCGGTGGGCCTGCGCCAGCTGATCCACGGCTTCCAGCCCGAGTGACGGCGCGGGCTGCTCCGTCCAGCCATCAACTCGGTGTGAGCGACCCTGCGTCACCGCTGGCCGGGCCGATCCTTAAGCTGCTCTTAAGCTCCGTTCCCCATCCGGGGCGCGAGGAAGCAAAGGAGCAGACAGATGAAATCGTTCAACCGACGCCATGCGCTGGGTCTGGGGATTGCGGCAGCGGGTGGCCTTCTGTTGCCGATGCCGGCCATCGCCCGGACCGTGAACCGGGCGAACATCTCGTCCTTCACCATGCAGAGCTGGGAAGACCATTTCGATCGTCTCGGCAAAGGCGCCATCGTGGCCGACACCACCTCGCGCGCGCTGCATTTCTGGAGTGGGGACGGGCAGGAGTACCGCGTCTATCCGACCTCCGTGCCGATGTCGGAAGAGCTGACGAAGCGCGGCTACACCGAGATCGTGCGCAAGAAGGTGGGCCCGTCCTGGACGCCCACGCCCTCGCAGATGGAGCGTTATCCCGACTGGAAGCCCATCGGTCCCGGCCCCGAGAATCCGCTCGGCACCCACGCCATGTATCTCGGCTGGCCCGCCTACATCATCCACGGCACGCACGACACGCGGAAGATCGGCCGCCCTTCTTCGGACGGCTGCATCGGGCTTTACAACGAGAAGATCGCCGAGCTGTTCGAGCTCTGCCCCATCGGAGCGCAGGTCCGGGTGATCTGAGGCCGGCACTCATTCGGTGCCGCGATGGCGCCCTTGGCCAGAGCGGCTCTTGTGGCGCAAGCGGGGGGAGCGGCCGGTCGGCGCCCCCGTCCCGGACCGGAGGTCGATCTCCGGTCCGTCAGGCCCTGCGGCTCACTCCGGCAGGACGCGCACGGCTCCCTTGTCGGCCGAGGCCGCGAACTGGGCATAGACCTTCAGGGCCTGCGAGACCTTGCGCTTGCGTGGCCCGGCGGGTTTCCAGCCCTTCGCATCCTGTTCGGTCCGGCGGGCAGCCAGTTCGGCCTCCGGCACGGCGAGGGTGATGGTGCGGTTCGGGATGTCGATCTCGATCCGATCGCCCTCGCGCACGAGCCCGATGGTGCCGCCCGACGCCGCCTCGGGCGAGGCATGGCCGATCGAGAGGCCCGAGGTGCCGCCCGAGAACCGCCCGTCTGTGATCAGCGCGCAGGCTTTGCCCAGCCCTTTCGACTTCAGGTAGGAGGTCGGGTAGAGCATCTCCTGCATCCCCGGCCCGCCCTTGGGACCCTCGTAGCGGATCACCACCACGTCGCCCGCCTGCACCCCGCCGTTCAGGATGCCATAGACGGCGGCGTCCTGGCTCTCGAACACCTTGGCGGGGCCCGCGAAGACGAGGATCGACTCGTCCACCCCCGCGGTCTTCACGATGCAGCCGTCGGGCGCGAGGTTCCCCTTCAGCACCGCCAGCCCGCCGTCCTTCGAGAAGGGCGCCGCGACCGAGCGGATCACGCCGGTCTCGCGGTCGGTGTCGAGGCTGTCCCACATCGAGGACTGGCTGAAGGCCACCTGCGTGGGCACACCGCCGGGCGCGGCCAGGAACAGCTCGCGCGCCTCGCCCGCGTTCGAGCGGCCAATGTCCCACTGGTCGATCGCCGCCCCCAGGGTCGGCGCGTGAACGGTCGCACAATCGCGGTGCAGAAGGCCGCCGCGGTCCAGCTCTCCCAGGATCGACATGATGCCGCCCGCGCGGTGCACGTCCTCGATATGCACGTCGGCCTTGTTCGGCGCGACCTTGCAGAGGCAGGGCACCCGGCGCGACATCGCGTCGATGTCGTCCATAGTGAAATCGACGCCGCCTTCCTGCGCGGCGGCCAGGATATGCAGCACCGTGTTGGTCGAGCCGCCCATCGCAATGTCGAGCGCCATGGCGTTCTCGAACGCCTGCTTCGTCGCGATCGACCGGGGCAGGACGCTTTCGTCCTCCTGCTCATAGTAGCGACGGCAAAGCTCGACCGCCCGGCGTCCGGCCTCGAGGAACAGGTCCTTGCGGAGGGCATGGGTCGCCAGCGTGGTGCCGTTGCCGGGCAGCGACAGCCCCAGCGCCTCGGTCAGGCAGTTCATCGAATTGGCGGTGAACATCCCCGAGCAGGAGCCGCAGGTCGGGCAGGCGGCCTGCTCGATGCGGGTCAGATCGTCGTCCGAGACCTTTTCGTCGGCCGCGGCCACCATGGCGTCGATCAGGTCCATCTTGACCGTGCGGCCGTCGCCGAGCGTCACCTTGCCCGCCTCCATCGGCCCGCCCGAGACGAAGACGGCGGGGATGTTGAGGCGCATCGCGGCCATCAGCATGCCGGGGGTGATCTTGTCGCAATTCGAGATGCAGACCATCGCATCGGCGCAATGGGCGTTCACCATGTATTCGACCGAGTCGGCGATCAGCTCGCGCGAGGGCAGGGAGTAGAGCATCCCGTCATGGCCCATCGCGATCCCGTCATCGACGGCGATGGTGTTGAACTCCTTGGCGATGCCGCCCGCGGCCTCGACCTCGCGCGCCACGAGCTGGCCCAGGTCCTTGAGATGGACATGGCCCGGCACGAACTGGGTGAAGCTGTTCACGATGGCGATGATCGGCTTGCCGAAGTCGCTGTCTTTCACCCCGGTCGCGCGCCAGAGGCCACGCGCGCCGGCCATGTTGCGGCCATGGGTGCTGGTGCGGGAACGGTATGCGGGCATGTCTCGTCTTTCCGGCTGGCATCTCTCGGGCCCGACGACTGCGCTTTCGTTGCTCGAAAATCAACCCTTCTTTGCGGAAAGCTGCGCAGAGGCGGGCTCGGTGACGATTGTTTGAAGGCTCCGTCTTTGCGCTCCAGCGGGCCGCCGGCGCCGCAGGAGCGGTCAAAAAGCGACGTCTGGCGGTGGACCGGCCCGGTCTCAGCCCTAGCTGGAGGCACCCGGAGGAGGAGGAAGCCCATGCCCCAGCTGAAGCCCGCCGCACCGCCCTCGCGGTCCCATGCGCAGGATCTTTTCGCCCAAACCCGCGCGATGACGGCCCGTCTCGCCCAGCCGCTGGCACCCGAGGACATGATGCTTCAGTCGATGGAGGATGCGAGCCCGGCCAAGTGGCATCTCGCCCATACGACCTGGTTCTTCGAGGAGTTCATCCTCAAGCCGCATGCGCAGGGCTATCGCTCACCCGACGAACGCTTCGCCTTCCTGTTCAACTCCTACTATGTGCAGGCCGGGCCCCGCCACGCGCGGGCCCGGCGCGGGCTGGTCTCGCGGCCGGGCGTGCGGGCGGTGCTCGACTACCGCGCCCATGTGGACGAGGCTCTCGGGACCCTGCTCGAGCACAGCGACAATCCCGACGTCGCGGCGCTCGCGGAACTGGGCTGCCATCACGAGATGCAGCATCAGGAGCTTCTGGTCACTGATTTGCTCCATGCCTTCTCCTACAATCCGCTGCTGCCGGCCTACCGCGACCCCGAGCCCGTAGGCGTGACCGAGGAGCGGCCGCTCCGCTTCGCACGCCACGAGGGCGGGCTTGTGGAGGTGGGACATGAGGGCGGCGGTTTCTCCTACGATTGCGAAGGTCCGCGCCACCGTGTCTGGCTCGATCCCTACGAGATCGCCGAGCGGCCCGTCACCAACCGCGAGTGGATCGCCTTCATGGAGGCCGGCGGCTACGGCGAGCAGACCCTCTGGCTGATGGAAGGCTGGGCCGTGCGCGAGCGTGAGCGGTGGGATGCGCCGCTCTACTGGTGGCAGCAGGACGACGTCTGGTGGACCTACACGCTGCGCGGGCCCCAGCCGGTCAATCTCGACGCGCCCGTCTGCCATGTGAGCTATTACGAGGCCGAGGCCTTTGCCCGCTGGGCGGGCGGACGGCTGCCCAGCGAGGCCGAATGGGAGGTGGCCTTCCGCGATCGCCCCATCGCCGGCAACTTCCTCGAGCAGGGGGCGCTGCGGCCGCTGCCCGGCGGCAGCCCCTGGGGCGACGTCTGGGAATGGACCGCAAGCTCCTTCAGCCCCTATCCCGGATTCCGTCCTCCCGAGGGAGCGATCGGGGAATACAACGGGAAGTTCATGGTCAACCAGCATGTGCTGCGCGGCGGCTCCTGTGCGACGCCCGCGGCGCAGATGCGGCCGACCTACCGCAACTTCTTCTATCCCCATCAGAGGTGGCAGATGATGGGCCTGCGGCTGGCGAGGGACGTGTGATGGACGCGCTGGTCATCCGCAACCCCGAGCTTCTGGCCGATGCGCTGCGCGGGCTGTCGCAGACGCCCAAGCGGATGGAGCCCAAGTGGTTCTACGACGCCGAGGGCAGCGCGCTTTTCGAGCGCATCACCGAACTGCCGGAATACTATCCCACCCGGACCGAAACCGCGATCCTGTCGGCGGGCGCGGATCGGCTGGCCTCGCATGTGCCCGAAGGGGCCGAACTGGTGGAACTCGGAAGCGGGGCCAGCGTGAAGACCCGGCTTCTTCTCGACCGTCTGGAGGGCCTGTCGGCCTATGTGCCGGTGGATATTTCCGCCTCGTTCCTGAAGGAAACCGCGCGGCGGCTGGCCAGCTCCTATCCCCGTCTGCCGATCCGGCCTGTGGCCGCCGACTTCACCCGGCCGCTGCGGCTGGACGACGAAGGCCACCCGCGCGTGGGCTTCTTTCCGGGCTCGACTCTGGGCAACCTTGATCCCGACGGCGCGCGCGCGCTGATGCGCGGAGTGCGGGACTGGCCGGGCATCCGCGGCTTCATCGTGGGGATCGACCTGATCAAGGACGAGGAAACCCTCGTGCGCGCCTATGACGATGCGGCGGGCGTCACGGCGGCCTTCAACCTCAACCTTCTCCACCGGATGAACCGCGAGATCGGCGCGGACTTCGACCCTGACCGCTTCGCCCACCGCGCGATCTGGAACGCGGACAAGGCGCGGATCGAGATGCATCTCGAGAGCCTCGCCGCGCAGAGCGTGCAGATCGGCCCGCGCACCATCCGTTTCGCGAAGGGAGAGACGATCCACACCGAGAACAGCCACAAGTTCTCGCCCGAGAGCTTCGCCCTCCGCGCGGCCGAGGCGGGATGGCGGCTTGCCGATTTCCTGACCGACGAGGACCAAATGTTCGGTGTGGCCGTTCTGGCGCCCGTGTAGCCCCCGCGCGCGCCCGAGCCGCGCGGGCGCGCAGCCTTGCGGTCTTTCCAGGAACGGCCTGCAGGCGCGTCCCGGCGGGCCTTTTCCCTTCAGACCGGCTCGCCCGCATGAAGCCGTGCGAGGAACCTCTCGGCGTCGGCCAGCACCGTGTCCCGATGTCCGGGCTCCATCCGGTCCCAGGTGCGATACATCTGGACCATCCGGGGATTGCGCTCGAACCGCTCGCGGTGGCGGGCGAGGAAATGCCAGTAGAGCAGGTTGAAGGGGCAGGCGTCGGGCCCCGTCCGCGTCTTCACGGAATAGGCGCAGCCGCGGCAATAATCCGACATCCGGTCGATGTAGGCGCCCGACGAGACATAGGGCTTCGACCCCATCAGGCCGTCGTCGGCGAACTGGCTCATCCCGATCGTGTTCGGCGCCTCGACCCATTCCAGCGCGTCGATATAGACCGAGAGATACCATTCATGGACCT
Organism: Cereibacter azotoformans; assembly: GCF_021391315.1. Lineage (NCBI taxonomy): Bacteria > Pseudomonadati > Pseudomonadota > Alphaproteobacteria > Rhodobacterales > Paracoccaceae > Cereibacter > Cereibacter azotoformans. Next base: position 203,141 of record NZ_CP090022.1, on the reverse strand, counting down.
CGGCCGGATCGACGCCGGCCAGCAGTGCGAAATTGCCCGTCACCATGAGCCGCTGGATATGGTGCGCGTAGGCCAGATCCCGCGTCTGGCCCACCGCCGCCGCGAGGCAGGCCAACCGCGTGGGCGCCCCCCAGTAGAGCGCGGGCAGGGGCGCGCGATGAGCCAGGCCGTTCGAGGCCATGTAGTCCGGCCCCGACAGCGCCCAGATGCCGCGGACATATTCCCGCCAGCCGAGGATCTGCCGGATGAAGCCCTCGACCGCGTTCAACGGCGCACGCCCGGCCCGCCACTCGGCCTCGGCCCGCTGGCAGACCTCCATCGGCCCCAACAGCCCGAGGTTCAGCGATGAGGACAGGAGCGCGTGGCTCAGGAACGGGTCATCGGCCAGCATCGCATCCTGTTCGTCCCCGAAGCGCGGCAGGCTCTCGCGGAGGAAATGCTCGAGCGCCTGCAGCGCCTCCTTTCGATCGGTGGGCCATTGAAAGGGGCGCAGGCGGCCGAAATGACGCGGAAAGCGCGCCTCCACCAGATCCAGAACGGCGCGGACCTCGCCATCCGGCTCGAACCGCAGCGGACGCGGGCGCAGCAGGTCCGGCGCGGCCGGCTTGCGGTTTTCGGTGTCAAAGTTCCACCGGCCCCCCGCCGGCTGGTCGCCCTCCATCAGAAGGCCGGTCTTGCGGCGCATGTCGCGGTAGAACCATTCCATGCGCAGTTGCTTGCGCCCCTCGGCCCAGCGGGCGAAGGCATCGGCCGGGCAGATGAACCGGTCGTCCGGCAGGAACCGGACCGGCAGGGGAAGCGCCTCAAGGGACGCGATCAGCCGCCAGTCGCCGGGCTGGGTGACGAGGATTTCGCGTGCGCCGTTCTCGCCGGCGCGGCGCAGCAACTCGGCCCCGATGGAGGGCCCGGTGTCCGCATCGTCGAGGCGGGAATAGGCGACATCGAAGCCCAAGGCCTCGAGCCGCCGCGCGAACTTGCGCATGGCCGACAGGATCAGGGCGATCTTCTGGGGATGATGCGGAACATAGGTGCCTTCCTCGGCCACCTCGGCCATGACCACAAGATCCTGCGCCGGATCGGCAGCCCGGAGGGCCGAAAGCGTCTCTGTCAACTGGTCGCCCAGCACAAGGATGAGCCGCGTCATGCCGCACCTCCGGTCGCCCCGCCGGCGAGAGCTAGCGAGGCTGAGGCGCGCGTCAAGCCCGGATGGGCGGCGCCTGCGCGACGGCAGGCGCCGCGGCTTCATCTCACCGCGGCTCGGCGGCGAGGCCCTTGATCAGCGCGTAGCAGGCGCCGAGGAGGACGATGGTGAAGGGGAAGCCGGTCGAGACGGCCATCGCCTGAAGCGCCGCGAGGCCGCCCCCGAGCAGCAGCGCGATCGCCACGAGCCCCTCGAAGGTCGCCCAGAACACCCTCTGGGGCACCGGCGCATTGACCTTGCCGCCCGCGGCGATCGTGTCGATCACCAGCGAGCCCGAGTCCGAGGAGGTGACGAAGAACACGATCACGAGCACGATGCCGATCAGCGACGTGATCTGTGTCAGCGGCAGGTGCGACAGCATCTCGAAGAGCTGGATCTCGAGCGCGGCATTCTGGACCGAGCTCAGCCCCTCGACCACCACCTGGCTGATCGCCGTTCCACCAAGCGCCGTCATCCAGAGCGTCGAGACGAGCGACGGGATCAGCAGCACGGCGATCACGAACTCGCGGACGGTGCGGCCGCGGCTGACGCGGGCGATGAACATGCCGACGAAGGGCGACCAGCTGATCCACCACGCCCAGTAGAAGGCCGTCCAGCCGTGACGGAAGTTGTCGTCGGTTCGGCCGAACGGGTTCGAGAGCGCGGGGAGGTTCTGGACATAGGCGTAGAGGTTGAGGAAGAAGCCGCGCAGGATCTGCAGGCTGGGGCCCACGAGGATGACGAAGAGCAGCAGCAGGAAGGCCAGCGCCATGTTGATTTCCGACAGGCGCTTCACACCCTTCTCCATCCCCGCGATCACCGATCCGGCGGCGATCCCGGTGATGACGATCACGAGAAAGACCGTCATGCCCATGGTCGAGGGCAGGCCGAAGAGGAAATCAAGCCCCGCGCCCGCCTGCTGCGCCCCGATCCCGAGCGAGGTCGAGAGGCCGAAGATCGTGGCGAAGACCGCAAGGATGTCGATGACATGGCCCGGCCAGCCCCAGACGCGCTCGCCGAAGATCGGATAGAAGACCGAACGCAGCGTGAGCGGCAGGCCCTTGTTGTAGGCGAAGAGCGCCAGCGACAGCGCCACGACGGCATAGATCGCCCAGGGGTGCAGCGACCAGTGGAAGATCGTGGCCGCCATGGCGAGGCGCCGCGCGGCTTCGGCATCGCCCGGCGCGCCATCGAGCGGCGCCCAGTCCGTCCGCACTCCGTTCTCGAACACAGGGCCCTGGAAGGCCGCGGTGAAGTTCCCGAGCGGTTCCGAGACGCCGTAGAACATCAGCCCGATCCCCATGCCCGCGGCAAAGAGCATCGAGAACCAGGACAGGCGGTTGTAGTCCGGTGTCGCCTCGGGGCCGCCCAGCCGGATACGGCCCAGCGGCAGGAAGACCAGCACAAGGCAGACGATCACGAAGAGGTTGCCCGACAGCAGGAAGAACCAGGCGAGGTTCGAGGTCAGCGTGTCGCGGATGGCGGTGAAGACCGGGCCCAGCGTCGTCTGGAACATCAGCGTGAGGAACGTGAAGGCGACAATGCTGAGCGCCGAGACGCTGAAGACGACGTTGTGGATGTCGATTTCGAAGACGAACCTTCGTCGGTAGCTGATATTGTCCTGACCGATCTCGTATTCGGTTTCGATGATCTGCGTGGGGCCTTCCGGCGACGGGATCGCCTCGTCGGCAGGTGGGGTCGTCGGATGCGTGGCATCGGCCATCGGTTTGTCCCTCCGGTCTATCTGTCATGCAGAGGCCCCGACGCGACGGGCCGGAGGGCCTCCGTGATCGCGCAATTCCCCCGATCCAACCGGATGAGGTTTCCTGACGACAGGAACATCGACTGCGGTTGCAGGGTTCCCGAATGCTGCAGGTTGCGCTTCGGGAGGGCCGACGGCCCTCCCGCAACGGCGGCCTTGTGACGGAGCAGCCGCAAAATGTCCAGCCCCGGCTGCATCTTTCTCCCGTGCGGCGCGGGAAATCCTCCAACAGTCCCTCGAAAATCGGGACGTTTTTGCCGGGCATGGTCCCGCCAGAGCCGCAGTCCGAGAAAATACGTCTTCGTGATCAGGCTGTTCCGCCAGCCCGTTCCATGATCGCCGCCGCCGGCCGGCCGGCACGCACGAGGCGCACGATCTTGGCAAGTCGGTCTCCGGCATGGTCAAGGAACATCCGGTAGCCGGCGCAGAAGTGGCTCACCTTTCCCGGGCCGCCTCCGGGTTCAGGCGCGATCCGGTGCTTGGGGCAACCGCCGTGGCAGGCGGCCCTCCATCGGCAGTGGCGGCAACTTGCAGGCAGGAGACCGGCCTTCTCCTTGCCGAACCGGCGTTGCCGGGGAAGGGCGGCGAATTCACCGATCCTGCGTGCGCGGATGTTGCCGAGGCGATGATCGGGGTAAACATAGTGATCGCAGGCATAGAGGTCGCCGTTGTGCTCGAGCGCGAGCGCGTCGCCGCAGGTCTCGGCAAAAACACAGAGCGAGGCGGGCTCGCCCGCAAGGATGCCCAGCATCACCTCGAAATGCTGGACGAACACCCGTCCCACATCGGCCGACACCCACTCGTCGAAGATCGCGCAGAGAAACCGGCCATAGTCCTCGCCGCTGACGCAGAAGGGCGCCAGCGTCGCCCCGCGGTCGCCCCTTCCCGGAGGGCCGGCCTGCCCGCCCCCCGGCATCCGCCGTTCGAGAGCCGGGATGAACTGTATCACCTCGACCCCGAGGCCCCGCAGGTATCTGTAAACCTCGAGCGGCTGGTCCACGTTGGCGCGGCTGACCACGGTCAGGACATTCACATCGACCCCGTGCTGCTGGAGAAGCCCCAGCCCCCGAAGGACCCTGGCCGAGCTGGCCCGCCCGCGCCGGTCCGGCCGCGCCGCATCCTGTATTGCGGGCGGTCCGTCGAGGCTCACCCCCACGAGAAACTCGTGCGCGTGCAGGAAGCCGGCCCATTCGGGGGTGACGAGCGTCCCGTTGGTCTGGATCGCGTTTCCGATCCGCTGTCCGGGAGGGCAGAGACGTTGCTGCAGATCCACCACACGGCGGAAGAAGTCGAGCCCCATCAGGAAGGGTTCGCCGCCCTGCCAGCTGAAGGTGATGTCGCGCAACCCGGCCGCCGATTGCGCCGCGACATAGTCGCGGATGAACCGGACAAGAACATCCTCGTCCATCCGGAAACGGTGCCGTTCGGGGTAGAGCGCCTCCTTCCCGAGGTAGTAGCAATAACCGCAGGCAAGGTTGCAGCGTGGGCCGACCGGCTTGGCCATGACATGAAAGGCATGGGGCTGGCGCCGCGGGTTCTGCAAGGTGGAGCGCATGGGCAACTCTCTGGTGTCGGAGACATCCGGCATGGCACCGCGGCTGCGACAGATCAAGTCGCGGGTGCTTGACGGTTTTTGTCGGAATAGGGTAGTGCAGGGTCAGCCAGCCCGCCGGGCACGCCACGCCCTGCCTCGCGAGAAGGGGCATCTCCGCCGCCCTCTCGCCTGTTGAAAAGGATGCCGGGATGCCCGTCTCGCTGACCGCCTGCCTGCCGGGCTGTGCCGCCGTGGCACTGCTCGCCCGTGCCGAGGCGGACGACTGGCCCGTGCGGGCCGTGCCCGGAGGGTTCGCGGTCCAGGTCTGGGGCGGAGAGGTTCGGCTCTCGGGGCTCGAGCTGAGGCTCGAGGCGGCCGACGCCTGCCAGCTCTTCGTGCTGCAGGAGGCAATGACGCTCCTGTTCGAGGCGGCCGGCGCCCGGCCCATGTGGGAGCGTGTGGCCACCGGCGACCTGCCGCCCACACTGTCGCTGCTGCGGGTGGAGGGGGTGCGCGACGCGTCGCCCAGCTTCCGGCGGGTGCGCCTGACCGGCAACGTTTCGCGCTTCGCGAACGGCGGGCTGCATGTGCGCCTGCTGTTGCCGCCCGAGGGGCGTCCGCCGGAATGGCCGGTGATCGACGCCTCGGGCCGGACGCGCTGGCCCGAAGGTGCCGCGGCCCTGCACGCGCCGGTCTATACGATCCGGGCGCTCGATCCCCGCCAGGGGTGGCTCGAGATCGACATCTTCCAGCATCCGGGCGGCCGCACGGCCCGCTGGTCGCGCGAGGTGCAGCCGGGCGCGGTCGTCGGGGTGATGGGGCCGGGCGGCGGCTGGATCCCCGAGGCCGGCTTCTGCGCCTTCTTCGGCGATGAGACCGCGCTGCCGGCCATCGCGCGCATCCTTGCAGCCCTGCCTCCGACGACGCGCGGGGCGGCCCATCTGGCGGTGCGGCCCTCGGACCTTCCCGACCTGCCGCGCCCGCCGGGCCTGTCGCTTGCCTGCGTGGCGCGGCCCCGCCTTCTCGCCGCTCTGGAGCGGCTTGATCTGCCCGACGCCGACCGGCTCGTGTGGGTGGCGGGCGACCGCGGGCTGGCCGATGCCGCGCGCGACAGGCTGCGCGGCCGTGGCCTGCACAAGCGCGAGATGAGCGTCGCGGCCTACTGGCAGGATCAGGCGGCCGAGAGCCGCGCATAGCGCCCGCCGCGCGCGGCAAGCTCGGCGTGGGTGCCCAGCTCGGCGATGCGGCCTTCCTCCATCACCACGATCCGATCTGCATGGCGGATCGTGGCGAGGCGGTGCGCGATGATCAGCGTGGTCCGGCCCACCGCCAGCGCGTCGAGCGCCGTCTGGATCTCGCGCTCGGTCTCGGTGTCGAGGGCCGAGGTCGCCTCGTCGAGGATCAGGATCGGCGGGTTCTTCAGGAAGGCGCGCGCAATGGCCACCCTCTGTTTCTGCCCGCCCGACAGCATCACACCGCGTTCGCCCACCACCGTGTCGAGCCCCTCGGGAAGTGAGGCGATCATCGGCCCAAGCTGCGCCTGTTCCGCCGCGAGACGGATCTCGGCCTCGGAGGCGTCCAGCCGGCCATAGGCGATGTTCTCGCGCAGCGTGCCGCCAAAGAGGAAGACGTCCTGGCTCACGATGCCGATCTGGCGGCGCAGGCTCTCGATCGTCATGTCCGCCAACGGGATGCCGTCGATCGTGATCCGCCCCTCGTCGGGGTCGTAGAAGCGGGGCACAAGGGCCAGCAGCGTCGTCTTGCCCGCGCCGGACGGCCCCACGAAGGCCAGCGTCTCGCCGGGCCGGACCGAGAGGTCGATCCCTCTCAGCACCGCGCGGCCGCGGTCATAGTCGAAGCCCACCTTCTCGAACCGGATCGCCCCCGACAGCCGCGGCGCCGGGCGGGCGTCGGGCGCATCGGCGATTTCGGGCTCGGTCTCGAGCAGTTCGAGGTAGCGGCGGAAGCCCGCGATGCCCCGCGGATAGGTCTCGATCACCGCGGCGATCTTTTCCAGCGGCCGGAAGAAGACATTCACGAGCAGCAGGAAGCCCACGAACCCGCCGGTGGACAGCTCGCCCGAGAGCACGAACCCCGCTCCCGCGACCATCACCACCAGCTGGACCGACCGCATCCCCATGTAGTTCAGGGCCTGCGAGGCCGCCATGACGCGGTAGGCCGCAAGCTTGGTGTCGCGGTAGCGGGCGTTGTCCTGGGCAAAGAGCGCCTTCTCGTGCCCCTCGTTCGCGAAGGCCTGCACGACGCGGATGCCGCCCACATTCTCCTCGAGCCGCACATTGAAATCAGCAACGCGGGCGTAGATGGCCCTCCAGGTGGCGGTCATCCGGCCGCCGTAGATGGTCACCAGCGCCACCGTCGCCGGTACGATCAGCGCCGTCAGCAGCGCAAGCTGGCTGTTGATCGACAGCATGAGGGCGAAGGCGCCGATGAAGGTCATCACGGCGATGAAGAGATCCTCGGGGCCGTGGTGGGCCACCTCGCCGATCTCCTCGAGATCGCGCGTGACACGCGCCACCAGCTTGCCGGTGCGCACACGGTCGAAATAGCGGAACGAGAGCTTCTGGAGATGTTCGAACGCCCGCCGCCGCATCTCGGTCTCGATGTTGATGCCCAGCATGTGGCCCCAGTAGGTGACCACGGCCATCAGGCCGGTGTTCAGCAGATAGATCAGCAGAAGCGCCGCCGCGGCCACAAGCGTGAGCCCCCAGTCGCCGCGCGGCAGAAGGCGGTCGATGAACCCTTGCACCGCAAGCGGAAAGGCCAGTTCCAGCAGGCCCGAGACGACGGCGCAGCCGAAGTCCAACCAGAAGAGGCCAAGCCACGGCCGGTAATAGGCGAAGAACTGACGGAGCATCGCAGGGCCTTCGTGCGGGATCGGGTGCGGCGGCTGGCATGGCCGGAGGGGCGCGCCGGACCCTCCGGCACGGGCCCTCGAACGGCGGGCTGGCTGTCCCTCTCCTGCGCCGGATTGCCGCGGATTACCAGACCTTCCGTGCCACCAACCCCTGTTTCGCGGCGGGCCGGGTCGTGGCTTCGTCAGCCGCTGTTCATCTTGCGCGCGGCCGACGCCGCCTCGGCGTCCATCCAGAAGATCTCGAGCGTGTTGCCGTCCGGGTCCATGACCGTGCGCTGATACATCCAGCCGTGATCGTCGGCGGGCTTCGGCTCTTTCCCGCCGGTCGAGAGCGCGGCGGCCAGCAGGTCGTCCACCGCGTCGCGGCTGTCGCGCGACAGCGCGATGAGGACGGCCGTGCTTGCGCTCGTGTCCGCGCGGGGCAGGGTGCAGAATCCCTCGAACCGCTCGTGCGTCAGCAGCATGAAGCGGATCGTGTCGGAGACCGTGATGCAGGCCGCGGTGTCATCCGAGAACTGCGCGTCCAGGCCGAACCCGAGCGACCGGTAGAACGGGATGGACCGCGCGAGATCGGACACGGGCAGGTTGACGAAGATCGACTGGGGCATGACAGGTTCCCTCGGTGTCAGGTGATGCGGCCGGGGCCGCAGACCTGCAACGGGGCCGTGGGTGCCCGCGTTCCCTCCGTCGCGCTAGAGATGCTCGGGCTGGGGCATCCCGAGGACATGGTAGCCCCCGTCCACCCGCACGATCTCGCCCGTGGTGCAGGCGCCGTAGTCCGAGGCCAGCCAGACCGCCGTGCCGCCCACCGCCTCGAGCGTGGCATTGGCGCGCAGCGGGGCGTTCGCCTCGGAATGACGGTAGGTGGCGCGCGCGCCCGCGATCGCGGCGCCGGCCAGCGTCTTCATCGGCCCCGGCGAGATCGCGTTGACCCGGATCTTCTGGGGCCCGAGATCATTGGCCAGATAGCGCACGGCCGATTCCAGCGCCGATTTCGCCACGCCCATCACGTTGTAATAGGGCGTCACCCGGTTCGAGCCCTGATAGGTCAGCGTCAGCAGCGCCCCACCCTCGGGCATCAGCTCGGCCGAGCGGCGTGCGATGTCGATGAAGGAAAAGCACGAGATCGTCAGCGAGTTGCGGAAGTTCTCGCGCGTCGTGTTGATGAAGCGGCCCGCGAGCTCGCCCTTGTCGGAATAGGCGATGGCATGGACCACGAAGTCCAGCGTCCCCCAACGGTCCTTGAGCGCCGCAAAGCAGGCGTCGAGCGACTCGTCCTTCGTGACATCGACATCCACGAGGAAGTCCGAGCCGACCGAGGCGGCGAGCGGTTCGACCCGCCGGCCGAACGCCTCGCCCTGATAGGAGAAGGCCAGCTCTGCCCCCTCGGCGGCCAGCGCCCGCGCGATGCCCCAGGCGATCGAGCGGTCGTTCGCGACCCCCATCACCAGACCGCGTTTACCCTTCATCAGCTCGGCCATCCGTGCGACCTCAGTTGTTGAACTTGCTCAGGACAAGCGTGGCGTTGGTGCCGCCGAAGCCGAAGCTGTTCGACAGGACCGAGTCGATCTCGACCCCCTCGCGAAGGCTGGTGGCGATCTCGTCGGGCCGGATCTCGGGATCGAGCTGGCTCACGTTGGCCGAGGCCGCGATGAAGCCGCCCTGCATCATCAGCATCGAGTAGATCGCCTCGTGCACGCCGGTGGCGCCCAGCGAATGGCCGGTCAGCGACTTGGTCGAGGAGATCGGCGGGACGTTGCCTTCGCCGAAGATCCGGCGGATCGCCTTGACCTCGGTCACATCGCCCGCGGGCGTCGAGGTGCCGTGGGCGTTGATGTAGTCGATCCGCCGCCCCTCGGGCAGCGTGGACAGCGCCAGCCGCATCGACCGCTCGCCGCCCTCGCCCGAGGGCGCGACCATGTCGGCCCCGTCGGAGGTGGCGCCGTAACCCGTCACCTCGGCATAGATCTTCGCGCCGCGCGCGCGGGCATGTTCCAGCTCTTCCAGCACCACGACGCCGCCGCCGCCCGCGATCACGAAGCCGTCGCGCGTCGCGTCGAAGGCGCGCGAGGCCGTTTCGGGTGCGTCGTTGTATTTCGACGACATGGCGCCCATCGCGTCAAAGAGGCAGGAGAGCGTCCAGTCCAGCTCTTCCCCGCCGCCGGCAAAGACCACGTCCTGCTTGCCCATCTGGATCAGTTCGGTCCCGTTGCCGATGCAATGGGCCGAGGTCGAGCAGGCCGAGGTGATCGAGTAGTTCACGCCCTTGATCTTGAAAGGAGTGGCAAGGCAGGCCGAGTTGGTCGAGCTCATGCAGCGGGTGACCATGAACGGCCCCATCCGCTTGGGAGAGCCCTTCTCGATGACGATCTTGTGGGCCTGGAAGAAGTTCGAGGTCGAAGGCCCGCCCGAGCCCATCACGAGGCCCGAGCGCGGGTTCGAGACGTCGCTCTCCTCAAGGCCGGAGTCCTTGATCGCCTGCTCCATCGCGATGAAGTTGTAGGCGGCGCCGGAGCCCATGAAGCGCAGGTCGCGCTTGTCGATATGGTCCTCGAGCACGATCTTCGGCATGCCGTGGACCTGGCTGCGGAAGCCGTGCCCGGCATATTCCTCCGAAAAGGAAATGCCCGAGCGGCCGGCACGCAGGCTCGCTTCCACTTCGGCGGCATTGTTCCCGATCGGCGAGACGATGCCGATCCCGGTGATGACGACGCGGCGCATGGGCTTTCCTCCCCCGGGTCAGGCAGCAGCGGCCAGACCGACTTTCATGTCCTTGACGGTGTAGATTTCCTCGCCGTCGGCGAAGACGCGGCCGTCCGCCACGCCCATCTTGAGCCGACGGTCGATCACGCGGGTGAAATCGACGTGATAGGTGACGAGCTTGCGATCCGGCCGGACCATGCCCGAGAGCTTCACCTCACCCACGCCGAGCGCGAAGCCCTGGCCCTGCCAGCCGCGCCAGCCGAGGTTGAAGCCGGTCAGTTGCCACAGGCCGTCCAGCCCGAGGCAGCCGGGCATGACCGGGTTGCCCGGAAAGTGGCACCCGAAGAACCACAGGTCCGGGTGGATGTCGAACTCGGCCACCACATGACCCTTGCCGTGAAGTCCGCCATCCGCCGAAATCTCGGTGATGCGGTCCATCATCAGCATCGGCGGCAGCGGCAGCTGGGCATTGCCCGGCCCGAAGAGTTCGCCCCGCGCGCAAGCCAGCAGCGCCTCCTTGTCGAAGCTCGTCGGATAGTCCGCCATCATTCTCCGTCCGTCCCTGGGTCAACCGCTTCCCCTTAGCATCGGCACCGAAGGACTGGCAAGGGCGGCGCCCTGCGTCACCGGCGCAGGCCGGGCGGACCCGCACGGGTGTTTCCGTTTGAAATCGGGGCGCGGAATGGGATAAGATGCATCTCATGGCAGATGGAAACATGGCACCTACGGCGATCGAACGCGGCACCGAATGGCTGACGAAGGGGGGCTTGCGCCCCACGCGTCAGCGGGTGGCTTTGGCGGCCCTGCTCGTCGGTGACGGGCGTGACAGGCATGTGACGGCGGAGAGTCTTTTTGCCGCAGCCGGGCAGTCCAGCGACAAGGTCAGCCTCGCGACCGTTTACAACACGCTCCGCGCCTTCTGCGAAGCCGGCCTCATGCAGGAAGTGGTGGTCGATGGCGCCCGCAGCTACTTCGACACGCGCGTGGACAATCACCCCCATTTCTTCTGGGAAGATACGGCCGACCTCTTCGACGCCCCGGCCGACCAGCTCGAGATCACCCGCATCCCCGAGCTTCCCGAAGGCGCCGAACTCAGCCGCGTCGATGTGGTGATCCGCCTCAAGCGGTCCTGACAGGCACATCGGCGGCCCTTTCGCCTGCGCCTGCAGCATCCGCGGGATCGGCCCTTTCTGGTCGCATGGCCTCGGAACCGGCCGGTCTGGCAGGGGTTGCCGAATGCGGGACCACAGGGGGCAGTTCATGCTGATACGTTTCGGATACGAGATCTCGGTGAACTGCGCCGGGGACACGCCGATGAACTGCCTGCTCGACATCCGGGACGAGCATCGCCCACAGCTCCGCTCGGCCGAGGTGGTCACGACCGAGCCGGAGGTTCCGATGGCGCTCCACCGGGACATGTTCGGCAACATCTGCCGACGGCTTGTGGTGCCGGCCGGCGACTTCACCATCCGCGGCGACGGTGTGATCGAGGATCCGGGCCATCCCGATCCCGAAGACCCGACGGCCGAGGAGGTGCCCGTCGCCCGCCTGCCCGACGAGACGCTGCCGTTTCTGCTCGGATCGCGTTACTGCGAGACGGACCGGATCAGCCAGATCGCCTGGGACCTGTTCGGCGGGCTGGCTCCGGGCTGGGGGCGGGTCCAGGCGATCTCGGACTTTGCGCACCGCCACATCCGTTTCGATTATGCCAACGCCAGCTCGACCCGCACCGCCTATGAGGCGTGGGAGGACGGCACCGGCGTCTGCCGCGACTTCACCCACCTTGCGATCGCGCTCTGCCGGGCCCTGAACATCCCGGCGCGCTACGTCAATGGCTACCTCGGCGACATCGGCGTGCCGCCAGGGGGGCCGATGGACTTCTGCGCCTGGATGGAGGTCTATCTCGGCGGCCGCTGGCACACGTTCGATCCGCGCAACAACCAGCGCAGGATCGGCCGGATCACCGTCGCGCGAGGCCGTGACGCGGCCGATGTCGCGCTGATCCACTCGTTCGGCCCGCACACGCTGACGCACTTCTTCGTCCGCTGCGAAGAGCTGGAGGGCTGACAGCGCCGCCCCGTCCGCTGGCCGCAGGATGCCTGGACCTGTGCGGACGGGTCAGGGTGGCCCGCCCTACTTCGGCCCCATCCTGAGCGCCCCGTCGAGGCGGATGGTCTCGCCATTCAGCATCGGGTTGGTGAGGATATGCAGCGCCAGCGCCGCAAACTCGGCGGGGCGGCCAAGGCGCGAGGGGAAGGGCACCGCGGCGCCGAGGCTTTCCTGCGCGGCCTCGGGCAGGCCCTTGAGCATGGCGGTCTCGAAGATGCCGGGGGCGATCGCGCACACCCGGATGCCGAGCGGCGCCAGCTCGCGCGCGGCGGGCAGGGTGAGACCCACGATCCCGCCCTTTGACGCCGCATAGGCCGTCTGGCCGATCTGCCCCTCCCATGCCGCGATGGAGGCCGTGTTGATCGCCACGCCCCGCTCGGCCGTGTCGAGCGGAGCCAGCCCGGCCGCGCCCGCCGCAAAGAGCCGCAGAAGGTTGAAGCTGCCGATCAGGTTCACCTCGATGGTGCGCCGGAAGTCGTCGAGCGGCATCGTGCCGCCCTTGCCCAGCATCTTCCTCGCCGGGGCCACGCCCGCGCAATTGACCAGGATGCGGGCCGCACCATGCGCGGCCGCGGCCCTTTCCACCGCCTCTTCGGCGCTCTCGGCCGAAGCGACGTCGCAGGCGAGGGCCAGCCCGCCAATGTCGGCCGCCACGGCCTCGGCCGCCGACAGGTTGAAATCCAGCAGCGCAACCCGCGCCCCCGCCGCCGCCAGCGCCCGCGCGGTGGCCTCGCCCAGACCCGACCCGGCGCCGGAGACCAGTGCCGCCTGATCCCTCACATCCATCAGAGCAACTCCACCGCCAGGGCCGTCGCCTCGCCGCCGCCGATGCAGAGCGACGCCACGCCCCGCGTCAATCCGCGGTCCCGCAGGGCGGACAAGAGGGTGACGATGATCCGCGCCCCTGAACACCCGATCGGATGGCCGAGCGCGCAGGCGCCGCCGTTCACATTCACCTTGTCATGCGGCAGGTCGAGGTCGCGCATGGCGGCCATGGCCACGACGGCAAAGGCCTCGTTGATCTCGAAGAGGTCCACATCGCCCGCGTCCCAGCCCATCCGGTCGAGCAGTTTGCGGATCGCGACGATCGGCGCGGTGGTGAAGAGGTTCGGCGCCTGCGCATGGCTGGCATGGCCACGGATCGTCGCCAGCGGCGTGAGGCCTTGCGCCTCGGCGGCGCTCAGGCTGGTGATCACCAGCGCGGCCGCCCCGTCCGAGATCGAGGAGCTGTTCGCAGCCGTCACCGTGCCGCCCTCGCGGAAGGCGGGACGAAGCTGCGGGATCTTCTCGGGACGCGCCCGGCCCGGCGCCTCGTCATCGGCCACGTCATTGACCGCCACGACCTCTTCGGCAAAGCGGCCCCCCGAGATCGCGGCCTTCGCGCGCGAGAGGGATTCCAGCGCGTAGGCATCCTGCGCGTCGCGGGTGAACTGGTAGGCTTCGGCGCAATCCTCGGCGAAGGTGCCCATGGCGCGACCGCGATCATAGGCGTCCTCGAGCCCGTCGAGGAACATGTGGTCCATGACGCGGCCATGCCCGATCCGGTAGCCGCCCCGCGCCTTGTCGAGAAGGTAGGGCGCGTTCGACATGCTCTCCATGCCGCCCGCCACCACGATGCGCGCGCTGTCGGCCCGGATCAGGTCGTGCGCAAGCATGACGGCCTTCATGCCCGAGCCGCACACCTTGTTGAGGGTCGAGCAGGGCACCGACTGGGGCAGCCCCGCCCCCATCGCCGCCTGCCGAGCCGGAGCCTGCCCGAGCCCCGCCGGCAGGACGCATCCCATGATCAGCTCGTCCACCGCCTCTGACGCCAGTCCCGCGCGCGTCAGCGCGGCCTCGATGGCCGTGGCGCCAAGTTCGACCGCCGTTCGACCCTTGAGCGCCCCCTGAAACGCCCCCATCGGCGTGCGTGCCGCCCCCGCGATCACGATCGGTTCCGCTGTCATCAAGCCCTCCCTTCCTGCTGACCGGCGAAGGCTAATCCGGCAGGCTCGTGCGGTGGAAGTGCAAATGGCAGGTCAAAGGGCATCGTGACGTTCCGTAACGTCGGTGGGCAAGATCAGGCATCGACCGTTGGGCGGGTGGTTGACCCAGGGCACCATGCTGCGCCTGCGAATGGCTTTGGCCGGGCCGCGCGGGGCGTGACCGGGTCGCGGGCAAGGGATGGAAAGTGCGGCATATTGTTGCGGTTAGCGTCCCGCCGCCTGCATGGCGGGACTGCAGGGCCGGACGTAGACGCCGCTGCGGCGCAGCATTATGTTCCGCTCATCAATCGGCCTGTGCACAAAGGGCCAAACCTCTGGAAAGCGTCTCACGATGAAAAACCTTCTGGCTGTTACCGCTGCCGCCCTGGCCCTGGCCTCGTCCGTTTCCGCCGGTGAGCTGGTGCTCGATGCCCCCATGCAGGCCCGCAGCCTGCACGAGGGGGCGCTCGATCTCGTGGCCTATCGCAATGACCTCGCCGATGGCGGGATGGAAGTCACCGCGGCCTTCCGTGCGCGCACTCCGTCGGGTGAGCCGCAGGTCGTCAAGATGCTGCTGCAGGACCAGGACCGGGTGCAGTTCTCGATGCCTTCGGACCTGCGCACGATCTACACCTTCGCCCGTGCGGGCGATCGGGTGACGGTGGGCGCCGAGCCGGTGGCCTTCAGCCTCGCCTCGCAATAAGCCGATCATCCGATCCGAAGCGCGCGCGACGCAGCCCCTGACCCTGGCCCTGGCGGAGCGTCGCGCTGAGCCGCTCGGTCTGGCGAAAGGGTCACGACAAGAGAATGGCCCGGACCTGCGGTCCGGGCCATAGGTCTTGAAGGGTGGGCCTTACTTCGGGATCTCGCCCGAAATGCCCTCCACGTAGAAATTCATGCCCAGCAGATCGGCATCGGGTGCGGTCTCGCCTTCGGCCAGCCAAGTCGAGCCGTCCTGCCTGTTCAGCGGGCCGGTGAAGGGATGGTAGGTGCCATCGGCGATCGCGTCGTGAACCTCCATCGCCTTGGCCTTCACCTCGGCCGGGACCGCCTCGGTGATCTCGCCGATCTGCACCTCGCCGCCCGCGATGCCTTCCCAGGCGTCGGTGCCCTCCCAGGTGCCGTCGAGCACCATGCCCACGCGCTTGACGTAGTAGGGCGCCCAGTTGTCGATGATCGAGGACACGCGCGGCGAGGGCTTGTAGTTGGCCATGTCGGACGCCTGGCCAAAGCCGATCACGCCCGGCGTCTTGGAGGCCTCGGCCAGCGGGGCGGTCGAATCGGTGTGGGCAAGGATCACGTCCACCCCCTGCTCGATCAGCGCCTTGGCGGCGTCGGCCTCTTTCGCGGGGTCGAACCAGGTGTAGGCCCACACGACCGAGATCGTCACATCGGGGTTCACCTTGCGCGCGTGGATGAACGAGGCGTTGATGCCCTGCACCACCTCGGGGATCGGATAGGAGCCGATGTAGCCGATCTTGTTCGACTTGGTCATCATGCCCGCAATCGTGCCGCAGACCGCGCGGCCCTCGTAGAAGCGGGCGTTGTAGGTCGCCACGTTCGGATGCTCGCGCTTGAAGCCGGTGCAATGCTCGAACTTCACGTTCGGGAACTTGGCGGCCACGTTGTTGGTGGCGTCCATGTAGCCGAACGAGGTGGTGAAGATGATGTCGCAGCCCGACAGCGCCATCTGCGTCAGCACGCGCTCGGCGTCCGAGCCTTCGGGAACGCTTTCCTGGTAGATCGTCTCGACGCGGTCGCCGAACTCCTTCTCGACGGCCAGACGGCCCTCGTTGTGCTGGAAGGTCCAGCCGCCGTCGCCGATCGGGCCGACGAAGACGAAGCCCACCTTCACCTTGTCCTTGGCCTGGGCCATCGCGGCCTGGCCTCCCGCCAGCGACAACGCGAGACCCGAGGCGGCGCCTGCGAGAAGCGTTCTGCGATCCATTCTTTTGCTCCCTGTTCCCTGCCGGCGGTGCCGGCCGATAGTGCTGCCTCAGCGCGAGGCGTGGAAGGTCTTGCCCAGCGACGCCGGCGCCGAGCTGCTCCGGCGCCGGTCCGCCGACATGATGACCAGCACGAGGATCGTTATCAGATAGGGCGACATGGACAAGTATTGCACCGGGATCCGTGCGCCCGCGGCCTGCAGGTTCAACTGGAGGACGGTGATGCCGCCGAAAAGATAGGCGCCGAGCAGGACACGCCACGGCCGCCAGCTGGCAAAGACCACGATGGCCAGCGCGATCCAGCCTGCCCCCGCGGTGATCCCGTCGGTCCATTGCGGCACCCGGATGAGGCTGAGGTAGGCGCCGCCGAGCCCCGCCATCGCGCCGCCGAACAGGATCGCCAGCACCCGGATCCGCACCACATGGTAGCCGAGCGCATGGGCCGCCTCGTGATTCTCGCCCACCGCCCGCAACACGAGGCCCGTGCGCGTGTGGCGCAGCACGAACCAGACCGCGGCCACGGCGGCAATCGAGAGATAGACCATGATGTCGTGCCGGAAGAGCATCGTTCCCAGCCCGGGAATGTCCGACAGCGGTCCGAAGTCGAGCCGGCCCGTCGCGGGCGGCTTCACGCCCACATAGCCCTGCCCGATGAGGCTCGAGAGGCCGAGGCCGAAGAGGGTCAGCGCGAGGCCGCTGGCCACCTGATTGGCCATCAGGACCTGCGTCAGGAAGGCGAAGATCAGGCTCAGCGCGGCCCCCCCCACGGCGCCGCCGATGAAGCCCGCCCACGGGCTTCCGGTCTCGACGGCGACGACAAAGCCGCAGATCGCGCCGATGATCATCATCCCCTCGACCCCGAGGTTCAGCACGCCCGACTTCTCGACCACCAGTTCCCCGATGGCCGCGAGAATGATCGGCACCGAGGCCATCATCAGCGAGGCCACGAGGACGGCGGGATTGATGCCTCCGAACAGGTCCATCAGGCGGCCTCCTTCCGGCGCGGGCGGATGCGGTAGTTCGACAGAAGGTCCACGGCGAGGAGGAAGAAGAGCAGCATCCCCTGGAAGGCCTGGATCGAGGCCGCGGGCAGGCCGAGGTTCGTCGAGGCGTTGTCGCCGCCGACATAGGTCAGCGCCATCAGAAGCCCGGCGAGCAGGATGCCCACCGGATTGAGCCGCCCGAGGAAGGCCACGATGATCGCGGTGAAGCCATAGCCCTGCGCGAAGTCGATCGAGATCTGCCCCGCCGGCCCCGTCACCTCGAACAGCCCCGCCAGGCCCGCAAGCGCCCCCGAGATCCCCATGCACATCAGCACGAGCCGGTTGGGCGAGACGCCCGCGAAACGCGCGGCCCGCGGCGCCTGGCCCGCAAGCCGGATCTGGAAGCCGAGGATGTGACGCTGGAGAAGGATGTAGGCCGCGATCACTGCGGCAAAGGCCGCGACCACGCCCCAGTGCATGCCCGTCCCGGCGATCAGCTCGGGGTTGGCCGACGACGGCCACTGCGAGAGGTTGCGAGAGCCGGGAAAGCCGCCCCCTTGCGGATTGCGCAGGGCGCCCAACGCCATCGAGGCCATGATCGACTGCGCGACATAGACGAGGAGGAGCGAGACGAGGATCTCGTTGGTGCGGAACTTCGTGCGCAGGATGGCGGGGATCATCGCCCAGATCCAGCCGCCGAAGGCGCCCGCCGCCACCATCAGCGGAAAGATCAGCCGGCTGTCGGTGGGATAGAGCGCAAGCCCCGCCGCGGCGCCGAAGATGGCGCCCATCATGTATTGCCCTTCGGCGCCGATGTTCCAGACGCCCGCGCGGAAGCCGAGGCTCAGCCCCACCGCGATCAGGATCAGCGGCCCCGCCTTCACCAGAAGCTGGCCGCGGAAATACCAGGCGAACTCGCCGAACAGCGGGTCCCAGAAGATCGTGCGGATCGCCTCGACGGGGTTCTTGCCCAGCAGCGCGAACATCAGCCCGCCCGCCAGCATGGTCAGGACAACGGCCAGCACCGGGGTCGCCCAGTTCCAGAAGCGCGACGGGTTGGGCCGCTTCTCAAGCGTGAGCATGGGCCACCTCCATCCCGTGCGCGCCGCCCATCATCAGGCCGATCTCCTCGATGGACAGGCCCTGCGTCGGCCGGGGCACGCTAAGCCGGCCCTCGTTCAGGGCCGCGAAGCGATCGGCGATTTCCAGAAGCTCGTCAAGGTCCTGACTGATGACCACGACCGCCGCCCCCGCCGCCGCCCTGTCGAGGATCGCCTGCCGGATCGCCGCCGCGGCCGAGGCGTCCACGCCCCACGTCGGCTGGTTGATGATGATGACCGACGGATCCTGCGACAGCTCGCGGCCCACCACGAACTTCTGCAGGTTGCCGCCCGAAAGCGCCCGCGCGGCCACCCATGTGCCGGGCGTGCGCACGTCGAACCGCTCGACGATCTCGGAGGCGAAGGCGCGCGTGCCCGCCCAGTCGATGAAGCCGCGCCATGTCAGCCGCTTGCGCACCACCCCCGACAGGAGCGCGTTCTCCACAAGGCTCATGTCGGGCGCGGCCGCATGGCCCAGCCGCTCTTCGGGCGCGGCCACCAGCCCCCGCGTGCGGCGCTCGTTCGGCCCGAGGTCGCCCACGCCGTGCCCCTCGACCAGCACCGCATCCTTCGGCGCGCGCAGCTCGCCCGAGAGCGCGATCAGCAGTTCGTCCTGCCCGTTGCCCGCCACGCCCGCAATGCCCAGCACCTCGCCGCGGCGCACCTTGAAGCTGATGTCCTTGAGCGCGGTGCCGAAGGGGATCGGCGAGGCGACCGACAGTCCCGCCACCTCGAGCGCCACCTCGCCCTTGGGGGTCGCGTGCCGCTCGGGCGGGGTCAGGACGGTGCCCACCATCAGTTCGGCCATCTCGCGGGCCGAGCGTTCGCGCGGGGTGCAGGTCGCCACCACCTTGCCGCGGCGCAGGATCGTCGCCTCGTCGCAGAGCGCCCGGATCTCCTCGAGCTTGTGGCTGATGTAGAGGATCGAGGTCCCCTCGGCCGCCAGCTGGCGCAGGGTCTGGAACAGGATCTCCACCTCCTGCGGGGTGAGGACCGAGGTCGGCTCGTCCATGATGAGCAGTTTCGGATCCTGCAGCAGGCAGCGCACGATCTCGACCCGCTGCCGCTCGCCGGCCGAGAGGTCGCCCACCATGCGCGACGGATCGAGGGGCAGGCCATATTCCTCCGAGACCTGCCGGATGCGCGCGGCGAGATCACGCAGCCTCGGCGGGTTCTCCATCCCGAGCGCCACATTCTCGGCCACGTTCAGCGCCTCGAACAGGCTGAAATGCTGGAACACCATGGCCACGCCCGCAGCCCGCGCCTCGCGCGGCTCGCGCGGGGCATAGTCCTGCCCGCGCAGCCGCATCCGCCCCTCGTCGGGCCGGACCAGCCCGTAGATCATCTTGACCAGCGTGGACTTGCCCGCGCCGTTCTCGCCGAGGAGCGCATGCACCTCGCCTTCCCGGATCGAGAAGGACACGTCCGAGTTCGCGACCACGCCCGGATAGGCCTTGGTCACCCCCTCGATCCGCAGAAGTTCCGTCATGACGCGATCTCCGCCCCCGCTCTGCGCTTTTCCCCCAGCAACCTTACCGCGACGCCCAAGGCAATCGCCTGCGGATGCTTGCCGAGCGACTTGTCGCCGATCGGGCACACCATGTGCGCGATCTGCCCCTCGGAATGGCCAAGCGCGCGCAGCCTGCCACGGAAGCGGGCAGCCTTCGTGGCCGAGCCGATGACCCCGAGCCCGGCCGACCCGTGCGCGAGGATGCGGTGGCAAAGCTCGAGATCCAGCGCGTGCGAGAATGTCAGCACGAGATGTTCGGCCGCGCGCGGCGCATGGGCCACCAGTTCCTCGGGCCGCTTGCACCAGATCGCGCGCGGCCCCTCGGGCAGCGCCTCGGGAAAGCGGTCGCGCGCCACGTCGATCCATGTCAGCGCGAGATCGGGCAAGGGTGCCAGCACCGCCACCAGCGCCCGGCCGACATGGCCGGCGCCCCAGATCCAGACCTGCCGTTCCGGCATCGCCAGGGGCTCGATCAGCCAGCCCTGCCGGATCTGCACCGCCGGCCGCGCCCCCTCGCGCCGCGCCCGGTCGATCAGCCGCTTCACCTCGAGCCCCATGGGTCGCCCGTCCAGGCTGCGCGCCACCAGCGGCCCCGCAACCGTCGAAAGCGTCGCCGCGTCCCAGACCTCGGTGACCAGCGTCACCGATCCCCCGCAGCATTGTCCGAGCGCGGGACCAAGCGGCCTCCGGTCCACCCGCCGCCCGCCGTCCGCCAGAAGGGCCCTGGCCCGCGCGGTGGCCTCCCACTCCAGCGCGCCGCCGCCGATGGTGCCCGAACTCCCGCCCTCCCAGACGAGCATGGCCGCGCCCGGCGCGCGGGGCGCCGATCCTTCGACCGCGCCCACCACCACCCGGGCCACGCGCCCGTGTTCCTCCACGGCCGCCCGCAACCCTTCAAGGTGGAAACCCTCAGCCACGCTGCCGCCTCACCGCCATCAGGATGCGTTCCGGCGTGGCCGGCGCATCCAGCGCGGGATAGACCGAGCCGTCGCCACAGGCCGCCACCGCGTCCGAAAGTGCCATCAGCACCGAGATCCCGAGCATGAAGGGCGGCTCGCCCACCGCTTTCGACCGCCCCACCGTCTCCTCGGGATTCGGCCGGTCCCAGAGGGCCACGTTGAAGATCCGCGGCCGGTCCGAGCAGGCGGGGATCTTGTAGGTCGAGGGCGCATGGGTGCGCAGCCGCCCCTCGCCGTCCCAGACCAGCTCTTCCGTGGTGAGCCAGCCCGCCCCCTGAACATAGCCGCCTTCGATCTGGCCCAGATCCAGCGCCGGATTGAGGCTCGAGCCCGTGTCGTGCAGGATGTCGGCCCGCAGGATGCGGTTCTCGCCGGTAAGGCTGTCGATCACGACCTCCGACACCGCGGCCCCGTAGGCAAAGTAGAAGAAGGGCCGCCCGCGCCCCTTCAGCCGGTCCCAGACGATCTTCGGCGTCCGGTAATAGCCGGTGGCGGATAGGGGCACGCGCGCCTGATAGGCCATGGCCGCCACGTCGGCGAAGGAGAGGTCGGCCCCGCCGACGCGCACCCGCCCCTCCTCGAACCGCACCTCCTCCGCCCGCGCCTGATGCCGTCCGGCCACCAGATCCGCCAGCCGCTCACGCAGCGTCACGCAGGCGGCGCGCACCGCCATCCCGTTCAGGTCCGACCCGGACGAGGCCGCCGTGGCCGAGGTGTTCGGCACCTTCCCGGTGTCGGTGGGCGTGATCTTCACCGCCTCGACCGGCAGCCCCAGCTCGGCTGCGGCCACCTGCGCGACCTTCTGGAACAGCCCCTGTCCCATCTCGGTCCCGCCGTGGTTCAGATGCACCGATCCATCCTGGTATATGTGCACCAGAGCCCCCGCCTGGTTCAGCCAGGTCAGCGTGAAGGAGATCCCGAACTTGACCGGCGTGATTGCAAGGCCGCGCTTCAGTATCGGGCTCTGCCGGTTCCATTCCGCGATCTCGGCGCGGCGCCGGGCATAGCCTGCCCTCTCCGCCAGTGCGGCCACCAGCGCATCGCCGATGAAATCCTCGACCGGCATGTGGTAGGGCGTCGTCTGTACCCCCTCGGGCACGGGCGGAGGCAGCTCATGCCCGATGGCCTCCGCCCCGCGCGAGGTCAGATCCACCTCTTCCGCGCCGAGGCGCTTCCGCGCCGCGGCATCCTCCTCCTTCATTCTGGCGGAAATATCCCGGGGGTCCGGGGGCAGAGCCCCCGGCCTTGTCCCCGGCTCCGGCGCGCATCTCTCCTGTCCGCCCTCCGCCATCGGCGCATAGAAGTTCGCCTGCCGCACCGCGAGCGGATCGCGGCCGAGCGCATGGGCCACATGGTCCATCACCCGCTCGATCCCGATCATGCCCTGCGGCCCGCCGAAGCCCCGGAAGGCGGTGGCGCTCTGGCTGTGGGTGCGCAGCCGGTGACTCTCGATCCGCACCGCGGGCAGGTGATAGGCATTGTCGGCGTGCAGCATCGCCCGGTCCGCCACCGGCAGCGACAGGTCCTGCGACCAGCCGCAGCGGAAGAGGTGGCGGAACTCGACCCCCGAAAGACGCCCTTCCGCATCGAAGCCCGCGCGGTAGTCGATCCTGAGGTCGTGGCGCTTGCCGGTGATGATCATGTCGTCGTCGCGGTCGTAGCGCATCTTGCAGGGCCGCCCCGTCATCCGCGCGGCCAGCGCGCAGGCGATGGCCAGCGCATTGCCCTGGCTTTCCTTGCCGCCGAAGCCGCCGCCCATCCGCCGCACCTCGACGCGCACCGCGCTCATCGGCAGTCCCAGCGCATGGGCCACCTTGTGCTGGATCTCGGTCGGATGCTGGGTCGAGGAATGGACATGCATGTCGCCCCCCTCCTGCGGCAGGGCGAGCGCCACCTGACCCTCGAGGTAGAAATGCTCCTGTCCCCCCACCTCCATCGACCCCTCGACACGGTGCGGGGCGGCCGCGATGGCCTCCGCGGCCCGGCCCTTCTCCCAGACGACCGGCCCCTCCTCGAAGCGCGAGCCGGCGGCCAGCGCCTCATCGACGGTGAGGATCGCCGGCAGCGGCCGGATCCCGGGCCGCGCCAGACGCGCCGCGCGGCGGGCCGCCCGATGGCTCTCGGCCACCACGAGAAACAGGGGCTGTCCCGCATAATGGACGCAACCGCGCGCAAGGAGCGGCTCGTCGTGGGTCGAGGGCGAGCAGTCCGGCATCGGATCGAGGTCATCGGGGCCGATCACCCGCACGACGCCCGGCGCGCGCCGCACCGGATCGAGATCGAGCGACAGGATCTCGCCATGCGCCACGGGCGAGAGGCCGAAGGCCAGATGCAGGGTGCCGCGCGGGGTTGGGATGTCGTCCACATAGCGCGCGGCGCCGGTGACATGACGCGGGGCCGCGTCGTGCGGCAGGGGCTTGCCGAGGCTCATGCGCCCACCTCCAGCACCGAGACCCTGCCGCCGTCGAGATCGTGGAAGACGCGGGTCAGCATGTTGGCCGCCGCCTCCAGCCGGTAGGCGGCCGAGGCGCGCATGTCCGAAAGCGGGGTGAAATCCTCGGCGAACGCCGGCCGGGCGGCCTCCAGCGTGGCGAGCGTCCAGGGCCGGCCGATGAGACCGGCCTCGACCGCCGACGCCCGTTTCGGGATCCCCGCCATGCCGCCAAAAGCCACGCGGGCCGAGACGACATGGCCCTCGTCCAGCCCGATGTTGAAGCAGCCGCAGACCGCCGATATGTCCTGATCGAACCGTTTCGACAGCTTGTAGCAGCGCAGCCCCGGGGCCTCGGTCGGGATCGTGACCGCCTCGACGAACTCGCCCGGACGCCGGTCCTGCTTGCGGTAGTCGAGGAAGAACGCCTCGATCGGCAGCGAGCGCCGCTCCTCTCCCCGACGCAGGTGCAGCGTGGCGCCGAGCGCGATCAGGGCGGGCGGCGTGTCGCCGATGGGCGAGCCGTTGGCGATGTTGCCGCCGATCGTGGCGGCGTTGCGGATCTGCACGCTCGCGAAACGGCGCAGGAGTTCGGCGAAGGCGGGCAGGCGGGGTGCCAGCGCCGCGCGCAGTTCGGCGATGGTGACCATGGCGCCGACGCGGAGCTGTCCGTCCTCGTCGTCGATGCGGCGGAGCTCCGGGATGGCGCCAAGGAAGATCGGCGTCGGCAGGTCGCGCAGCTCTTTCGTGACCCAGAGGCCTACGTCGGTGGCGCCCGCGATCAGCGTGGCCTCGGGACGGGCCTCGTAGAGACGCGCAAGCTCCTCGACGCTCGTCGGGCGGCTGGCGGCGGCGGGGGGGCTGTCTGCCCCCCCGTGCCCGCCCGCCGGGCGGGCGTTCGCGACCGCCCCTCCCGGGGAGGGGCTCCCGCCGCTCACGGTCCCCCCCGAGGATATTTGGGGCAGAGTGAAGGATGGCAGCCAGTGGGGCTGCGGTTCTGTCTCGGCGGCTTGGGCGGCGCGGATGATGGGGGCGTAGCCTGTGCAGCGGCAGAGGTTGCCCGCGAGCGTGTCGTCATGGTCGCGACAGCCGGTTGCGTGCGCCACGGCGAGCGACATGACGATGCCGGGCGTGCAGAAGCCGCATTGCGAGCCGTGTTCGTCGATCATCGCCCGCTGGACGGGATGCAGGCGGCCGTCGGGCGCGGCGAGGCCCTCGACGGTGCGGACCTCCTTGCCCTGCAGTTGCGGCAGGAAGAGCAGACAGGCGTTCAGGGCGCGCGGGCCGGTCTCATCAGCCACCATGACGGTGCAGGCGCCGCAGTCGCCTTCGTTGCAGCCCTCCTTCGTGCCGGTGAGGCCGCGGTCTTCGCGCAGGAAGTCGAGGAGCGTCCGCGTGGGCTCGGCCGAGACGCTGAGGGGCGTTCCGTTCAGGATGAACGCGATGTCCGTCATGTGAGAACCTGCCGCCTTCTGTGGTGCCTTGCTTGCGCCGGTGCAGGTCCGCCCGATGCGGCGTAAAGCGGGCCTGCGACATATCGTGTCATGAAAGCCTGCCGGGACGCCGGATGGCAAGGGGGTCCGGCCTTCGACAAGACGGCGCCACGGCGTCTTTCCGGCCCGGCCCGGGTTCTGTAGGCTTCACGCCATGTCGAACGCCCCCCGATTCATCCACCTCCGCGTCCATACCGAATATTCGCTGCTGGAAGGCGCGGTGCCGGTCAAGAAGCTGATCGGCCTGTGCACCGCGGCCGCCATGCCGGCGGTGGCGGTGACGGACACCAACGCCATGTTCGCCGCGCTGGAATTCTCGGTGCTGGCAAGCGGCGCCGGGATCCAGCCCATTGTCGGCTGTCAGGTCTCGGTCGCCTATGAGACGGCGGCGCTCGGCGAGCGGGCGAAGCCGCCCGCGCCCGTCGTGCTGCTCGCCCAGAACGAAGCGGGTTACGGCAACCTGATGAAGCTCTCCTCCTGCCTCTATCTCGGCAAGGAGGGGGCGCTGCCGCAGGTGACGCTGGAGGAGCTGGAGCGGCATGCGAGCGGGCTGATCTGTCTCACCGGCGGGCCGGACGGGCCGGTGGGCCGGCATCTGCGGGAAGGGCAGCGGGCGAAGGCCGAGGCGCTGCTGGGCCGGCTTGCCGCGGTCTATCCGGGGCGGCTCTATGTCGAGTTGCAGCGCCATCCGGGCGAGGGCGGGCGGCTGACCGAGGCCGAGCGTGCGACCGAGCCCGGGCATGTGGAGCTCGCTTATGCGATGGGCCTGCCGCTGGTGGCCACCAACGACGTCTACTTCCCGAAGCCCGAAATGTATGAGGCGCATGATGCGCTGATCTGCATCGCCGAGGGTGCCTATGTCGATCAGGTGGCGCCGCGGCGGCGGCTGACGCCGCAGCATTACTTCAAGTCCGAGGCCGAGATGGTCGCGCTCTTCGCCGACCTGCCCGAAGCGGTGGAGAACACGGTCGAGATCGCGCGCCGCTGCGCGTTCAAGGCCGCAAAGCGCCCGCCGATCCTGCCGCGCTTCGCCGACGACGAGGTGGAGGAGCTGCGGCGGCAGGCGAAGGGTGGGTTGGCCGCCCGCCTCGCCGTGATCCCCCATGCGGCGCCGGTCGAGGACTATGAGGCGCGCCTTGCCTTCGAGCTTGGCATCATCGAGCAGATGGGCTTTCCGGGCTACTTCCTGATCGTGGCCGACTTCATCAAGTGGGGGAAGGCCAACGGCATCCCGGTGGGGCCGGGGCGGGGGTCGGGCGCGGGCAGCCTCGTGGCCTACGCGCTGACGATTACCGACCTGGATCCATTGCGTTACCAGCTTCTCTTCGAGCGGTTTCTGAACCCCGAGCGGGTCTCGATGCCGGACTTCGACATCGACTTCTGCATGGACCGGCGCGAGGAGGTCATCCGCTACGTCCAGGAGAAGTACGGCCGCGACAAGGTGGGGCAGATCATCACCTTCGGCGCGCTCCTGTCGAAGGCCGCCGTCCGCGACGTGGGCCGCGTCCTCCAGATGCCCTACGGGCAGGTGGACCGGCTGTCGAAGATGATCCCGGTCGAGGGGGTGAAGCCCGTCTCGATCCAGAAGGCGCTGGCCGACGAGCCGCGCCTGCGCGAGGCCGCCAAGACCGAGGAGGTGGTCAAGCGGCTGCTCGACTACGGGATGCAGGTCGAGGGGCTTCTGCGCAACGCCTCGACCCATGCCGCGGGCGTGGTGATCGGCGACCGGCCGCTCGACGAGCTGGTGCCGCTCTATCAGGACCCGCGTTCGGACATGCCGGCCACCCAGTTCAACATGAAATGGGTGGAAGCCGCGGGGCTGGTGAAGTTCGACTTCCTGGGCCTCAAGACGCTGACCGTGATCCAGAACGCGATCGACCTGATCCGCGGCACGGGGCGGCCCCTGCACATGGCGGCGGACGGGCGGGTGCTTTACGACCCGCCGCCGGGAGCCGAGAACGACATCGGGCACATTCCGCTCGAGGACAAGGCCACCTACGAGCTTTACGCCCAGGCCAAGACCGTCGCGGTGTTCCAGGTCGAAAGCTCGGGGATGATGGATGCGCTGCGGCGCATGAAGCCCACCTGCATCGAGGATATCGTGGCGCTGGTCGCGCTCTACCGTCCGGGGCCGATGGAGAACATCCCGGTCTATTGCGAGGTGAAGCACGGGCTGCGTGAGCTGGAGAGCCTGCATCCGACCATCGACCCGATCCTGAAGGAGACGCAGGGCATCATCGTCTATCAGGAACAGGTGATGCAGATCGCGCAGGTCATGGCGGGCTATACGCTGGGCGGCGCGGACCTGTTGCGCCGCGCCATGGGCAAGAAGATCGCCGAGGAGATGGCGAAGGAGCGCCCGAAGTTCATCGAGGGCGCGAAGAAGACCCACGGGATCGACACGAAGAAAGCGGGCGAAGTCTTCGACCTGCTGGAGAAATTCGCGAACTACGGCTTCAACAAGTCGCACGCCGCGGCCTATGCGGTCGTCAGCTACCAGACCGCCTGGCTGAAGGCGAACCATCCGGTCGAATTCATGGCCGCGGTGATGAACTGCGATATCCACCTGACGGACAAGCTCGCCGTCTACAAGCGCGAGGTGGACAAGCTCGGCATCCGCACCGTGGCGCCCTGCGTGAATGCCTCGCTCGCCACCTTCACGGTGCGCGACGGGGCGGTGGTCTATGCGCTCGGCGCGCTGAAGAACGTGGGCGTCGAGGCGATGCGGCTCATCGTCGAGGCCCGCGGCGACCGGCCCTTCGCCACGCTCTTCGACATGGCGCGGCGGGTCGAGCTGAAGAAGATCGGCAAGCGCCCGCTCGAGATGCTGGCGCGCGCCGGGGCCTTCGACGCGCTCGACCGCAACCGCGCGCGGGTGTTCGAGGCGCTGGACGCGCTGGTTTCCTATTCCGCCGCCATTCACGAAGCGCGAAATTCAAGCCAGGTCTCGCTCTTCGGCGAGGCGGGGGCGGACATTCCCGAGCCGCGCCTTCCCAACCGTGACGACTGGCTGCCGGTCGAGCGGCTGGCGCAGGAGCATCAGGCCATCGGCTTCTATCTTTCGGGCCATCCGCTCGACGATTACATGGGGGCGTTGAAGCGGCGGAACGTGACCACACTCGCGGCGCTGACCGATCTGGCGCAGCGGGGGCCGATGGTGGCCAAGCTCGCGGGCGCCGTCTCGTCGCGGCAGGAGAAGAAGTCGGCCAAGGGCAACCGCTTTGCCTTCGTCCAGCTCTCGGACCCGACCGGGCTTTACGAATGCACCGTCTTCTCGGACGTGCTGGAACAGGCGCGCGACCTGCTGGAACCGGGCGGCCATGTGGTGCTGACGGTCGAGGCCACGCTCGAGGGCGACAGCCTGAAGCTGCTCGCCCGTGGGGTCGCGCCCATTGATGCGGTGGCGGCCGATGCGGGCGCCATGAGCCTGCGCGTCCATCTCGACCGCGCCGAGGCCGCCGCCTCGGTGGCGGCGCTGCTCGCCCGCGCGCAGGGACGCGCCCGGGCGCCGGTGCGGATCTGCGTGCGCGACCCCTCGGGCGGGCAGGAGATCGACATCGAGCTGGGTCAGGATTTTGCCGTCTCGCCCCAGATCCGCAGCGCGCTTCGCGCCGTTCCGGGTGTCGAGATGGTCGAGGAGATCTGATCCGGGCGCTCAGTAGTGCGGCGGGCGCTGGTCGGCGAGGACGGCCACGCCGTCGGCTTCGCGCTCGGCCTCGCGTTCGAGCAGCATCTCGACGCGGCGGCGGAGCTGCGAGATCTCGCCCGCCTGCCGCGCCACCACCTCCGAAAGATCCTCGACGCTGCGCACCAGATGCGCGATCTGCACCTCGGCCGCCTCGATCCGGTCGTCCATCGCCTGTCTCCTCCTGCTTCGCCCGGCGCTTGTCCGCGGGCCGCCCATCCGATACACCGCGCGCGACGAACAGCGAAGGGTGCGATCCATGGCCAAGGACAAGGCTTCCCGCCGCCCGCGCGCGGAAACGCCCAAGGGCTTCCGCGACTATTTCGGGGCGGATGTGACCGAGCGCAAGGTGATGCTCGATGCGGTGGCCGAGGTCTATCATCGCTACGGCTTCGATCCGCTGGAAACCTCGGCGGTCGAGACGGTCGAGGCGCTCGGCAAGTTCCTGCCCGACGTGGACCGTCCGAACGAGGGCGTCTTCGGCTGGCAGGACGAGGATGGCGATTGGCTCGCGCTGCGCTACGACCTGACGGCGCCGCTCGCGCGGGTGGCGGCGCAGTTCCGCAACGACCTGCCGAGCCCCTACCGCCGCTATGCGATGGGCCCCGTCTGGCGCAACGAGAAGCCGGGGCCGGGGCGATTCCGCCAGTTCTACCAGTGCGACGCGGATACGGTGGGCTCGGCGAGCGTCGCGGCTGATGCCGAGATCTGCGCCATGCTGTCGGATGCGCTCGAGGTCGTGGGCATTCCCCGCGGCGACTATATCGTGCGGGTGAACAACCGGAAGGTCCTGAACGGGGTGATGGAGGTGGCGGGTGTGCTCGATCCCTCGGACCCGTCGAAGTTCGAGGCCGAGCGCGGCATCGTCCTGCGCGCCATCGACAAGATCGATCGGCTGGGGGAGACGGGTGTCCGGGCCCTGCTCGGGGCGGGGCGCAAGGATGACTCGGGCGACTTCACCAGGGGGGCGGGGCTCTCGGACGAACAGGCCGAGGTGGTGATGGGCTTCATGGCCGCCAAACGTGCCACCGGCGCCGAGACAGCGACGCGGCTGCGCGAGCTGGTCGGAGGCTCGACCCTCGGGCGCGAAGGCGTGCAGGAGCTCGAGACCATCGCCGAACTGCTCGACGCGCAGGGCTACGGGCCTGACCGGATCGTGGTGGACCCCTCGGTGGTGCGGGGCCTTGGCTATTACACCGGCCCCGTGTTCGAGGCCGAGCTGACCTTCGAGATCCTCGACGAGAAGGGCCGCAAGCGGCAGTTCGGCTCGGTCGCGGGCGGCGGGCGCTACGACGATCTGGTGAAGCGCTTCACCGGCCAGTCGGTGCCGGCGACCGGCGTGTCGATCGGGGTGGACCGGCTGCTCGCGGCGCTGCGCGCCAAGGGTCGGGCGGGGCAGGAGGCGCAGGGCCCGGTGGTCGTGACCGTCATGGACCGCGACCGGATGGGCGACTACATGGCGATGGTGGGCGAGCTGCGCCGCGCGGGCCTCAGGGCCGAGCTCTACCTCGGCAACCCGAAGAACTTCGGCAACCAGTTGAAATATGCCGATGCGCGGAAATCTCCGGTGGCGGTGATCCAGGGCTCGGACGAGGCGGCGCGGGATGTGGTGGTGCTGAAGGATCTCGTGCTGGGTGCGAAGATCGCCGCGGGCGCGAGCCTCGAGGAATGGAAGAGCCGCCCGGCGCAGGTCGAGGTGCCGCGGGCGGCGCTCGCGCAGGGCGTGAAGGACATGCTCTCGTGACCAAGGCTGCGGTGCGCGCGGAAGCCGAGGCGCTCTTTGCGGCCTTTCAGGCGGCGGGGGCGGTGCCGGTCGAGGCCGACATCCTGCTGCCCGCGGGCACGCTCCTCGACCTCTATGGCGAGGATATCCGGGCACGGGCCTATGTCACCTCGGACCCGCTGCGCGGCGAGATGATGCTGCGCCCCGACTTCACCGTGCCGGTGGTGCAGGCGCACATGGGCGAAGGGGCCGAACCCGCGCGCTACACCTACATGGGCGAGGTCTTCCGTCGGCAGGAACATGTCGGCCCGCGCGCGTCGGAATACATGCAGGTGGGCTTCGAGCTGTTCGACCGGGCCGAACCCGAGGCCGCCGATGCCGAGGTCTTCGCGCTGATTGCCGAGCTTCTGGCGCCGCTGGACCTTCGGGCCGCGACGGGCGACATCGGCATCCTGATGGCGGCAGTGCGCGGTCTTTCGACCACCGAGAAGCGCAAGGCGGCCCTCCTGCGTCATGTATGGCGGCCCAACCGGTTCCGCGCGCTGCTCGACCGCTTTGCAGGCCGCACGCCGGTGCCCGAGGCGCGGCTGCGCCTTCTGGACCGGCTGTCGGGGGCGGGCGCGGTGGAACTGATGGAGGCTGCGGGCCCCGCCATCGGCCTGCGCGAGCCGGGCGAGATCGAGGCTCGGGCCGCCGCGCTGGTCGAGGATGCCGCGGCCGCGCCGCTGGGGGCCGAGGAGACGGCGGTCCTTGACGACCTCCTGTCGCTCGAGGATGCGGCGCCGGCCGCGCTGGACCGGCTGGAGGGGCTTGCCCGCCGGATGCCGTCGCTGGGGCCGTCGGTCGCCCGCTTCGCGCGCCGTCTGGGCGCCCTCTCGGCGCGCGGGATCGCGGTGGAGCACCTGCCCTTCGACGCGAGCCACGGCCAGAGTTCGCTCGAATATTACGATGGCTTCGTCTTCAGCTTCCACGCCGCCGATCCGGCACTGCCGCCGGTTTCGACCGGCGGACGGTATGATGCGCTGACGGCGGTGCTGGGGCAGGGCCGATCCATCCCCGCCGTGGGTGGCGTGATCCGTCCGGGCCTCGTGGCCAGGCTGAAGGGGCTCGCATGACGCTGAAGATCGGAGTGCCGTCCAAGGGCCGGCTGATGGAAAAGACCTTCGACTGGTTCGGCACGCGCGGCGTGACGATGCGCCAGACGGGGGCCGAACGGGAATATTCCGGTGCCGTGGAGGGGATCGAGGGCGTCGAACTCGTGCTCCTCTCGGCGGGCGAGATCCCGCGCGAGCTGGGGGCGGGGCGTATCCATCTCGGGGTCACGGGGTCCGATCTCGTGCGCGAGAAGCTGGCCGACTGGCGGACGCAGGTGGCCGAGCTGGCGCCGCTCGGCTTCGGACATGCCGACCTCATCATTGCCGTGCCGTCGTTCTGGATCGACGTGGACACGCTGGACGATCTCGACGCGGTGGCGGCGGCCTTCCGGGCCACGCACGGCTTCCGCCTGCGGATCGCCACCAAGTATCATCGTCTCGTGCGCGAGTTTCTGACCGAGAATGGCGTTGCCGACTATCAACTGGTGGACAGCCAGGGCGCGACCGAGGGCACGGTGAAGAACGGCACCGCCGAGGCGATCGCGGACATCACCTCGTCGGGCGAGACCTTGCGCGCTAACAATCTGAAGATCCTGTCGGATGCGCTGATCCACAGTTCGCAGGCCGTGCTCTTTGCCTCGCGCAGGGCCCACTGGTGCGAAGCCGCGGCGCCGCTGCAGGTGCTTGGCCGCCGCCTCGGCCTGGAGCTGCCGGACCTCGTCGCTACCTGAGGCCGATGTCGGCCAGCGCCTGGGCCAGTTCCGGGGGCAGGGCCTCTTCCTTCGCCCGCCCCTTGGGCAGGTCCGCTGGCGCCTCCTCGGGCGAGAGATAGCGCCAGCCCTGGAAGGGCCGCCGCGGGGCAGGGACGGTGCGGATCACCTCGGGATCAAGCACCAGCGCGCAGCGCGCAATCCCGTCCGCGCCAGTGACGCTCTCGAGGGCCCGGATCGGCTGGCGCGCCAGCACGAGCCCCTTGAACACCCAGTAGAGCGAGCCTCCGGCCAGCACCTCGGCCTCGCGTTTGGGCCACATCCGGGTGATGTGGCGCGGATGGCCGTCGGGCCAGCGGTGGTGCTGACTTTTCTGCCAGTCGAGCAGATCTTCCACGGCCTCCGCGCCGACGCAGAGCTTCAGGATGTTCACATGGCCGGACATGGGGGGATTCTCCGTGGCAGAGGCCCGTCATATAGGTCGCCTGCGCGGCCGCTCCAAGCCGTTCGGGAGGGCGGGGAGGGGACCTTCGCTGCGCGTCCCGCCATCGTGCCTGTCCGATCCGCCGGCCGCGCGCGAGGCTTGCGGATCGCCTAGTTCCGCGCGCGTTCGACCAGCGCCTGCACCCTGGGGCCGATCTCCTCGACGATCACCGCCACGCCCTCGGTGCTGGGATGGATGCCGTCGGGCTGCATGTAACGCTGGCGCGCGTCGGGTTCGTCGAGACGGGCGGTCAGCGGCGCGAAGAAGTTGGCCTCGAGATCGGCCTCGTAGCTGCGGGCGAGGTCCGGGAAGATGGCGTCGAAGTCGCGCTTGTAGTCGGGGCCGTAGTTGCCCGGCGCCTCGAGCCCGACCAGCAGCACGGGCAGTTCGCGCGCCCTTGCCTCCTTGAGGATCGCCTCAAGGTTCGAGCGGCTGAGCCCGGGGTCGAGTCCGCGCAGCATGTCATTGCCGCCGAGGTTCACGATCATGGCATCGACCTCGGGGGTCAGGCTCCAGCCCAGCCGCGCGAGCCCCCCCGCCGTCGTGTCGCCCGAGACGCCCGCATTCACCACCTCGACGGCCTGGCCGTGGTCCCGCAGCCATTGCTGCAACTGCGGAACGAAGCCCTCTCCTTCCGGCAGTCCGTAGCCGGCGGTCAGGCTGTCGCCCAGGGCCAGCACCGTGACGTCCTCGGCGGCCAGCGACGGCATGGCCGAGAAGACAAGGGCCAGCGACATGTTGCGCATCGCGCGAAGCGCGCCATATCGGGGACTGAGGTTGAGAGAGGCGAGGTGCATGAGCGAGACGATCCTTGCGCTGAGGGACGCGCGGCTGACGTTGGCAGGGAATGCGGGGCCGGTCGAGATCCTGAAGGGGATCGACCTGGACATCCGGCGCGGCGAGACGCTGGGTCTTGTGGGGCCTTCGGGGTCGGGCAAGTCGTCTCTCCTGATGCTGATGGGCGGGCTGGAACGCGCCACCGGCGGCTCGGTCATGGCCTTGGGCCAGGATCTGACGGCGATGGACGAGGACCAGCTCGCGCGGTTCCGCCGGGGGAATATGGGGGTGGTCTTCCAGTCTTTCCACCTTATCCCCACCATGACGGCGCTGGAAAATGTGGCGGTGCCGCTGGAGCTTGCGGGCGTGCGCGACGCTTTCGAACGGGCCGAGGCCGAGTTGCGCGCGGTGGGGCTGGGTCGGCGGATGGATCACTATCCCTCGCAGATGTCGGGGGGCGAGCAGCAGCGGGTGGCGCTCGCCCGCGCGGCGGCTCCGCGGCCCGCGATCCTTCTGGCCGACGAGCCGACGGGCAACCTCGACGGGGTGAACGGGGCCGCGATCATGGATCTGCTCTTCGGGCTGCGTGACCGGCACGGGGCGACGCTCGTGCTCGTGACCCACGCGCCGGAGCTTGCCGCGCGCTGTGACCGGGTGGTGCGGCTGGCCGACGGGCTGGTCGCGGGCGAGGAGCGCAAGGCGGCATGAGGAACGCGGCACGGATCGCGCGGCGCGAGTTGCGCGGCGGCCTTCGCGGCTTCCGCGTCTTTCTCGCCTGCCTCACGCTGGGCGTGGCCGCCATCGCGGCGGTGGGGCTGGTTCGGTCGGCCATCGAGGCCGGCCTTACCGATCAGGGCGCGGTGCTGCTGGGCGGCGACGCGCAGATGGAGTTCACCTACCGCTTCGCCACATCCGAAGAGCGCGCCTGGATGGATGAGCGGGCCGAGCGCGTCTCGGAGGTGGTCGAATTCCGCTCGATGGCCGTCGTGGGCGAAGAGCGCGCCCTGACGCAGGTCAAGGGCGTCGATGATCTCTACCCGCTGGTGGGAGAGGTGGAACTCGATCCGCCGTTCCCGCTCGAGGAGGCGCTGGCCCGCCGCGGTCTGCCCGGCGCGGTCATGGACCGGGTTCTGGCGGACCGGCTCGGGATCGGCATCGGCGAAAGCTTCCGGCTCGGCAACCAGAACTTCCGGCTCGGCGCCGTTCTGGTGCGCGAGCCCGACAGCATCACCGGAGGCTTTGCCTTCGGCCCGCGCACGCTCGTGCACAGTTCGGCCCTGGGGGCGTCGGGGCTGCTCGGCCCCGGCACGCTCTACGAGACGGAATACCGGCTCGACCTGCCGGCCGGGACCGATCTGGCAGCGGCGCAGGCCGAGGCCGAGGCGGCCTTCCGCGACAAGGGGATGCGCTGGTCGGACAGCCGCCGCGCGAGCCCCGGCGTCGAGCGGTTCGTGGACCGGACCGGATCCTTCCTGGTCCTCGTCGGGCTGGCCGGTCTTGCGGTGGGGGGCGTCGGCATCTCGGCGGCCGTGCGGGCCTATCTCGAGGGCAAGATCGCCACGATCGCAACGCTGCGGACCCTGGGCGCCGAGGGCAGCACGATCTTCCTGGCCTATCTGCTGCAGATCGGCGTGCTGACCGCGCTTGGCGTGGCGGCGGGCCTGCTGCTCGGGATTCTCCTGCCTCTGGCGGCCTCGCCCTTCATCGTGGCCTCGCTGCCTTTCCCGATCGCCTTCGGCATCTACCCCGCGCCGCTGGCCGAGGCGGCCTTCTACGGCATCCTGACCGCGCTGCTCTTCACGCTCTGGCCGCTGGCGCGCACCGAGGGTGTCCGTGCCGCCGCCCTCTACCGCGGCACCGGGGGCGGAGGGCGCCCGCGGTGGCCGTGGCTGCTGGCCACGGGCGCGGTGGCGGCGCTGCTCGTGGGGGGCGCGGTGGCCTTCTCGGGCACGGCGCTTCTCGCGCTCGGATCGGCGGGCGGAATTGCAGGGGCGCTGGCGGTGCTGGCGCTGGCCGCGCTTGCGCTGCGTCGCGCCGCACGGCGGGCCGCGCGCTCGCGCCTTGCCCGCGGGCGCACGGCGCTGCGTCTTGCGCTCTCCTCGATCGGCGGACCGCGGGAAGAGGCGGCGTCCGTCATCCTGTCGCTCGGCCTCGGCCTCTCGGTGCTGGCCGCCGTGGGCCAGATCGACGCCAACCTCCGCTCGGCGATTTCGCGCGACCTGCCCGAGCGCGCGCCGTCCTACTTCTTCGTGGACATCCAGCAGGACCAGATCGACGGCTTCCTCGGCCGGCTTGAGGCCGACGCCGAGGTGAGCCGCGTCGATGCGGCGCCCATGCTGCGGGGCGTCCTCACCCGGATCAATGGCACGCCCGCGCGCGAGGTGGCGGGCGAGCACTGGGTCGTGCGGGGGGACCGCGGCATCTCTTACGCCGCCCGACCCGACGAGACCGCGCGGGTGGTGGCGGGCACCTTCTGGCCCGAGGATTATCAGGGGCCGCCGCAGGTGTCCTTTGCCGCTGAAGAGGCCGCCGAGATCGGCCTCAAGCTCGGAGACCGGCTGACCGTCAACATCCTGGGCCGCGACATCGAGGCCGAGATCACATCCCTGCGCGAGGTGGATTTCTCGTCGGCCGGCATGGGGTTCGTGATGGTGATGAACCCGGCCGCCCTTCAGGGCGCGCCCCACACCTTCATCGCCACCGTCTATGCCGAGCCGCAGGCCGAGGGCCGCATCCTTCGGGAGCTGGCCTCGGACTATCCCAACATCACCGCCATCCGCGTCAAGGATGCGATCGACCGGGTGAGCGAGGCGCTCTCGGCCATCGCCACGGCGACGGCCTGGGCCGCGGCGGCGACGCTGGTGACGGGCCTTGTGGTGCTGATCGGCGCCGCTGCGGCGGGCGAGCGCGGGCGGATCTACGAGGCGGCCGTGCTGAAGACGCTCGGGGCCACGCGGGGCCGGATCCTCGCGAGCTTCGCGCTGCGCTCGGGGCTTCTGGGGGCGGCGGCGGGACTTGTGGCCATCCTCGCCGGAGGTCTGGCCGGATGGGCCGTGATGACCTTCGTCATGCAGGCCAGCTATCGGTTCGAGCCCGTCTCGGCGCTGGCCATCGTCGCCGGCGGCGTGGTCGCCACGCTGCTCGCGGGCCTTGGCTTTGCGTTGCGCCCGCTGCGGGCGCGGCCTGCGCAAGTTCTCCGTTCATCGGAGTGAGATAGCGGGAACCATTTCCCTTCCTGTGCGTTGTCAGGTGTTTCCTTGGGGGGAGACTTTGGGGTGATGGTCAAGATGAAAGACAAGAGTATCGATCTTACACCGCCGCCGGAGGTCGCTTCGGTGGCGGAGAAGGGGCTCGAACTCCGCCGGAAGTACAAGCGGGGGGGCACCAATGTGGGTGTCGCACGGGCGCGCGATCTGAAGGGGCGCAAGTCGCTGTCCCCTCAGACGATCAAGCGGATGGTGAACTTCTTCGACCGGCAGGAAGTGCACAAGCAGGACGAGAACTTCGGCAACGAGGAGGATCCGTCGCCGGAATATGTCGGCTGGTTGCTGTGGGGGGGCGATCCGGGCCGCGAGTGGGCGCAACGGAAAAAGGCCGAGCTTGTGGATTCCGCCGGCAAGGTGAAGAACTGATCCGGCGCGCGCGATCTTCGCGTGTGCACGACGCCCATCATCGCGACGCTCGGGGCGCTGGCACTGCTGGCGCCTCTTGCATTTGGCCCATGACAAGGCCGCAGGTCTATGGGCTTGGCCCGACACTGAATCAAGGGGGCTTGGAGCGGACGACGAGGTTCGAACTCGCGACATCCTGCTTGGAAGGCAGGTGCTCTACCAACTGAGCTACGTCCGCATGATGAAGGGGTGGCAGAGCGCCACCGGCTTCACCCGGTGCTCATACCGCAGTCTTCGCCCGCGTTCAAGGGTTCCGGCCTCGTGCCATGCCCGTGAGGTCGAGGCCGGATGCGGGTCAGCCCCCCAGTCTGCGAAGCAGGCCGAGCGAGGGCTGCCCCGTTACGGGCAGGCCGTTGGCCGCCTCGTAGGCGGAAATCGCACCCTGGCTTCTGGAGCCGATCACCCCGTCCGTCCCGCCGGTGTCGTATCCCGCGGCGGTCAGACGGCGCTGAAGCTCCTGGCGGTCCCGCATGGTCATGCCGCGGGCATCGGGCGGGAAGCTGCCCCGGATCGGGGGACGGCCGCGCAGGCGGTCCGAGAGATGGCCGACCCCGATGACGTAATTCTCGGCGTTGTTGTAGCGCGTGATGACGGTGAAGTTGCGGAACACCATGAAGGCCGGACCCGCGAGGCCCATCGGGATCAGGATCGAGGCGGGGCCGTGGTCCGGCACGGCCCGCCCGTCCATGTCGCGCACCCCGAGGCTCGCCCAGGCCGAGGGGCTGCGGGTCGTGCCGCGCCCGGCCAGGCCGGGATTGAAGCCCGCAGGCGGTTGCACCTCGACGCCCCAGGGCTGGCCCCGCTGCCATCCCGAGCGCGAGAGATAGGCCGCGGCCGAGGCCAGCGCGTCGGTCGGATCGTCCGACCAGATGTCGCGCCGGCCGTCTCCGTCGAAATCCACCGCATAGGCGAGGTAGGAGGTGGGGATGAACTGGGTGTGGCCCATCGCGCCGGCCCAGCTGCCGGTCAGGTGCGCCGGATCGGTGTCGCCCGCCTGCACGATCTTGAGGGCTGCGATCAGCTGGCTCTCGAAGAAGGCGCCCCGGCGGCCGTCGAAGGCCAGGGTGGAGAGCGCCGAGATGACAGGCACATCGCCGCGGCGCTCGCCGTAGCGGCTTTCGAGGCCCCAGACCGCCGTCACGACCTCGGCCTCGACGCCGTAGCGGGCTTCGATGCGCGACAGCACGGCCGCGTGGCGGGCAAGGGCCGCCCGGCCCAGGGCGATCCGCTCGTCGGAGGCGGCGATGGCCAGATAATCTTCGGTCGTCCGCGTGAACTCGGTCTGGTTGCGGTCGCGTTCGATGACCTGCGGCAGGAAGCCCGCGCCGCGAAAGGCGCGGTCGAACGTGTCCGGGGCGATGCCGGCGCCGAGCGCCCGCGGCCGGAAGCCCGCCACCCATGCGTCCCATGCCGGGTTCGGCACCGCGCGCATGGCGGGCTCCGGAGCGGGGGAGAGACCCACGCCGCCGCCGCAACCCGCCAAGCCCGCCGCCAGAAGCCCGAGCATCATCATCCGCCGCGTTGCCTGCATCCCGCTCTCCTGTGATCTTGTTGGTTCTGCCTCGGCTCCCGAGCCTATCCGAAACCGCAAGGGCCGCAAATCGCTTCGGCGAGCGGTTGCCGAAGGGCGGGTGCTTGGTCGCAGGCCAGATGTCGCCCCAAAGACCCGCGAGCGTTGCTACTTCTTGCGGAGGGCTTGGGGCTTGTGGGCGGCCTTCGCGCCGGTCTTGTCGCTCTGAACCACATACTGCGGATCGTCGGGCGACGCCGAGACCTTGTGTCCCTTGATCTTGGTGTCGCGGGTCTGCTTCTTCACGATCCGGCCCTCGGTCTCCCCCTGGCTCGTGTTCCAGGCTACCTTGTCGCCCTGCCTGAGTTCCTTCGCCATCACCCTCTTCCTTGCGGACCTGCGGCGGACCGTCGCTGCCCGCTTTGCGGAACGCAAATAGTCAATGCAGGTTCCCATTTTGCCGCGGAGCCGCTACGTCATGCTTGAGAATCGGCCTTGCAAACGTTCTCACGACGGCATTTGATCCGCTCCGAGGCGCCGCTCGTTCGCAAGAAGACGGCACTTCCAACATGATGGAGGTTCACCCATGAGATTCGCTCATCTGCTGGCCGCGTCGTCGCTGGCCCTGATGGCTGCTGCCGGAGCCCACGCCAAGACGCTGGTCTATTGCTCGGAAGGTTCGCCGGAGGGCTTCGACGCCGCACCCTACACGTCCGGCACCACCTTCGACGCCGCGA
This sequence comes from Cereibacter azotoformans, assembly GCF_021391315.1. Lineage (NCBI taxonomy): Bacteria > Pseudomonadati > Pseudomonadota > Alphaproteobacteria > Rhodobacterales > Paracoccaceae > Cereibacter > Cereibacter azotoformans. The sequence continues at coordinate 164,201 of NZ_CP090022.1, read as the reverse complement.
GTCAGACCGTTTACAACCAGCTGGTCGAGTTCAAGCCGGGCACGACCGAGATCGCCCCGGGGCTTGCCGAAAGCTATGAGATCTCGGACGACGGGCTGGAATACACCTTCCGCCTGCGTCCGGGCGTCAAGTTCCACACCACCGACTTCTTCACGCCCACGCGCGACCTGAACGCCGATGACGTGATCTTCTCGTTCCTGCGCCAGGGCGATGAGGAAAACCCGTGGCACCAGTATGTGACCGGGATCACCTACGAATATTACAGCGGCATGGAAATGCCGACCGTGATCAAGGAGATCCAGAAGGTCGATGACCTGACGGTGAAGTTCGTCCTGACCCGTCCCGAGGCGCCCTTCCTCGCGAACCTCGCGATGGACTTCGCCTCGATCCTGTCGAAGGAATATGCCGACAAGCTCGAGGCCGAGAACCGCAAGGAAGACCTCAACAACGCCCCCGTCGGCACCGGCCCGTTCAAGTTCGTGGCCTACCAGAAGGACGCGGTGATCCGCTACCAGGCCCATGACGACTACTGGGCCGGCCGCGAGAAGATCGACGACCTGATCTTCGCCATCACCCCCGACCCGGCGGTGCGCATGCAGAAGCTGCAGGCCGGCGAATGCCACATCATGCCCTATCCGGCGCCCGCCGACATCGAGGCGCTGAAGGCCGACCCGAACCTGCAGGTGATGGAGCAGCCGGGCCTGAACGTGGCCTATCTCGCCTACAACACCACCATCGCGCCCTTCGACAACCCCGATGTGCGGCGCGCGCTCAACATGGCGCTGAACAAGGAGGCTGTCCTTGACGCCGTGTTCCAGGGCACGGGGCAGGTGGCCAAGAACCCGATCCCGCCGACCATGTGGAGCTACAACGACGCGGTCGAGGAGAACCCCTACGATCCCGAGGCCGCCAAGGCGCTTCTGGCCGAGGCCGGGGTCTCGGATCTCTCGATGGAGATCTGGGCCATGCCGGTGCAGCGGCCCTACATGCCGAACGCGCGCCGCACGGCCGAGCTGATGCAGGAAGACCTGGCCAAGATCGGCGTCAACGTCGAGATCGTCTCGTACGAGTGGGGCGAGTATCTGAAGAAATCGACCGACCCGGCCCGCAAGGGCGCGGTGATCCTCGGCTGGACGGGCGACAACGGCGACCCGGACAACTTCCTCGGCGTGCTTCTGGGCTGCGCGGCCACCGGCGACGGCGGCGCGAACCGGGCCCAGTGGTGCAACAAGGAGTTCGACGACCTGATCCAGAAGGCGAAGGTCACGGCGGATCAGGACGAGCGCGCCAAACTCTACGAAGAGGCGCAACTCGTCTTCAAGCGCGAGAACCCCTGGGCCACCATCGCCCATTCGACGGTCTTCATGCCGATGTCGAAGAAGGTCTCGGGCTATGTGATGAACCCGCTGGGCAAACACGGCTTCTCGGGCGTCGATATCGAAGAGTGAAACGGCTAAAGTAACGGGCAGGCGCGTCGGGAGGATCCCGGCGCGCCTCTCATCATTCAGGGTTCAGATGATCAGATTCCTCATCGGCAAGCTTGCCTATCTGATACCGACCTTCATCGGCATCACCATCGTGGCCTTCGGCTTCGTGCGGCTGTTGCCGGGCGATCCGGTGCTGCTGATGGCGGGCGAGCGTGGCATCACGCCCGAGCGTCATGCGCAGCTCTCGGCCCAGCTCGGCTTCGACCGCCCGATCTGGGTCCAGTATTTCGACTTTCTGGGAAATCTCTTCCAGGGCGACTTCGGCCTGTCGCTGACCACCAAGAAGCCGGTCCTGACCGAGTTCCTGACGCTCTTCCCGGCGACGGTCGAGCTTGGGCTTGTGGCGGTCACGCTGGCCACGCTGATCGGCATTCCGCTGGGCGTCTTCGCCGCGATCAAGCGGGGCAGCTGGTTCGACCAGATCTCGATGGGAACGGCGCTGGTGGGCTATTCCATGCCGATCTTCTGGTGGGGCCTGCTGCTCATCATCTTCTTCTCGGGCATCCTGCGCTGGACGCCGGTCTCGGGGCGGATCGACCTGCTCTACTACTTCCCGAACGGCACGGGCTTCATGCTCTACGATTCGCTCGTTTCGGGGCAGAAGGGCGCCTTCACTTCGGCGGTGCGCCACCTGATCCTGCCGGCGATCGTGCTGGCGACGATCCCGATGGCGGTCATCGCGCGCCAGTCGCGCTCGGCCATGCTCGAGGTGCTGGGCGAGGACTATGTCCGCACCGCGCGCGCCAAGGGCATGAGCCCGTTCCGCGTGATCTCGGTCCATGCGCTGAGGAACGCGCTGATCCCGGTTGTCACGACGATCGGCCTGCAGGTGGGCGTGGTGATGGCCGGCGCCATCCTGACCGAGACGATCTTCTCCTGGCCCGGCATCGGCAAGTGGATGATCGATTCCATCTCGCGCCGCGACTATCCGTCGGTGCAGGGGGGCCTCCTGCTCATGGCGGGCGTCGTGATGGTGGTGAACCTGATCGTCGATCTGCTCTACGGGGTGATCAACCCCCGCATCCGTCATTCGTGAGGGTTCCATGACCGCCGTGACACCCCCCGCCCCGCCGACCTCGGAAAAGCGCCGCATCCTGCGCGAGTTCTGGTTCTACTTCTCGGAAAACCGCGGCGCCGTGATCGGCCTTGGCGTCTTCCTCGCGCTGGTGCTGGTCGCGATCTTTGCGCCGCTTCTGGCCCCGCACAGCCCGACGCTGCAGAACCGCGGCGCGCTGCTCATCCCGCCGTTCTGGCAGGAGGGCGGCAGCACGACCTTCCTTCTGGGCACCGATGCGGTGGGGCGCGACATCCTCTCGCGGCTGATCTTCGGCGCGCGGCAGTCGCTCTTCATCGGCTGCGTCGTGGTCTCGATCGCGCTGACGGGCGGGATCATCCTCGGCCTCGTCGCGGGCTTCTTCGGCGGCTGGGTCGATGCCGTCATCATGCGGGTGATGGACGTCATCCTCGCCTTCCCGTCGCTCTTGCTGGCGCTGGTGATGGTGGCGATCCTCGGGCCCGGCCTCACCAACGCGATGATCGCCATTGCCATCGTGCTGCAACCGCACTTCGCGCGGCTTACCCGCGCGGCGGTGATGGCCGAGAAGAACCGCGAATATGTCATGGCCGCGCGCGTGGCGGGGGCGGGGCGGCTTCGGCTGATGTTCCGCACCATCCTTCCGAACTGCCTCGCGCCGCTGATCGTGCAGGGCACGCTCTCCTTCTCGAACGCGGTTCTGGATGCGGCGGCGCTCGGCTTCCTCGGGATGGGGGCGCAGCCGCCGACTCCGGAATGGGGCACCATGCTCGCCGAGGCGCGCGAGTTCATCCTGCGCGCCTGGTGGGTGGTGACCTTCCCCGGCCTTGCGATCCTGACCACGGTGCTGGCGATCAACCTCGTGGGCGACGGGCTGCGCGACGCGCTCGACCCGAAACTGAAGCGGAGCTGAGATCATGGCGCTTCTCGAAATCCGCAACCTCTCGGTCAGCTTCGCCACCTCGACCGGCCGCTTCCACGCCGTGAAGGGCATCGACATGACCGTCAACAGCCGCGAGGTGCTGGCGGTGGTGGGCGAGAGCGGCTCGGGCAAATCGGTGGCGATGCTGGCCACGATGGGCCTTCTGCCCGCGACGGCGCGGGTCGAGGCCGACCTCCTCCGCTTTGACGGCCGCGACATGCTGAGCATGTCGGACGCCGACCGGCGCAAGCTCATCGGGCGCGACATCTCGATGATCTTCCAGGAGCCGATCGCCTCGCTCAACCCCTGCTTCACCGTTGGCTTCCAGATCGAGGAGGTGCTGCGCGTCCATCTCGGCCTTGGCGCCCGCGCACGTCGCGCCCGCGCGATCGAACTGTTCCAGGCGGTCGGCATCCCCGACCCCGAGGCGCGGCTGGCCTCCTACCCGCACCAGATGTCGGGCGGCCAGTGCCAGCGGGTGATGATCGCCATGGCCATCGCCTGCAAGCCGAAGCTCCTGATCGCGGACGAGCCGACGACCGCGCTCGACGTGACGATCCAGAAGCAGATCCTCGACCTCCTGATGAAGCTGCAGGAGGACACCGGGATGGGGATGATCATGATCACCCACGACATGGGCGTGGTGGCCGAGACCGCCGACCGGGTGGTGGTGATGTACAAGGGCCGCAAGATGGAGGAGGCGGGTGTGCTCGGGATCTTCGAGGCGCCGCAGCATCCTTACACCAAGGCGCTGCCCGAACTTGCGACCGGCGACCGCCTGCCCACGGTCTCGGATTTCGTCGATACCGAAGCTCTGGCAGGAGGCGTCTGATGGCCCCGGTTCTCGAAGCCCGCAACATCGTGCGCGACTACGCAGGCTCCGGCGGGCTCTTCCGCCGGGCGCGGCCCGTGCGCGCGCTCAAGGGTATCTCCTTTGCCGTCGAGCAGGGCCGTACCCTGGCCGTGGTGGGTGAAAGCGGCTGCGGCAAGTCCACGCTGGCGCGGATCATCACCCTGATCGACCCCGCGACCGAGGGCGATCTGCTGATCGACGGCGAAAAGATCGATATCGCGACGCAAGGACTGCCGCCGGGCCTGCGCCGCAAGGTGCAGATCGTGTTCCAGAACCCCTACGGCTCGCTCAACCCGCGCCAGAAGGTCGGCGACATGCTGATGGAGCCGCTGATCCTGAACACGAAGGACAGCGCCGAGACGCGGCGCGAGAAGGCGATGGCGATGCTGGTGAAGGTGGGCCTCGCGCCCGAGCACTTCCACCGCTATCCGCACATGTTCTCGGGCGGGCAGCGCCAGCGCCTCGCCATCGCGCGGGCGCTGATGGTGAACCCGCGGCTTCTGGTGCTGGATGAACCCGTCTCGGCGCTGGATCTTTCCGTGCAGGCGCAGGTGCTGAACCTGCTCGCCGACCTGCAGGAAGAGTTCGACCTGACCTATGTCTTCATCAGCCATGACCTGTCGGTGGTGCGTTACATCGCCGACGAGGTGATGGTGATGTGGAAGGGCGAGGTGGTGGAATACGGTACCCGCGACGCGGTCTTTGGCGCGCCGCAGCACGACTACACGCGGACGCTCTTTGCCGCGACGCCGGTGACGGATGTTGCCGCCATCCGCGCCCGCGTCGAGCGCCGCCGCGCGGCCGGCATCGGCGCTTCGGCGGCCTGAGGGTTGGGGGCGGCCGGCCGAGCCGCCCCGGTTTCACGGATTTGGGAGGGTTCCTTGGCCAAGCTGATCCACAGCATGATCCGCGTGCAGGACGAGGCGCGCTCGGTGGCCTTCTACCGCGAGGCCTTTGGCCTCGAGGTGGCCGACAGGCTGGATTTCGACAGCTTCACGCTGATCTATCTCTCGAACCCGGAGAGCGGGTTCGAGCTGGAACTGACCGTCAACAAGGGCCGGAGCGAGCCCTATGACCTCGGCGACGGCTACGGCCATCTGGCCGTGTCGGTCGCAGATGTCGCAGCCGAACATGCCCGGCTGACCGCAGCCGGGCTCAACCCGCGGAAATTGGTGGACTTTGCCCCCGGGGGCGAGGTGATCGCCCGGTTCTTTTTCATCGCGGATCCCGACGGATACCAGATTGAAGTCTTGGAGCGCGGCGGCCGCTACCAGTAAGCTTGCTTCCGGTGCCGGGGCCCGGCCTTTCGGGCAGGCCCCCGGTCGCAGGTTGGAAGCAAGGGGGTATCATGCCGAAGAGCATGGGAATGGCGGTTGCCGTGCCGGCGACGCTGGCGGTGATTGCCGTGGGCGGCGCCGGGTTCGGCGCCTACATGTACAACGAGCGCAATCTTGCGCTGGAAGAGCTGGCGCGGCAGTCGGCGCTGAGCGGCTCGATCGCGGCGCTCGAGACGGAAGTGGCGGGGCTGACCTCGCAGGTGAAGGCGGCCGAGAGCCAGCTTGCCGAGCGCCGGAGCCACCTTGAAGCGGCCCAGGCCGAACTCGCGACGGTCGAGGCCGAGCATGAGCGGCTTTCGTCCGAACTGGCGCCGATGCGCGAGGAGATTGCGAGTTTCGACAGCCGCAGGGCCGAAGCCGAGCAGGGCACGACCAAGGCCATCGAGGATTTCAAGGCCGCGGATGCCCGGCTGAAGGAGCTGACCGGCCGCGAGGACACACTCCGCGCGACCGTCTCGAAGCTTGCCGGCGAGGTGCAGGATCTCGATCGCCGGATGGAGGGGCTGCGGTCCGAGAGCGGCGCGCTGGTGGCGGCGGCCCAGTCGGCGGCCCGGCAGCGGACGGACCTGCAGGGCATGGTCGAGACGCTGGCTCAGCTTCTGGCCTCGCGGTCTGAGGAACTCGTGCAGCTCGAGCGGCGGATCGGCGAGCAGGATCTCAAGGTGCCCACCGAAGGCCCGGCGCCCCTTGCGGCCGCGGCCGGGGCAGGGGCACAGGCGGCGCCCGAGCCCGCATCCGAAGAGGCGCCTCCCGCTTCTGACGAGGCGGAAGAGGCCGGGGAGCCTGACGTGCCGACCGAGGAGGTTGACGAGCCCGCGGCACAGGCCGAGGAGGTTGACGCGTCCGAAGACGCCGCAGCCGCGCCCACGGACGCCGCCCCTGAGGAGGCCGCGGCCGACGAGGCGGCAGAGGCAGAGGACGCGGCCCCCGCCGAGGCACCGGCCGAGGACGAACCGGCGGCCGAGACGGCGGAGGCTCCTCAGCCTGCTCCGGCCGCGGAAGTGGGCGAGTTGCGGGCCGGCACCTACGGGATCGGGCCGCTGTTCGCGACCTTCGTCCCGGACGGCACCTTCACCATGCGCAACGTGGAGCTTGACACTTCGGTCACCGGCCAGTGGGAGGCGGTGAACGGCCTTCTGACCCTGTCGGACCCCGAGGGCGGCAGCGGCTCGAGCAGCTTTCCGATGGTCTGCCGGCTCGTGAAGGAGGCGCAGGCGCTCAAGCTCGCCGTGGCCGATCAGGGCAACTGCCCGCTCGCCGGCATGGATATCACCCGGCGCTGAGCGGCAGTCGCAGCAGGACGCGCAGCCCCGGTTGCGCGTCCTCAAGGTCCACCCGCCCACCGTGGAGGCGCAGCACCGCCGCCACGAGGCTGAGGCCGAGGCCGCTTCCTTCGCTGTTGCGGCTCCGCTCGAGCCGGTAGAAGCGGCGAAAGACCGCCTCGCGTTCCGGCCCCGGTATGCCGGGACCATCGTCCGTGACCGTGAGCAGGGCCTCCGCGCCGACCGTGCGGACGGCGAGGCTGATCCGCGCCGAGGCAGGGCAATGCCGGAAGGCATTCTCGACGAGGTTCGAGATCGCTTGCGCAAGCAGATCGCGGTCGCCCTCCACCCGCACCGGCGCGACATCGGCGGTGAGGCTGTGACCCAGCTCTTCCGCGACGGGTTCGAGCATCTCGTGCAGGTCGGTGACGAGCTGGCCCAGATCCAGCGGCGCGAAGCGCGGCCGCGCACCGCCGCCCTCGATCTGGGCGATCCGCAGCACCGCGTTGAAGATCCGCACGATCCGGTCCGCCTGGCCGACGGCAAGGGCGACCTCGGCCGCCGCATCCTCGGGCAGATCCTCGCGCAGCATCAGCGGCTCGAGCGAGCTTCGCAGCCGGGTGATCGGGGTTCTCAGATCATGGGCCACGTCGGACGAGACCTGACGCAGGCTCTCGACCGTCAGTTCGAGCTGGTCGAGCATGGCATTCACCGCCTGCGCGATGCGCCCGATGTCGTCGCTTCCGCCATCCCGGATCCGGTTCGACAGATCGCCGCCGGCGGCGCCGGTCAGCACATCGGACAGGCGGGCGATCCGCCGCTCGGCCCGCCATGCAAGCACGCCCGCCACCGCCACGGCGAGCAGGATCGCGAGCGCGAGGCCCAAGGCCACCGAGCGGATCACGATGGCCCTCACCTCGTCGAGGGCCGTCGTCTGGCGCGCGGCCATGACGTAGCCCGCGGGAATGCGCAGCCCGTAGGCCGAGAAGCCGAGCCCCTCGGGCGCGGGGCCGGGCAGCCGCATGTCGCGCCCCGAAACCAGTTCGCGCGCCCCGACAAAGGGCTCGGGCAGATGGAAGTTGCCGAAGACGATCCGGCCGGAATTGTCGATGAAGAGGTAGAGGTTGGCGAAGTCGCGGGTCGTGGCGATGTTGGTGGCGATCTGGGCGTGAAGGTCCACCAGACCCGCCACCTGCCATGTCGCGGCGAGCGCCTCGGCCATCTGCCGGGCATCGGCGCGCAGCCGGTCCTTCAGCGCCCCGGTCAGCAGCGGCACCGACACCACCCCGGCAAGCAGCGTCGCCGCCACGAAGATCAGGGTCAGCCGCGCCGCCAGCCGGAGCGAGGACGAGCCCAGAAGGCGCGCGGCCCCCGCCCGGAGCCGGGAAGGATGTGGTGTCGCCTTCATGCCTTCAGCATGTAGCCCGCCCCCCGAACCGTATGGAGGAGCGGTTTCTCGAAGGGCCGGTCGATCTTGGCGCGCAGCCGGCTGATGTGCGTCTCGACCACACTCGTTCCGGGATCGAAGTGAAAGTCCCAGACCGCCTCGAGCAGCATCGTCCGGGTCTGCACCCGCCCCGCCGAGCGCATCAGATGCTCGAGCAGGCGGAACTCGCGCGGCTGAAGGTCGATCTCGACGCCGCCGCGGGTTGCGGTGCGGCGCGTCGTGTCGAGCGTCAGATCGCCCACGCGCAGCACGTCGCGCCCGGTTTCGGCAAGGGCCGGGCGGCGGGCAAGCGCCGCAAGCCGCGCCGAAAGCTCCGAGAAGGCGAAGGGCTTCACAAGGTAGTCGTCGGCCCCCGCCTGAAGCCCCTCGACCCGGTCCGTCACGCCCCCCATCGCCGTCAGGATCAGGATGGGGGCCTTGACCTGCGCGCTGCGCAGGGCCTTGACCAGCGACAGCCCGTCCAGCCCCGGCATCATCCGGTCGATCACCAGCAGGTCGTAGGTTTGCAGCGTCGCCTGCACCAGCGCGTCGCGGCCGTCGGGCACATGATCCACGCTGTAACCCTCGGCCGAGAGGCCCTGCCGGAGGTAGGCGGCGGTCTGGCTGTCGTCCTCGGCAAGCAGGATCTTCATGGCTCTCTCCATCGGGCCGACTCTGGACGGGGTGGCTTGCCGCAACCTTTCCGGCTTCTCACCGTTTGGTAAGGTTCGCGCCGCGAGGTCTGGGATCACGTCCGTGCGAGCTTACGGAATGGTAATCCGCCCGTAAGCGGACCCGCAAGCTTGCAGCCCATGTTGGTGTCGAGGCCCGGACGCGCCGCGTCGGTTCCAGCCGCTGGCCCGACAGGCGCCGGTCAACCCAAGGAGAGTTTTCATGTCCCTGCCCACCCCCCGATCCTCGCTGAAGGCCGTCCTGATTGCCAGCACCCTCCTTGCCGGAGGGGCCGTCGGCACCGCGCTGCCGGTGGCGCCTGCCCACGCCGAGGTGCCGATGCAGGGCTACGCCGATCTCGTGGCCCGCGTCTCGCCGGCCGTCGTCTTCATCGAGGTGTCCGCCAAGTCGCAGGAGCCGGCCCCGAGGGCGGCATCCCCGCTCGAGGAGTTCCTTCGCCGCTTCGGAGAGATCGACCCGCAATTCCGCATGCCCGCCCCGCCGGAGCGGGACCGCGTCATGCACGGGCTCGGGTCGGGGTTCCTGATCTCGCAGGACGGCGTGATCGTGACCAACAACCACGTTGTCGAGAATGCCACCGACATGACCGTCAAGCTCGAGGACGGGCGCGAGTTCAAGGCCGAGATGGTGGGCGCCGATCCCATGACCGACATTGCCGTGATCCGGCTGCGGGATGCGAGTGATCTGCCCTTCGTCGAGTTCGGGGACAGCGACCGGCTGCGCGTGGGCGATGCGGTCGTGGCGGTCGGCAACCCGTTCGGCCTTGGCGGGACGGTCACGTCGGGCATCGTCTCGGCCATGGGGCGCAACATCAACTCCGGCCCCTATGACGACTACATCCAGACCGATGCCGCCATCAACCGGGGCAACTCGGGCGGACCGCTCTTCGACACGAGCGGCACGGTGGTGGGCATGAACACGGCGATCTTCTCGCCCACGGGAGGCTCGGTTGGCATCGGCTTCTCGATCCCGGCCAACACGGTGCGGGATGTCGTGGCGCAGCTGCAGGAAACGGGTTCGGTCTCGCGCGGGTGGCTGGGCGTGACGATCCAGCCCCTGACGCCCGAGATCGCGCAGGCGATGGGTCTCGAGGGCAGCCGGGGGGCGCTCGTGGCCGAGGTGCAGCCGGACAGCCCGGCCGAGGCGGGAGGCGTCGAGAGCGGCGATGTCATCACCGCCGTCAACGGGCAGGAGATCGGCGAGCGGTCCAGCCTGCCCCGGCTGATCGCGGCCATCCCGAACGGCGAGGAGGCACGGCTCACCGTTCAGCGCGACGGGCGCGAGCGTGAGATGACGGTCACGATCGGCGAACTGTCGGCCGACCGGCTGGAGCCCGCCGCGGCCGCCGCGCCGGAGGGGCTGGGCGCGCCGCTCGGGCTCGAGGTTCAGCCGCTGGAGCCTGCGCTGGCCCGGCAACTCGGACTGCCCGAAGATGCCTCGGGCGTGGTGGTGACGGCGGTCGATCCGGCCGGCCCGAACGCCGACCGGCTGGCGCCCGGAGACGTGATCGAGGAGGCCGGGGGGCGTGCGATCGCGACGCCGCGGGATCTTGCCTCGGCCGTGGCGGAGGCGCGCGGCCGCGGGGTCCTGTTGCTGAAGGTGCTGCGGCAGGGCAATCCCGTCTATGTGGGTGCCGAGGTCGCCGCGTCCTGATCCCACTGGATCGATGGCGGTCCTCGCCCGCCGGGGGCCGCCGAGCCATCTCGGAAGTCGGCGAAATTCCTTTCCGTCCTGAGGGGCGCGGGAAAGGCCCGCCCCGCGGCGCGGCGCTTTGCCCGGAACAAGCGCCGGCCCCCGCGGTTGCACGCCTCCATCTTGGAGAGGAGGAGATCCATGAAACGCCTGACACTCACGACCTGCGCGCTGGCCCTGATCGGTGCCACGGCGGCCCATGCCGACTGCGCGGATGAACTGGCGTCCCTCACCGGCGGGGCGGCGGACATGCCGGCCACGAGCGGTGCCGCGGCCGGGGGCGATGCCACGGCAAGCGCCACCGGCTCGGACATGTCCACGACGGGCAGCGACATGACGGCCGGTGGCGGAGCGGCCGGCACCGCGGCCACGGGCACGGAGAGCACGGGCTCTGGCACGTCGGGCGGATCGGACACGGCTTCGGCCGGTGGCGCGTCCGGCTCGACGACCGGAACCGATACCGCAGCCAGCGGCACCACCGGGACGACCGGAACCGACACGACGGGCACGGCGGGATCGGCCACGGGCGGAACCGACATGGCCGGTGGGGCGGCCGGAACCGACACCACGGGCGGAAGCACGGCGGGATCGACCACGGGCGGAACGGATACGGCCGGCGGCACCACGGGCACCAGCTCGACCGGGCCGGGAACGGCGGATGCGGTGGGCGGGTCCGACATGGCGGCCGGCGGGTCGGGCACGGCGGCTGGCTCGGGCGAGGGTGAGGCCATCGCCAAGGACGGCTCGCTGGCCCCGCTCGAGCAACCGGGCGGCGGCGGCACCGACACTTCGACCATCGCCATGTCGGGCGACGACGCGGCCGCCCAGCAGAGCGGCGAGTCGATGGCGGCCGAAGGCGCGTCGGCGGAAGGTGCCACCACCCGCGAAGGCGCCATCGAAGAGGCGCGCAGCGCGCTCGCCCGCGGCGACGAAGCCGCCTGCATGGACGCCGTCGAGCGCGCGCGGAGCCTCTGAGGGCTCTTGCCAACCGGCCGGGCGGCGCCTGCCGCCGCCCGGACCGCCAGCCTTGCGCTCTTTCCCCGGTGAGCGACGGTGGGAGAGATTTTCGATCTGCCGATGAAAACTCATTTCTGCGTCGCGCTCCGTCCGCCGTGGTGAAGCAATTCCATTGGCGAAGCGCGAAAAGCCCGCGATGATGCCCTTGCGGCAGGAACCGGGGGCAGGATCGCATGGGCGCAGGTGAGGCATGAGCGGCAACCGCTGGGCTTTTCTCGCAGTGGCCTGTGCCGCTCTTGTCCTGTCGCTTTCCACCTGGTTCTCCGCCACCGCCGTCATGCCGGAGCTTGTCGCACGCTGGAGCCTCGGGCCCTCCGAGGCGGCCTGGCTGACGAACGGCGTGCAGGCCGGCTTTGTCATCGGCGCACTTGCCTCGAGCGTCCTGGGGCTGCCTGACCGGCTGCATCCCAACCGGCTGATGGCAGGGGCCGCCGCGCTCGCGGGTGCCTCGACCCTCATCCTCCTGCTGGAGCCCGGCCCGGCGGCGGCCATCGCCGCGCGGCTTGTGACCGGGATCGCCCTGGCGGGCGTCTATCCTCCGGCGATCCGGCTGATGGCCACATGGTTCCTGCGCGGCCGGGGATTGGCGCTCGGCTGCCTGATCGGGGCCTTGACCCTCGGTTCCGCCTTGCCCCATCTGGTGCGGGGCGTGGGCGAGGTCCTCGACTGGCGGCTGGTGATCGCGGCCGCCGGCCTCTTCAGCCTGACGGCGGCGCCGATCTTCGGGCTGGCGCTGCGAGATGGGCCCCATCCCTTTGGCCGAGCCGGTCGCGTGGACCTGCGCCAGACGCTCTCGATCCTGCGCAACCGCCCGGTCATGGCGGCCAACCTCGGATATTTCGGCCACATGTGGGAGCTTTACGCGATGTGGGGCTGGTTCCTGGCCTGGGCCCGTGCGGCTTCCGAGGCGGGGCTCGGGCTGGGCAACCTCTCGCTTCTGACCTTTGCGGTGCTGGCGGCGGGCGCCCCCGGCTGCGTGCTGGGCGGGCTGCTGTCGGACCGGATCGGGCGCTGCCGGACGACCGCCCTCGCCCTCGGCGTCTCGGGCTGCTGCGCGCTGGCGATCGGTCTGGCCTGGAGCGGCCCGGCCTGGCTGCTCGTGGGGCTGGCGTTGCTCTGGGGGCTCGCTGTCGTGGCCGACAGCGCGCAGTTCTCGGCCGCGGTCACCGAACTGTCGCCGCCGCATCTGGTGGGCTCGGCGCTGGCCTTCCAGATGGGAGTGGGCTTTGCCCTGACGATCTTCACCATCTGGGCGCTGCCGCTGCTGGCCGGCATCATCGGCTGGCGCTGGGTGTTTCTTGCGCTGGTGCCAGGCCCGTTCCTGGGGGCCTGGTCGATGCTCGCCCTGCGCCGGATGCCCGAGGCGGCCGGGATGGCGCACGGAATGCGATAAGGCGGGCGCGGTCAGCCCCGCTTGCGGGTGAGGGCGCCCCAGATCATCAGCACGAGGATCGCGCCGAGGATGGCGCCGATGAAGCCCGCGCCTTCGCCCGGACCATACCAGCCCACGACCTGCCCGAGCCAGGTGGCGACGAAGGCGCCGGCAATGCCCAGGATCGTGGTCAGGATGAAGCCCGACGGCTCATTGTCTCCCGGATGCAGGAACTTGGCGATGACGCCCGCGACAAAGCCGATGATGATGGTCCAGATGACGGTCAAGGAAGATTCTCCGTTCAGGGTCTGCGGGGCGAACGGCCGGAGGCGCCGGCGGTTCCCTCATTCGGCCGGCTCGGCTTCCAGTTCGGGCAGCGGCTCGCGGGCGCCGAGGAAGTTTCCGAACGTGTGCAGCGCCTCGACATTGTCGCAGACGACCTTGAGGCAGACGAGAAACGGCACCGCGATCAGGGCGCCCGGCACACCCCAGAGCCAGCCCCAGAAGATGACGGTGACGAAGACCGAGACGGTGTTCAGCTCGAGCCGGCGCCCGAGCACGATCGGCGTCACCAGCTGCCCCTCGATCGCGGTGGCCGCAAGATAGAGCGCGGGCACGAGGAAGGCCTGCGACAGGTGATCGTAATGGACGATCGCCACCGCGGCCGAGAGCGCCACGCCGGAGATCGCCCCGATGTAGGGCAGGAAGTTGAGCAGGAAGGCCCCGATCGCCCAGATGATCGGGCTTGGCATTCCCGCTCCCCACATGGCGAGGCCGATGACGACGCCCAGGCCTGCGTTGATGATCGTGACCGACAGCAGGTAGCGCGAGACCCGCCGTTCGATGCCATAGACGATCCGCAGGGCCCGCTTCTTGTCGCCGAAGCGGGGAAAGGCCTCGATGAGCTTGATGTAGAAGAGATCGCCCGAGGCCAGGAGGAACAGCGCCAGCACGAGTGTCACGATCGTGGTGGTGAGCACGGAGGCGACGCTGCCCACCGCCGACGACAGGATGCCCGGCGTTTGCACCGCCACCCGCTGCACCGTCGGATCCTCGGCATCATTGGCCAGTTCCGAGACCTGCTCGGAGGCGTTCTGCACGGCCTCGAAGGACGCGAGCAGGGTCTGCGCCCGCTCGCGCAGCTGGTCGCCCAGCCTTGGCGCCTGGCTGATCCAGTCCGAGACCGGGCCGCTCAGGATGAAGGCTCCGATCCCGATCACCGCGGCCAGCGAGACGATCAGCGCCGTTGCCGTCACCGGAGGCGCGATGCCGATCCGGTGCAGCGACCGCACGACCGGGCTGAAGGTCAGCGCGATCAGCAGCCCGATCATCAGCGGCAGGATCACGTCGCGGGCGAAATAGAGCCCCATGATGACGAGAACGAGCAGGATGAACCCGAGAAGCCTGCGGATCGCGACGAGATGGTTGAGCTGCACCGTCTCGGGCCCGGTCGGGGCGGGCGCTGGCGGTGCATCCCGGGCCGCGACCACGCCTGTGACCGGCTCGCCCGTCGGCTCGTTCTGCATGGTTCCCCCCGAGGGCCTTCCGGCCGGCACGCCGCACAGGGGCGGCAATCGGAGGCACAACTTCGCCGGCGGGCCTGCTGTTCCACCTCGTCGCGGGTCCGTGCCGCCCTGGCGAAACGAGCCGCGCCCCGGCGCTGGCTGCCGGCTACTTCGAGCAGAGCGAGCAGATCCGGCGCACGGCCAGCGCGTAGCCCTCGACCCCCAGTCCCGCCAGCACCCCGTCCGCCCGCAGGCTGACGTAGGAATGATGGCGGAAGCCCTCGCGCTTGTGGATGTTCGAGATGTGGCATTCGATCACCGGCCCGTCGAAGGCGTTGAGCGCGTCGAGGATCGCGACGGAGGTGTGGGTGTAGGCGCCGGGATTGATGACGATGCCGCAGGCCGAGTGGCGCGCCTCGTGAATCGTGTCGATGATGGCGCCTTCGTGGTTGGACTGGAAAAGCCGGATCTCGAACCCCTTCTCGGCCGCGACGGCGGCGCAGGCACGCTCGACATCCGCGAGGGTGTCGTGGCCGTAGATCTCGGGCTGGCGCTGGCCCAGCAGGTTCAGGTTGGGCCCGTTCAGAATGTAGATCGTCTTGCTCATCCCGCTTCCCTCGATGTCGCTGATGTCCGACTGATCGCAAAAGGGCGGCAGGACGTCCAGCCGGAGGCGTGGCTGCGGTGACGAAACCGATGGGCGAGGCCGGCCGGCGCGCTCAGGCCGGCAGTTGCGCGAGGGGAAGTTGACGGACGGGCCGCCCGGTCAGGGCGCGCCAGGCATTCGCCACGGCCGGCCCGAGAGGGGGCACGCCGGGTTCCCCCACGCCGGTCGGCGGTTCCGCCGATGGCAGGATCGCCACATGCACCTGCGGCATCTCCTCGATCCTGAGCAGACGGTAGCTGTCGAAGTTCGACTGCTGCACGCGCCCGGTCCCGTCGAGCGTGATGGCCCCGTAGAGCGCGGCCGAGAGGGCATAGCCGATCCCGCCCTCCATCTGCGCGCGGATGATGTCGGGATTGACCGCCACGCCGCAGTCGATGGCGCACCAGACCTGCGTGACCCTTGGGAGAGAGCCGCCGTTTTCCACCTCGACGATCTGGGCGACATGACTGCCGAAGCTCTTGGCAAGGGCCACGCCATAGCCGCGCCCCTCGCGCGTGCGCCCCTTCCAGTCCGCGAACTCCGCCACCTTTTCGAGAACGGCGCGATGGCGGGTGGCTTCGGGCCCGAGCAGCTCGAGCCGACCCCGCACCGGATCCTTACCCGCCCGCTCGAGCACCTCGTCAAGGAAGACCTCGACCGCAAAGGCGGTATGGGTGTGGCCCACCGACCGCCACCAGAGAACGGGCACCGGACTGTCCACGCGCGCCCACGCGATGCGCCGCGCGCCCACCGCGTAGGGCAGGTCGTTCGAGCCCTCGTAAGAGCTGGGGTCGAGCCCGTTCTGCATGAAGGCCTCGAGCGCCGTGCCGGCCATGATCGACTGGTTGGCGATCCGGTTCTCCCAGCCGACGATGCGGCCCTCGGCGTCCAGCCCCGCCCGCAGGCGGTGGAGCGTGGCGGGCCGGTAGTAGCCGCCGCGGATGTCATCCTCGCGCGTCCAGAGCAGCTTGAAGGCGCCGTCACGCCCCGCGGCCTGCGCCACATGCGCGACCTCGGCCGCAAAATGCCCGTCGCCCTGCGCACGCCGCCCGAAGGAGCCGCCGGCAAAGAGCACGTTGATCCGCACGGCATCGGTGGCAAGACCCAGCGTCTGCGCCACGATCGGCCGGTCGATCGCGGGGAACTGGCAGCCATACCAGAGTTGGGCGCGCCCGTCCGTCACCTCGATCACCGCGTCGAGCGGCTCCATCGGCGCATGGGCGAGATAGGGAAAGCGGTATTCGGCCTCGAGCAGCTCGGCGGCCCCGTCGAGCGCATCCGCCTCGCCGGATTGCTCGACCACGCGGGCGCCTTCCAGCGCCTCGGACATGTCCTCGAACATCTCGGCCGTGCTGCGGCGCTCGGCCTTGGCCTCCTCCCATTGGATCTGCAGCGCCTCGCGCCCCTTGATCGCGGCGAAGGTGTTGCGCGCATAGACGGCAATCCCGGAGGGGATCTGGCGGACCATCTCGACGCCCCGCACCTTCATCGCCTCGGCATCGTCCCACGAGGCCACCGTCGCCCCGAACGCGGGCGGATGGGCGACCACCACCGTCAGCATCCCCTCGCGGTAGAGGTCGAGCGTGAATTCCGCGGTGCCGTTCGACTTGGCGGCGGAATCGAGCCGCGGGACATTCGTGCCGATCAGGACGAAGTCGGCCGGATCCTTGAGGGGCGGGTCCTGCGGCACCTCCATCCCAGCCGCGGCCGCGGCGAAGGTGCCAAAGCCCGCCTCCCGGCCGCTCGGATGCGACAGACGGCCCGCGCGCACCGTGATCTCGGAGGGGTGCACGCCCCAGTCCGCGGCCGCCGCGGCCACCAGCATGGCACGGGCCGCAGCGCCCGCCTTGCGCATCTGGATGTAGCTGTTGGCGATGGCGGTGGAACCGGCGGTTCCCTGAACGCCGAAGGCGAGGTTGCGATAGAGGGCATCGTCGGCGTGGGCGGCCTCGGCCCGGATCTGGCTCCAGTCCGCATCCATCTCTTCGGCGACCAGCGTCGCAAGGCCCGTGTAGGGGCCCTGACCCATCTCGAGATGCTTGATGATGACGGTCACGGTGTCGTCCGCACCCACCCGGATGAAGGCGTTCGGCGTGGCGGGCAGGCCAGGCGGGCCGCCCTGCGTCCGGCCCGAGCGCACCGGCAGCACCAGAAGAAGCGTGAAGCCCGCGCCGGCGGACAGGAAATTGCGGCGAGAGAGGATCGGCATGGCTCAACCCTCCAGCGTGCGGGCTGCCGCGTGGATCGCCTGCCGGATCCTGAGATAGGTCGCGCAGCGGCAGAGGTTCCCGCTCATGGCCCGGTCGATGTCCGCGTCGCTGGGCTTGGGCGTCTCGCGCAGCAGGGCGGTGGCCGACATCACCTGTCCCGACTGGCACCATCCGCACTGGGGCACGTCGATGGCGGCCCAGGCGGCCTGAACCGCTTCGATCTCGCGGCCCCGCATGCCCTCGATGGTGGTGACTCTCGCGCCCGTGGCCGAGCCGACCGGCGTCACGCACGAGCGCGTGGGCAATCCGTCCAGCATCACCGTGCAGGCTCCGCATTGGGCCATTCCGCAGCCGAACTTGGTGCCGGTCAGGCGCAGCTCATCGCGCAGCACCCACAGAAGGGGCGTGTCGGGATCGACGTCGAGACTGAGGTCGCGACCGTTGACGGACAGTGTGAGCATGGCTGCCTCCCCCGGTGGCCTCCGGGGGAACTAGTGGCCGGTGCCGCCGCGTCAAGTGGCCGCACCGGCTCGCCTGCCGCGGGCAAGGTCGTTCCGATGGTCGGGGACCGTCCTCGCCCAGAGCGCGCGGTTCAGGCTCAGGCTCAGGCTCAGGCTCAGGCTCGCGCCGCCTTGGCCTCGTCGAGGAGGCGGACAAGTTCCTGCCGCATGTCGCTCAGCTTCGCGCGCGCATCGGGGACCTGCGGCTGGGCCAGCGCCTCGTCGAAGGCGTCGAGGACATGCTGCTCGCCGCTCTCGACCTGCGCGAGAATGTCCTCGTCGATGTCGTCGAAGATCGACCTCAGCGAGACCACGGCGCGGTTCACGGTGGACATGAAGGTGCCCTCGTTGCCGGGGGTGCGCCCGGCCGCGGCAAGAAGGCCCGCCAGTTCGGTCGAGTGCCGGCGGTGCAGTTCCTGGAACCGCATGGCCAGCGGGCGGAACTCTGGCTCGGCCTTCCCGACCATGGTGTCGAAGCCCGCCAGCACGTCAACGCTCCGGTCGTGCAGCGCCTCGAGCGCGTCCGCGGCGGCCGTGTCGGGGGTGTAGGACTGGGTACTCATCATGGACCTCCATTTGCCAGAGCCGGTCCAACGTCCGCCACCCGTGCCTGTTCCGTCGCACCGGCTGCGGACGCCACGGAAAAAGCGGTCAGAGAAGCCCGCGCTTCTGGGCGATGTTGGCGGCCTGAACGGCGGTGCGGGCGCCGAGGCGCTGGCAGGCGGCCTTGAAGCGGGCCTTGACCGCGCCTTCCGTGATGCCGAGCCGCCAGGCGATCTCCTTGTATCGGACGCCCTCGCTCAGCATCCGCAGCACCTCGGCCTGGCTTTGCGTGAGGGCATCGCGTTCGGGCGCATGGAGTTCCGCAAGGCTCGCCCTGAGCGCGCCGATCTCGGCGTTGGTCATCTCGCGGTCGCTGCGGGCGAAGATGCCGAAGGTTCGCTTGCGGCTGCGCGAGATGCGGGCGGGCAGGCCGATCACGCAGCCGTAGCGCAGCCCGTGGAGGCGATAGGCCGCCATCACGCCCGCCTCGTCAGGCAGGGTCACCGAACTCCAGCGCGTGGCGCCGTTGGCGGTGGCCGCCCATCGCGTCAGCGGGTCCTTCATTCCGTAGGCGTGGGTCGTGTAGAAACGGATCCACTCCGATGGAAAGAGGTTCGACTCTTCCTCGGGCGCCAGAAAGCCCACCCGCAGCGCCACATAGCTGCCCGCGGGCGCAAGGTCCCGGAACAGCGGCTCCTGATCGGTCAAGGCGGAGAAGGATCGTAGCGTCATCTTCTTTTCTGGCAGGAATGCCAAGGATGGCGCGAACAGACCGTGCCGGCGCGGCAATCACAAGTTGCGCAAAAGGCAATGCCGCGGCCGGCCGCCGGAGGATCCGCAGCGGGCAAAACAGGTGTCGCATGTCGATGCAGCCCTGCGGGGTTGCCGCAAGGGGACGGTGCCCGGCTCGCGCGACCTCAGGCCGAGAAGCTGAACCGGGTCTCCTGCCGGAAGAGCGCCCCCGGCTGAAGGTCGATCGACGGGAAGGCCGGGTGGTGCGGGGCATCGGGCCAGAGCTGCGGCTCGAGTGCGAGGGCGTCGAACGCGCGGAGGGGGCGGCCGTGATGGCCGGCATGTTCACCGCTGTCGATGTCACGCCCGGTGTAGACCTGCAGCCCCGGCGCCGTCGTGGCAAGCGTCAGGCTGACGCCGGACCGGCCGGTGAGGCGGGCCACCTCGGTCAGGGTGCGCGGGCTGTGGGCCAGACAGAAATTGTGGTCGATCTCTTCCGCGGGTCCGAGCGGTCGACCGCTGCACAGATCGAAGGCGCCCTCGGCGGCCCGGATCTCGCCCGTCGGCAGACCGTCGGCGCTCGGCAACCAGTGCCCGGCCGCAAGGCGCAGGTGCTGGCCACCGATCCCCGGCTCGGGATCCAGCGTCCAGTAGCTGTGGTTGGCGAGGTTCATCAGCGTCGGGGCGTCGCTGACGGCCGTCAGCACCAGCCGGAGCGTGGCCGGCGGTGTCAGGGTAAACTCGGCCTTGATCCGCCGGTTGCCGGGAAAGCCGTCGATGCCGTCCGCCAGATCGAGGCGGAGGAGCGCGCGCGACGATCCGACTTCGACCACCTGCCAGAGGCGGCCATGAAAGCCCTGCGGACCCGAGTGGAGAAGGTTCGGACCCTCGTTCGGCTCGAACCTCACGTCGCGCCCGCCGATCCGGGCCGAGGCGCCTCCGATTCGATTGGCCACCGGCCCGACGATCGCGCCGAACCAGCGCAACGGGCCGAGGTAGGCGGCAAGCTCCGGGGCACCCGCCGTCAGCGGCCAGTCGATCCCCGCAAGGCGCACGTCCTGCAGGATGGCCCCGAGGTCGAGAAGTGCGACCCGCAGGCGGCCGGCCTGAAGCGTGATGCGTTGGACGGCCCGCCCGTCGGGGGCGGTGCCGAAGCGTGTGATGGTCATGCCCGCCTCCGATGCAGGCCGCAAGGCTGCGCCGGGGGTGGCACGAGGTCAAGGCGCCACGCAGGAGAGGATCCCGTCGGCAAGTCCGCGGATGAGGTCGCCATAGAGCCGCGGACCCGGCTCCATCGAGCTGCCCGAGGGGTCGAGCGGCGGGCCGATCCGGGCGCCCGTGTCCTCGGCGATCTGCTGCACGAGCCTTGGATCGTGCTGCGCCTCGGGAAAGATGCAGCGCGACTCGCCCGACATCGCCGCCCGCAGCTCGGACAGATGCGCGGCCCCCGGCGACGCGGCGTCGCCCGCCGAGATGCTGCCGGCGATGGTCAACCCGTAGTGGCTTGCGAAATAGCCGTAGGCGTCGTGGAAGACATAGAACGGCTGGCCGCGGGCCGCCTCGAGCCGCTGAGCCGTTTCCGTGTCCAGCGCGTCAACGTCGGCGCGCGCCGCCTCGGCATTCGCGGCATAGGTTGCGGCATTGGCCGGATCGAGATCGGCCAGCGCGTCGGCAACATGGGCCAGCCACTGCCTGGCGTTGGCCGGATCGAGCCAGAGATGCGGGTCAAGGCCCTCGTGGCTGTGGCCCTCGTGCCCATGCTCGTCGTCATGCGCATCCTCGACGGCGGAATGGTTGTGCTCTCCCTCATGGTCATGGTCATGGTCATGGTCATGGTCATGGTCATGGTCATGGTCATGGTCGTGGCCGGCCGTGTCCCCGAAATCCTGCCGATGCGTGCCTTCGAGCGTGGACAGACGGATTTCCTCTCCCTTGCGCCCTGCGAGTGCCCGTTCGAGCCAGCGCGTCATGTCCGGTCCGACCCAGACCACGAGATCCGCATCGGCCAGCGCCTTTGCCTGGCTTGGACGCAACTGGAACGAATGGGCATCGGCCCCGCGGTCGAGCAGCAGGGTCGGCTGACCGAGATCGCCCATGACCTGCGCCACCAGCGAATGGACCGGCGGCAGGTCGGTGACCACGCGAGGCACCTCGGCAAGGGCAGGGGCTGCAATCAGGCTGGCGAGGGCGAGTGGTATGGTATAACGCATGGGGCTGCCTTTCCTTCGGATCGGCACAGGTTTATGTGGTTATAACGTAACACGTCAATGGGGGACAGTGGATGGACGCCCGGACCCGAGGGGCGGCGGCCTTCGAGCCGCACGATCACAGCCGTTGCGCGGCCTCGATCCTCTCGCATGCCGAGGAGGTGGCGGCCGCGGCGGGCCTGCGTCTCACACCCGTCCGACGGCGGACGCTCGAGATCCTGCTCGAGGAGCATCGGGCGCTCGGCGCCTACGAGGTGCTGGACCGGCTGGCGCAGGAAGGGTTCGGCAACAAGCCCCCCGTCGCTTACCGGGCGCTGGATTTCCTCGTCGAGCAGGGCTTTGCGCACCGCATCCGTCGGCTCAACGCCTTCACCGCCTGCATGCATCCCGGCGAGGCCCATGCGCCCGCCTTCCTGATCTGCAGCCGCTGCGGGGCGGTGGCCGAGGCCCCGGCCGAACCGGTGCGGGCCGCGCTCGACGCGGCCGCCGGGCAGCTGGGCTTCGTGATCGAACGGACGAACATCGAAGCCGTGGGCCTCTGCCCCGCCTGCCGGGAGGCCGCATGAGCCTCATTGCTGCCCATCACCTGGCCGTGCGGCGCGGCCGGGACGAGATCCTGTCGGACGTGAGCCTCGCGGTCGCGCCCGGCGAGATCGTGACCATCGTGGGCCCGAACGGGTCGGGCAAGAGCACGCTTCTGCGCGCGCTTCTGGGCATCCTGCCGCCCGCCGCCGGTTCCGTGAGGCGCAAGCCGGGCCTGCGGATCGGTTATGTCCCCCAGCGGCTGCAGGTGGACGGAACGCTTCCGCTGACCGCGGCGCGATTCCTGTCGCTTCCCCGCAGGCACGGGACGGCCGAGGTCGAGACCGCCCTGCGCCGCGTGGGCGTGCCCGACGTGGCGGGCCGGCAGCTGGCCGACCTCTCGGGCGGGCAGTTCCAGCGCGTGCTTCTCGCGCGGGCCCTCCTGACCGATCCCGAGCTTCTGATGCTCGACGAACCGACGCAGGGTCTCGACCAGCCGGGCGAAGCCGCGTTCTACCGCCTGATCGAGGAGGTCCGCTCGACCACGGGCGCCGCCGTGCTGATGGTCAGCCATGACCTGCATGTGGTGATGGCGGCCTCGGACCGGGTGATCTGCCTCAACCGGCATGTCTGCTGCGAGGGCACACCGCGCGTGGTCTCGAACGCGCCGGAATACCGCGCGCTCTTCGGCCACGGGACGCAGGGGGTGCTGGCGCTTTACCGCCACGAACACGATCACGACCATACCCACGATGATCATCACCACCATGCTTGACGATTTCCTCATCCGCGCAGCGCTCGCGGGCATTGGCGTGGCGGCCGCGGCGGGGCCGCTCGGGGCCTTCGTCGTCTGGCGCCGGATGGCCTATTTTGGCGACGCCACCTCACATGCGGCAATCCTCGGCGTGGCGCTCGCGCTTGCGACGGAGCTGCCGGTGGGACTGGGCACGCTGATCGTCGCGCTGGTGATGGCCGCGACCGTTGCCATGCTCAGCGGCCGCGGCTGGGCCATGGACACGATGCTGGGCGTGCTGGCCCATTCCGCGCTCGCCTTTGGCCTTCTGGCGGTCAGCTTCCTTCCGTCGGTGCGCACCGACCTGTCCGCCTGGCTCTTTGGCGACATCCTCGCGGTGTCGCTGCCGGATCTCGCCTTCATCTGGATGGGCGCGGCGCTGGTTCTCGCGCTCCTCATCTGGCGCTGGACGGCGCTTCTCACCGCCACGATCAACGAGGATCTGGCGGCCGCCTCGGGCATCGATCCCGGCCGCGAGAGGCTGATCCTGACGCTTGCCCTCGCGGTCACGGTGGCGGTCGCGCTGAAGGTGGTGGGGGCGCTGCTGATCTCGGCCATGCTCATCATCCCGGCGGCGGCGGCGCGCGGTCTCGCCCGCAACCCCGAGCCGATGGCGCTGCTGGCGGCGCTGATCGGGGCAGGGGCGAGCATCGCGGGCCTTGGCGCCTCGCTCACCTTCGACACGCCGGCCGGTCCCTCGATCGTGGCGGCCGCGGCGCTCGCCTTCCTCGTCTCGGCGCTCCTGCGCCGCACCTGATCCTTTCACTCTGTCCAAATATCCTGCGGGGGGCTTCGCCGCAGGCGAAGTCCGCCGGGCCGCGCCCCGGCGCGGGGCGGCGGACGGGGGGCGCAAGGCCCCCCGGCGACGGCGGCCCACGGGCGTCCCGATCCCGTCATCCGGGGCGCATGTCGTTTTCGGACGCCAAATGTCGGGCCCACCTGTCCCGAACCGCGGCGATGAGTCATTGATGCGGCAAACCCTGCGGTGACGGAGTGCGCGGATGAAGACCCATGTGAAAGCCCTTGTCGTCGGCGGCGGCGCCGTCGGGACCGGCATCGCCTACCATCTCGCCAAGGCGGGCTGGGACACGATGCTGGTCGAGCGCGACGAGCTGACGGCGGGCTCCACATGGCACGCGGCCGGGCTCTTGCCGCTCTTCAACATGAGCTACGCCACCACCCACATCCACAAGTATTCGGTCGATTTCTACAAGGGGCTCGAGGCCGAGACCGGTCTGAACCCCGGCTTCTACGTCGTGGGCAACCTGCGCATGGCCCAGACCGACGCGCGGATGGACGAATACATGCTCTATTCGAGCGTGGCCGAGACCGCGGGCGTCTATCACGAATTCCTGACCCCCGCGCAGATCCGGGAGCGCTGGCCGCTGGTGCGGACCGAGGATCTGAAGGGCGCGCTGTTCCATCCGCAGGACGGCTACATCAACCCCGCCGACGTGACGCAGGCGATGGCCAAGGGCGCGCGGCAGCTCGGCTGCACCATCGAGCGCCGAATCCAGGTCAACGGTTATCGCTGGACGGGCAGCGAATGGATCGTCTCCTGCGCGCGGATGGTCGAGCAGGGCGGCAACCTGGTCGCTTCGGAGGAGACCTTCGAAATCCACGCCGAGCACGTGGTGACCGCGACCGGCAACCACGCGCAGCGCACCGCGCGGCTTCTGGGCATCAAGATCCCCGCGATCCCGGTCGAGCACCAGTATATCGTGACCGAGCCCGATCCCGCGCTCGTCGAGTGGCGCAAGTCGAACCCCCAGCACCCCGTCCTGCGCGACGCGGACGCCAAGTGGTACGTCCGCGAGGAGCGCGGCGGCTGGATCCTCGGTCCCTACGAGCGCAACGCCCCCGCGCGCTTCCTCTATGACGTGCCGCAAAGCTTCCGCGCCGACCTCTTCCCGCTGGATCTGGAGCGGATCGAGGCGGAATACATGTCTATGATCCACCGCATCCCGTCCTCGGAAACCGTGGGGCTCAAGGACGATTACAACGGCCCGATCTGCTACACGCCGGACGGCAACCCGCTGGTCGGCCCCGCGCCTGGCCTGCGCAACATGTGGCTGGCCGAGGGCTTCAGCTTCGGCATCACCGCGGCGGGCGGCACGGGCTACTACCTCGCGCAGATGATGACGGAAGGCGAGGCGGAGATCGACATGGCCTCGCTGGACCCGAAACGTTACGGCTCGTGGATGACGACCGAATACGCCGCGCGGAAGAACGAGGAATGCTACGAGCACGTCTTCATCCTCCACCATCCCGACGAAGAGCGCGAGGCCTGCCGTCCGCTGCGTACCGCGCCGGTCTATGACCGGCAGAAGGCGCTCGGCGCGCAGTTCGGGCAGGTGAACGGCTGGGAGCGGCCGAACTACTACGGCCCGCGGGACGCCGCGCCCGGTTTCGACCACGACAGCCGCAGCTTCCGCCGCGGCGCCTGGGTGCCCTTCGCGCGCGAAGAGGCCGAGGCGCTGCGCGCGACCGCCGGCCTGATCGACGCGACCGCCTTCACCAAGCATCTGGTGCGCGGCCCGGGTGCCACGGCGTTCCTCGACTGGTTCACCTGCAACAAGCTGCCGGCGGTGGGGCGCATCAACCTGACCTACGCGCTGACGCCCACCGGCACGACCCGCACCGAATACACCATCGTGCGGCTCGCCGAGCACGAATATTACCTCGTCTCGGCCGGCGCCTGGACGGCCTATGACGCGGATTACCTGCGGAAATGCGCCGAGGAGAAGATCGCCGACTTCGGCTGGATCGACATCCACGACGTGACCACGCAATGGGGCGTCTTCGCGCTGGCGGGGCCGAACGCGCGCGCCATCCTGAACGAGATCGTCAAGGACGCCGATCCCGCGACGGTGCTGTCGAACAAGCGGTTCCCCTGGCTGTCCTGGCGCACCATCGAGCTTGGCATGTGCCCGGTGCGCGCGGTGCGCGTGGCCTACACCGGCGAGCTGGGCTGGGAGCTGCACCACCCGATCGAAATGTCCACCTATCTCTGGGACCTGCTGCTAAAGGCCGGCGAGACGCACGGGCTGAAGCTCGTGGGCGCGCGGGCGCAGAACTGGCTGCGGCAGGAGAAGAGCTACCGCGCCTTCGGCAACGAACTGGGCCGCGACGCGACACCGATGGAGGCGGGGCTGGACCGCTTCATCGACCTCTCGAAGGAGTTCCAGGGCAAGCAGGCGATGCTCGACACCGGCATCCGGTCGAAATGCGTGACCCTCTTGATCGACGGGCCGGCGGATGCCGATCCCTGGGGCAAGGAGGCGCTTCTGCTGAACGGCGAGAAGGTGGGCCGCCTGACCTCGGGCGGCTGGTCGGTGGCTTTCGGCAAGCAGATCGGCATGGGCTATGTGCGCCCCGACCTGGCCCAGGTGGGCACGAAGCTGCAGGTGCGGATGTTCCGCGAGACATACGAGGCCGTGGTTGCCGAGGATTCACCCTACGATCCGAAGAATGCCCGGATCCGGCAGGACGGCTGAACCGGAAGGCCGGGGGGCTGTCTGCCCCCCCGCGCCGCCGGCCGGGGCCGACGGCGTCCCCCCGAGGATATTTGGACCAGCGTGAAGGGCTCAGCGCAGGTTCCGCGCAAGCCAGGCGGCCCACTGGGCGGCGCTGCCGTTGAAGACGTTGATGTCGGTGATCTTGTCGATGCCGGGCACGATGCCGGTTCCGGTATATTGCCAGAAGGTCCAGGGATGGCCGTTGTAGCGCTCGTGCGGGTGCGCGGCGACCGAGCGCAGCCAGAAGTCGTAGCCCGTCAGGCGCCACATCTCGTTGCTTTCGAAGAAATCCACGGTCGTGTAGATGATCGGGCGCTTGCCATAGTGCTGCCCGACCTGACGAAGAAAGGTCAGCGCCTCGGCGCGGACGACGGCCGGTTCCGGCCGGAAGGTGCAGGTGGGCGAGAAGGGGTTCCACTCCATGTCGAGCACCGGGGGCAGGGCGCGCGGCGCGTTCGGCACGTTGCGGATGAACCACTCGGCCTGTTCCGAGGCCGGGCGGCAGAAGTAGAAGAAATGGTACGCGCCGCGCGGCACAGCAGCGCGGCCTGCACCGCGCCAGTTCTCGTGGAAGGCGGCATCCAGCCGGTCGCCGCCCTCGGTTGCCTTGATGAAGGCGAAGGAGACGCCCGCCGAGGCGGCGGTGGGCCAGTCGATCGGACCCTGAAAGCGCGAGACGTCGATGCCGTGCACCGGATAGGTCGAGGGCGCGCGCCCGGCCCACGGGTGCGGCTTGGCGTCCCCAAAGCTCGGCGGGGCAATGGTGACGGTCTGGCCGGAGGGCAGCTCTGCGGTGACTTCGGGCCGGCCGCAAGAGAGCAGCAGCGCCGCAAGGCCGAGGGCGAGGAGGCGTGGGTTCATGGGGCTCCGGGAGGGTGCGAGGTCGGATGCCGGCGACTTTGGCCGAATTGCCGGCCCCTGTCACCCCCGGCCGGGACGCGATGCGCCGCCGACGTGTGTCTGGGGCAGAGATGTTCAGCCGGCGTTTCCGACCGGCCGAGCGTGCAGCTCTTCGTGCGGACCGCGTCGCAGATGGCTTCGACATCGGACGTGTCGGTCTTGCCCCGCCTTGCATAGGCTCCAGACCCTTTGCCTAGGGCGGTTCGCGTGATTCAGGCCGCGCAAGGAGACGTGACCGATGAGCAGCCTCTGCGGGCCGTCCGAACTGTGCCGCAATCGCGAGCTGCGGACTTGAGTCGCCGGGCCGTGTAGAGCGTCAACCTTCTTGGCCGTGACCGACAACCAGGATGGCCGGTTTTGACCGCTGCGGTCGTTGGTGTTACTCGGCGCTGATCTCCCTAAGCTTGTCGTTGATGTTGTCGGTGGCTTCGACGCCGATGTTGTCGCTGGAGGCTGTCGGCGCAGCGACAGGCTCGGAGGATCGGCGTCGTGCGGCGGCGCGGCGGCGGAAGCTCTCGCCGTTCATCTCGAGGATGGTGGCGTGGTGAACCAGCCGGTCGATGGCGGCGACGGTCATGGCCTGATCGGGGAAGACGCGGTTCCAGGCGCTGAACGGCTGGTTGGCGGCGATGGCGAGGCTTCGCGTCTCGTAGCGCCGGGCGATGAGCTCGAAGAGCACCGAGCTCTCGGCCTGGTCCTTCTGGGCGTAGGTGATGTCGTCGAGAATGATCAGGTCGAACTTGTCGAGCTTCGCGAGTGCGGCCTCGAGGACCAGATCGCGGCGGGCGGCCTGCAGCCTCTGCACGATGTCGGTGGTGGGGGTGTAGAGGACGCGCTTGCCGGCCTCGACGAGAGCATGGCCGATGGCACAGAGAACGTGGCTCTTGCCGGCGCCCGAGTTGCCGATGGCGATGAGATTGGCGCCGGTCTCAACCCAATCCCCGGCGGCCAGCGCCTCGATGCGGGCCCGGGTCACGCCGGGCAGTGCCTTGAAGTCGAGCGTTGCCAGCGTCTTGCCGCCGGGGAGTTCGGACTGCTGCAGATGGCGCTGGATGCGGCGGGCATCGCGATCGGCGAGCTCGACCTCGGCCAAAGCTGCGAGGAAGCGCGACGCGGGCCAGCCCTCGGCGTCGGCGCGGTCTGCGAGCATCGTCCAGTGGCGCTGGATGCTGGGCAGGCGGAGAGCCGTGAGCATGGCGGGCAACGCATGCACATCGACGGGGCGCGGGGCAGCGGCGGTCATGCGCGCGCCTCCAGCAGTTCGTCGAAGCGGGCGAGATCGGTGAGGTTGACGGGCGTGTCGTCGGGCAGCTCGCGCCGGCGCGGCTCCAGCTTACTCCTTAGCGCATGGGCTTCGGGCAATTCGCCATGACCGAGGGTCTGGGCAATCAGCGCGGCCAGTTCAGCCTCACAGCCCTCCTCATGGGCGAGCCACAGCAGATCGACCATGCGACGGCAGGCGTCGCGACGCGGCAAGGCGGCGGACAACGCGACCCAGGCCTCGGCGTATTCCGATCGCGGGAACAGGCCGTCGCGGTAAACGGAACCGGCCAGCGCCTGCGGCTTGCGGCGCAGGGCGTGGATGACATGGCGATAGTTGACGCAGTGGACGCGGGTGCCGTCATCGCGGCCGCGACGGCGGGGGTGCGTGACGACAGGGGTCGCTCCGAGAAAGGCCTCGATCCGGTCGTCGTAGACATGGACCCGTTTCGCCGGAGGCGAACCTCCGGTTCGACCGCTTGCCGATCAGTTGGGAGGGCGCCGAGTAGAAGACCTGGTGGACCAGGAAGCCCCCGGTCTTCGTGACCCGCGCGACCACCTCGGTGAAGTCGGTGGTGCGCCGGGCCGGCAGCGGCCTGAGCGCCGCCATCTCAATGCGCACCGCGGACTCGCGCCGGCGGTTGCGTCGAGCAACCAGTTCATCGACGAAGCGGCGCCAGCTGGCGAGATCGGCGAAGTCGCGGGAGCCGCGCAGGATCAGGGCCTGATCAAGGGCGACCTTCAGGTGGTTGTTGTGGGCCTCGACAGATCCATTCTCGTGCGCCTCGCCCGGATTGTTGCGGCTGGCGAGCATGCCGTAGTGGGCGCAGAAGGCGTCATAGCGCTTGGTGACGTCCGCCGCGGCCTCGGCATCGAGGTTCCGATAAGCTGCGGACAGGCTGTCGGTGCGATGCTCGCCAGGCACTCCGCCAAGGGTCCAGAGCGCGTTCTGGAGGTTCTCGGCCAGCGCCGGGAAGCTCTCGCCGCCCAGCACCACGGCGGCATGTTCCCAGCCGCTGTAGGCCAGGACGAAGTGGTAGAGGCGCTGCTCAAGCGGCTGCCCCGCGATCGTCACGCAGAGTTCGTTCGCATCGGTGAAGTCCGACAGCGCCATCCGGCCGGGTTCCGGCGTCTGGCGGAAGATCACGTCGCGCTCGGGTCCGTTCAGGGCACGCCAGTCGCGGACGCGCCGCTCGAGCGTCCGGCGCACGCGGTCGTCGGGGAAGGCCTCCGGATCGCTCGTCTGAAGGTGCCGCAACAGGGTGACGGCCTGAACGGCTGGATCACGCGCGAGGATCGGCAGCAGCACCGGTTCCCACACCGCCTCGAGCGGGTCGGGCACGGTGCGGCCCCGGGGGGCCGGACGTTGCGATGGAAGGCGCGGATCGGCATCGATGCGGCGGGCGGTGCGTTCGCTGAAGCCGGCGCGGGCGGCGGCGACACGCTGGCTGTGCTGGAGACGGTCGGTCATGTAGACTCTCACTTGCTGGTCGGTGACGGGTTTGCCCGGCACGGTCGGATCTCCGTTTGGTAGCAGAGACCTCGACCCTACCGGCCCGCAGCGGCCAGCACCTACCCTTCTCCCCCGAAACGAGGGCCAGCCGCTGGGTTCAGCCTCCGGGACGGGCTACGCCCGTCCTCCGGCTGAACCCAGCGGCCAACTTGCCTGACGGTTTCGGCCAACTTGGTTGTCGCTCATCAGGGCCGTCGTCGCGGATCGCAACGCGCGGATGCGGTCTCGGCAAACGGAGCGCCTGAGGGCATCCCTTCCGAAGTGAGGTCGGCCCCGGACAGTCGGCAAAGCTAGTGCCGTTGATGGACGGGACGGGCAGCGTGCCAGGAAAGAGGGAACGGTGCAGCGCGCTTTCAAGGCGAAGTGGCCTTGGAGGCGATCGGCGGGGACGCGACGATCGTCGAACTGGTGGCGACGCACGCTCTTCGTGCCGGTGGCGGGTCGGTCTCAGGGCGGCGATCCCGTCGTGGCCCGTGCGCCCGAGCGAGGATCTGGTCGAGGCGCTGGAGGCCGTCGCCGCCCGCCACGGCATCCGCGAGGGAAGAATTCGCAGCCTGATCGGCAGCACGGTCGGCGCGCGCTTCGAGGACGGGCCTGCAATCGACGACGTGCGCTCGGAAATTCTCGGCCTGGATGGCCGCTTTGGCAGGGACGCCGCGGGCGGGACATGTCTCGATCTCAAGTTCGCGCTGATCGGCACTGTGGGGCGGATCCACCGTGGCCGTCCCAGCCGGGGAGAGAGCCTGGTCCTGATCTGCGCCGAGGTCTTCATCGAGCGGCTGAAGGCCGCCCAGAAGCTCCTGTCCCGCCACACGTCCCGGGACGTGATGGCCGAGCATGCCGAGCTTTTCGTCACCTGGGCGGCGTGAGCCGACAAGCAGTCCCGGCGCCGAGGCCGAGGTTCCTAGCGGCGCCCGGATCGTTGTCCGGGTCACGGTCGGGCGGCTGTCTCTTCGAACTTGGCCTTCGTGACTGCCTTGCGGCGCATGCGAGGTGTCGCGCGAAGGCTGTCGCACGCCCACCACTGCAAGATTGCCTGGTCTTGGCCGCTCGCTTCATGACCTGCAGGGCGGCTCCCGGCGAAAATCAGCAGCCAGGCCCTCGCGGCGCGTTGACGCAGAATGAGAAGTTCATTATAGTGCAGATGTTCAGTATAGTGAACAGCAGAGGGGTGTCAAGCGGGATGAGCGGCAGAGGCGTCGAACGGATGCTCGATCTGTTGGAGTGGCTGGCCGAGACGCCGGGCCCCTACGGGCTGTCCGCGATCTCGACCGCTCTCGACATGCCCAAGTCGAGCACCCTTCTGATGCTTCGGTCGCTGACCGAGCGGGGCTATCTGGAGCGCCTGCCTGCGGGCGATTACGCGCTGCGCCGCCTGCCGGGCGACGGCGCGGCCGGGCAGGGGGCGCTTCTTGCGCTGGTCGGGCCCTATCTCGCGCGCGCGGTGGAGGAGACCGGCGAGAGCGGCTTTCTCGCCGTGCTTGAAAAGGGCCAGATCCGCTATCTGAACAAGATCCTGCCCGCGCGCGAGATCCGCTACGACCGCGACATCTCGATGACGCGCGCGGCCCACAAGGTGGCCAGCGGCGTGGTGCTGCTCGCGGCGGGAGACGATGCGGCGCTCGAGGCCCATGCCGAGGCCGCGGGCCTTTCGGACGAGGAGCGGGCGGCTCTCCTTTCGGCGGTCGACAAGGCGCGGGAGGCGGGGTTCTTCCTCAATCTGAAGGGCGTGGTCGAAGGGGCGGCAGGGGCCGCCTCGGTCATCCGCGACGCGACCGGCCGGCCGGTCGGCGCCATCAACATTTCCGGTCCGCAACCGCGACTGGCTGCCCATGCGGCGCTGGTCGGAGCGGCCGTTCTGAAGACTGCCACCGAGGTGACCGAGGAGTTGCGCCGCCGTGGCAGCCGAATTTCCAAGGGAGGAGAAGGAAAACCATGACCATGGTGAAGACGCTGGCGCTTGCGCTGGCCCTGGGCGCGCCCGCCGCGCTCCATGCACAGGACCTGCCCGACTATTATCCGGCCGACTATTCGGCGCTGGTCGAGGCGTCGCGTGGCGAGTCCGGCGTGATGATCTATTCCAACATGGCCGACAACAACTGGGCGCCGATCCTCGAGGGCTTCCGCGCCAAATACCCCTGGATCAGGGTCGAGACCGTCGATCTCGGCTCGGGGACGGTGCATTCGCGCTGGGAGGCCGAGAAGGGCTCGAGCACCCGCACGGCCGACATCCTGGTTTCGGGGGCGAACGACCGCTGGGCCAGCTACGGCAAGGAAGGGCTGATGGAGGCCTACGAGAGCCCCGAGTTCGCCCATCTGCCGGACTTCGCCAAGCCCTATCCCGGCGTCTCGGTGATGTCCTCGGATCCGCT
The DNA here is from genome assembly GCF_021391315.1 of Cereibacter azotoformans. Taxonomy (NCBI): domain Bacteria; kingdom Pseudomonadati; phylum Pseudomonadota; class Alphaproteobacteria; order Rhodobacterales; family Paracoccaceae; genus Cereibacter; species Cereibacter azotoformans. Next base: position 131,886 of record NZ_CP090022.1, on the reverse strand, counting down.
GGTCATCACCTACAACGCGGCCCTCCTGTCCGAGGACCAGCGTCCGACCGGCTTTGCCTCGCTGGCGGCGGCCGCGGTGGCCGATCCCGGCACCTTCGACGGCCGGATCACCACCTATGACGCGGCGCGCAACAGCTTTGGTCTGGCGGCCTGGTGGAACTATCTCGATGCCAAGGGCGAGGCCGGCTGGACCGACCTGCGCGCCATCGGCCCGATGATCCGCGGCGAGACCTCGGGCGGGCCGATGAACGAGAAGATCGCGACCGGCGAATATGTGATCGGCGTGGCCGTCTCGGGCATCACCATCTTCCCGCGGCTCGAGCAGCCGGGCGGCGAGATCCTGGGCTTCGCCTTCCCCGACGACGGCACCATCATGATGCTGCGCGGCATGGGCATTCCGAAGGGCGCGGCCAACCCGAATTCGGCCAAGCTGTTCCTCGATTACGCGCTCTCGACCGAGGGCCAGACGCTGATCGGCAAGGGTGGCCTCGTGCCCTACCGCGAGGATGTGCCGGAGGATCAGGTCCGCTACACCTATCAGGGCATCGGCGAGATCGTCGGCGCCGACAATCTGGTCATCGCGGGCTTCGACGAGCGGCTGATCTCCGAGGCGGGGGCCTTCTCGGAAAAATTCACCGCGGCCCTGTCGGGCAAGTAACGCTTTCGGGGCGGCCCGCCGGCTGGCAGCCGCCCCCTTCAACCCCGCAAGGTATTCCGATGACGGATCTCTCCGAAACCGGCCGTGCAGCACGGCCGATCGACAGGTCACGCCTGATCTACTGGGGCGTCGCCTCGCTGACGACCGTTCTGGTCCTTGGCCCGATCCTGCCGATCGTCACCCAGGCCTTCCTGGACAAGCCGCTTTATGACGGCACCGCCGGCTTCACCTTCGAGAACTTCGCCCGGCTGGTGCGCGAGCCCGGCATGGCGCAGGTCTTCTTCAACACCTTCTACTTCGGCGCCCTGACGATGATCATGGCGCAGGTCTTCGGCGCGGTCATGGCCGTCCTCGTCGGCCGGACCAACCTGCCCGGCCGCAAGTGGATGGGCGAGATCTTCATCTGGCCGCTCTTCGTGTCGAACCTCGTGATCGCCTTCGGCTGGTTCACGATGTACGGCCCCTCGGGCTTCATCACCCTTGCCGCCAAGGGCTGGCTCGGCGGAGCGCCGTGGAACCTCTATTCCGTCACCGGCATGGGCATCGTCGCGGGCCTGAGCCAGGCGCCGCTGACCTACCTGATGTGCCTCGCCGCCGTCACCAAGGCCGACCCGCAGCTCGAGGATGCGGCGCGCTCCACCGGCGCCGGCCCCTTCCGCGCGCTCTGGTCGGTGACCATCCCCATGATCCGCCCGGCGTTGATCTATTCCGCCGTGCTGAACTTTGTCGTGGGCATCGAGATGCTGGCCATCCCGCTCCTGTTCGGCGGCCCCTCGGGCATCCAGACCGTGACGACCTTCCTCTACGACAAGGGCATCAACGCCGCCGTGCGGCCGGAATACGGCATCGTCGGAGCGGCCGCGATCATCCTTCTGGCCATCGTGGCGGCGCTGGTCTGGCTGCAGGGCCATCTGATGAAGGCCTCGGGCCGCTTCGTCACCGTCCGTGGCAAGGCGAGCCGGCCCTCGACGCTGGATCTGGGCGCGTGGCGCTGGCCCGCCTTCGCCTTCGTCTTTGCCTTCGTCTTCTTCACCATCCTCGCGATCTTCGGCGGGATCTTCCTGCGCTCGGCCGTGACCTTCCTCACGCCGCTGATCCCGTTCTGGAAGGTGATGACGACCGCGAACTTCGATCTGGTCTTCGGCTCCTCGACCTATGTCCGCTCGATCGTGAACTCGGTGGTGGTGGCGACCGTCGGGGCGGCCATCGGCACCTTCTTCATCGCCGTCGTGGCGCTCATCGCGCGCCGGTCCGACTTCCGCTTCCGCCGGCCGCTTGAATATGTGGCGCTGTTCCCCCGCTCGCTTCCGGGGATCATCGCGGGCCTCGGCTTCTTCTACGCCGTGCTGTGGCTGCCCGGAGCGGACCTGATCCGCGGAACGATCTTCGTGCTGATCCTCGCCTTCATGATCCGTTACATCCCGGTCGGGTTCGGCGCCATCGCCCCCGCCCTGGCGCAGATCGGCGAAGAGCTCGACCGCGGCGCGCGCATCTCGGGCGCCGACTGGTGGACGACCGTCACCCGGATCATCCTGCCGATCCTGAAGCCCGCGCTGTTCAGCTGCTATGCGCTTCTGTTCATCCACTTCTTCAAGGAATACGTCACCGCCGCGTTCCTGTATCAGCCGGGCTCCGAGATCATCGGCACCACCATGCTGCAACTGGTGGCCCAGGGAGACAACGGCCCCGTCTCCGCCCTGGCCACCATCCAAGTCATCATCACGGCGCTGTTCGTCATCCTCGCGCGCCGCCTGCTGGGAGCCAAGATCTATGGCTGATCTCGTCCTCGAGAACCTGACCATCAAGTATGGCGAAGTCACCGCCGTCGAGAACCTGAACATCCATGTGGCCTCGGGCGAGTTCCTGACCCTGCTCGGCCCCTCGGGCTGCGGCAAGTCCACCTCGCTCTTTGCGGTGGCGGGCCTCAACCACGCCACCTCGGGCATCATCCGGGTGGGCGACAAGGTGCTGTTCGACGGCCATCCCCGGAACACGGTGCCGCCCGAGAGGCGCAACATCGGCCTCGTCTTCCAGTCCTACGCGCTCTGGCCGCACAAGACCGTGGCCGACAACCTCGCCTTCCCGCTGATCCTGCGCAAGATGGGCAAGTCGCAGCGCGACGAGCGGATCCGCGAGGCGCTCGGCCTCGTGGAGATGCTGCCCTATGCCGACCGCTTCCCGTTCGAACTGTCGGGCGGCCAGCAGCAGCGCGTGGCGCTGGCGCGGGCGCTGGTCTACCGCCCGCCGCTCCTTCTGCTCGACGAGCCGCTCTCGAACCTCGACGCGAAGCTGCGCGAGCGCGCCCGCGTCTGGCTGCGCGAGCTGCAGGAGCGGCTGAACGTCACCACCATCTACGTGACCCACGACCAGGCCGAGGCTCTGGCGGTGTCGGATCGGATCGCCGTCATGAGCATGGGGCGGATGCGCCAGCTCGGCAGCCCCCGCGACATCTACGAGCGGCCCGCCGACAGTTTCGTGGCCGATTTCATCGGCTCGTCGAACTTCCTCGACGGCCGGATGATCGAGAGCGGCACGGATCAGGCCCGCGTGCGGCTGGCCGACGGCACCGAACTGGTGACGCCGCCCGGGCGCGCCGGTGCGGATGGGGCACTGGTCGTGGCGATCCGCCCCGAGCGGATCGAGGTCGTGCGCGAGCTGGGGCCGAACGGTCTCCGCGCCAGCGTGATGCAGAAGGTCTATCTCGGCTCGGTCTGGCAATATGTCGTCCGCTCGGGCGAGATGGAGTTCCGCATCCAGACCACGTGGGAGATCGACGATCCCACCGTGACCCTGCGCTTCCCGCCCGAACATTGCGCGGTCTTCGCCGAGAAGTTCGCGGGGGCCTGAGATGATCAGCTTCGACGCAAGCCTGCGCGGCCCGCTGCACGGCATCCGTGTCATCGACCTGTCGCGTCTGGTGGCCGGCAACATGACCTCGCTGCAGCTGGCCGACTTCGGCGCGGAGGTCATCAAGGTCGAGCCGCCGCAGGGCGATCCGCTGCGCGACTGGCGCGACGGCGGACAATCGCTGCACTGGAAGACCTACGGCCGCAACAAGCGCTCGATCAGCCTGAACCTGCGCAACGCCCCCGCGATGGAGGCGCTGCGCCGCCTGCTCGCCGGGGCGGATGTCTTCATCGAGAACTATCGTCCGGGCACGCTGGAGGAGATGAGCCTCGGCCCCGAGGCGCTCGCCGAGCTGAACCCGCGGCTCGTCACGCTGCGCATCTCGGGCTTCGGCCAGACCGGGCCTTACGCGAAACTGCCGGGGTTCGGCACGCTTGTCGAGGCCATGAGCGGCTATGCCGCCCGCACCGGCTTTGCCGACCGCGAGCCCGTGCTGCCGCCGCTGGCGCTGGCCGACATGATCGCCGGGATGACCGGGGCCAATGCGGTGATGATGGCGCTTTTCGCCCGCGAGCGCGGCGCGGCGGGGGGGCAGGTCATCGACCTGTCGCTGCTCGAGCCGATCTTCGCCGTGCTGGGGCCCGAGGCCTCGATCTACAAGACCACGGGCAAGATCAAGGAACGGTCGGGCTCCGCCTCGAACACGGTCTCGCCGCGCAATGTCTATCGCTGCAACGACGGCAAGTTCGTAGCGCTCTCGGGCTCGACCCAGACCGTCGCCTTCCGCATCTTCGAGGTGATCGGCCGGCCCGAGATGAAGACCGATCCGCGCTTTGCCAGCAATGCCGGGCGGGTGAAGCACCGCGAACTCGTGGATGCGGCGGTCGCGCAATGGTTCCTGACCCGCAGCCGGGATGAGGCCCTGGCCGAGATGCGCGCGGCCGGCGCCACCGTGGGCCCCGTCTATGACATCGCCGACATCGCCGCCGACCGCCATTTCGCCGAGCGCGAGATCATCGTCGAGGTGGAGGATGCCCGGAACGGCAGCCTGCCGCAGCACAATGTCTTTCCGCGGTTTGCGGCCACTCCGGGCGGCTTCCGCTATCCGGCGCCCGATCTGGGCGAGCACACCGCCGAGATCCTCGCCGAGATCGGCATGACGCCTGCCGATCTGGAGGAGGGCGCATGATCCGCTCGCTGCTCTATGTGCCGGGCAACACGCCCCGCTTTCTGGAAAAGGCCGGCCAGCGCGGCGCCGATGCGGTCATCATCGACCTTGAGGATGCCGTGCCCGAGGCGGCCAAGACCGGGGCGCGCGAGATGCTGGCCCGGTCGGTGCCGATGGTGGCGGCGGGCGGCGGGCAGGTCTTCGTCCGCGTGAACATGTCCGACCGGCTTCTTGACGATGCCGTGGCGGCCACGCAGGCGGGGGCGGACGCGCTCTACCTGCCCAAGGTCAATGACGTGGCGCTGCTGCATCGGCTGGCGGAGCATCTGGCCCCGTTCGAGGGCGGTCGCGCGCCCATGGGCTTCGTGCCGCTGATCGAGGACCCCGAAGGTCTCTTCGAGGCCCGTGCCATCGCACGGGGGCCGCGCGTCCTTGCGCTCTCGGCCGGCGGAGAGGATCTCGCCACCTCGATGGGCGCGAAGCCCACGCCCGAGGTGCTGCGCCAACCCAAGCTCATGATCCATTACGCCGCCAAGGCCGCGGGTGTGATGTCCTTCGGCCTGTTCCGCTCGACCGCCGACTTCTCCGACACCGATGCCATCCGCGCGGCGGCGCTCGAGGCCCGGGATTTCGGCTTCGACGGGGCCAGCTGCATCCATCCGGCGGTGGTGCCGGTGCTGAACGCGGCCTTCAGCCCCTCGCCGGAGGAGCTCGACTGGGCCCGCCGCGTGGTGGCGGCCAGCCGCGAGGAGGCGGCCGCCGGACGCGGCGCCTTCACGCTGGAGGGCCGGTTCATCGACCTTCCCATCGTGACCCGCGCCGAAAGGCTTCTCGACCGCTTCGACAAGGACCAAGCATGACCCGCGCCCCGAACGGCTCCGGCCGCCGCCGCCGCATCCTCGTGACCCACACCCAGATCGCGCAAAGCGCGGTGGATCTGCTGAACGACCATGACATCGACGTGTTCTTCTCGCCGCCCTACGACCCGTCCGATGTGGTCGCGGCCCGCGCGGCCGAGCTGCGCATCGACGCGATGATGGTGCGGCAGGGCCGGATCACGGATGAGGTGATCGGCGCCTCGCCCGGTCTGAAGGTCATCGTCAAGCACGGGGTGGGTGTCGATAATATCGACCTTGCCGCCGCCGAGGCGCGCGGGATACCCGTGCTGCGCTCGATGGGATCGAACTCCCGCGCGGTGGCCGAACATGCGATCGCGCTGGCGCTGATGCTGGTGAAGGAGATCCAGCCGCTGAACGCCGCGGTGAAGGGCGGCGCGTGGCCGAAGCCCACCTTCATCGGCAAGGACTTCCAGGGCGCGACGCTCGGTCTCGTCGGCTACGGCGGCATCGGGCGCGAGACCGCCCGCATGGCCGAGGCGCTGGGGATGGAGGTGGTCGTTCACGATCCCTACGCCCCCGAGGCGGCCGAGGCGGACGGGTTCGCCACCGCCGCCGATCTCGAGGCAATGCTGCCCGCGCTCGACATCCTGAGCCTGCACTGCCCGCTGACGAGTGCCACCCGCGATCTGATCGACGCGCGGCGTCTGGCGATGATGAAGCGCACGGCGGTGATCGTGAACACCGCCCGCGGCGGCATCATCGACGAGGCGGCGCTGGCCGACGCCCTGAGGGCGGGCACCATCGCCGGTGCGGCGCTCGACAGTTTCGCCACCGAGCCGCCCGCGGCCGACAACCCGCTGTGGGAGTTGCCGACGCTGGTGGCCACCCCGCACATCGGGGGCGTCACGGCGGGCTCGTCCCGCGCGATGGCCGAGATCGCCGCGCGCCACATCATCAGCGTTCTGGACGGCAATCCGCCCGACGAACGCGCGCTCGCGCGCCCCGCAGACCTTGCCGCTTGAAGGACCACACATGACCCACGGTTTCCGCATCAAACGCACCTGGACCCGCATCGGAGCCGACATGGTCGCGGCCTTCCGCGACCTGCCGGTGGCCAATGTCAGCGACAGCATGTCCCGTCTGGCGGCCTTCGGCCCCGAACTGCGGCCGATGCACCGCTCGGGCGTGCTGGCCGGTCCCGCCCTGACGGTGCGCTCGCGCCCCGGCGACAACCTGATGCTGCACAAGGCCATCGACATGGCCGAGCCGGGCGATGTCATCGTGCTGGATGCGGGCGGCGACATGACCAACTCGCTGATGGGAGAGCTGATGCTGGCCCATGCCATTCGCCGCGGCGTGGCGGGTTTCGTCCTGCATGGCGCGATTCGTGACGCCGAGGCGATCCGCGAGCGCAACCTGCCGGTCTATGGCTGCGGCATTACCCACCGTGGCCCCTATCGCACAGGCCCCGGCGAGATCGGCCTTCCGATCTCGCTCGGGGGCTCGGTGATCCGGCCGGGTGACCTGATCCTTGGCGATTACGACGGCCTTGTGGCCGTGCCGCAGGACGAGGCCGAGACGATCCTCGCCGCCGCCCGCAAGAAGCATGCGGCCGAGACGCGGCAGATGGCCGAGACCGAGGCCGGCACGCTGGACCGGGCCTGGGTCGACAAGGCGCTGGAGGCGGCCGGCTGCGTCTGGCTGGACTAGCCGCCCGCCCCCGGCCCGGGCCTGCCCGCGCAACGCTCCGGTGGAGCGTTGCGAAGCCCGAACGCCCGCGTGCGCTACGAGTTCGGCACCAGGTCCACGCTCGCGGCCGCCGGATCGCGGTGTTCCGGCTGAACTACCCAAGCACCTTTCTGACCGCCTCCTGCGTGGCGCTCACCACCCTGTCCGCATCCTCCCGCGTCATGCACAGCGGCGGCGCAAAGCCCAGGATGTCGCCCTGCGGCAGGGCGCGGCCGATGACGCCCCCTTCCAGCAGGGCCGCCGACACCGCCGGCCCCACCTTCCGCGCCGGGTCGAAGAAGCGGCGGTCGTCGCGGTCCTCCACGAACTCCACCGCCGCCATCAGCCCGTCGCCGCGCACCTCGCCGACATGGGCATGGTCCGACAGCGCATCGGCCAGCGCCGCGCGGAAGTAGGCGCCCACCTCGCCCGCGTTGCGCACAAGGTCCATCTCGTCGATCAGCGTCAGGTTGGCCACCCCCGCCGCCGCGCAGACCGGATGCGCCGAATAGGTCCAGCCGTGGCCGATCGGGCCGAAGCGGTCCGATCCCTCGACCAGCACCTCCCACATGCGCTGTGAGACGATGGAGCCCGACAGGGGCGCATAGGCCGAGGTCAGCCCCTTGGCGATGGTGATCAGGTCGGGCTCCATCCCGTAATGGACCGAGCCGAACATGGTGCCGAGGCGGCCGAAGCCCGTCACCACCTCGTCGGCCACCAGCAGGATGTCGTATTTCTTCAGCACCGCCTGGATCGCCGCCCAGTAGCCGGCGGGCGGCGGCACGATCCCGCCGGTGCCGAGGATCGGCTCGCCGATGAAGGCGGCGATCGTGTCCGGGCCTTCGGCCAGGATCAGCTCCTCGAGCTTCGTCGCGCAATGGGCGCTGAACTGCTCCTCGGTCTGGCTGCGGTCCTCGCGCCGGAAGTAATAGGGGGCTTCCGTATGCAGCACCGGCGCGAGCGGCAGGTCGAACTGCGCGTGGAACAGCGACAGCCCGGTGAGCGAGCCGGTCATCAGCCCCGAGCCGTGATAGCCGCGCCAGCGGCTGATGATCTTCTTCTTCTCGGGGCGGCCGAGGACGTTGTTGTAATACCAGATCAGCTTGATGTTGGTCTCGTTCGCGTCCGATCCGGACAGGCCGAAATAGACCCGGCTCATGGTCGCGGGTGCGCGCTCGATGATCATGCGGGCGAGCGTGACGCTGGCTTCGGTGCCGTGGCCGACATAGGCGTGGTAATAGGCAAGCTGGCGGGCCTGTTCGGCGATGGCCTCGGCGATCTCGGTCCGGCCATAGCCCACGTTCACGCAATAGAGGCCGGCGAAGGCGTCCAGGCTTTCGCGGCCCTCGGCGTCGGTGATCCGGCAGCCCGTGCCGCCGGTGATCATCCGGCGCGGGGTCTCGCCGCGGGCATGGCTGCCCATGTGCGTCGAGGGATGGAAGAAGTGGTCGCGGTCCCAGGCGTTCAGGTCGTTGTCGCGGTCGAGCATGTTCGTCCTTTCCGGCTCAGGCGGCCGTGTCGATGCAGAGGTATTTCAGTTCGGTGAAGGCTTCGATTCCGTGGCGCGAGCCTTCGCGGCCGAGGCCCGACTGTTTCCAGCCGCCGAAGGGAACGGGGCCGCCGGTGATCTTGACGCGGTTGACCGCCACCATCCCGAACTCCAGCGCCCTTGCCATGCGCAGCGCGCGGGCCCCGTCGCGCGTCACGACATAGGCCACCAGCCCGTAGTCGGTGGCGTTGGCGCGGGCGATCGCCTCGGCCTCGCCGTCGAACGCCAGCAGCGAGGCGACGGGTCCGAAGGTTTCCTCGCGGTGGATCAGCGCCTCGTCGGGGGCGCCGACGAGAAGGGTCGGCATGTAGGCGAGGGGCAGGTCGGGATGGGCGTGGCCGCCGGTGACCAGCCGCGCCCCGCGCGCCAGCGCATCCTCGACCTGTGCTGCGACCTTCGCCAGCGCGCGGGCGTGCATCAGCGGCCCGATCTCGGTGCCGGGATCAAGGCCCGGCCCCACCTTCAGCCGGGCGATCCGCCGGGCAAGGCGCTCGGTGAAGGCGGGCAGGATCGGGCGCTCGACATAGATGCGGTTGGCGGCAAGGCAGTCCTGTCCCGAGGTGGCGAATTTTGCATCCATCGCCAGATCCACCGCGCGGTCAAGGTCGGCGTCGGCAAAGACCAGCATCGGTGCGTGCCCGCCCAGCTCCATCACCAGCCGCTTCAGGCCCGGCGCCGCAGTCGTGGCGATCAGCCGGCCGACCTCGGTCGAGCCGGTGAAGGACAGCGCCGCCAGCCGGGGGTCGGTGCACATCTGCCCGACGATCCCCGCGGCCTCGCCCGGCACCAGGTTCATGACGCCCGGAGGCAGCCCCGCGCGCTCGGCCAGTTCGGCCAGCGCCAGCGCCGACAGCGGGGTTTCGGCGCTGGGATGGACGACGGTCGTGCAGCCCGCGGCCAGCGCGGCGGCCACCTTGCGGGTGATCATCGCGCTGGGAAAGTTCCAGGGCGTCACCACGCCCACCGGACCCAGCGCCTCGCGCCGCACGATCATCTCGACCTCGGGCAGATGCGGGGTCACGCCCTCGACATTCAGGCGGGGCGCCTCGCCGGCATACCAGTCGAGGAATTCGGCGGCATAGGCGATCTCGCCCCGGCTTTCGGCCAGCGGCTTGCCCTGCTCCAGCGTCATGATCAGCGCCAGATCCTCGATCGCCGTCCGCATCAGTTCGGCCCAACGGTGCAGGATGCGCGCCCGCTCCTGCGGAAGGCGGTCGCGCCAGCCGGGGAAGGCCGCGCGCGCGGCGGCGATCGCGGCGTCGGTTTCGGCCGGACCCAGCCGGGCGACGCGCGCGACCAGCGCGCCGCTGGCGGGATCGGTCACGGCGAAATCGGCCGCGTCCGGGGCGGCGGTCCAGCGGCCGCCCACATGCCCAAGGGTGCGCAACAGCGCCCGGTCGGTCAGGCGCGACAGGGCGGGGTGGGGGGTCTGGAGCGGTCGGGCGTTCATGCGGGCCTCCTTCAGCTCCGTTCATCCTGAGCGAAACAGGCAGAGAAGGGGGCCAAAGTCGGGCGGGGGCATGGTCCATCCGGGCGGGCCTGCGGGGGGCGGATGGAGAAAGTCTCTACGGGCCGGCGAAAAGCGCCATCGGCAGCGGGCCGTCCTCCTTGACGGTGCGGGTGACGATGTAGGTGAAATAGCGGTCGATCCCGATCTCGTCGGCCAGAAGCCCGTCGATCAGCCGCTGATAGGCGTCGATGTCGCGCGCCACGACCTTCAGGATGTAATCCACCCCGCCGCCCACCGACCAGCAGGCCAGAACCTCGTCGCGGGCCGAGACCGCGCGCTCGAACCGGTCGAAGTCGGACTGCCGGTGGTTGGCCAGCGTCACCTCGACCAGCACGGTCGCAAAGGGGGCCACGCGGCGCGGCGCGAGCCGGGCGTGGTAGCCCGCGATCAGCCCCGCCTGCTCCAGCTTGCGCAGGCGCAGCCAGCAGGGCGTGGGCGACAGGCCCACCGTCTCGGCCAGCCGCAGCTTGGTGATCCGCCCCTCCCTCTGGACGGCCTCGAGGATGCGCAGGTCGATCGGGTCCAGCTTCATGTCATCCTCCGGCAGGAATGAATTGCAGAATGACATGATTGGCGTCAGCATGGCAATCATGACAATCTGGATGCCCAACCCCGACACCCTGTCCCGTCCCGCCTACCTGTCGCTGGCCGAGCAGTTCGCCCGTGCCATCGAGGGCGGACACCTGCCGCCCGGCGCGCGGCTTCTGCCGCAGCGCAAGCTGGCCGACCGGCTGGGCCTGTCGCTGCAGACGGTCAGCCGCGCCTATGACGAGCTGATCCGGCGCGGGCTGATCCAGGGCGAGGTGGGGCGGGGCTCCTTCGTACTGGGGCCGGGGGGCGAGGCGCGCCAGCCCTACCTGCCCGAGCGGCCGGGCGAGGTGATCGACCTGTCGATCCTGAAGCCGGTGGTCGAGACGCTGCACATGGACCGCCTGCGCGAGGGCTTCGCCTGGCTCGCCGACAATCTTGCGGCGGCCTCGGCGCTGTCCTTCCGGCCCAACATGGTCATGCCCCACCACCGGGCCGTCGCGGTCGACTGGCTGAACGGGCTGGGTGTGCCGGCCGAGCCGTCGGGGATCGTGCTGACGAACGGCGCCACCCCCGCCATCACGGCCGCGGTGATGAGCGCGGCCCCGCCGGGCGCCGGCATCGCCGCGGCGGCGCTGACGCACCACACGCTGAAGCCGCTCTGCACCTATCTGGGCCTGCATCTGGAGGGGCTGGCGATCGACGCCCACGGGCTGATCCCCGCCGCGCTGGACGAGGCCGCGCGCCGCGGCCAGATCCGCGCGGTCTATCTTCAACCCAATGTCATCAATCCCCTGGCGGTGATGATGCCCGCCGACCGGCGCGCCGAACTGGTCGAGGTGATCCGCCGCCACGATCTGGCGATCATCGAGAACGACATCCTGAACATGATGATCGCCGACCGTGCGCCGGCCTTCGCCACGCTGGCGCCGGAACGGACGCTGTATATCTGCGGCTTCACCAAGATCACCGTGCCGGGCCTGCGGCTGGCCTATCTGCACGCGCCGCCGCGCTTTGCCACCGCCGCCGCCAACCGGCATCTGGTCTCGAACTGGATGGCGACGCCGCCGATGGCGGACCTGCTGTCGCACTGGGTGACGGACGGGACCGTGACCGAACTGGCCGCCTGGCAGGCGCGCGCGATGGCCGACCGGCACGCGCTGGCCTGCGAGGTGCTGGGGGCGCAGATGCCCGTCTGCCACCCCAACAGCCTGCATCTCTGGCTGCCGCTGCCCGAGGGCTGGACCGAGGAGGCCTTTGTCGAGCAGGCGCGCTTCATGGGGCTGGGCGTCGCCGCGGGCCATGCCTTCCGCGCCAGCGACAAGGCGCCGCCGCAGGCGATTCGGGTCTCGCTGGGGTCGACCCGCGCCGAGGACCTTCGCCGCGGCCTGTCGCTGATCGCGGGCCTTCTGAAGGACACGCCCGAGCCGCCGTTGCCCACGATCTGAGCGACTTCCTGTCCCGGTTGCTCCGCAGATTGTTATGATATTATTTTCCTTTTGACATGATATTGTCGCGCCCCGATCCTGTCTGCGAACCACCCCAGGAGGGCAGGCGTGACGCAGCCGATCATCCGTATCGATCGCCTTGAGAAATCCTTCGGCAGTCTGAAGGTTCTTGACGGCCTGTCGTTCGACGTGATGCCGGGTGAGAAGCTGGCGCTGATCGGGCCTTCGGGCTCGGGCAAGACGACGATCCTGCGCATCCTGATGACGCTGGAGACGATCACCGGCGGCCATGTCGAGGTCTGCGGCGAGCAGCTGTTCCACATGCGGCGCAACGGGGCCGAGCGGCCGGCGGACGAGGCGCACCTGCACCACATGCGCCGCCACATCGGCATGGTGTTCCAGCACTTCAACCTGTTTCCGCACAAGTGCGTGCTCGACAACATCACGCTGGCGCCGATCCTGACCAAGGGTGAGCCGCGGGCCGCGGCCGAGCGGCGGGCGATGGACCTGCTCGAGATGGTGGGCCTTGCCGACAAGGCCCGCGCGATGCCCTCGCAGCTGTCGGGCGGCCAGAAGCAGCGCGTGGCGATTGCCCGCGCGCTGGCGCTGCAGCCCCGCATCATGCTGTTCGACGAGATCACCAGCGCGCTCGACCCCGAACTGGTCGAGGAGGTGCTGCTGGTCATGAAGCGCCTCGCTTCCGAGACCGACATGACCATGCTTCTCGTCACCCACGAGATGGGCTTTGCCCACGAGTTTGCCGACCGCGTGCTGTTCTTCGACCGCGGCCACATCGTCGAGCAGGGACCGCCCGACCAGATCTTCACCCGTCCGACGCATGAACGCACCCAATCCTTCCTGCGCAAGATCATCGCCGCAGGGCACCGCGTCTGACCCTCACCCTCCAGCAGAGAGAGATCCGATGAAGAAGACGCTTCTGACGCTTGCGCTGATCGCCGCCCCGGCCGCGGCGGTGGCCGACACGCTCGACAGCCTGCGCGAACAGGGCTTCGCCCGCATCGCCATCGCGAACGAGCCGCCCTTCACCGCCGTCGCCGCCGACGGCACCGTCTCGGGCGCGGCCCCCGACGTGGCGCGCGAGGTCTTCAAGCGGCTGGGCGTGCCCGAGGTGGTGGCCTCGATCAGCGAATATGGCGCGATGATCCCCGGCCTTCAGGCCCGCCGCCACGACGCGATCACCGCGGGCCTCTTCATGAAGCCGGAACGCTGCCAGGCCGTCGCCTATTCCGAGCCGATCCTCTGCGACGCCGAGGCGTTCCTTCTGCCGAAGGGCAACCCCAAGGGCTTCCGCTCCTACGCCGACATCGCGGCCGACCCCACGGCCACCATCGGCGCCCCCGGCGGCGGCACCGAGGAGAAGCTGGCGCTGGAGGCGGGCGTTCCGCGCAACCGGGTGATCGTGGTTCCCGACGGGCAGTCGGGCCTGAAGATGCTGCAGGATGGCCGGATCGACGTCTATTCGCTGCCGGTGCTGTCGATCTCGGACCTGATGGCGAAGGCGGCCGATCCGAACCTCGAGATGCTGGCGCCGGTTCAGGGCGCGCCGGTCTATTGCGACGGCGCGGCCTTCCGCAAGCAGGACACGGCGCTGCGCGACGCCTTCGACGTGGAATTGGCGAAGATGAAGGAGTCGGGCGAGTTCGCGAAGCTCATCGAGCCCTACGGCTTCTCGGCCGAGGCCGCGAAATCGACCAGCCGCGCCGCGCTTTGCGGCGAGTGACCCGGCCGGCGGGCGGCCCCTCCGCCCGCCTCTTTCCCTTCACCGTGGGTGCCGCGCTGAATGACCGACTGGTCCGGATATCTGACCCTGATCGCCGGGGGGGCGCTGATGACGGCGCAGCTGACCCTTTACGGATCGGCGCTGGCGCTGGTGGCAGCCTTCGCCGCTGGCCTTGCGCGGCTGTCGCGCTTCTTCGCCGTCCGGGCGCTGGCCACGGTCTATATCGAGTTCTTCCGCGGCACCTCGATCTTCGTCCAGCTGTTCTGGGTCTATTTCGTGCTGCCCTTCGCCGGGATCACGCTGTCGCCCCTGGCGGCGGGGGTGCTGGCGCTGGGGCTGAACGTGGGCGCCTATGGCGCCGAGGTGGTGCGGGGCGCCGTCCTGTCGGTGCCGAAGGATCAGGTCGAGGCGACGGTGGCGCTGAACCTGACCCGCTTCCAGCGGATGCGCCACGTCATCCTGCCGCAGGCGCTGCCCCTGATGCTGCCGACCTTCGGCAACAACGCGATCGAGCTTTTGAAGGCCACCGCGGTCGTGTCGCTGATCTCGCTGCCCGACATGACCTTTCAGGCGCAGGTGGTGCGGGCGCAGACGGGCAACACGCTGCTGCCGTTCGTCACGATCCTCGTCCTCTACTACGCGATGGCCATGGCGATCGGCGGCGGGGTGCGGCTGCTGGAACGACGCGCGACGCGCGGTCTTGACGGGGTGCGCTGATGGAATGGGACTGGGCCTTCGTCGCCGAGATCATGCCGGTCCTGCTGCAGGGGCTGCAGCTGACGCTGCTCATCACGCTTCTGTCGGCGGGGGTGGCGGCGGGCCTGGGGCTGGTCTTCGCCATCGCCCGCCGGTCGCCCCGGGCCTGGATCGCGCGCCCGGTGGGCCTGTTCGTCAGCTTCATCCGCGGCACGCCGCTTCTGGTGCAACTCTACTTCATCTTCTACGTGCTGCCCGACGCCGGCATCCGGCTTCCGCCGCTGGTCGCGGGCGTCCTGGGCATGGGCCTGCACTACGCGACCTACGCCGCCGAGGTCTATCGCGCGGGCATCGAGAACGTGCCCCGCGGCCAGTGGGAAGCCGCGCGCGCCACCAACCTGACCGCGGCCCAGACATGGCGCCATGTGATCGTGCCGCAGGCGATCCCGCCGATGATCCCGGCGCTCGCCAACTACCTGATCGCCATGTTCAAGGAGACGCCGCTTCTGTCGGCCATCACCGTCCTTGAACTGATGAACCAGGCGAAGTCGGTGGCCAATTCCAGCTACCGCTATGTCGAGCCGATGACGCTGGTGGGCGTGCTGTTCCTGGCCATGAGCCTCGTCTCGGTCGTGCTGCTGCGCTGGCTTGAACATCGCTACGGAAGGCTTGCGAAATGACCGACCCCATCGTCGCCCCGCGTCCGCCGCGGCTGGACCCACGCCCGGTGGCCCACCGGATCGGGCTGATCGCGCTGGCCACCGACCACACGACCGAGGTGGATTTCGCCCGCATCCTCGCGCCGGCCGGGGTGGGGATCTATGTCAACCGCATCCCCTTCGCCAATCCGGTGACGCCCGCGACGCTGCGGGCGATGGAGGCCGATCTGGCCGAGGGGGCCGCGCTGATCCTGCCCGGCGAGGATCTGGATGCGGTGGTCTATGGCTGCACCTCGGCCTCGGTCTGCATCGGCGACGGTGCGGTGCGGGCGCAGGTGGCGCGCGGCAAGCCGGGCTGTCCGGTGGTGACGCCGATCTCGGGCACGCTGAACGGCCTTCGCGCGATGGGCGCGCGGCGGATCTCGGTGCTGACGCCCTATCTCGTCGAGACGACGCGGCCGATGGCCGCGATGTTCGAGGCCGAGGGGTTCGCGATCGACCGGCTCACCTGTCTGGCCATGGCCGACGACCGCGACATGGCGCGGATCGCGCTGGACGATCTGGTGGATCTGGCCCGCGAGGCGACCGATCCCGCGTCCGAGGCCACCTTCATCTCCTGCACCGCGGTGCGGGCGGCGTCGGTCATCGACCGGATCGAGGCGGCGACGGGGCGGCCGGCGCTGTCCTCGAACCACGCCGCCGCGTGGGAGGTCGCCCGCCGCATCGGCATTGCGGCGGCGCTGGCGCCCGGCCACCTGATGACGCTGGGGCTGCCGGCATGACGCTGCCCGTGACGCTCGACGACATCCGGGCTGCCGAGGCGCGCATTCGCGGCCATGTGCGGCGGACGCCGATGCTGGCCGACCCGCGCCTCTCCGGGCTGGTCCTGAAGATGGAGCACCGGCAGGAAACCGGCGCCTTCAAGCTGCGGGGGGCGACCAACGCGGTGCTGTCGCTGCCGCCCGAGCGGCTGGCGCGCGGGGTGGTGACGGCCTCGACCGGGAACCACGGCCGGGCGCTGGCCCATGCGGCGCGGGCGGCGGGCGTGCGCGCCGTCGTCTGCCTGTCGCGGCTGGTGCCCCCGAACAAGGTCGCGGCGGTGCGCGAGCTGGGCGCCGAGGTGCGGATCACGGGCGACAGTCAGGACGAGGCGATGGCCGAGGTGGCGCGCGCGGTCGCCGCCGAGGGGCTGACCGAGGTGCCGCCCTTCGATGATCCGGCGGTGGTGGCGGGGCAGGGCACGCTGGGGCTGGAGATCCTTGGGGATCTCCCTGCGCCCCGGCAGGTTCTGGTGCCGCTGTCGGGCGGCGGGCTGGCCTCGGGCGTGGCCGCGGCGGTGAAGGCGCTGTCGCCGCAGACCCGGATGGTGGGCGTCTCGATGGAGCGCGGAGCCGCGATGGCCGCGAGCCTTGCGGCAGGCCATCCCGTGACGGTCGCGGAACTGCCGACGCTGGCCGACAGCCTTGGCGGCGGCGTGGGGCTGGAAAACCGGATCACCTTCGCCATGTGCCGGGCGCTCCTCGATGAGGTGATCCTCGTGTCCGAGGACGAGATCGCGGCCGCGATGCGCCATATCCATGCCGTGACCGGCGACGCGGTCGAGGGGGCGGCGGCGGTCGGCGTGGCCGCCGTTCTGGCCGGGCGCGCCCCCGCCGCGGGCACCGTCGCGCTGCTGTCCGGCGGCAACATCGCGCCCGAGGCCTTCGCCCGCATCCTTGACGGGGGCCGCGCGTGAGAGATCCCGTCCTTCTGCTCACCGAGGCCGACCTGCGGACGCTGGTGCCGCTGGACCTCGAGGCCGTCGCCTGCGTCGAGGATGCCTTCCGCGCGCTCGCGACGAGGCCCATCGCCATGCCGCCGATCCTGCGGCTCGACATCCCCGAGCATCGCGGCGAGGTGGACGTCAAGACTGCCCACATCCCCGGCCTCGACCATTTCGCCATCAAGATCAGCCCCGGCTTCTTCGGCAATCCCGCGCTCGGCCTGCCCTCGACCAACGGGCTGATGGTGGTGCTTTCGGCGCGCACCGGGCTGGTTCAGGCGATCCTGCTCGACAACGGCTACCTGACCGACATGCGCACCGCCGCGGCGGGCGCCGTCGCCGCGCGCCACCTGAGCCGCGCCGAAAGCGCAACGGTGGCGGTTCTGGGTGCCGGGATGCAGGCCGAGCTTCAGGTGGCGGCGCTGCAACTCGTCCGCCCGATCCGTGCGGCCCGCGTCTGGGCGCGCGATGCGGGCAAGGCCCGGGCGCTGTGCGCGCGGGTGGCGCAGCGCGGGCTGGAGGCCATGCCCTGCGCCACCGCCGACGAGGCCACGAGTGGCGCCGACATCATCGTGACCGCGACGCCCGCCACGACGCCGATCCTGCACGCCGCCCATCCGGGGCAGCACATCACCGCCATGGGATCGGATGCCGAGCACAAGAACGAGATCGCCCCCGACCTGATCGCGCGCGCCACCTATGTCGCCGACCGGCTGTCCCAGACCCGCCGTCTGGGCGAGCTGCACCATGCCCTCGCCGCGGGCCTCGTGCCCGCCGACCGGGACTTCCCGGAACTGGGGCAGGTGGTGGCGGGGCTTCGCCCCGGCCGGACCGCGCCCGACCAGATCACGCTGGCCGACCTGACCGGCACCGGCATCCAGGACACCGCCATCGCCGCCCTCGCCGTCGCCCGCGCGACCGCCGCGCAGGCCGGCCAGAGCTTTACCGTCTGACAAGAGACCCGGGCCGCATCCGCCCGAAGGAGGACCATCCCCGATGACAGAAGTCGAGCTGCGGTTCAGCCGCGACGAGTTCGCCCAGCGTCTGGACAAGACGCGGCGAGCGATGGAGGCGAAGGGGGTGGACCTTCTGATCGTCACCGACCCCAGCAACATGAACTGGCTGACCGGCTATGACGGCTGGTCCTTCTATGTCCACCAGTGCGTGATCGTGCCGCCCGACGGCGAGCCGATCTGGTATGGCCGCGGGCAGGACGCGAACGGGGCGAAGCTGACCGCCTGCCTCGCGCACGGGAACATCATCGGCTATCCCGACCACTATGTGCAATCGACTGAGCGGCACCCGATGGACTACCTGTCGGCGCTGATGACCGACCGCGGCTGGGGCAGCCTGCGGATCGGCGTCGAGATGGACAACTACTATTTCTCGGCCGCCGCCTTTGCCAGCCTCACGCGCCACCTGCCGAATGCCCGCTTCACCGACTGCACGGCGCTGGTGAACTGGCAGCGCGCGGTGAAGTCGCCGCAGGAGATCACCTACATGCGCCGCGCCGCCCGCATCGTCGAGGCGATGCATGCGCGCATCCTCGACACGGTCGAGGTGGGGATGCGCAAGTGCGACCTTGTCGCCGAGATCCATGACGCGGGCATCCGCGGCGCCGACGGCTTTGGCGGCGACTATCCGGCGATCGTGCCGCTTCTGCCCTCGGGGCGCGAGGCGAGCGCGCCGCACCTGACCTGGGACGACCGGCCGATGAAGGCGGGCGAGGGCACCTTCTTCGAGATCGCCGGCTGCTATCACCGCTATCATGTGCCGCTGTCGCGGACCGTCTTCCTCGGCAAGCCCACGCAGGCCTTCCTGGATGCCGAGAAGGCGACGCTGGAAGGGATGGAGGCGGGCCTTGCCGCCGCGCGGCCCGGCGCCACCTGCGAGGACATCGCCCGCGGCTTCTTCGACGTGCTGGCGAAATACGGCATCCTCAAGGACAATCGCACCGGCTATCCGATCGGCGTGAGCTATCCGCCCGACTGGGGCGAGCGCACCATGAGCCTGCGCCCCGGCGACCGGACCGAGCTTCGCCCCGGCATGACCTTCCATTTCATGACCGGCCTCTGGCTCGAGGACATGGGCCTCGAGATCACCGAGTCGATCCTGATCACCGAGACGGGGGTGGAGTGCCTTGCCAATGTCCCGCGCCAGCTGTTCGTGAAGGACTGAGACCATGACCGCGGACCTGCGGCCGTCGCCGATCTCGGCGACGGTGGATTTCGACGCGCCGGGCGTGCAGCACGGCTTCCTGCGGCTGCCCTACAGCCGCGACGATGCGGCCTGGGGGTCGGTCATGATCCCGGTCGCGGTGGTGGCGAACGGCACCGGCCCCACGGCGCTGCTGACCGGCGCCAACCACGGCGACGAATACGAGGGGCCGATCGCGCTCTTCGAACTGGCCCGGTCGCTTCGCCCCGAGGAGGTGACGGGCCGGGTGATCATCCTGCCCGCGATGAACCAACCCGCCTTCGCGGCGGGCACCCGCACCTCGCCCATCGACCGCGGCAACCTGAACCGCAGCTTTCCCGGCCGCCACGACGGGACGGTGACCGAGAAGATCGCGGACTATTTCCAGCGCGTGCTGCTGCCGAGGGCAGACGTGGTGCTGGACTTCCATTCGGGGGGCCGGACGCTCGACTTCCTGCCCTTCTGCGCCGCGCATGTCCTGCCCGACAAGGCGCAGGAGGCGCGTGCCTTCGATCTGGTCCGCGCCTTCGGGGCGCCCTTCTCGGTGAAGATGCTCGAGATCGACGCGGTGGGCATGTATGACACCGCCGCCGAGGCGATGGGCAAGGTGTTCGTGACGACCGAACTGGGCGGCGGCGGCACCGCCAGCGCGCGCACCACCGGCATCGCGATGCGCGGCTGCCGCAACCTGCTGATCGCGGCCGGCATCCTCCGGGGCGAGGCCGAGCCGCAGCCGACGCAGTGGCTCGACATGCCCGACGGCGACTGCTTCACCTTCGCCGAGGACGGCGGCCTGATCCGCTTCTGCGCCGATCTGGGCGAGCGGGTCGAGAAGGGCCAGACCATCGCACTGATCTATCCGGTCGCGCGGACGGGGTCAGATCCCACGGTGCTGACCGCCCGGCGATCGGGCCTCTTCACGGCCCGCCACTTCCCCGGCCTCGTCAAGCCCGGCGATTGCGTGGCCGTGATCGCCGACGAAGTGGAGGGCTGACACGCCTCCGGCGGCGAAGCGGGGGCCTGTCCAGGTGCGGCATCTGTCCAGGCCGGGTGACGGAAGGTTTCGCTGAGGCGGGCTGCACACGGGGACAGCCGCCCGCCCCGGCGACTGTTGATGTCGGGCCCTTCGGGTCGTCGAGTTCCCGCGCCGTTGCCTCAGGCCTCTTCCGACGCGAGCTGGAGCGCCGCCCGGTCGACAATCCAAAGCACGCCATACTCGGTGCGCACCGAGCCGGCGTCGATCAGCCCCTTGAACGCGCGCCGGAAGGCGGCGCGGCTCATGCCGGCCATCCGGCACAGATCCTCCTGCGTCGCGCGGACCGAACCGTCGGGATCCGCCAGCCGAAGCAGCATGCGGGCGAAACGCGCGCGTGGCGTAAGAGCCAGAACTTCGGCAAGTATCCGCACCGCGAGCGTGGCATTCGCGTGATTGAGCCGGAAAAAGCAGATCCAGTCCTCGGCATGCTCGGCCAGGTTGCGACGCACGGCGCCGATCGGGACACGGAAGATGCGGGACTCGACGGCTGCCGAGACGGTGATTGACCGCGTCGTTTCCGCCAGAAGGGCCGAGTCGCCGATCCAGAAGCCGGGGCGTGCGCGGTAGATGGTGACTTCCTCCTCGCCGGTGATCGGGATGGATACCTCAAGCAGACCCTCGCCCAGGCCGAAGATGGCGTTCGGCACGTCCCCCACCGCGTAGAGAAGGCCGCCGCGAGGAACCGTGCTCCATCGGCCGGCCCTCGCCATCCGTGTCTGAAACGCGTCTGGCTGCTCTGCCAGCCAGCCCACCGAAGCCAGACCGCGCAGCACATCGGAACATTTCCGGCAAGATTGCTCCATCTGTCGCAATCTCCTCGCTGCGACGTGGGTAGGTATCGAGACGAGGAAAGCGCGTCGTGGCCGGGGATGTTGTTGATGGTGATCAACAGCGATCGGCGGGTGGCGGGTCGTCGGCGGAACCGTGCCGAGAATCGCGCCGCCACGGCGCGGGCTTGGCATGATCGGGACGGCCAGACGGAAGGCGGCGCCCGGTCGGGGAGGGTGCGACGGGGGAAGCGGTCCGGGCCGCAGATGGGGGATCTGCCGATGGGGGAGTGGAGGGAACGTCTTGCCGCAGCCCTTGCGGTCGTGCCCCTGGCTGGTGCTGCAGCCGCTCAGGACGTCGGGTGGGAGTTTACCGTGTCTCCCTACCTGTGGGCGCCGGGCATTTCGACGTCGGTCGAGACGGCCTTCGGGCCGCTCGAGGCCGATGCAAGTGTAAACGACGTCCTGTCCGCGACCGATTTCGCCCTGATGGGCGTGATGGAGGCCCGGAAGGGCCGCTGGGGCCTGATCGCCGATTTCGTCCTCGCTGACCTTTCGGAGCGTGCGGACGCGCCACTGGATGGCCTCTTCTCGCGCGGAACGGTCGAGACGGAGCTGAGGATCGCCAGCGGCTATGCCGCCTACCGCGTGCATCAGGAGGAGCGCGTGGCGGTCGATCTTCTGGGCGGCTTCCGGGCGGTGCGTGCGGATCTTGACGTGACGCTCGCAACGGGTGCGCTGCCCGGCCGAAGCTTTTCGCCCGGCGACAGCTGGGTCGATCCCGTGGTCGGCGGCCGCCTCCGCCTTGCGCTGAACGAGCGGTGGTTCGCCACGGCCATGGCCGACTTCGGGGGATCCGTCGGCGGCTCCGACCGCACATGGCAGGCGGTGGCAACCCTGGGCTACCAGATCAACGACCGCTGGTCGGTGCAGGGCGGATGGCGCCAGCTGTCGATCGACCGGGAGATGGACGGGCGCGATGTCGAGCTCGACCTCGGGGGGCCGGTGCTCGGCCTCACCGCCCGCTTCTGATCGGAAGACGTTCGAAGGGAAGCACGCTGTCCGCCAGACGACCGATCCGAGGCTTTGGGTCACGACCCTCCGGTCCGGGTTGCAGCACCCGGATGGGCCGAGGCGCTTCCCGATCCACTCGGGGCATGGGATCCTTACGGGAGTGAGATGATGACCACCAGACGACAGATCCTCACGACGCTTCCCGTCACTGGCGCGGCCTTCGCGCTTGGCGGCAACTTCCTCGAAGAAGGCACGGCGCGGGCGCAGGGCGTGCGCGCGCCCCTCGAGGGACATTTCCACCCGAAGGGCAAGGCGCCCTCCGCGCATACGATGAAGGTGCTGGCAGAGGCGCGCAAGGGGCTGCCCTTCTCGGATCGCCGTGACATCGAAGAGCAGGCGCGCGGGCTGATCGCCGAGCGTGCCGCCCGTCAGATCATGGGCGACGCGGGCAACGTGGCCTTCGACCGCAGCGAATACGACTTCCTCGACGGGAACGATGACTTCGACAGCATCCATCCGTCGATGACGCGCATCGCGCGGCTGAACAACCACTTCGGGATCTATGAGGTGATCCCCGGCATCTACCAGGTGCGCGGCCTGGATCTTTCCCACATGAGCTTCGTCCGCGGCAAGACCGGCTGGATCGTCTTCGACACGCTGACCACGACAGAGACCGCACGCGCCGCATGGGAGCTGTTCCAGGAGCACAGGGGCGAGGGGCTGCCGGTCACCGCGGTGATCTACTCCCACACCCACGCGGACCACTGGGGCGGCGTTCGCAGCCTCGTCGCCGAGGAGGATGTGGCCGCGGGCCGGGTGGAGATCATCGCGCCCGACGGCTTCATGCAGTTCCTGATCTCGGAGAACGTCTTTGCCGGCAACGCGATGAACCGGCGGCTGTTCTATCAGTATGGGTTGCTTCTGCCGGTCGCGCCCCACGGCTTCGTCACCCAGGGTTTGGGGCACCGGGTTCCGGCGGGCGTGAACGGGCTGATCCCGCCCACCCGCCTGGTTTCGGAACCGATCGAGGAGTTCGAGGTCGATGGCGTGCGGATGATCTTCCAGAACACGCCGAACACCGAAGCCCCGCGCGAGATGAACACCTACATCCCCGACCTCAAGGCGCTGTGGATGGCCGAGAACGTGACCGCCCAGCTCCACAACATCTACACGCTGCGCGGCGCGCCGGTCCGCGACCCTCTCAACTGGTCGAAATACATCAACGAGGCGCTCTACCGTTTCGGGCAGGAGGCGGAGGTGATGTTCGCCTCGCACCACTGGCCGCGCTGGGGCAACGAGCGCATCCGCGAGATCCTGCGCGACCAGCGCGACCTTTACGCCAACATGAACAACCAGGTTCTGCACTACGCCAACCAGGGCGTCACCATCAACCAGGTCCACAACGTCTATCGGATGCCCGAGAGCCTGCAGGCCAAATGGCACTGCCGGGGCTACCACGGCTCTCCCCAGCACAATGCGCGCGGCGTGATCCAGCGTTACCTCGGCTTCTGGGACTGCAACCCGACCACGCTGATCCCGCTTTCGCCCGCCGACTCGGCGCCGCTCCATGTCGAGATGATGGGCGGCGGAGCGGCGATCCTCGCGAAGGCGGGCGAACTGCACGAAGCGGGCGACTATTTCCGCGCGACCGAGATCCTCGACAAGCTGGTTCAGGCCGAACCGGGCAACGGCGAGGCCAGGGATGCGCTCGCCGACGCCTTCGAGCAGATCGGGTATCAGCAGGAGAATCCGGGGCTCCGGAACAGCTTCCTCGCGGCGGCCTATGAGCTGCGCTCGGGCATCCCGCAGGGGGCGATGGTCAGCAGTTCCAGCCCCGACGTCATTCGCGGCATGTCCACCGAACTGTTCCTGAACTTCCTTGCCATCCGCATGGATGGCCGCCGCGCCGCCGGTCTTGCCTTCGTCATGAATCTCGAGACTCCGGATACGGGTGAGACCTTCGTGGTCGAGCTTGCCAACGAGACGCTCACGAACATCGCAGGCTTCCGCGCGGACGCAGCCGACCTGACCCTGAAGGTGAACCGTGCCGACCTCGAGCGCGTCATGGCGGGACAGAGCGGGCTGGACGCGCTGCTGGCCGACGGCACCGCGCAGGCCGAGGGCGATGTCGCGATCCTCGAACGGCTTGCGGGTCTCATGGTCGAGTTCGACCCCCGCTTCGAGATCATGCCCGGCACGGCAAAGCGCACCGAGCTTGCGGCGGCCCAGCCCTTCGAATGCGACATCGGGGCGCCGATCGCGGAGTGATCTCGCGCCGGAGGGCGCGACCTGCCGGCGTCCTGCACCCTCGACGACCCCCTGAACGAAAAGGAGCATCGCATGCTGTTTCACCACCTTGCGGCCGCCAGCGCGGTCGCCGCCCTGATCGCCCTGACCGCCTGCACCGACAATCAGGGCATCAACGCCGCCACGGGGGGCCTGGCCGGTGCCGCAGTGGGCAGCCAGATCGGCCAGGGCAGCGGCCGCACCGCCGCCACGCTTGCCGGGGCCGCGCTCGGCACGGCCATCGGCGGGAACGTGGCGACAAGCCCGCAGCCGAGGATGTGCATGTATCGCAACGCCCAGACCGGCGAGACCTGGCAGGCGCCCTGTCCGAACTGAGACAGGCTCCGGGAGCTGGCCCGCCCGCCACGCGCGCTCCCCGAAGGCGGGAGCGCTCCTGATCAGGCGGGGCACGGACATGGCCGTGCGCCGCTGCCGGTGGTCTTGGCCCGAGGAGCGGATTGTCCATGCCGCCATGGAGATCCACCTCTCGGTGCCGCTTTCGCGCCGTCATTGACCCCGCGCATCGCGCAACCTGCCCGACCGCGCCAGAATGGCGCGGACAAGGAGGATTCGCCATGTCCATCCAGACCTCGTCTCCCGGGCGGCGCTTTTCCTGGCGCGCCGCCGCCGTCTTCACGATCGCGCTCTCGTCCGCGCTGATGCTCGTCTCGGGTCTCGTGCTCGTCGCCGCGCCGAGCGGACGGATCGCCCGTGACATTGCCTGGAGGCTCTGGGGCCTCGACCGAAGCGGGTGGGAAGTTCTGCATCTTGCCGGTTCGGTCCTGTTTGTCGCCGTCGTGCTCTGGCACCTGCTGCTGCATGCGAGCATGGTGAAGAACCTCGTGTGGAACGCCGCGGGCCATTCGGTGAGCCACCGGCGCGAGTTGCTCGTCGCTGTCGCACTTGTCGGACTGGTCGCGACCCTTGCGGTGCTCGACCTGCCGCCGGCGAGCTGGCTCGGCGCGCTGATGGGCTACATGCGGCGGGAATTCTGGTAGCCAGCGGCCGCGCAGGCCGCAGGACCGGCGCCGCCGCCCACCGGCGAGACAGGTTTCGAAGCGAGCGCCGTGGCGCGACGCCCCTGTTCTGCCCTCGTAACTCCCTCAGCCCCGATCTCGGCTTGCCTGCGGCGTTTGCTGCAGCGCGAAGGTCTTGATGTTTTGCGGCGAGCGGCGCAGACGGAATCGACCACGAGGGAAACCCGCATGAACGATGAACGACGGAACGGCCTTCTGACGGGGCTGACGGTTGTGGCAATGGTGATTGCGGGCGTGGCCCACTACCTTCTGCCCGCAACGCCCGTCTGGAGCTGGATCGGGATGGGCGCGACTGTCGTCGTGTTCGCCGCGGGGGGCGTGCCTGCCGCCATCCGGGCCCTGACCACGCTTTGGCACGAGCGCGAGCTGGACATCGACCTCCTGATGGTCGTCGCGGCGCTCGCCGCGGCGGCAGTGGGGGCGGCGCTGGAAGGCGCCGTGCTGCTGACGCTCTTCTCGGTGTCCACCACGCTCGAGCATTCCGCCATGGGCCGCGCCCGCCGGGCCATCGAGGCGCTGATGGATCTGAGGCCCGACCGCACCCTGCGGCGGACCGCGAACGGCACCGAGGAGGTGGCGGTCGAGGATCTCTCGCCCGGCGACGTCGTCATCCTGCGCCCCGGCGCGCGGGTTCCGGTGGACGCGGTGGTGGTCGAGGGTGAGGGCCAGATCGACGAGAGCACCGTCACCGGCGAGTCCACCCCGGTCCACAAGACCGCGGGCGCGCCGGTGTTCGAGGCGACCGTCAACCTGCATGGCATCCTCGCCATCGAGGTCCGCAAGCCGCTGGCCGAAAGCACCGTGGCCCGGATGATCCAGCTTGTGACCGAGGCGCAGGCGGCGCGCTCGCCGTCCGAGCGGTTCAGCGAATGGTTCGGCCAACGCTACACCGTCGCGGTGCTCGGCGGATCGGTTCTTGCCTTCCTCGTGTTCCTCGGCCTCGATCAGGGCTGGCACGAGGCGCTTTACCGTGCGGCGACGCTCCTGGTGGCGGCCAGCCCCTGCGCCATCGTGATCTCGGTTCCGGCGGCGATCCTGTCGGCGCTTTCGGCCTCGGCGCGTGGCGGCGTGCTCTTCAAGGGCGGCGCGGCGCTGGAGACGCTGGCTGGGGTTCGCACCTTCGCCTTCGACAAGACCGGGACGCTCACGACCGGCAAGCCGGAGGTGGTCGAGATCGTCTGCGACGGGGACGAGGAAGAGTTCCTGACCCGGCTTGCGGGGCTGGAGGCCTACTCCGAACATCCGATCGCCGACGCGATACGCCGCACGGCCGCGGCGCGGGGCCTGACGCCATTCCCGGTCCGCGAGGCGCGCGCCGTGCCCGGCGAGGGCATGGTGGGGCTGGATGACCAGGGCATGATCTGGGCCGGAAACGCCCGGCTCGCGGCGCGGATGGGCGCAAAGAGTGCGCCGGTCGCGCATCCCGAAGAGATCCTTGCGCTGCATGCCGGGGCCGAGACGCTGGTGCTTCTGGGGCGGGGCGCCAAGCTGCTGGGGGCGCTGACGGTGGCCGACCGGCCGCGGGAGAGTTCGGCGGCCGGGATCGAGGCGCTGCGCCTGTCGGGGGTCGAGCGGGTCGAGATGCTGACCGGCGACCGCCGCGCGGTGGCCGAGAGGATCGGCGCCGGGCTCGGAATCCGGCCGGCCGAGATCCATGCGGACCTGTTGCCCGAGGACAAGGTGCGGCTGGTGGCCGAGTTTGCGGCGAAGGGTCGGGTGGCCTTCGTGGGCGACGGCGTGAACGACGCGGCGGCGCTGGCGCGCGCCGACGTCGGCATCGCCATGGGAGCGGCGGGTTCCGAGGTCGCGCTTCAGGCCGCAGACGTGGCGCTTCTGTCCGAGGACATCTCGCGGCTGGCCGAGGCGCACCGTCTCGCGCGCCGGACGGCGGGGATCATCCGGCAGAACCTCGTCTTCGCCATGGGCGCGATGGTGACGCTGGTGGTAAGCAGCCTCTTCTTCAACCTGCCCCTGCCGCTCGCGGTCATCGGCCACGAGGGCGGCACGGTGCTGGTGGTTCTGAACGGCCTTCGGCTGCTCGCCGATCCGATCCGGCTCTCGACCGCCAGGCCGCGCTGAGACGGCTTCGGCCATGCCGTTCGTGGTCCCGTAGGGGCCGGGCTCGCCCGGTGACCCAGGCGGGCGGGGTTTGCCCGAGCGCGCGGCGGGCCGCCGCCTCTAGCGTCGCCCTCACCCACGGCCGACCGGGATGAACCGGCCGGGGCTTGCGCCCCGGCGGGTCCCTTAGCGAAGCCGGTTGATCTGGGCGAGGTGGAACTGGCCGAGCCAGGTCTCGGTCAGGGGTGCGTCCTCATGCGCGATGTAGGCGCGCAGATCGACCGTATCCGTTCCGGGAGCGGCCTTGAGATCGAATGTGAGGCGCCAGCGGTCGGTGCCGACCACCCGGACCACGAAGGGATTGATGACCTCCACCCCCTCGGGTGCCGAAACCCGCGGCTGGATGTCCTCGTCCAGCTCGTGCCCGTCCAGCGCCGCCCCCTCGAAATCGAGGACCACCTTGATCACATCTTCGGGCCGCGGCTGGCCCGGAACGCCGCCGTTGCCGACCTGCGTCGCGACCGTTTGCGCCAGGGGCATGTCGATCGGCGGGCTTGCGACCCAGTGCATCCGGTAGTCGAAGCGCCGCTCCTCGCCGGCCTGCGGTGGGCTCTCGGGATTCCAGAAAGCCACGATATTGTCGTAGATCTCGTCGTCGGTCGGGATCTCGACCAGCTGCACGGCGCCTGCCCCCCAGTCCGAGGTGGGCTCGATCCAGACGGCCGGGCGCTTCTCGTAGAAGACGCCATCATCCTGATAATGGTCGAAGTTCCGGTCGCGCTGGATCAGGCCGAAGCCCTTGATGTTCCGGTCGAGGTAGCTCGAGGTCGCCACGCGATCGGGGTTGTTCAGCGGACGCCAGATATGCTCGCCCGTGCCGGTGTGGATCATGAGACCGTCCGTGTCATGCACCTCGGGGCGCCAGTCGGAGGACTGGAAGCGGTTGCTCTCGGAATACCAGAACATCGAGGTGAGCGGCGCCACACCCAGCCGCTCGACGGGCGCGCGGAAGAAGAGGCGGCTCGAGATGTCCATGACCTGCCCCTTGCCGGGCTGGTCGCGCATCACCATGCGGTAGGCGCCGGTCATGCTGGGCCCGTCCATCAGCGCATGGACGACCGTCGCGCCCTCGGGGCCTTCCTCCAGATAGAATTCCGTGAAGCGCGGAAATTCCTCGGGGACCGGAAGGCCGGTGTTCAGCGCCACCGCGCGCGCCGAGAGCCCGTATTGACGCAGCGCGCCGTCGCTGCGGAAGTAGGCGGCACCAAGGAACGAGATCCAGTCGCTCTTCATGTCGTCGCGCATGAGGCGGAAGCCCGCAAATCCCGCTTCGGGGTCCAGACCCTTCGCCACGCTGTCCTCGGGCATCTCGAAATAGTCGGGGCTGTAGACGATCTCGCGCGCCTCGCCCCCCTCGACGGCGAAGACCTTGACCGGCTGGCGGAAGTAGGTGCCGAGGTGAAAGAACTGCGCCGGCGTGTCGCCGATCCTGACGGACGCCTCGTCGCGGAAACGGATGCGCCAGTGCGCGTCATAGTCGATCTTCTCGAGCACCTCGGGATTCCGGACCGGGGCCGGAACATGGGGCTGGCGCGCGAGGGTCGCGGCGCGCTCGGCCAGCAGGTCATGGGAAAAGGCTTGCGGCGCCGAGAACACCGGCGCGGACAACTGGCCGGCGGGCGCGGACGCCTCCTGTGCGGCTGCGGCACCGGAGAGCGACAGTGCGGCCATGAGGCCGAGTGCGGTCAGTCTGAAGGACGGCAAGGACAAGATCTGCTCCATTATGCTTCCGACGTGGAAGCCCGTGCGCTGCGATGTGACCGAATCGGATCCTGATCAAGCCAAACTTGAGTGGAACGCGCGCCCTCAGCGGGCCCGCGCTCAAGGATCGCAGGTGCGGCCGCCGCAGGCCGCGGAAGGCTGCCGGTTCCGGCAGCCCCGGTTGAACCGTCAAGGTCGAAACCCCATGTCGCGGACCCTCGGCGGGGACGGACGGGGGAATGGATCAGACGGGCAGGCCGAAGCTGTCCGAGATGCTCTTCAGCCATCCCGCGAGCCGGGCCTCGGTCTGATCGGACTGGTTGTCGAGATCGAGGGCGAGCCCCAGAAACGCGCCGTCCACCACCGCAAGCGACTCCTCGAACTCATAGCCCTCGACCGGCCAGCGGCCCACGATCGTGGCGCCGCGGCTCTCGAAGAAGTCGGCCAGGATGAAGATGGCGTTCACGAACTCCAGCGGATAGGTGACCTGATCGCCGAGGCCGAAGATCGCGATGGTCTTGCCGGTGAAGTCCCGATCCTCGAGCCTGGGCAGGAACTCCTCCCAGCTTTCCTCGGCACAGTCGGCGCTGGCGCCCGGAAGCTGGCCCTCGCCCATCGTCGGCGTGCCCAGGATCAGATAGTCATAGCTCATGAAGGTTTCGACCTCGGCGCGGTTGACGTTGACCGGCTTGGCCATCAGCCCGTCGTCGAACAGGGCCTTGATCTGTCGCGCGACCTTGCGCGTCTTGCCGGTATCCGTGCCGAAGAAGAGCCCGATCCTGGTCATTCTGCATCCCTCTGTCTCTGCCCGGGCACAGCGCGGCCCGCAGGAAAGGACGAAGCAGGCGGCGTGCCAGGCCGACGCAGAGGGCGGCGATCACCCGTTGGAGCAGGCGGGCGGGGGAGTGGCCTCTGGCAGGGCGACGATCCGAACGGGGGCGGGGAAGCCCCCCGGCACCGGCTCGAGCCGCTCGTGCATCGCCTGCGTTGCGAGGATGGAGCCGTCGTCGGTGATCATCAGCACCGCCCTCACCCCCATGGCGGCGGCGACCTGCGGCCACTCGACGGGGCCCGCCACGGCGAGGGCGGTGGCGGCCGCATCCGCGCGCGCGCCACTCGGGTCCAGAACCGAAACCGAAACGATCCCTTGCATCGGCCGCCCGCTTCGCGGGTCGATGATGTGCGAGAAGCGGACGCCGCCCTCGTCGAAATAGCGTTCGTAGTTGCCGGACGTGTGCAGCGCCTCGCCGGGGCGCAGCGACACCGCCGCCACCACGCCCCACTGGAACGGGTCGCGGATCGCGACCCGCCAGGGCCGCGCGCCATGCCGCCCGATGACCTTCACGCCGCCGCCCGCATTCAGCACCGCATCCTGCACCCCCGCGGCGCGCAGATCCTCGGCGGCGAGGTCGAGCGCCGCCCCCTTCGCGAAGGCTCCGAGGTCGAGTTGAACGGCCGGGTTGTCCGAGCGCACCTCGTCGCCCGTGATCGTCAGATCGGTCATGCGCGGATGACGCGCCACGAGGGCCGCGATGGCCGCAGCGGGCGGTGGCGCGCCGTCGGGCGGAACATCCGCGTGAAAGCCCCAGGCCTCGATCAGCCGGCCGATCGCCGGATCGAAGAGGCCGCCGCTCGCGCAGGACAGCGCCCGTCCCTCCCGCAGAAGGGCCGCGAGCCCGGCCTCGACCTTGCGGCTTTCGCCTGCGGCGAGGGCGGCGTTGAGGCTCTCGAGTTCGCCCGGGCGCCAGGCGTGCCAGTCCTTGTGGGCGGCCTGCAGCCGCTGGCCAACACGGGCGATGGCCTCGCGGGCCACCCTTTCGGGGGCGCCGCGGGCCTCGATCTCGACCAGCGTCCCGAAGAGATAGAAGGTCTCGCGCACCTCGGCCGGGCCGCGCATGAGGGTGGCGCCGATGGCCCCGCCCGCCGTGCAGAGTGCCACGGCGGCGGCAATCAGGGCCTGGCGCGGGACGGTCATGGGGCGCACCGGCCGGACACCGGGCCGGCGCCGGGATGCACCGCCTCGATCGTGAAATCGCCGGCCAACCCGTCCCCGCGCCCCGCCCGCGCGAGCGGGATCAGGGCGAGGGCCAGGGCGGGCAGGCAGAGCAGCCCCACCCAGAGGTCCGAGAGCTGCAGCGCCATGCCGGCCCCGGCGGTCCCGACCACGGCGAGCGTGGGCAGCAGATAGGCCAGACCCGCCACGGTGAGAAAGCGGCTCGCGGGCAGGGTGACCTCGACCTCGTCGCCCTGGGCCACGATCAGTCCGGGGGGGCGGGCGACCTCGATCCGTTCGGGTCGTGCGGCCGCCGCGAGTTCGGCGGCCCCGCAGGTCCTGCGCATCGCGCAGCAGGAGCAGCCGGCGGCGCGGTCCGCCGCAAGCTGCAGACGGTCTCCGGCCACGGCCAGGACCTTCAGCCGCTCGCGGAGGACGCGGGCGCCCGCCGGGCCGTCGCCGCACTCCTCCATCCGCCTCAAGCCTCGAGAGGAACGATGCTGTCGGCGGTGCAGACGTTCATGCATTGGGGCATGTCGAACTCGCCGTCGCATTCGGTGCAGACGTCGGCCTTGATGAAATAGATGCCCTTGCGCGGGATAATCGCGTTGGTCGGGCACACCGGCTCGCAGTCGCCGCAGGCGGTGCAGAGGTCGGCCGAGATGGTCATGGACATGGGTTGGTTCCTTTCTGGTGGGGGTTCAGCCTGCCGACGGACGCGCGCGGCGGGTCAGCCGGGGCGCACCTTGACGGCGCCGGTCAGGACGCGGCACTGGCAGGCAAGGCGGTCGTCCTTGCCGGCCATGTTCTCCGAGAGCACGCGAAGCTCGAGCGCCGAGGGCTCCGAAAGATGCTCGCTGCCCTCGATCACATGGGTGAGGCAGGTGCCGCACTCGCCCTCGCGGCAGCCGTAGGTGATGCCCGACCCGACCTTCTCGGACATCTCGATGATGCGCGTTCCGGGGGGCACGTTGACCGTGATGGAGACATCGGTGAACGTCAGTGTGGCCTTTTCCATCGCGGATCCTTCCTGTGTCATCGGGCGGCCAGCTCGGCGAGGTCGATCTCGCGCGGGACCGCGCGGCCGGCGAGATGGGCGGCGAGGCGCCGGCCGAAGGCCCTGGCCTCGTCAAGATCGGCGTCGGAGGGCTCGAACTTCACCCGCAGTCCGGGCTCGGGCAGCCGCATCCCGAGGCCCTGGAGCCGGGTCTCGACCTGCCGCACGGCCTCGCCCGACCAGCCGTAGGAGCCGAAGGCCGCGCCGAGCTTGCCCCTGGTCTCGATGTCCACCAGTTGGGCGAGCAGTTCCCAGACCGCGCGCACGGCATCGCCGTTGATGGTCGGCGTGCCGAGCGCGATCCCATCCACCTCCTCGATCAGGTCGATGAACGGGTGAAGCTCGCCGCCTTCGAGATCGAACAGCGAGACGCGGACGCCGGGCTCTTCTGCGGCGCCGTCGCGGATCGCCCGGGCGAGGCGGCCGGTCGCGCCGTGGGCCGAGATGTAGAGGATGGCGAGCGTCCTGTCCGTCCCGAAGGAGAAGCGAGGCCCCGCGAGCCGGCGGTAGTGGCGCAGATAGGCGCGGGGATCGGTGCGCAGGATCGGCCCGTGCGAGGGCGCGATGATGGCGACGTCAAGCGGCTCGATCAGGTCCAGCGCGGTGCGGACCGAACTGCGGAAGGGCCTCATCAGCCGGTCGAAGTAATGGTCCAGCGCGAAGCGGAAGTCGCCCACCTGGTCGTCGAAGAGCCGCTCGTCGCAATAGTGGCTGCCGAAGAGATCGCAGGTGAAGAGCAGCCCGTCCTCGACGAGGAAGGTGCATTGCGTGTCGGGCCAGTGCACGTTCGGGGTGGTGAGGAAACGCAGCGTCCGGTCTCCGAGCGTGACCTCGGCCCCGGTCGTGACCGGCACGATGCGGTAGCGGTCGAAGTCGCCGCCAAGCAGCGCGCGCAGGATCTGGAGGCCGCGCGGCGACAGATGCACCTCGGCCTGCGGCGCGCGGCGGAGCAGTTCGGGCAGGGCGCCGGAATGGTCGGGCTCGAGATGGTTGAGCACGATCCGCGTGATCTCGTCATAGCGCGCCACCGCCTCGAGCCGGGCGAAGAAGCTGTCCGCATGGGCGGCATCCACCGTGTCGATCACCGCCATGCCCTCGGAGCCGCGCACGGCATAGGCGTTGTAGCTCGTGCCGTTGGCCGTCTTCATCAGCGTGTCGAAGCTGCGCAGGCCGGGATCGAAGGCGCCGATCCAGTGAACGCCGGGCACGATCCCGACCGGCCCCTCCGGCGGGAGAGGCTGGGGGCGGATGCTGGTCACTGCGGCGGCGGACAAGGGACACTCCTTCGGCTTCCTCTGCGCGACCATGGAGAAGCACGGGCCGTGCCAAGTCCTGTCGCGCTGGCGCCGGCAGGCGGCCCTTGCGCCGCGGTGAGGGTGCGTGCCGCGGCGCTTTGTCCGAATTGGTCAGGGTTCCCGACACAACTGTAGGAAATGCGACAAGAGCCTTGGTTCGGCGCAGGGCGAATGGCTCGGCTCTTCCGCAGGGACGACGGCCCCACCTGTCGCCGGCTCACCTGAAGGGCGGTTGGCACGGTAGGTGCTTCCTCTCCGTGACAGTTGTGCGAACGCGCCGAGGGCCGCCGCGACCGGCGCGGCGGGACGGCCCGAGCCAGACGGAACGACGAATGGGCGAATTCTTCTTCATCCTGCTGAGCACCGCCCTCGTGAACAACGTGGTGCTGGTCAAGTTTCTCGGCCTCTGCCCGTTCATGGGCGTCTCGCGCAAGACGGATGCGGCGATCGGCATGGGGCTTGCCACGACCTTCGTGCTGACGCTCGCCGCCGGGTCGAGCTGGATGGTCGAGACGCTGATCCTCGAACCGCTGGACCTCGCCTTCCTGCGGATCCTGAGCCTGATCCTCGTCATCGCCGCCATCGTGCAGTTCATCGAGGTGGTGATGCGCAAGGTCTCGCCGGCCTTGCACAAGGCGCTCGGGATCTACCTGCCGCTGATCACCACCAACTGCGCCGTGCTGGGCGTGGCGCTGCTGAACATCCAGGAGGGGCACGGGCTCGCCTCGAGCCTGCTCTACGGGTTCGGCTCGGCCGCGGGCTTCACCCTCGTTCTGGTGATCTTCGCCGGCATGCGCGAGCGCCTGGCGCAGCTCTCGGTGCCGGGGCCGTTTGCGGGTGTCCCGATCGCCTTCGTCTCTGCCGGTCTGCTGTCGATGGCCTTCATGGGCTTTGCCGGCCTGACCCCGAACTGAGAACCGGAGCCCGACATGATCGAAGCCGCCCTCTCCATGTCTGCCCTCGGGCTCGGGCTCGGGCTGCTGCTGGGCGTTGCCGCGCGGAAGTTCCATGTCGAGACGCCGCCCGTCGTGGATGCGATCGACGGCATCCTTCCGGGCACCAATTGCGGCGCCTGCGGCTATCCGGGCTGCCGGGGCCTGGCCGAGGCCATGGCCGAGGGAAGCGCGCCCGTGACCGCCTGCACGCCCGGAGGCCGCGACGTGGCGCTGGCGCTCGCCGCCATCGTGGAGCCCGGCGGAGGCGGAGCGGCCGTTCCGGGCATGGCCGAGGCCGAGCCGATGGTGGCCTTCATCTTCGAGGATCACTGCACCGGCTGCATGCGCTGCTTCAAGCGGTGCCCGACCGACGCGATCATCGGCGCCAACAAGCAGATCCACACGGTCGTGACCGATGCCTGCATCGGCTGCAACGCCTGCATCGAGGCCTGCCCCACCGAGGCGATCGTGGCGCGCGTCAAGCCGAAGACCCTCAAGAGCTGGTACTGGGACAAGCCCCTTCCCGATGCCGGCGCGGACAGCAGGGAGCATGCCGCATGAGCTTTCCCCATTTTGCGGCCCTCTTCCGGCCGTCGCAGTTCTTCGGCATCCGCGGGGGCGTCCACCCCGAGACGCGCAAGCACCTGAGCGCCGAAAGCGCCATCGAGGACATGCCGGTCCCCACGCTGGTCAGGGTGCCGCTCCAGCAGCATATCGGCGCCGAGGCCGAGCCTCTGGTCAAGCGCGACGATCTCGTGATGAAGGGCCAGCTGATCGGTCGGGCGCGCGGGCCGGTCTCGGCCAACATCCATGCGCCCACCTCCGGTCGAGTGATCGCCGTGGGCCATTTCGCGGCGCCCCATCCTTCGGGGCTGCCGATCCCGACCATCACCATCCGCACCGACGGGCAGGACAGCTGGGGCCCGCGCCTCGGCCGCCTGCGGCCCGAGAATGCCACGCCCGAGGAGATCGCGGCCAAGGTGGCCGAGGCGGGCATCGTCGGCATGGGGGGCGCCACGTTCCCCTCGGCGGTCAAGCTGAACCTGCGTGCGCGCTACGACCTTCACACGCTGGTCATCAATGGGGCGGAATGCGAGCCCTACCTGACCTGCGACGACCGGCTGATGCGCGAGCGTGCCGAGGAGATTGCGGACGGCATCGGCATCATGGCGCGGGCGCTCGGCGTGCGGCAGATCGTGGTGGCGATCGAGTCCAACAAGGCCGAGGCGATCTCGGCCATGCAGCGGTTCGACCGGGCCCTCGATCTGCCGATGCGGGTGCAGGTGGTGCCGACGCAGTATCCGATGGGGTCCGAGAAACACCTGGTGAAGATCCTCACCGGACGCGAGACGCCCGCCCGCGCCCTGACGGCGGATCTGGGCGTCGTCGTCCACAATGCCGCGACCGCCCATGCCGTCCATCTGGCTGTGCGCTATGGCGAGCCGCTCCTGTCGCGGGTGGTGACCGTGTCGGGCCGCGGCATCCGGCGCCCGGCGAACGTCCGCGTCCTGATCGGCACGCCGGTGGCCGAAGTGATCGCCCATTGCGGTGGCCTGACCGAAGAACCCGATCGGCTGCTTCTGGGCGGGCCGATGATGGGCCAGCCCATCCAGAATCTGAGGGTGCCCGTGGTCAAGGGCACGAGCGGGATCCTCGCGTTGACGACATCCGAGACGCCCGGCTGCGAGACCATGCCCTGCATCCGCTGCGGGCGCTGCTCGCAAGCCTGCCCGGTGGGCCTCACGCCCTTCGAACTCAACGCCCGCATCCAGGCCGACGATCTGGAGGGGGCAGGGCGGATCGGGCTGCTGGACTGCATCACCTGCGGCTGCTGCGCCTTTACCTGCCCGGCCAATATCCCCCTCGTGCAGACGATCCACTACGCCAAGGGCAAGCTGGCCGAGGCGGAGGGACGCAAGCATCAGCAGGAGGAAACGAAGCGCCTCGCCGCCGCCCGGAAGGCGCGCGAGGAGGCCGCGGCCGAGGCCAAGCGGCAGATGATGGCCAAGCGCAAGGCCGAGATGGAGGCCAAGAAGAAGCGCGAAGCCGAGGCGGCGCGCGCGGCCCCCCCACCGCCCGAGCCGCAGCCGGCCACGCAGGGAGGTGCCGCGCAATGACCGCTCCGCTCATCATCTCGGGGCCGCACACCCACACGCTCTTCACCGTCTCGCGCACGATGCTGACGGTGAGCGCGGCGCTCGCGCCGGCCACGGTCTTCGGGCTCTGGCAGTTCGGCTGGCCGGCGATCTTCCTCTTTCTCGTGACGGTGGTCTCGGCCTGGCTGTTCGAGGTGCTCTGCCTCTGGATCGCGGGCAAGCCGGTGGCGCGGTTTGCGGGCGACGGGTCCGCCATCCTGTCGGGATGGCTCGTCGCGATGACCCTGCCGCCCTATGCGCCCTGGTGGGTGGGGGTGCTCGGCGCCGGGATCGCCATCGTGATCGCCAAGCATCTCTTCGGCGGTCTCGGGCAGAACCTCTTCAATCCGGCGATGGTCGCGCGGGCCATGCTGCTGATCGCGCTGCCCGTTCACATGACGACATGGGTGGCGCCCGTCGGACTGCTCGAGGGGCCGGGCTTCCTTGACAGCCTCTCCATCACCTTCGCCGGTTCGACCGCCTATGACACGATCTCGGGCGCCTCGACCCTCAGCCACATCAAGAGCCAGATCGGCGCGGGCGCGACCATGTCGCAGATCCTGCCGGACCTCGCCGATCTCGAGGCGCGGTTCCTCGGCTTCGTTCCCGGCAGCCTGGGTGAGACGAGCGCGGCCCTTCTCCTCCTCGGCGGGGTGGCGCTGATGGCGCTGCGCATCATCACACCGGTCATTCCGCTCGCGGTGCTCGGCACGATCGCGGCGCTGTCCGGCTTCTGCTCGTTCCTTGCACCGGACAGGTTCCCGCCGCCGATCCTGCATCTCACGGCGGGCTCGACCATGCTCTGCGCCTTCTTCATCGCGACCGACTATGTGACCTCTCCGGTCACGGCGATGGGCAAGCTGGTCTATGGCGTGGCGATCGGCGCGCTGGTGTTCGTGATCCGCACCTGGGGCTCGTTCCCCGAAGGGGTGGCCTTTGCCGTCCTTCTGATGAACGCCTGCACACCGCTGATCGAGACCTATGTGCGTCCCCGCGTCTTCGGACGCACCCGGACGGGCAAGCCCCTGTCCGTCAAGTCGCCGAAGGGAGGACGGAAATGAGCCAGGCCGACCCTGCCGCGCCCCCTTCCAAGGCCGGGACCTCCGGGTGGAAGACCTCGCCCATCGTCCTGGGCCTGATGCTCGGGTTCTTCTCGCTCTTCTCGGCGCTGCTGCTCGCCTTTGCCAGTGACGTGACCCGCGCGCCCATCGCCGCCCGTGCGGCCGAGGATCTGCTGGCCTCGCTCGCGCAGGTGCTGCCGGGGGAGTTGCATGACAATGATCCGACCGCCGACATCCGGCTGCTTTCGGATGCCGAGGAAGGGCGGGTGCGGGTCCATGTCGCCGCCCGCGCGGGCGAGGTGACGGGGCTTGCCTACGAGTTGACCGGCTACGGCTACAGCGGGGCCATCCGCGTGCTGATGGCCCTTGCGCCCGACGGCACGATCCTCGGGGTGCGGGTGCTGTCGCACGCCGAGACGCCCGGCCTGGGCGACAAGATCGAGATCGGCAAGAGCGACTGGATCGCGGGTTTCTCGGGCCGCTCGCTCGCAGACCCCGGCCCGGACGGCTGGAAGGTCCGGCGCGACGGCGGCGTGTTCGACCAGTTCTCCGGCGCGACGATCACCCCGCGCGCCGTGGTGGCCACGATCCGCCGCGGCCTTGACCTGTTCGAGCGTCACCGCGCGGAGCTTCTCGCACCGCTTCCAGCAAGGTCCTGAGGGAGGAGACGGCCATGTCCGACAGCTACGGCAAGATCGCCCGCGACGGGCTCTGGGACAAGAACATCGTCTTCGGACAGATGCTCGCGCTCTGCCCGGCGCTGGCCATCACCGGCACGGCGACGAACGGCCTCGGGATGGGGCTTGCCACCACCGCCGTGCTGATCGTGTCGAACGTGGCCATCTCGGCGCTGCGCCGCGTCATCGCGCCCGAGATACGGATCCCGGTCTTCGTCCTCATCATCGCCTGCATCGTGACGGTGGTGGATCTCGCCCTCAACGCCTGGGTGCATGACCTGCACAAGGTCCT
This sequence comes from Cereibacter azotoformans, assembly GCF_021391315.1. NCBI lineage: Bacteria > Pseudomonadati > Pseudomonadota > Alphaproteobacteria > Rhodobacterales > Paracoccaceae > Cereibacter > Cereibacter azotoformans. The sequence continues at coordinate 93,153 of NZ_CP090022.1, read as the reverse complement.
GGGCCTGTTCATCGCGCTGATCGTGACGAACTGCGCCATCCTGGGCCGAGCCGAGGCCTTCGCCTCGCGCAAGGGGGTGGCAGTCTCGGCCTTCGACGGGCTGACGATGGGCGCGGGCTTCACGCTGGCGCTGATGCTGGTGGGGGCGCTGCGCGAGATCCTGGGCTCCGGCACGCTGTTCGCGCAGGCCTCGGTGCTGCTCGGATCGCAGTTCGCCTTCCTGGAGCTTACGCTCTTCCCCGATTATCCGGGCTTCCTGCTGGCGATCCTGCCGCCCGGCGGGTTCATCCTCGTGGGGATCCTGCTCGCGCTCAAGTCGCTCATCGACAGCCGCGGGAAGAGCCTCGAGCAGGAGATCAAGGAGATGCGCGTCGAGCGCGTCTTCACGGCCGCGGGTGTGCTGAAACCCAGGCTGCAGGCCGCGGAGGATGACGAATGATTGTCGGTGTCGCCTATGCCAAGCCGACGGTTCAGGTCTGGAAGCATGTCGATGTGCCCGAGGGTGCAACGGCGCGCGATGCGATCGAGCGTTCCGGGCTGCTCGCGCAGTTCCCCGAGATCGACCTTGCGGTGAACAAGGTGGGCATTTTCGGCGCGATCTGCCCACTCGACCGGACCGTGAAGGAAGGGGACCGGGTCGAGATCTACCGCCCGATCCATCCCGAGGCCGAACTGCTGGAAAAGAAAAGCTGACCCCAGGTGCTCCGGCCGACCGGAGCCCGCCCGCAAGGAGATCCGAAGATGCAGAGCCTCAGCCGCCGCCGTTTCACCCTGGGCCTTGCCGCAGCCTCGCTGGCGGCGACGGGCGGGCTTGCCCTGTCGCTGCGCCCCGGAACGCGTGCCGTGATCGTCGGCGGCGGCCCCGCCGGGGCGGAGGCCGCCCTCGCCCTGCGGGCGGCTCACCCGGCCGCCTCGGTGCTGCTGGTCGAGCGCGACCCGACCCGGCTCGCGCGCGGCGAGGGAGGGGCCGGCGCCCCGTTCCTGCGCCCGCGCGCGGGCGCGGGTCTTGCGGCGCTGAAAGCCGCCGGCGTCGAACTGGTTCTCGACGATGTGACCGGCATCGACTGGTCCGGCGGGCGGCTGACCCTCTTCTCGGGCCGGACTCTCGCCTTCGACCGGCTGCTCCTTGCGCCCGGCACGGCCGCGCGCGACGAGGCCATCCCCGGCCTCGACGCGGCCGCTCGCCATGCCTGGCCGGCCGCCTGGGGCAGCGAGCGCGAGGCGCGCCGGTTGATGGCACGGCTCGAGGCACTGCCCGAGCGCGGTCATGTGGTCCTGCGGCTGCCTGCGGGCGAGGCGGCCCATCCGACGGCGGCCGTCTCCCGCGCGCTGGCCCTGGCCGGCCTTGTCGCGTCCCGGCCGGGGGCGCGGCTGACGGTGCTCGACGGCACCCCCGACCACCGGCTTGCGCGCGCCTTCGCCGCCGCAGTGCCCGCCCGGCAGCGCGATCGGGTTGCGTGGATCGGGGCGGACCGGGGCGGCCTTGTCCGTGCGGTCGATGCAAGGGCTGGGGTGCTTGAAACCGATGCAGGTGCGATCCGCGCGGATGTGGTGAACTTCGTGCCGAGGCTCGAGGCCGGCGCGATCGCCCGGGCGGCGGGGCTGGCCGACGACAGCGGCTGGTGCCCGTGCGACGACAGCGGGCGCTCGCATCTTCGAGCGGAAGCCACGGTGCTCGGGGATGCGAGGAAGGAGGCGCTGCGCACCGTGGCGGGCGCGTTGCAGTCGGCGCGGCTTGCCACGGGTGCCCTCGCCTGATCCTCTGACGCGATGCGCAGGCGGCGGCCGGCGCGAGGCTGGGGAAGGAACGATGACGCCACGCACGAGCGCGACCCATCCGCTGCAGATCGCCGAGCTGGCCGTGGGCTGCTCGCAAGGGCGGATCGGCATCACCTTCTGCCCTGGCAAGCAGGATGTTGCGGCGGCAACAGGTGCCTGGGCGCGAGATCTTGGCGCCGATCTCGATGTGATCGCGGACTGGGGCGCCCGGCTCGTGGTGACGCTGGTCGAGCCGGCCGAGCTTTTCGCCCTGCGGGTGGGGGATCTTGGCGCCGAGGTGCGGCGGCGGGGAATGGAGTGGCGCCATCTGCCGATTGCCGATTATTCCGTGCCCGCGCCCTCGTTCGAGGAGCAATGGCAGGTCGAGGGGCGGGCCATCCGGGCCCTGCTGCGGTCGGGCGGCGATGTGCTGGTTCATTGCCGGGGCGGGCTGGGCCGGGCGGGGATGATCGCCGCCCGCCTGCTGGTCGAGCTTGGCCGCGATCCCGAGCAGGCCATCCGCGACGTGCGCGGCGTGCGCCGGGGCGCCATAGAGACGCCCGCCCAACTCGCGCTGGTGCGAAGGACACGAGCGATCCCCGAGGAGGCGACCGGATGAGGAGAGCCGGTCTTGAGCGCATCTGACCCACGCGCCGGAAGCCCGCTTGGCCCTGTGATCGACATCTCGCGCATGGAACGGATCGGGGGCCGGCTGGGCAGCAATCCGGGCGGGATCTACCGCGACGATGAGGGCCGGTCCTTCTACGTCAAGAGTCTCGAGAGCCCCGACATCGCGCGGAACGAGCGTCTGGCCGCGCGCCTCTACCGGCTCGCGGGTGCGCCGACGCTTCTCTATCTTCCGACGCAGGATCCCGCCCAGGTGGCCACCCTGTTCGTCACGCTCGAAAAGCGCCGCCTTTCGCGCTTTTCCGAGGCCGAGCGCAGGGCGGCGCAGCACTGGCTGGGGGTTCACGCCTGGACGGCCAACTGGGATGCCGCCGGCCATGACGGGGACAATCAGGGAGTGGCTGGAGGCACCGTGCTGACGCTCGACCTGGGCGGCGCCCTCGAATTTCGGGCGCAGGGCGACCCCAAGGGGCGGGCCTTCGGTCCGAAGGTGCGCGAACTCGACAGCTTGCGGAACGATCCCGACAATCCCCATGCGGTGCGGCTTTTCGGTGACATGGCCGAGGGCGCTGTCCGGGACGCGATCCGCGTGGTGACGCGCCTGGCCGATGACCGCATTCGTCAGGTGGTGGCGGAGGAGGGCGGCGCGGCGGCGCTGGCCGACAAGCTGGTCGCGCGCAAGGCCGACATGGCGGCGCGGCTTGGGCAACGGGCTGATCGGCGCTAGCCGCGCGCAAGGGCCAGCAGGTCGGGCACCTGCGCCCGGATCGTCTCGGCCACCTCGGGGTCGAGCCGCTCCAGCCAGCGCCGCGGGATCGCCTCCAGACCCCAGGTGGCGCCGGCGAGCATTCCGGCCAGCGCCCCGGTCGTGTCGGCGTCACCGCCCTGGTTCACGGTGCGGACAAGGCAGGTCTCGAACCCGTCCGAGGCAAGATAATGGTGCAGGACGGTCTGCATCGTATCGACGACATAGGCCGAGCTTTGCCCCGGATAGGGTTCGAACCGGAAGGCACGCTCGCGCGAGACGAGCGTCAGGGCCTCATGGCGCACGGCTTCGGGCCCTTCGCCGGCAATCAGCCGATGCACCATCCGCACCAGCGCGAGGCAGGCCGCATCCGAGAGCGGGTGGCAGTGGGTGGTGCGCGCCTGGGCGAGCGTCCATTCCTCGGCCCGTTGCGGCGCGCCGAGCGTCGCCAGCGCAACCGGCAGGACGCGCATGGCCGCACCGTTCCCCGCGTCACCGTCGGAGAAGGGCGCCTCGACCGTTCCGTCCGTCAGGAACCGGCGGATGCCCCGGCGGCAGGTGTTGCCCACATCCACGGGGCCGCCTTTCAGCCATGCCGCGAATTCGGTGCAAAGCCCGGCCGGATCGAGCCCTTGCCGCCGAAGCAATGTCCGGCCGAGCGCCAGCGACATCTCGGTATCGTCCGTCACCTGTCCGGGCCGCAGCTTCAGCCAACCGCCGCCGGTGATCTCGCGGTGCGTGCCGTGCAGCGCCGCAATCTCGCCTCGGGTCATGAATTCGACGGTGGCGCCGAGCGCATCCCCGACCGCAAGCCCCAGATAGGCCGCAAGGGCCCGGTTGGCCATCTCCTGATGATCAGACATAATCCACACTCACCCGATAATCCCCTCCGATGACCAGAAACTCCCGCTCGGTGCGGAAAAGGCGCGAGGGCAGAAGCCCGCTGAAGCAGACGAGCTTGCAGAGCGGAACCTCTGCCGTCAGGATCGCATCGCCGAAACAGTCCGCCACGCTCCGCTCGGACGAGAAGGAGACGAGGTTGTTGAGACGGACCACGGAAGCGCGCCGGTCTGCGATGTCGTTCGCCCCGCGGTAGAGCGTGAGATGGGACCTGCCCGGCCAGGCAAAGCGTCGGATCGCCCACTGGCAGAACTCGAACAGCAGGTCCAGCTGGCTCCAGATCGAGTTGTCGTGGAACCGGCTGGCCATCTTCTCCTCGACATAGGCGTGCCATGCGGTGCCGGCCTCTCGCTCGATCACCGCCTTGTGGAAGGTGGGGCCGAGGCCGAAGCGGCTCTCGACCCAGCCTTTCAGCACCGCGCCCTCGGGGCCATTGCTGTCAAAGGACCAGCCCTGGATCAGGCTCAGGAAGGACGAGCGGAAGGGCCGCCGCCCGCTGGCTTCTTCCCGCTGTTCGGGGTCGATGCCGAACACCGCGGTCATGTAGCCGAGAAAGGCCTCTCCGGCTTCCGGCAGGTCGCGCGCGCGCGCGAGCATCGCGAACAGGCTGCGGTTCGTCTCGCAGATGCCCCAGATATGAAGGGGCTGCGGCGCCTCGTTGAAGGCGGCGCTGCCAAGCCAGTCCGAAGCGCGCCCCACCCGATTGGTCGAGCGGGCAATGCCCTGCGGTCTGTCCTGGCGCCTGTCCTTCATCCCCGGCAGGATGCGGGGACCGTCGGTGAAAGGGAAGGCCCGCGCACAGCGACCCGTTGGCGCTCCGGCTGCGGAACCTCGGGCGCCCTTGTCTGTTGGCCCGGCTGGACAGCCAGCCGGAGGGCCCGCATGAAGACCACGCTCACGATCAATGGCGAACGCCGCGAGATCGAGGCCGGAGCGCGCGTGACGCTGCTCGACGCCCTGAGGCACGACCTGGGGCTTACCGGCACCAAGAAAGGCTGCGATCACGGCCAGTGCGGCGCCTGCACCGTGATCCTGAACGGTCGCAGGATCAACGCCTGCCTGACGCTGCTCTGCATGCACGAGGGCGCCGAGGTGGTCACGATCGAGGGCCTGGGCGAGCCGGACCGGCTCTCGGCCCTGCAGGCGGCCTTTCTGTCGCAGGACGGGTTCCAGTGCGGCTACTGCACGCCGGGCCAGATCTGCTCGGCAACCGCCATGCTTGAGGAGATCGAGAGGGGCTGGCCGAGCTGGGTGTCGCAGAGCCTCGAGGGCAAGGCCGCGCCCACCCGCGAGGAGATCGCCGAACGGATGAGCGGAAATCTCTGCCGCTGCGCCTGCTATCCCAACATCGTCGATGCCATCGCCCTGGTGGCCGAAGCCCGTCTGGCCGAGGCGGCGCAATGAGGGATTTCGTCTATCTCCGGGCCTCGTCCTGCGAGGAAGCCACGGCCGAGGCGCAGGAACCGGCCACGGCCTTCCTGGCCGGCGGCACCAATCTGCTTGATCTGATGAAGCTGGGGATCGAGGCGCCCGCGCGGCTGGTGGATGTGAACAGGTTGGATCTGGGCACCATCCAGGAGCGCGACGGCGGGCTGCGCATCGGGGCCACCGTGCGCAACAGCGATCTGGCGGCGGATGAACGGGTGCGGCGGTCCTATCCGGTCCTGTCGCGGGCGCTGCTGGCGGGGGCGAGCGGGCAGCTTCGCAACATGGCGACCACGGCCGGCAACCTGCTGCAACGCACGCGATGCCCCTATTTCCACGACACGGCCATGGCCTGCAACAAGCGCACGCCCGGCGCGGGCTGTTCGGCCATGGGCGGCTTCACCCGCAATCACGCGATCCTCGGAGCGTCGGATCATTGCATCGCCACGCATCCGAGCGACATGGCCGTGGCCATGGCGGCGCTCGAGGCCGTGGTCGAGATCGAGGCCCCGCGCGGGGGGCGCCGCCATGTGCCGATCGGGAACTTCTACCGCTTGCCGGGCGAGACGCCGCAGATCGAGACCTGCCTCGATCCGGGCGATCTCATTACCGCGGTCGTGCTGCCGCCTCCGCCGGGCGAGCAACAGATCTATCGCAAGATCCGCGATCGTGCCTCCTATGCCTTCGCGCTGGTGTCGATCGCGGCCGTCCTGCGGATGGAGGGCGGGCGGGTCGCCGGGGCGCGGCTGGCCTTTGGCGGGCTTGCGCCACGGCCCTGGCGGGACCCGGATGTGGAGGCCTGCCTCGTGGGGCAGGGGCCGTCCGACGACCTTTTTGACATGGCGGCCGACCGGCTTCTTCATCGAGCCCAAGGGCAGGGCGACAACGATTTCAAGATCCCATTGGCGCGGCGCACGCTTGTCTCCGTGCTGCGTGAGGCAACCGGAGGCACGGCATGACCGCCCATCTCATCTTTGACGAGCCGGATGATCGCAACCGTCTGGACAGCATGGCGCAGGACATCATCGGCCGTCCCATCGACCGCTCCGAGGGCGCGCTGAAGGTCTCGGGCCGCGCGGTCTATGCCGCCGAGCAGGCCACGAGCCTCTGGTCCGAACAGCGCACCGATTGCCTCTTCGGCATCCTCGTCCGCGCGACCGTGGCCCGGGGGCGGGTCACGTCCCTCGACACGGCCGATGCCTTGGCCGTAAGCGGCGTGCGCGAGGTGCTGCAGGACCCGCGCCTCGTCCGCCATCCCGCCCAGGGGATGGCGCGCAAGGCCCCGCCGCAGGAGGTAACCGATGTCGCCTGCTTCGGCCAGCCGATCGCCCTCGTCGTGGCCGACAGCTTCGAGGCCGCGCGCGAGGCGGCCCGCCTCGTCCGTGTGGACTATGAGACGGCCGCCGCAGAGCTCGATCCCGCATCGGCACCCTCCGATCTGCCCGAGAAGAAGCAGTCATCTCAGGGCGATCTCGATGCGGCGATGCGCGATGCCTCGGTGTCCCTCGATGTCACCTATCGGACCCCCTCGATGGCGGCCGCGGCAATGGAGCCTCACGCGGCCCTAGCCTGGTGGGAGGGTGACCGGGTGACGCTCTGCGGCGCCTATCAGATGGTGTCGCAGAATGCCGAGGAACTGGCGGATGCCCTCGGGATCGCGCCCGAGAAGGTGCGGGTGCTGTCGCCTTACATTGGTGGCGGTTTCGGCTCGAAGCTCGGGATTGCGCCCGAAGCGGTTGCGGCGGCGGTGGCGGCCGAGCGGCTTGGCCGGCCGGTGATGGTGCCGCTCACCCGGCAGCAGGAGTTCGAGATCGCCCATCGCAGGTCCGAGACCGAGCAGCGGGTGCGCCTTGCGCTGGACGCGGACGGGCTCTTGACGGGGATCGGGCACGAGGCGCGCGTTTCCAATCAGCCGGGAGAGACCTTCTCCGAGCCGGTGCAGCAGGCCACCCACTACACCTACCGCGGAGAGCACCGCAGCATCCGCCACGAGGTCGCGCGGGTGAACCTGACCTGTGCCGGCTCGGTCCGGGCGCCGGGCGAGGCGGTGGGCGTCACGGTGCTGGAACTCGCCATGGACGAACTGGCCGAAAAGGCGGGCATCGACCCGGTCGAGCTGAGATTGAGAAACATTCCCGAGTGCGATCCCGAGAGCGGGAAGCCCTTTTCGTCGCATATGCTCGCCGAGGCGCTGCGCGAGGGGGCCGATCGCTTCGGCTGGACCTCGCGCCGTCAGCGCGGCCGGCAGCGCGAGGGCGAGTGGCTGATCGGCTGCGGAATGGCCGCCGCCGTGCGGGTCAACTTCCTGCACAAGGCCCGGGTCCGAGTCGCGCTCAGCGCGGAGGGCCTGACGATCGAGAGCAGCATGACCGACATCGGCACGGGCACCTACACGATCCTCACCCAGATCGCCGCCGAGATGCTTGGCATCCCGCCCGAGCGCGTGACCACCCGGCTCGGGGATACGGACCTGCCCGAAGGATCGGGCTCCGGCGGTTCGATCGGTGCGGCCTCGAACGGTTCGGCCACCTACCTCGCCTGCGAAGAGATCCGCCGGCAACTGGCAAGCCGGCTGGGCTGCGCCGAGGAGGATCTTACCCTCAAGGACGGCCGCGCAACGTGTGGCAACCGCTCGCACGATCTGGCCGAACTCATCCACGAGCCGCTCGTTGCGGAAGGGTTTTTCGAACCGGGCAAGGCCATGGGGCGCGTCCGCAGCTCGACCTGGGGGGCGCACTTTGCCGAAGTGGCGGTGAACGAGGTGACGGGCGAAGTGCGCGTGCGCAGCATGCTCGGCGTCTTCGCCGCGGGGCGCATCCTGAATGAAAAAACCGCCCGGTCGCAGTGCATCGGTGGGATGACCTTTGGTCTTGGCATGGCCCTGATGGAGGAGATGGTCCATGACGGCCGCCACGGCCATGTGGTCAGCCGCGATCTGGCGAACTACCACATCCCGACCAACGCCGATGTGCCGAGGATCGAGGTGCATTTCCTTCACGAGCGCGACGCCTACGGAGGCACCCTTCAGGCGAAGGGGATCGGCGAGTTGGGGATCTGCGGTGCGGGGGCGGCCGTGCTCAACGCGATCCATGATGCCTGCGGCGTGCGGGTCCGCGAACTTCCCGCCACGCCGGACAAGATCCTCGCCGGTCTGTGCGGGATGCAGGGCTGAGCCAGCCGTGCAACATGGTGCCTCGGCTCATGGCGGGATCCGAGGCACCAACCGCGTCCCGGACACCCGCTCGGCGAGGCGCCGGGTGACACTGTGTGCCCCGGCGCGCAGGCTGAACGGCGCGGACCCTGAGAACGGGGTGCGCCCGACCGCAGCAGGCTCAGACCGTTGCACGCTTCTCGGCCCGCTGCGACAGGCGGTCAGAGATCGCGGGCCAGCCTCAATGCGTCGTAGATCGCGGCATGGGTGTTGCGGGCCGACACCGCATCGCCGATCCGAAACAACCGGAAGCGCCCTGCCGGATTGCGGCTGACGCCCTGAGGACTGGAGGTGGCGAGGGCCTCGTAATCCACCTCGCCGAGGTTGGACGACAGCGGCTTCAACTCGAAATACAACTCGTCCAGCGGGCGTGTCCCGTGGTTCACGACGACCTGATCGACCAGCCGCTCGCGGCGGACCCCGCCATAGTCGCTGCCGAGCACCGCCCGCAGCCGGTTGCCTTCCCTGTGCACCTCGATCAGGCGCCAGGTGACGGTAAACGTCACATCGCGGGTCTGGAGCCTGCGGACGTAGGGCACGAGGTTCATGGCCATCACTTCCGGCGCAAAGCTGCGGTCGGGTGTGACGATCTCGACCGCGCTTCCGGTTCCGGCGATGGCATCGGCGGCCTGCAGGCCCGCATGGTCGCCCGCGTCGTCGAAGATCAGGACCTGCGCCCCCGGCTTCACATCGCCCGAAAGGATGTCCCAGGCCGAGCAGACCAGATCATTGCCATGCGACAGAACCTCGGTATGCGGCAGCCCGCCCGTGGCCAGGATGACCTCTTCCGGGTCGGTCGCCAGCACCGCGGCGCCGTCGACCACCGTGCTGAAATGGAAGTGCACGCCAAGTTTCCCGCATTGCTCCATGCGCCAGTCGATGATGGAGATCATCTCGCGCCGCCGGTCCTGCAACGCCGTCAGGCGCACCTGACCGCCCGGTTCGGGCGCTGCCTCGAACACGGTCACCTCATGGCCCCGTTCGGCCGCCACGCGCGCGGCCTCCAACCCGCTAGGGCCTGCGCCGATTATGGTGATACGTTTTTTCACCGTGGCCTTCGCAATCTCGTGCGGCTGCTCGATCTCGCGCCCGGTCGAGGGGTTGTGCAGGCAGAGCGCCATGCCGCCCTGATAGATCCGGTCGAGGCAGTAGTTGGCGCCGACGCAGGGTCGGATGTCCGCCTCGCGGCCTTCGATGATCTTGCGCACCAGATGCGGATCCGCCAGATGCGCGCGCGTCATTCCCACCATGTCGAGCTTGCCGCTGGCAATGGCGTGCCGGGCGGTGGCCACGTCGGGTATCCGGGCGGCGTGGAAGGTGGGGAAATTCGTCGCCGCGCGGATCTCGCCGGCGAAGTCGAGGTGCGGCGCGCTGCGCATCCCCTGGATCGGGATCAGGTCGGTGAGGCCGGGATCGGTGTCGATATGCCCCCTGACGACATTGAGAAAGTCCACAAGGCCACTTTCCTTAAGCTTGCGCGAGACCTCGAGCCCCTCGGCCGCGCGCATCCCGCCGTGCAGATCCTGATCGCCGGTGTAGCGCACGCCCACGATGAAGTCCGGCCCCACCCGTTCGCGGATCGCCCGAAGCACCTCGAAGGTGAAGCGGAGGCGGTTGTCGAGGCTGCCGCCCCAGGGCTCCTCCAGATCGTTGGTCAAGGGGGACCAGAACTGCTCGAGCAGGTGACCGTAGGCTTCGAGTTCGATGCCGTCGAGGCCGGCCTCCTTCATCCGCTCGGCGGCGTCGGCGAAGTCGCCGATGATGCGGGCAATGTCCCACTCCTCGATCCGCTTGGGAAAGGCGCGGTGCGCGGCCTCACGCTCATGGCTGGGCGCCACCACGGGCAGCCAGTCGCCCTTGTCCCAGCGCGTCCTTCGACCGAGGTGGGTGAGCTGGATCATCACCGCCGCGCCGTGGTCGTGGCATTCGTCGGAAAGCCTTTTCATCCAGCCCACGACCTCGTCCTTCCAGGCGAGGATGTTGTTGAAGACGGGCGGGCTGTCTCGCGACACGCTGGCCGAGCCCGCCGTCATGGTCAGCGCCACGCCCGCCCGCGCCCGTTCGACGTGATAGGCGCGGTAACGGTCCTTGGGCATGCCGTCCTCGGGGTAGGCGGGTTCGTGGCTGGTGATGAGGATGCGGTTGCGAAGGACAAGATGCTTCAGGCGGTAGGGCTGGAGGAGCGGGTCGTTCGACATGGCAAAACTCCGTGCGGGCCTGCGCATCATCGGTCTGCATGTTCAGTGATGTCAAGATAGTGTGCGATGTGGAACAGGCGGCGGCGGTGACCGATCCCGGCCCGCTGCAGCGATTCGCTGCCGTTTCTTCAGCTCGCAGGTGTCGGGCAAAAATGCTGTTTCGTCATGCGGCTGCTCCACCTCAGGGCGAGCATGATGCGTCGGATAAGGCACAAGCGACTCCCTTCGGTTGAGCTGCGTCACTCGTTGCTTGCACGCCCGGATCGAACAGGCATGCTGAGGGAGATCTTTTTTCTTCTTATTGGCGGGCGCTCGTTCCCGAAGCGGTCCTGCATAAAATTGTTCAAGGACGGTCTGCATGAGCATTCGCAGCACATTGCTGGTCTCAACGCACAACATGGATGCCCGACCCTGGAGCGGCGTGCTCTGGGAGTGGTCGGACGTTGTCTCGCGCCTGGAGGGGGCACGGGTCCTGGCGCCACGCGACCGGCTCTACCGGCCCGGCGCGGGCCCGGTGCGGCTGTCCTTGCGCGACCGGCTCGAGCTGAAATACCGGACGTTCCGCCAGGGCTACATCCCGCGGATGGAGCCCACGGGTCTCGATCAGGATTTCGACCTCACCCTCTACACCTGCCAGTTCGTCTATGAGATCGAGGAGCTTGACCAGATCCGCCGCTGGCGGGAGCGGTCGGGGATCGCGGCGATCTTCCTGCTGGAGAGCTGGTCCTCGACCTTCGAACGGTGGAAGGACAAGCTGCGGCTCCTCGATCGGTTCGATCATGTATTCGTGCTGAACGGCTCCAGCATGGAGGCCCTGGCCCGCTACACGAGCGCGCCGATCACCCAGCTTTCGACGGCGACGGATACGATGCTGACGGCCCCGTTCCCGCATTTGCCCAAGCGCGCCATCGACGTCACGGTGATCGGGCGGCGGGATGGGGCGGTGCACGAGCGGCTGCTCGACCTCGCGGCAGAACGCGACCTCGTCTATGTCTATGACGTGTGGAAGGGCCAGGAGATGCGCGATGGCTGGGCCCCGGTCCGCCGTTACAATGCCGATCTGATCCGCCACAGCCATTGCTTCCTTGCCTGGGATCCGGGTGATCCGTCAGCCGTGCGCGAACTTGCCGACGGCGACCGGGCCCTTTCCACGCGCTATTTCGAGGGTGCCGCGGGTGGGGCGCTGGTTCTGGGCAGCGCGCCCGACTGCCCGGAATATCACGATGCCTTTGACTGGCCCGACGCGCTGATCCCCCTCGACCGGGACATCGGCGAGGTTCTGGCCGAGCTTGAGGACAATCCCGCGCGGGTCGAGCGCATCCGGCGGACGAACATCGCCCAGTCGCTGCGTCGCCACGACTGGGCGCACCGCTGGAAGAGGGTATTGGACACACTGGGCCTCGCGGCCACGCCGGAGCATGAGCGGCGTCTGCAGCAGCTCAACGAGATGGCCGCCCATATCGAGCGTGCCGAGCCGGTCGTCCGGGTGCGGCCGACGGTGCTGACCTCGGCCGGCTGACCGGGCCTCGCGTTCACCGCCTGTCGGGGGCGAGGCGCCAGCTGCGCCCCGGGCGCAGCACCTCGCGCCCGGGGCGTCCGTCCTGTGGACGGTCCGCGAGCGTCGCATGCACATCCCGGATCACCTCGTCGCGCAGGCGGAAATACTGGTGGCGGCCATGCAGCGGCTCGGTCTCGGCGACCTGGCGGCAGTCGATGGCAAAGACGCGCTCGCTCAGACGGTCCAGGTTCTGCGGCCCGTCCGACCCAAGCCGGTCGGGCATCCCCTTCGTCCGGTCCGAGATGGTCAGCGCCACGTCATTGGCGGCGTGATAGACGAAGATCCGGTTGGCCAGCCCGTCCAGCGGCTGCAGCTTCAGCGGCACATGAAGGGCGTCGTTGTCCTCGTCCGCCGCCATGAGGAACACGCAGTCCACCACCCGCGTGATCCGGCCGCCGTTGAGTTCCGAGAACTTGCGCAGCGCATGGCGCAGGGCCCAGGCCCCCATGGAATGGGCCACGACGTGCAGCCTCCGGGTGCATTGCCGAAGCGCGTCCTTTGCGGGCACCTGCCCGTCGCGGCGGGCGGCGAGCACCACGCGCTGATCCTCCTGCCGGAGTCGGGTGAGGAACTCCACCAGCCGCATCAGCGCCCGCCCCATGGCCAGCCCCGAGGCTTCGGCATCCTCCCGGTCCGAGAAATAGTCCCAGGCGGGCTGCACCCGCCCGTTCGACGGCCAGGAGAAGAGGACGACCGTCACCTGCTGGCCCGCCGACGAATAGAGATGTTCGAGCGAGGCCGCGCGGCGGACGGAATCCTCGAACGTGTTCGCAAAGCCGTGGATATAGATGACGATGTCGCGGTCTTCGTCCTTCAGCGCGACGCGCAGCTCCTCGAAGAGGCGCGCGGAGCCGAGCTTTTCCTTCCCCGCACGGCTGTCGAGGGTCTCGGCGTAGAGCTTCGTCGCGCCGACGCGCCAGTTGTCATCGTCCTTCGGGTTGCCGCCGGCAAGCGAGACGTCGGCGGTGCCGACGCGAAAGATCTGGGGGCCCCCGGCGTTGAACCGCTCGCCCAGAAGCCGGCCCGTGGCCGAGCTTTCGTGCAGGACGTTCCTGTTGCTGACAAAATGGATGATTGGCATCGGCCCTCGCACTCCCTGAACCGCGGGCCAGTTCAGAGGGGCCGTCCGGCCTCTGCCGGGGCCAAGGCCCGTGGCCTCCGGCTCCGGCATGGTATCAGCGCCCGGGCCTTGGCTCAAAGCGCACGAACGGGGTCAGCGGTCCTGCCCTCAGGGCCCGGTATGCAGCCACGAGCGGACACGGCGGCCCGAACGGCTGCCGGACTCCGCGGGCTGCGGCCGTGCCTCGTGCCCGAGGTTCGCTCCGACCGACGCACCCTCTTCGGGGGCCTTGGGCAGAGTGTCCTGATGCGGATCCGTCCAGGCCGCATCGCGTGTCGTGCCGCGCAGTTCCAGCGGCACCGGCCCCTCGCCGCCGCGCCTCCATTCCACGGCGCGTTCGTCGATATCGACGGCCCCCTCCTCCTCAAGCAGCGCCACGGCGGTTTCGTGCAGGTCGTGGGGCAGGTCGCGGATGCAGACGAGCGTGCCACCCCGCGCAATGCCTTCGGAATAGGTTTCCCGCTCGGGTGCCGGAAGCACGTAATCTAGGGCGAGGTCGCCGAGGCTGCGGCCGCCTTCCTGCGGACCCTCCTCGTCGAGATGGCCCGACGCCAGCTCTACCCGGCCCGCGGGGACACCGGCCGCGACAAGCCGGTCAGAAGCACGCCGCGCGTCGTCGCGCCGGTCGAAGAAGGCGGTGATGGTCAGGATCTCGTTCATCGGATGGCTCCTCCTTTGCGCGGAAACCGGGGAGGATGCACTTTCGTTCCGGCCGGTTCCGCCACCGTGCCATGCAGGCCCGCAGATCTCCGCCCGTCAGGGGCGCTGACGCCGCGCGGTGCGGAGGGCGCGCATCATCAGCGACAGAAGCAACAGGAACGCGCCCGCGGCGAACAGCGCCAGCCCCAGCGCCGCGTTGCCCTGCGCCTCGTGCAGCCCCAGCTGCCAGAGCAGGACGCAGAGGGGCAGGCCGGACAGAAGTCCACGGCGGGCTAAGCGGCAGGCAGGGCAGGACATGCCGGTTCCTTTCTCGTCGTTCCGGCCCTTGCCTGCAGGAATCGTGCCGATAATCGACGGCTGCCGGTCTTTGCCCGTCCGCGGCTCAGGCAGGGTCCTCGTAGCGGTGCACGCCGCCCTGGGGGTCGCGGACCTGCCAGCGCCCGGGGCCGTCGGGGATGACATGGTCGGGCGTGACCGGCACCTTGCCGAAGCCTCCGGGGATGTCGAGCACATAGGTCGGCAGGCCGATCCCCGTGATCCTCCGCCGCAGCTCGGCCATGATCGCGCGCCCCTGCGCGATCGAGGTGCGGAAGTGGCCGGCCCCGCGGGCGAGGTCGCAATGATGCAGGTAGTAGGGCTTGACCCGCAGCCGGAGGAGCGCGCGAAACAGCGCCTCGAGCGTGTCCGCGCTGTCATTCACGCCGCGCAGAAGAACCGATTGCGACAGCAGCGGCACGCCACGATCGGCAAGCCGCCCCAGCGCCGCGCGCGCGTCGAGCCGCAGCTCGGCCGCGTGGTTGACATGAACCACGATCCAGACCGGCACCGGCCCCAGCAGGGCGCGGATCATGTCCTCGTCCACCCGTTGCGGGGCCACGACCGGCACGCGGCTGTGAATGCGCACCTGATCGAGGTGAGCGATCTGCCCGAGCCGCTCGATGATTCCGCGCAGCCGCCGCGGAGAGAGGGTCAACGGGTCGCCCCCCGTCAGGATCACCTCGCGAACCGCGGGTGTGGCCTCGATGTAGTCGAGCGCGGCGGTCAAGTCCGCATCCGACAGGAGGCCCTCGCTGCCCACGACCTCGCGGCGGAAGCAGAAGCGGCAATAGACATCGCAGGTGCGCGTGACATGCAGGATCACGCGGTCCGTGTATCGGTGGGTGAGGCCCGGCACCGGGCTTCGCGCCTCGTCTCCGATGGGATCGGCAAGCTCTTCCGGGCGGATCTCCAGCTCGTCCACCGTGGGCACGAACTGGCGCGCGACGGCAGGATCCGCGGCGGCGGCGGCCATCTGGGATGTCACGCGGATGCGGAAGGCGCGCGCCACCTCGGCCAGCCGCTCCTCGGCCGGATCGACAAGGCCAAGGGTGGCGAGGTCATCCAGACTGTCCAGCGCGCGGTCCATCAACGGAACCTCCCTTCAGGAAAGGGCGCCTTATCGTCGCACCCGCCGCCGGGTGCAAGGCGCAATCCTGAATAAATGCGGCAGGATTTTGCCTGTTCATTCCGACCGGGGCACAGGGTCACGCCTGCAGCAGCTCCTCCACCCAGCGCGGCACTGTCTCGCTTGCGGGGCCATGGAGGCCGCGATCGAAGAGATCCCTGCGGCTGCCGGGTTCGAGATTGATCTCGATGGTGGCGATGCCGCGTGCAGCCGCTTCCTCGACAAAGCCTGCCGCCGGATAGACCTCGCCCGAGCTGCCGATGACGGCAAAGAGCGTGGCACGGGACAGCCGCTCGAGGATCTCGTCCATGCGGTAGGGGATCTCGCCGAACCAGACGATGTCGGGCCGCGTCGCGGGGCGGGCGCAGGCGGGGCAGGGGTCATCGGCCGCCATCCGCTCGGGCGCGTGCCAGCGGTGGCCGCAGGCCGCGCAGAGGGCGCCCAGCAGCTCGCCGTGCATGTGGATCACCTCGGGCGACCCTGCGCGCTCGTGCAGGTCATCGACATTCTGCGTGACCAGCGTCACGCGGCCCGGCCGCTGGCGCTGCAGCCGGGCCAGCGCCTCGTGGGCGGCGTTCGGCGTGGCCTCGAGGCAGTTTCGCCGACGCATGTTGTAGAAGTCATGCACGAGCGCGGGATCGGCGCGGAACCCTTCGGGCGTGGCAACCCGGCGAAGATCGTAGCGCGTCCAGAGCCCGTCCTTGTCGCGGAAGGTGCCGAGCCCGCTTTCCGCCGATATGCCGGCCCCGGTGAGGATGAAGATCGAGTCCATGATGCGAGGCTAGCAGCGCCTCGGCGCCTGTGCCAGCCTGCGCCGGGCCCGTTCCGGTGGTCACGAGGCCGCGGCGATGCGCACCACGTTGCCGGCAGGCAGATCGACGGTCACATGGCCGCGGATCGGAAAGGTGAGGATGAACCGGGTGCCGTCGCCATCCCGACGCTCGAGCGTGGCATCGGCCTGCCCCACCAGCGCCTCGACGATGCCGAGGCCTGAGTGGCGCGTGCCCTTGACCGTGACGATCCCGACCCCGTCGTCCGAGATCGTCAGTTGCGCACAGTCGGGATCGATCCGGTGCAGGCCCACATGGATGCGGCCGGGCCGGCCGTCGGGGTGGGCATGTTTCACCGCGTTCGTCAGCAGTTCGGTGGCGGCCAACGCCAGCGGAACGGCACTGTCCGGCCCGATGCGGATGCCCGTCTCGACGTCGCGCTCGACCGTGAGCGCCCGTTCCGGCGGGATCAGCGCCTCGCTCGAACTCAGCCGATCGATGAGGCGCCCGAAGTCCAGATCGTAGCGGTCGCCCGCGGCGAAGAGCATGGAATGGACCTCGGCGATGGCCATGATCCGTCCCCGCAGCTCGGCCGGCTCTATCCGGCCGCGCGTGCGGATCTGCCGGTCGATCAGCGCCAGAACCAGCGCGAGGTTGTTCTTCACCCGGTGGCTCAGCTCCTGCATCAGGCGGGCGCGCTGCTCGGCCACCTTCTGCGTGGCCTCGAGCTTCTGCCGCGTCTCGAGCGCCTCGACATTCAGTTCCATCGCGCGCCGGATCCGCCCCGCCAGAACATAGATGAAGAGCGCGAGCAGCCCGACGAACATCCAGATCGGCCCGACGCGCCACAGCCAGCCGGCGCGCACGGCCGAGACCGGCATCCCGTAATTGGCCACCAGCGGCAGGTCGGACAGGCGGGTGAAGGCATAGAGCCTGTCCACCCCGTCGGACACGGCCACGGCCCGGTAGCTGCCCGCAAGCTGGCCCTGCAGCGCCTGCATCGCCGGAGCGGCGGGATCGAGCATCATCGGCCGCGAGACATTCCGGCGCAGCAGGAGATATCCGTCGTCCCGCAGGAGAGAGGCGGCCTCATCGGGCTGGGGTGCGACCTGCTGCAGGAAGGCGCGGACCGAGTCCAGCGTCACCATCGAGACGAAGATGCCTTCCAGGCCCGGCGCAGAAAAGTCACGGGCCACGTAGAGCCGGTCGGACACGGCATCGGGCATGTTCGTCCGGCCGATATAGACCGTCGTCCCCTGGGCGCTGGCGGCGTGGTAGTCGTCGATCGGGAAAACGTAGTCCTGCGGATAGAGCGGGCCCGCTTCCCGGATTCGGCCCTCCGTATCGAGAATGGCAACACCGCCGGACGCGTTATGCAGCGTCTCGATATCCGTGAGCAAACTGCCGAACCGTTCGAAGCCGGGCAACTCGCCCGGCTGGCCCGGCTGGCCCGACAGGTCGCGCAGGAGAGCCTCTTGCAGGATCAGCTGGGTCTGGATCAACCTCTCGGTGTAAAGTGCAATCAGCCGGGACTTCGCAAGACCCTGCTCCTCGAGAGTGGTGATTTCCTCGCGCCACGACCACACGCCCCACACGGCCATGCCGCAGACGGCAAGAATGCAGGCACCCAGCCTCAGCGCCGCGAACTGTGCCGATTTCATGAGCTTGCCTGTCGGATTTTGATCGGGACGCACATATCCGAACCCTACGCCGGCTGTGTTCCGGGCTCAAGCGGCCGTGTCGGCGCGGGCGTGCTCCAAAAGACCGGCCGTCAGGCGGAAAGCACCCGGCGGAAGCGCCGCAGGACCACCGTCAACGCCACCCCGGACATGGCCGCCATGGCCACCATCTCGCCCACGACAAGCTCGACCCCCGCCCCTCGGTAAAGCACCGACTGGGCGAACGAGACGAAATGCGGCGAGGGGCTGATGAGGCGCATGGTGATCTGCAGCCAGACCGGCATGGATTCGAGCGGCGTGATCCCGCCCGAAAGCTGGAACATCACGATGATGACGGGCAGCACCAGAAGCCCGAACTGCCCCATGTTGTGCGTGAACGAGGCAAGCAGCAGCCCGAGGCTGGCCACCGCCACCACATAGAGCGCGGCCCCCGCCGAATAGAGAAGCAGCGACCCGTCGATCGGCACGCCCATCGCCCCCTTGATCACGAAGACCAGACTGAGGACCGAGGCCATGAGGATCACGGCGGTTGTGGCCAGCACCTTCGAGAAGACAATCTCGTGAGGATGGACCGGCATCACCAGCACATGCTCGATCGTGCCATGCTCGCGCTCGCGGATCATGGACGAGCCGGCAAGGATCAGCGTGAGAATGGTGACCGAGTTCATCAGCTGCATGACGGCGGTGAACCAGGTGCCGTCGAGGTTCTCATTGAAGCGGTTGCGGATCTCGACCGAGACGAGGGCCGAAGCGGGCTCTCCGGGGCGAAGGTAGGCCGCGATCTCGTCCAGCAGCAGCCGGTTGAGGAAGCTTGCGCCGTTGCCGGCCTGCGACACGGCCGTGGCGTCGATCAGGATCATCAGGCTGGCCCCGTCTCCGCGCCGCAGGTGCCGCTCGAAGCCGGGCGGGATCGAGACCACGAGCACCTTGCGGCCCGCATTCTGCGCCGCCTCGGCCTCGGCCGCCGACAGAAGCTCGGGCGGGGTGAAGAGCGGCTCGCGGATCGCGCCGACCAGCCGGCCCGAAAGCTGGCTGCGGTCTTCGTCCACCACTGCGACCGAGAGATTGCGGATGTCGGTGTTCGCCGCATCCGAAACAAGCCAGGTCGCGATGGTGAAGACATAGACCATCAGCAGGATCATCACCCGGTCGCCGCGGATGGCGCGCAGTTCCTTGATCGTCAGTCGCAGGATGTTGCGGAGGCTCTGGAAGGCCATGTCACGCCTCCTGCTTGCGCAGCGCCAGCACCGACAGCAGGAGATAGCCGACGCAGAAGCCCGCCAGCACCGCCGCCACCGGCCAGAGCTCGGCCCAGCCGAAGCCCTTGACGAAACTGCCGGCCGAGGCGGGCTGATACCATGCGGCCGGGAAGGCGCGCCCGACCGCCTGTGCGGCCGGAGAGAGCGACGAGACCGGCACGATCAGCCCGGAGAAGTTGATGGTCGGGATGATGGTGATGATCGACGTGGCGAAGACGGCCGTCACCTGCGTCCGCGTGAAGGAGGACAGCAGCTGGCCGAAGCCGGTCGCCGCACCGACATAAAGCGCCGAGATCAGGGCCAGCGCCCCGAGGTTGCCGCTGAAGGGCACGCCGAAGAGCGTGCGGGCCACGACGAACAGCATCCAGAAGCTGCCCCATGCGATCACCGCGTAGGGCAGCTGCTTGCCCAGCAGGAACTCCGCGCGCCCGACCGGGGTCGAGCGGAAGTTGGCGATCGTGCCGCTCTCCTTCTCGCGCACCACCGAGACCGCGGCCATGATCGCGGGCACGAGCATCAGGATCAGCATGATGATCGAGGGCACCATCGCATTGGCCGAAAGGAAGGCCTGATTGAAGAGGAACCGGGATTCGACCGTCACGGGTGCGGCGGTGGCGCGTCCCTCCTCGCGCAGGTGGCTGGAGGCAAAGGCCTGCAGCACCCCCGTCGCATAGCTACGGGCGGTCTCGGCGCGGAAGGGCATCGCCCCGTCGATCCAGAACGAGACCTCGGGAACCGACCCGCGGCGGATGTCGCGGCCGAACCCGTCGGGTATCTCGAGCGCCACGGTCAGCTCGCCCCGCATCATCCGGGCGTCGAGATCGGCCCGGCTGGCGACATCCTCCTGCTGGTCGAACTGGCGGATGCTGGAAAACTGCTCGATCAGCGCCCGGCTTTCCGCGCTGCGGTCCTGATCATTGACCGCAAAGCTCAGCCGGTCCACGTCGAACGAGATCCCGTATCCCATGGTCAGCAGCAGGATCACGGGCGCGGCAAGGGCAAAGAACAGCCGGATCGGATCGCGGATCAGCTCGAGCGTCTCGCGCCAGCTGTAGGCCTGCATCCGCGTCAAGGCGCGACGGACCCGGCCTGCGGGGGCGCTCCGTCCGTCGAGGGAGAGCACCGGGCCCGCGGCCGGGTCGCGGCCAAGCTGGTCCTCGAGGCAGCCGATGAAGGCTTCCTCGAGGCTTGCGGCGCCGCGGCGCGCCACGATCTCGGCCGGGGCGCCCACCTCCAGAACCTTGCCCGCATGCATGAGCGAGATCCGGTCGCATCGCTCGGCCTCGTTCATGAAGTGGGTGGTGATGAAGATCGTGACCCCACGCTCGCGCGAGAGCACGATGAGCTTGCGCCAGAAGTCGTCGCGCGCCAGCGGGTCCACGCCCGAGGTGGGCTCATCAAGGATCAGGATGCGCGGCTCGTGGATCGTGGCCACCGCAAGCTGCAGCCGCTGGCGGATGCCGAGCGGCAGGCTCTCGGGCATCTGCCCGGCCACGTCGGCAAGGTCGAACTCGTCCATCACCTCGTCCACCCGCGGCCCGCGCCGCGCCGCAGGCAGCGCATAAAGCTGCGCGTGCAGCATCAGGTTCTGGCGCACCGTCAGCTCGCCATAGAGCGAGAAGCTCTGCGACATGTAGCCGATCCGCATCCGGCTCTGCATGTCCGAGGCCGCCAGCCGTTCCCCGAAGAGCCGCGTCTCGCCTTCGGTCGCATCCTGCAGGCCGGTCAGCATCTTCATCGTGGTGGACTTGCCGCAGCCGTTCGAGCCGAGGAAGCCGAAGATCTCCCCCTCGGGGATGGTGAAGCTCACGTCATCGACGGCGGTGAAGTCGCCGAACCGCTTGGTCAGGTTGCGCGCCTCGATGGCGGGCGTGGCGGCCGGCTGCGCATGGCGCGGCGGCAGCACGACCGGCGCGGCATCGGCGCCCTCCGGGAGCAGGCGGATGAAGGCGGTCTCGAGCGTGTCGGCCCCGGTGCGGGCGCGCAGATCGTCCGGGCTGCCGGTGGCGATCACGCGCCCCGCATCCATGGCGGCCAGCCAGTCGAAGCGGTCGGCCTCTTCCATGTAGGCGGTGGCGACGAGGACGCTCATTCCCGGCAGGTGGCCCCGGATCGCGCCGATCAGCTCCCAGAACTGGCGGCGCGACAGCGGATCGACGCCGGTCGTCGGCTCGTCGAGGATCAGCAGGTCGGGGTCATGGATCAGCGCCGAGCAGAGCGAGAGCTTCTGCTTCATTCCGCCCGACAGCTTGCCCGCCGGCCGGTCGGGGAAGGGATCGAGCCCGGTCGCCCGCAGCAGCATGTCGATCCGTTGGTGCCGTTCGGCGGCCTTCTGCCCGAAGATCCGGCCGAAGAACTCGAGGTTCTCGCGCACCGTCAGCGTCGGGTAGAGGTTCCGGCCGAGCCCTTGCGGCATGTAGGCGATGCGCGGCAACAGGGCCTGACGTTCCGTGCGGCGGCTCAGGTCATGTCCGAGGACCGAGAGGCGGCCCCGCTGCCGCCGCCGAACCCCCGCGATCAGCGCAAGAAGCGTCGATTTCCCCACCCCGTCCGGCCCGATCAGCCCCGCCATGCAGCCCGCGGGAATGGCAAGGCTCACCTCATCGAGCGCGACCGCGGCTCCGTAGCGGTGCGAGACACCCGCGATCTCGGCGGCCGGTCGCATCCGTCAGTCCGGCAGCGTCACGGCCAGATCGGCCGGCCAGGCCCGCCCCGGCTCGGTCCGCACGAAGCCGATGCCGCGCACGCCGGTCTTGATCTGGTCCTCGAAGCGGGCGAGCAGCTCCGTTGGCACGCGCAGCTTCACCCGGAAGACGAGATCCTCGCGCTCGGAGGCGGTCTCGACGGATTTTGGCGTGAATTGCGCCTCGGGCGCGATGAAGGTGACATGGGCCGGGATCACATATTGCGGCGCCGGGTCGAGGATCAGGCGCGCCTCGTCGTTCAGGACGAGTGGCCCCACATCGGCGGCGGGCAGATAGATGTTCATGTAGACGTCCGAGAGGTCGAGGATCGTGGCGATGGGCGCGCCCGCCGCCACCACCTCGCCCGGCTCGCGCAGCCGATAGACGACACGGCCGCGGACGGGGGCCGTGATCGTCAGATCCTCCAGCGCGATCTCGGCGCGGGCAAGATCGGCCTCGGCCGCGGCGATCAGCGCCTCGGCCTCCGAGACCTGCGCCTTCGCCATCTTCAGCGCCGCCGCGGCGGCGACGGCCGCGTTGACGGCATCGTCGCGCACCGCGTCGGACACATGCCGGTCCGCGTGCAGCTTCACGACCCGATCCCGGTTCGTCTCGGCCACCGTCCGCGAGCTTTCGGTCTGGGCGACGCTCGCCTCGGCCACGCTCAGGCCGGCGTGGGCGCGCATCAGGGCCGCCTTGGCGGCCAGAAGCTGCGCCTGCGCGTCGCGGTCGTCGAGCCGCGCCACCAGGTCGCCCGGCGAAACGATCTGCCCCTCGGACACCGGCACCTCGATCACACGGCCTGCCACCTTGGCCGCCACGTCGATCGACTGCGCCTCGATGCGCCCGTTCGAGCGGGCGATGCCCTCGGTCTCGCTGCCGAAGAACCGCGCCTTCAGCCTTTCAAACGGCGTCTCGGCGTGGGCGGGGCCCGACAGCACCGCGGTCGCCATCAGAATGGAGAGCAGCACGCGCATCATCAACCGGGTCTCCCTGATCCGCGGAACAAGGCCGCATCAATCCCCAGACCGGCGCGGCGGATCTTGCCGCGCAGGCTTCCTCCGGGCAGGACGCACCCGGATGCCTCGGACCTTGGGCCCTTTGGCCGAAGATGCAACGCGAAGCGGGTCCTGTCATCCCGCGGCATTGCGTCGCGTCGCCCGGACGGCGTAACCGCACTTCAGGAAAAGCAGAAGCGGCACCTTTCATGGATGCCGCCGCCGGTCGCCTCGGGATGGGCGGCCCCCGTGCCGGAAGGCCAGTTCGTCGGTCAGCCGTCCGTGTCGGTGCCAAGGAAGCTGCGGATGTCGGCCAGTTCGGGCGCCTTTCGCGCGGGCAGGACGCCGCGGGTCTCGAGATCGTCCACCACTTCCTGGTAGCGGTCGAGGTAGTTCGCGGGCAGGTCGTGCGCGATGCCCTGATGGCAGTCGATGCAGGTTTTGCCCTCGTCCAGCGCGCGCTGGTGATCGGCGCCCGCGCGGTTTTCCTGCATGGTGAAATCCATGAAGCCGAAGCTGTGGCAGTTGCGGCATTCCTGACTGTCGTTCTTCTTCATCCGGGCCCATTCGTTTGCCGCAAGCTCGATCCGCCGCTCTTCGAACTTTTCGGGGGTCGAGATCGAATGGGTGATGAAGTGCCCGTACAGCTCCTTGGAGGCCTTGATCTTGCGCAGCATCTTCGGACCCCATTCCTTGGGAACGTGGCAGTCCGGGCAGGTGGCGCGCACGCCCGAGCCGTTGTTCTGGTGCACCGAGCCCTGATACTCGGCAAAGACATTGTCCTTCATCTCGTGGCACGAGATGCAGAAGCTCTCCTTGTTGGTCATCTCGAGGGCAGTGTGAAAGCCGCCCCAGAACAGGATGCCCGCGCCAAAGCCGGCGATCAGGAGGAGGCCGACCGACAGGATCCCGGAAGGAGACACAAGGAGGTGCCAGACCCGGCGCAGGAGACCCGGGCGGGGAGTGTTGCTGGGCATCGGAGTGCGTCCTTACTGGCCGGAAGACTGGAAGAGGTTCTCGACCAGCGCGGGGGCGTCGGCCTGCGGAACGTGGCACTGGCTGCAGAACCAGCGGCGGCTCGCGACGGTGTCGGTCTGCAGGCCATCGCGGTCCTGGTAGTGCGTCATCGAAAGCGTGGGCGCGCCACGCTCGCCCGACTTGCGCCATTCGTGGCAGGCGAGGCATTCGTTCGCCTTCATGTCGATCTGATACTTGTCGATCGAGTGCGGGATCAGCGGCGGCTGAAGGCGATAGTTGCGCACGAAGCGTTGCTTGTTCTGGTGGAAGACGGGCGCGGTCGTGACATCCACGTCCGGGTCGGCGCCGCGGAGCGACTCCACCGCCGCGGCTGTCCCCACCTGCGACTGCGCGAAGGCAAGGCCCGCCACGAGGGCAACGGGAAGGGTCAGGGCGCCGAGGAAGGCAAGCGGTTTCATGGCGGATCTCCGTGATCTCAAGCGGCTCGGTCGCGGCCGGCCGGGGAAGGGGGGGCAGCATCGCGGCCCGGGGCGGGGCGCGTGTCGAAACGGTGTGTGAAGCGGAAGACGTCGCGGTCGCAGACGTCGATGCAGCGGCCGCAGTTGGTGCAGTCGCCCGAGAGGATGATCGGCGTGTCGGCGGTCTGGCCGCGCAGGGCGGGGGTGATGACAGCCATCTCGGGGCAGACGGCGAAGCAGTCCATGCAGTCGTCACAGTCCGCGCGCCTCGTGGCCGAGACGCGGACGAGCGATGTCCTGCCCAGCAGGCCGTAGAAGGCACCCACGGGGCAGAGCCGCCCGCACCAGCCGCGCCGCGCCACGAGCAGATCGAAGAGGAAGACGGCCCCGATCAGCGTCCAGCCCGCGCCCATCCCGAAGGCGATCCCGCGCTGGAGCATCGTGACCGGGTTGACCAGCTCCCACGCGGTCGTGCCGGTCAGGGCCGAGACGGCAAGGACGGTGCCGAGCAGCCAGAGCCGGGTGGAGGCCTTGGGTTGCCAGCCCTTCGGCAGCCCGAGGCGGACATGAAGCCAGTGGGCCGCATCCGTCACCGGGTTCACCGGGCAGACCCACGAGCAGTAGGCCCGCCCGCCGACGAGCAGATAGGCGGCAACCACGAGGGCCGCCCCGACAAGCGCCGTCATCTCGGGCCAGTGCCCGGCGACCAACCCCTGAAGCAGCACCAGCGGGTCCGTCAGGGGCAGCAGGTCGAGCGTCATCGACCCGGCGAGATTGCCCTTCACCCACCAGATGCCGGCCCAGGGTCCGAGGAGGAACAGGCCGAGGAAGACGGTTTGCGACAGCCGCCGCAGGATCAGCCAGCGGTGGGCGCCGAGCCGGCCCTTGCGGGCGATGGCCTCGCGGCCGGGGTATCGCCCGCTCATGGCTGTCCTCCGGGCAATGTCATCAGCGGCTGGAAGTCGGGAACCGCTTCGGGCAGCCGGTCGGGCAGATCGACGATCCCCTCGACCAGCGGCGCGCCCTTCTTTTCCATCTCCTCCCAGCCGAGGCGGTAGTGCTCGGCCGGTGTCGCCCGCGCGAGACGGGCGGGGAGGACCTTGATCGCCGCCTCGGGCAGGACGCAGGACTGCTCGCACTTGCCGCAGCCGGTGCAATGGTCGGCGTGGACGGTGGGCAGGAACATCGCGTGGTGGCCCGAGCGGGGATTGTGCTGGCTTTCCAGCGTGATCGCGCGGTCGATCGCCGGACAGACGCGGTAGCAGACGTCGCACCGCAGCCCCAGCAGGTTCAGGCAGTTCTCCTGATCCACCAGCACCGCGATGCCCATCCTGGCCCGGTCGATGTCGGTCAGGCCGGGATCGAGCGCGCCCGTCGGGCAGGCCACGACGCAGGGAATGTCGTCGCACATCTCGCAGGGGATCCGGCGCGCGGTGAAGAAGGGCGTGCCGGTGGCCGGCCCCTCACCCAGTTCGGCCAGCGAGAGCGTGTCATAGGGGCAGGCCCGGACGCAGAGGCCGCAGCGGATGCAGGCGCCGAGGAAGTCGTCCTCGGCCAGCGCCCCCGGCGGGCGCAGCGCCTCGGCCGGAAGCGCGCGCGCGTCGCGGGCGTAAAGCGCCAGAAGCGTGCCCGCCACCGCGCAACCCGCCGCCGCGCGGGCCGCATCCGTGAGGAAGCGCCGTCGGTCGATGGGGGAAGCGGGGCGGGCGGGCATGTCAGGCGCGCTCCACCTTGCAGGCGCATTTCTTGTAGTCGGTCTCCTTCGAGATCGGGCAGGTCGCATCGAGCGTGAGCTGGTTGATCAGCTGCCCCTCGTCGAACCACGGGACGAACACTAGACCCTTCGGCATCTTGTTGCGACCGCGGGTCTCGATGCGGCTCAGCATCCGGCCGCGGCGGGTCGAGATCTCGATCTCCTGCCCGCGCTTGAGGCCCCGCGCCTCGGCATCCTCGGGGTGCATGAAGACCACGGCCGAGGGGAAGGCGCGGTGGAGTTCCGGCACCCGGCGCGTCATCGAGCCCGAATGCCAGTGTTCCAGCACCCGCCCCGTGACCAGCCACAGGTCGAACTCGGCGTCCGGGATCTCGGCCGGCGGCTCGTAGGGGGCGAAGATGATCTTGGCCTTGCCGTCCTTGTTGCCGTAGAACTTCACGCCCTCGCCGGGCTTCACATAGGGGTCATAGCCTTCGCGGAAGCGGTAGAGCGTTTCCTTGCCATCCACGACCGGCCAGCGCAGGCCGCGGGCCTGGTGATAGGTCTGGAAGTCGGCGAGGTCGTGGCCATGATCGCGACCGAAGGCCGCATATTCCTCGAACAGGCCCTTCTGCAGGTAGAAGCCGAAGTCGCGGCTCTCCTGGTTGCCGAAGCCCTCCGCCGTCTCTTCGAGCGGGAAGCGGTTCACCACGCCGTTGGCATAGAGCACCTCGTAAAGCGTCTTGCCGCGCAGTTCGGGTTTCTTGTCCAGCAACTCGGCCGGCCAGACCTCATCGACCGTGAAACGCTTCGAGAACTCGACCAGCTGCCACAGGTCCGAGCGCGCCTCGCCGGGGGCTTCCACCTGCTGGCGCCAGAACTGGGTGCGGCGCTCGGCGTTGCCGTAGGCGCCTTCCTTCTCGACCCACATGGCGGTGGGCAGGATCAGGTCGGCGGCCATCGTGGTGACGGTCGGGTAGGGGTCGGAGACGACGATGAAGTTCTCGGGGTTGCGGTAGCCCGGCCAGCCTTCCTCGTTCATGTTGGGCGCGGCCTGCATGTTGTTGTTGCACTGCACCCAGTAGGCGTTGATCTTGCCGTCCTTCAGCATCCGGTTCTGCAGGACCGCATGGGCACCGGGCTTTTCCGGGATCGTGCCCTCGGGCAGGCCCCAGAGTTCCTCGGTGTGGGCGCGGTGCTCGGGGTTCGTCACCACCATGTCGGCGGGCAACCGGTGCGAGAAGGTGCCGACCTCGCGCGCGGTGCCGCAGGCCGACGGCTGGCCCGTCAGCGAGAAGGGCGAGTTGCCCGGCTCCGAGATCTTTCCGACCAGCAGGTGAACGTTGTAGCAGTTCGAGTTCACCCACGAGCCGCGGGTGTGCTGGTTGAAGCCCATCGTCCACAGCGACATGACCTTGCGGTTCGGGTCGGCGTACTGCTTCGCCAGCCGTTCCAGCTTTTCGGCCGGCACGCCCGAAAGCGCCGCGACCTTCTCCAGCGTGTAGTCGACGACGGCGGCCTTGAACTCCTCGAAGGTGATCGGCTCCATGTCGCCGGTGGTCTTGGGATCGACGCCGTCTTCCAGCGCGTGGGTCGGGCGCAGGCCATAGCCGATGTCGGTCTTCGTCTTCATGAACGTCGTGTGCCTGTTCACGAAGTCCCAGTTCACGGCGTCGTTCTGGATGATGTAGTTCGCGATGTAGTTCAGGATCGCGAGGTCGGTCTGGGGCGTGAAGATCATCCCGTTGTCGGCCAGCTCGAACGAGCGGTGCTCGAAGGTCGAAAGGACGTGGACTTCGCAGCCGGGCTTCGTCAGGCGGGTGTCGGTGATGCGCGACCAAAGGATCGGGTGCATCTCGGCCATGTTCGAGCCCCAGAGCACGAACGTTTCCGCGGCCTCGAGGTCGTCATAGCAGCCCATCGGCTCGTCGATGCCGAAGGTCCGCATGAAGGCCGCCACCGCCGAGGCCATGCAGTGCCGCGCGTTCGGATCGAGGTTGTTCGACCGGAAGCCCGCCTTCATCAGCTTGGCCGCGGCGTAGCCCTCCCAGATCGTCCACTGGCCCGAGCCGAACATGCCGATGGCTTCCGGCCCCTTGGCCTTCAGCGTGGCCTTCCACTTCTCGGCCATGATGTCGAAGGCCTCGTCCCACGAGACCGGGACGAACTCGCCGTTCTTGTCGTAGACGCCGTTCGTCTTGCGCAGGAGCGGCGTGGTCAGCCGATCCTTGCCATACATGATCTTGGACAGGAAATAGCCCTTGATGCAGTTGAGGCCGCGGTTCACCGGCGCCTCGGGATCGCCCTGCGTCGCCACCACGCGGCCGTCCTTCACGCCCACCAGAACCGAGCAGCCGGTGCCGCAGAAGCGGCAGGCGGCCTTGTCCCAGCGGATGCCGTCGGCCGCTTCGGCCAGGGCCGGGCCGGCCAGCGGAATGCCGGCCGCCGAGGCCGTCGCCGCCGCGGCGGTGGCCTTCAGGAACGAGCGGCGCGAAGAGGAAAGCGTCATTCTGGGTCTCCCGTCAGAGGGTCGCGGGCGCTGCGTCGAGCGCCTCGAAATGGTGGTAGGCAAGGGTCACGCCGAGCACGCCCGGGATCTGGTGCAGGTCCATGATCTGGTCCGAGGCGCGGCGCGTGGCCGTGTCCTCGACGGTCACGACGATGCGGCCGGGCTGGTGGGCATGGACGGCGCCGCCTTCGGTGGCCTCGATGGCGGCGATCACGTCCGGCGTGAACTCGGCGATGGTCTGGACGAGGCAGCCGCAGATGTTCAGCATGGCCGGGTCTCCGGGGTGAGGGGGGTGAGATGAAGGGTGCCGGCCGGGCAGGGGGCGACGCAGGCGCCGCAGCCGGTGCAGCTGTCGCGGTCGATGACCGGCTGGGCCCGCCCGCCGGTGAGCGGACGAAAGCGGATCGAGGCGCTGTCGCAGAAGTCCTCGCAGGCGCGGCACTGGATGCCGTTCATGTCGAGGCAACCCGCGCCGGCCTCGGCGCGCCACATCCAGGGGGATGCGGGTTGCAGCGCCTCGGCCGCGCAGGCGCGGGTGCAGGATCCGCAGAAGGTGCAGGCGCCCTCGCGGACATCGACCACCGGCAGCCCGTCCGCGTCGCGCCGGATGATGCCCTCGGGGCAGGCCCGCGCGCAGTCGCCGCAGCCCGTGCAGGCCTCGGCGAAGCTGGCGCCGGATCCGGGGGGACGTGGCACCTCTCGTTCGGTGAAACGGCCCCGGAGGACGGCGCGGCGGCTTGTGCTGCTGGGCATGCGGACCTGGCAAATAAAAGGTTGAGGCGTTCTACCTCTTTGCCGGGAAGTATCGGCGCCGTGCCCTCGCAGCCTTGATATGGATCAACGGATTCGCTGCAGGCGCATTTTCTGTGCAGCCGGCATACCTGCGGCCGCCGGGCGCGGCGCAGGCGTCTCATCGCTCACCGCGGCCGGGATGGCCGGGCGACGGAATCAGGAAGGCACAGCCTTAGCCGAAGCGTGCGGGCGACAGGGCCGCCACGAGCGCGGCCGACACCTCGGGCGGACGCCCGCCCGCGAGGTCCGCGACAAGGCGGCTTGCGGCGGGGCAGGTCTGGAAACCATATCCGCCCTGCCCGGCCAGCCAGAAGAAACCGGGCGCGGCCGGATCCTCTCCGATCACGAGCACACGGTCGGGGGCAAAGGTCCGCAGCCCCGCCCAGGAGGCGAGCAGGCGTGTGACAGGCTCGGTCACCA
The DNA here is from genome assembly GCF_021391315.1 of Cereibacter azotoformans. Taxonomy (NCBI): domain Bacteria; kingdom Pseudomonadati; phylum Pseudomonadota; class Alphaproteobacteria; order Rhodobacterales; family Paracoccaceae; genus Cereibacter; species Cereibacter azotoformans. The sequence goes on along the minus strand of NZ_CP090022.1, from coordinate 63,267 downwards.
TCTCCTCGTACCGGGCGAGCCCCTCGGCCAGCACCATGTCGTCGGCCCAGGCGTCGTGCGGCTCCTGCGGGTCCTCGTCGGCGGGTGAGACGATGAGCGCGCCCGCGTCGGGCTTGGCATACCAGCTTTCGCCGACGCCGAAGATCATGGGCCAGCGCGAGACATCGTGACCGCCCGGCGCCGGGATCCGGGCCATCGACCGGCGATAGGGGACCAGCCCCAGCGGGCGCACCCCGGCCATCGCGGCCACCTGGTCCGCCCAGGCGCCGGCGGCGTTCACGAGAATCCGTCCGCGATACTCCTGATCCGCGCTGACGCGCCAGCCGGTGCCGTCGCGCGCGATGGCGCTCACCCGCGCCTTCGTGCGGATCTGCGCGCCCCGTCCGCGCGCCTCGCGGGCGAACCGCTGGAGCAGGAGGTCGGTGTCGATGTCATGGGCGTGGCTCGCGCGGGCGGCCAGCGTGATGTCGGGGCGCAGGATCGGAACCTCGGCCCTGGCCGCCTCGGCCGGGATGCGTTCCAGGTGCATCCCCTGCGCCTCGGCCTCGAACCGTGCGCGCTCGTGCTCGCGTCCCACGACGAGAAGGCCGCGGGGCGAAAGGACGCCTTCGGCCCCGTGGAAGAAGTCACCGGATGCGAGCGAGAGTTCGACCACCGACGGCCGGCCGTAGCGTGGCTCATACAGGGCGGCTGAACGGCCCGACGCATGATGCGCGAGCGCCTCCTCGGCTTCGAGCAGCGTCACCGAGCCCAGCTCCGAGAGGCGGGCTGCCGCGGATACGCCGGCTATGCCACCGCCGATGATGAGAAATTCACTGTCCATGCGGCGCAGGCTGGCCCGCGCCGTGCGGATTGGCAAGAGGTGGCGTGCGCGGCCGGGCCGTCATCATCAGACACGGCCCTGCCGGGTGCGGGGAATGCGCAACACGAAGGTCGACCCCTTGCCGGGCTCACTCTCGAAGTGCAGGTTGCAGCCGGTGACTTCGGCCAGTCGCTGGGCGATGGTCATGCCGATGCCGGCGCCGCTGATCGCACCGTTCTCGTGCCCCAGCCGCTGGAAGGCCTTGAAGACATCCGACTGCCGATCCTGCGCGATGCCCAGCCCCGTGTCGCGGACCTCAAGCGCCACGCTGTCGGGAGAGGCGAGGTCGAAACCGACATCGACCCGGCCGCCCGGCACGTTGTATTTCACCGCGTTCGACAGGAGCTGATCGAGGATGCGCCGCAGCATTCCCGGATCGCCGATCACCGACGGCAGCGGCTCGTCCGGTTCGTCGATTCGCAGCGTGACCTGCATCCGGTCGGCATCGGGGCGTGCACGCTCGCAGGCTTCCCGCACGAGGGGGGCAAGGTCCAGCGAACGGGTGGAGAGCCGCAGATCCTTGTGATCCAGGCGGCTGAGTTCGAGCACCGCATCGACAAGCTTCACCAGGCTCCACCCCGAGGAGGAAATGGCCCGGACATGGTTCATCCGCTCTCCCTCGAGCTTGCGACCCTCCGACGCCTCCAGAAGCTCGGCATAGCCGATGATGGCCGTCAGGGGGGTCCTCAGCTCGTGGCTCATGGCCGAGAGGAAGTTCGACTTGGCCCGGTTCGCCGCGTCGAGCTTGTCGCCCATCGTGGCCAGATGCTCGCCCACCGTCTGAAGCTCGCGGATCGCGAAGGGCGGCGAGGGCGGAACGGTGTTGCCCTCGCTGATCAGCACCATGCGCTGCTCGAGATCGGCAAGCGGCCGCGCGACGCGGGCGCTCATCGTGATGGACCGCCGCCAGAGGTAGGCAAAGAAGACGGCATAGAACAGGACAAGGATCGCCACCATGATCGTGCTGACGAACCCGAGCTGGCTGCGCAGGTTGGTGGCTTCGGCCAGCAGGCTCTTCTCGCTGCTCAACAGCAGGAGCCGCCAGTTGGGGCCTGCGATGGTGGACCAGGCGGCGATCATCGGCTCCTGCAACTCGACGCGCTGGACGCCCGATGGCTGCGACTGCATCTCGAGCGCGATGGCCGACAGGTCCGGGCGGCGGAAGATGTTGAACTCGGCCGGCTTGAACGTGTCCTGCAGGATCGCCTCGGCATAGCTGTGGCCGATCAGCTCGTTCACGCCGAGATCGTCCTCGCCCTCGGGCGGCAGGGCGAGGATCGTGCCGTCGCGACCGATCAGGATGGCAAAGCCGTCACCGGGCAGCTTGATGTTGAGCACCTGCTCGACGATCGTCTTGACCGTGACGTCGATGCCCACGACGGCCTCGAGCTTTTCCGGGCCATGGACGGGCGCGATCGACGAGACCATCCAGCCATCGCCCGCGGGGTCGACATAGGCGTCGGTCCAGACCGGCTTTCGGGCCGGATTGTGAACGTCGTCGGCCTCGTAGTAGAAGTTGTAGGTGGGGATATCCATCTTCGGCGCGTAGATGTTCAGCACGTCGAAGTAGGGATAGATCCGGTTATAGGAATCCCAGGTATTGAGATAGAGTTGCGAAATGAGCGAATCGCTCTCCTTGATGGATTTCATCAGCGGATCCAGCCGGACGGTGCGCCAGACCTTTTCCTGTTCCGCCTCGCCGATCGGGACGACACCGGAATAGAAGACCGCCGATCCGCCGGTGTCCTTCTTGGTGTAGAAGACACCATCCGGCGAATAGCCGTGCATGGCCTTCAACGACTCGGGAACGTCAGCGGGAGTGGCGAGGGCGCGGCCGGATTCATCGGCATAGATCTGGGTGGCGGCACTGATGCTCTGAAGGCGGTGGGCGATGATGTTGGCCTCGCGGATCGAGTCGTCGCGCAGCATCGTCGTCGAGATGCGCGTGATCGCCGAGGCGCTGCGGTCATAGACCACCTGGCTCGTCAAGAGATAGACCCCGATGAAGCCGAATTCGATCAGCAGGAGCGGGACGAGTGCCGCCTTCAGATAGGAGCGCCAGAGCCACTTGCTCAGGGGTACCGGCTCAGATTCCGGCTCAGTCGCAATCCGTGCCATGGGCACTCCGAAAACAGCAAAAGACAATCGGCTCCTCTTATCTGCATGGCGGTATTCTGTAAATAATCCCACCCAAGAGGCAGTGCGAACCAGACGTTCGCATAGGCCAATACAGACGAAAGAACTGGCCGCCGCGGGGTGCCAGGATGGGTCGCGTTTTCAATATGACATGGATCAGCATTATATTGCCTTGAATTGCGGGATTTATTCAAGGGCTTTTCCGTTGTTGCGAAAATTCAGCACCTGGCCGCGCATGAAAATCGCTGCTGCCATCGGTTCGGAACGAAGGACGATAACGGATCCCCGGGCCTTCATCGGGCTCTGACGCTGCGTGAAGGGCCTTGCCGGGATCGGGGGCAACCGCGGAGACCGCGGTTGCCCGCAGGAACTCAGTGCGCGTCGCCTTCCGCCTTGTCGGCAGGCTTGGCGTTGAGCATGCCGTAATTCTGCACGCCGATCGTGTCCATCAGCCCGAGCTGCGTTTCGAGGAAGTCGATGTGACCTTCCTCGTCGGCGATCAGCTCCTCGAACAGCACCTTCGAGACGTAGTCGCCCACGCTGTCGCAGTGGTCGCGCGCCTCGATGTAGAGGGTCCGGGCGTCATGTTCCGCGGCGAGGTCGGCCTCCATCGTCTCGCGCAGGTTCTGGCCGATGCGCAGCGGATCCAGAGCCTGCAGGTTCGGGTGGCCTTCGAGGAAGATGATCCGCGCGATCAGCCGGTCGGCGTGATGCATCTCTTCGATGCTCTCCTCGCGCGACTTGTCGGCGATGGCGCCAAAGCCCCAGTCCTCCTGGAGACGGTAGTGCAGCCAGTACTGGCTGACCGCTGTCAGTTCCGACCGCAGCGCCCGGTTGAGATAGTCTATGACCTTGTCGTCGCCCTTCATGTCCGTCCTTTCCTGATCCCTTGAGGCTCTCGGCCTCATGCCGCCCGTCGGCAGGCTGGCAGCAGCGGCACCCGCTTTCACCACCCGTCAGGCGGCGCCAACGAGTCGCCGCCGCCTCGAGCCATGATGGGCCTGACCGAGCGGGAAGGCAATAATACGCGGGAAATCAGAAGGTTGATCTTTTCTCTCGGCATTGGTGGGCCTAACGGTCGGGCGCGGTACCGTCAACCTGCCCATTTCCCCGGCTGCGAAGCCGGCGATTGGCGGAATGACTGTCAAGCCTCTGCGACGAGATGGCGCGTCGCGCCGGGGATGGGTCGCCCTCCTCTCATCAGCAAATGCGATGGATGAGGTCACGATAACGGATTGGCGCCGCGTTGCGCCTCCTGTATGGCGGAAGGATTCCCAAGGATGAGCCGATGAGCGACCTGACCCTTCCCCACAACGAGGACAGCCCGCGCGGCATGGCCTTTGCCCTGTCCGCCTACCTGCTCTGGGGCTTCATGCCGATCTACATGAAGGCTCTGGCGCATGTGCCGGCCTATGAGGTGGTGGCGCATCGGGTGATCTGGTCGGTGCCGGTGGCGCTGGCGGTGCTGGCGGCGCTGGGTCGGCTGTCCGAGTTGCAGGCCGCGCTGCGGTCGCCCAAGCTTCTGCTGATGGCGGCGGCCACCGCGGCGCTCATCTCGGTCAACTGGGGGATCTATGTCTGGGCGATCGGGGCGGGGCACGCGCTGGATACCGCCCTTGGCTACTACATCAACCCGCTCTTCAGCGTGTTCCTCGGCGCCGTCCTGCTGGGAGAGCGCCTCGGGCGGCTGCAACTGGCGGCCATCGCACTCGCCGTGGCCGCGGTGGTGGTCCTGACGGTCGAGGCCGGGCGGCTTCCCTTCGTCGCCATCAGCCTCACCCTGACGTGGGGCGGCTACGCCTACCTCAAGAAGTCGCTGCCTCTCGGTCCGAACCAGGGGTTCCTGCTCGAGGTGCTGATCCTGCTTGTGCCCGCGCTGGCCGTGGTGGGATGGGTCGAGAGCCGCGGCGAGGGGCACTTCCTGCACGGCAGCCTCGCCGATCAGGCGCTTCTCTTCGGGACGGGGCTCGTCACGGCCACCCCGCTCATGCTCTATGCCAACGGCGCCAAGCTGCTGAAGCTCTCGACCATCGGCTTCCTGCAGTATGTGGCGCCGACGCTGATTTTCCTCACCGCGGTCTTCGTCTTCGGCGAGGCGTTCGGGCGGGCCGAGGCCATCGCCTTCCCGATGATCTGGGTCGCGCTGGTGATCTTCACCGTCGCGCTGGTGCGGACAAGCCGGCGCTAGGCCCGTTCCGCCTCGAGGCCGAACTGCTCGGGGGCCATCATCACATCGGCGATGGTGAACTGATCCAGCGTGTCCATGAAGGACTTGACCGCCTTGGCGAAGATCGGCGGCAGCCGGCACGGCCGGCTGATGCAGCAGGCGTTGCCCTGCTGGAAGCACTCGACCAGCGCAAAGTCGGTCTCTGTGGCGCGCAGCACCTCGCCGAGGCGGATCTCGTTGGCGGGGCGGGCGAGACGGAAGCCGCCCGTGCGGCCGCGGGTGCCCTGCAGGAAGCCCGCATGGATAAGGCTCATCACCACCTTCTTCAGGTGCCCCTGCGAGATCCCATAGATCGAGGCGGTCTCGCCGATCGTCACCAGCCGGCCGTCCTCGATGCTGGCCGCATAGAGCAGGACCCGCAGGGCATAGTCGCTGAACTTGGTCAATCGCATCTTGCACTCCGGGCAAAACAGAATGCCCCTTTGCCCAAGGAATCCGGATTTGTCGTTGACTGCAATCAAAAAGCTGAATGAGTCCGGCTTCGGGCGGATGTGCCGCAGGTGCGGAGGGTGGGGCGGAGGTTCGACCGCCCCTGTGACGCCCTCAGGCCCGTCCCGGCGCCGCCCGTCCCTCGGCCAGCCGCACGGACCTTCGCCGCGAGGGCCAGAGCAGGCGGACCGCCTCGAAGAGCGCGAGGTAGGGCAGGTAGAAGGCAAAGACCTGAATGCGGTCGAAGGTGCCGCTGAAATCGTCGCTCGTGGCGACGCCCCCGGTGAAGGCGTGCCAGAGCCCGTAGTGCATCCGGTAGATCCAGGAGGCGAGCGCCAGGATCACCAGCCGCCCCGCCCAGGCGCGGTGCGCGGGATCGCGGCGCCGGGCCAATTGCACCGTGCGCACCGCCGCAATCATGAGCAGGACGCCGTAAAGGCCGAAGCCGAGGCTCATCCACGGGCCGCCCACCGTGCCTTGCGAGAGGATGTAGGCGAGCCCTCCGGCCCCCGTGGCGAGCGCCAGCCCCGCCACGAGGCGACCAAGCATCCGGTGCACCCGCGGCACCGCTCGTCGCACCGGCCCGAGCAGTTGCAGCGGCGCAAGAAGGGTGAGCAGTCCCCCCAGGATCATGTGGCCGTAGATCGCCGCGGTCGCCGCCATCGCCTCGGGGTGGAACAGGCGCGATCCGGCCTGCTCTGCCGGGGTTGCAAGGCTCAGGCCGCGGCCGACCGAATGTTGCACGAACCACCAGACCCCGAGGACCAGAAGCCCCACGGACAGAACGCCAAGACTGGACAGAAGAAATCGCACCTGAACCTCCGGGACCTTGCCGGGGATCTAGGGGCGGTTCGGGCTTTGGCGAGAGCCCGGGATGGACGGCGGCGCAGGGGCCTGAAAAGAAACCGCCGGCGCCTCTTGTGGGTGGCCATAAAATGCCCACGTCAGAAGAAAGACCCGTTGCAAGGAGGAGCCAGATGACCGTCGAGACCCACATTTCCACGCTTCAGCGCCGGCATGACGAGCTGGACGAGGCGATCACCGCGGCCGCGCGCGATCATGGCGTCGATGATCTGGAAATCCAGTCGATGAAGAAAGAGAAGCTGCACCTCAAGGACGAGATTGCAAGGCTTCAGGCCACGGCGGACTAAGGCTGGCCGACCCTGCAGGCGGGCCCCGGATGGCGATCGCTGTCCGGGGTCTTTTTGCCTTTGCAGCCCGCCGCGTCTGCGGAGGGAGGCGGCCCGGTCGGCCGCGGCGCGCGTATCGCGTGCGGCAGGCCCTTGGCGGCGCGGGCATGGGGGCCTATGTGATCTCCATGTCGCAGCCGCAGAACCACCGCACCGGCCCATCCTCGTCCTCCTCGTCCGGTGCCCCCGGCTTCGTCTGGGCGCTCGTGGGGCTTCTTGCCGCGATCGAGCTGCTGCTGACCGCCGCTGAATCGGGCTGGATCGGCGAGCCTCGACTGCGGAGCATCGCCATCCTGCTGGGTGCCTTCTGGCCGCCGTTGCTTGCGCCGGGGGCCGGGGAACTCTACCCGTTCCAGCGCGAGGCCATGTTCCTGACGCACGCCTTCCTTCATGCGAACCTGCTTCATCTGGTGATGAACGGCGTGATCCTGCTCTCGCTGGGAAAGGTCATCGGCGAACGCGTGGGGCGCGTGCGTCTGTTCCTGCTCTTTGCCTTGTCGGCCATCGCGGGCGGGGCTGCCTTCGGCCTGATCTCGATGTCCCACGGGCCGATGATCGGCGCGTCGGGCGCGGCCTTCGGCTTCTTCGGGCTCTGGAACGCGTGGGAGTTCCAGCGCCGCCGCGCCCGCGGCCTGTCGCTGCGGCCGGTGCTCGGGACGGTCGGGGGCCTGATCGTGGCCAACATTGCGCTCTTTGTCTTCCTGCAGGGCGGGCTCGCGTGGGAGGCGCATCTCGGCGGCTACCTGATGGGATGGGCGGCGGCCTTCTCCTTCTGCCGTCTGCCGACCCTCCGCCCACAAGCCTGAGGTTCGCGCGGCGGGTATCCCACCCGTCGCCCTGACCCTGCGTTAACCCGCAAGCTCTTGATCATGCTGACTGATCCACCTAGGATGCACAATCCCACGGAGGTATCATGACGCAGCTTCCCAGCGTTCTCTTCATCTGCCTCGGCAATATCTGCCGCTCTCCGCTTGCCGAGGCTGCGCTTCGCTCAGCCGCCGACGGGCGAGGCGTGAGCCTGCAGGTGGACAGCGCGGGGATCGGCGGCTGGCATGCGGGCGAGGCCCCCGATCCTCGGGCGCAGCAGGTCGCGCGGGCGCACGGCATCGACATCGGCCATTACCGCGCGCGGCAGGTCCATCGGACGGACTTCGTCGAATTCGACCATCTCGTGGCGCTGGATCTGGAAAACCTCGCGGAACTGCGCCGGCTGCGGCCGTCGGGCGCTCGGGCCCGGCTGTCGCTTCTGCTCGATCACGTCCCGGGGCGGGCCGGCCAGCCGGTGGCCGATCCCTACTACGGCGGGCCGGAAGGCTTCCTCGCCACCTGGGCCGACGTCACGGCCGGAGCGAACGGGCTGCTTGCCGGGTTCCTCCGCCAGGCCTGACGCGGGCGGCGATCACGTCCCGGCCACCATCCGGCGCCGCAGGGGCATCTTCTCGGCCACAAGCCGCCAACCCTCGCGCAGCGTCTCGCGCCCGGCCGATGTGGTCGAGATCATCAGGGCCGTCAGCGCATAGGACAAAAGGCCCCCCTGCAGCAGCGCCGCAAGGCCCGGACCGGGGAGGTGGGGCTTGGCGAGCCAAAGCAGCCCCATGACCAAATGCACCGACAGAACCAGCGGTCCCACGCTGCGGATCATGTCGCGATAGCGGATCGGGCCGCTGCGGCAGGTCAGGGCCCAGATCGCCGGCACCTTCAGATATTCGGCGATCGCCACGGCAACGACGACCCCGACCAGCCCGAACGGCAGGCCCGCCAGCACCGCCGTGCCGACAAAGAGGGCGTGGATCAGGCCCGAGTGGAAGAAGTCCCTCGACCGGCCCTGACTGAGGAACAGCCAGCCCGCCACATTGTTCAGCGGCTGCACAAGGCCGGCGATCCCGAGCGCGGTGAAGATCGCCACGCTGCCATCCCAGTTCTGGCCGAAGGCCAGCGGGATCACGATGTCGGCAAAGGCGGCCGCGCAGGCCATCATCGGCAGCAGAAGGAAGAGCAGCAGCCCCGCGACCCGGAGATAGGCGCTCCGATAGCGGTCCGGCTCGTCCTGAAGGCGGGACAGGGCAGGCACCATCACCCGCGCAAGCGGGTTGAAGATCGAGTTCGAGGGCATCAGAACCAGCTTGAAGGCCCGGTCGTAGTAGCCCAGCGACTCGCCGCCGAAGGCCCGGCCGATGACCACCTTGTCCACGTTCATCGAGAAGAAGTTGGCGAAATTGAACCCGGTGACGCCCGCGCCGAAGTTCAGGAGCGGCCGCCACCCCTCGATGCGCCGTGGCGGCCCCGGCCGCCAGCGCGAGCCGAGCCACATGCCGAGCGTCGGCACGAGCGTTCCCACCAGAGCCCCGCCGAACAGCGCCCACGGGCTCGGATCAATCCAGGCCCAGATGGCGGCGGTCGCCAGCGACAGCACGGCCCCTGCGACCTGGATGAAGCCGAGGCGCACATATTGCATCCGCCGGATCAGCAGCGCCGCGTGCTGGGCCCCCAGCCCGTTCAGCGCGATCGTGACCGAGAGCGCCGCAATCAGCGGCCCCACCCGCGGCTCCTGGTAGAACATCGCCACCAGCGGCGAGGTCGCCAGCAGGATCAGCGTGAGCGAGACACTCAGCGCGACATTGATCCAGAAGAGGAAGTTCACCTCCTCGGTCTTCAGCCCCTGCTTCTGGACCGTCGCGGCCAGCAGGCCGAAATCCTGAAGCATCATCAGCAGCGCGATGACGGGCGTGCACATCGCGACAAGGCCGAAATCCTCGGGCGAGAGCAGCCGCGAGAGGATCACGACCGAGCCGATCTGGGTCAGCATCAGCGCCCCCTGCGAGGCGATGGTCGCCACGGCGCCCCGGCTTGCCGTGGCGCGCAGCACTCCTTCCGGGGGATCGAAGACGCTGGTTTCGGAAGTCACGTCGGATGTCTCCGTCAGAGGAAGGCGGACCAGCAGACCGGTCCTGCGCTCGCGCGGCAAGCCCTTTCAACGCCGAAGGCAGGGCTGGAAGTTCCGCGGCCTGCCCCCAGCCCTTGATGCGCGCGGGGGGGGGGGGTCTCTCGGGCAGGCGGATCCTGCGCCAGACCTCCGCAACCCGCCCGCCGCGCCGTCACAGGCGGCGGAAGCCGCCCGCCGGCTCGGGATCGCCCGTCTCGAGCAGCCGGAACACGAGTTCGGCCAGCGAGGACGTGCCGGTCTTGCAATGGATGCTCCGCAGGTGAGAACGCACGGTGGAGCGGGCAAGACCCAGCTCGGCCGAGACGCCCTCCACCGGAAGCCCGCGGCTGAGCAGCAGGCACACCCGGAACTCGGCCCGGCTGAGCTGGGCCGGGTTGGCCTCGCCCAGGATGGGCTTGCCGGAGGTGACATCGGCGCGGGTGCGGTGGCCGGCGATGGCCTGGCTCACGAGGCCCGCCTGGCGCTTGGCCCAGGCCCGCACGAGCGTCGGCAGCATCGCCTCGATCGCCGCGCTCAGCGACGGAAGAGGCTCCTGCCGGAAATGCAGTTCGACATGATCGCGGGCCGAGGGGCTGGAGGCCAGGATGAGCACCGCAAATTCCCGCATCCGGCGCGCGCCCTGCCAATCGGCCAGCGTTCCGTCGCCCGTCACCGAGGATCCGAGCCAGAGGCTGCCGGGGCGCGCATTCTCGAGCGCCGCGCCGAAATGGTCCGCGGCATATGAGGCCACCAGGGGCCGGACGGGCTCGCCGCGCCGTTCGTCATGGACGGCAACCCGTTGCGGCTTTCCGCCCAGTCTCGAGCGCACCACCATGCCGCATTCCGCTCCGACGCTGCGCACAAGATGGGCGAGCGCCTCGCCCAGCGTGTGCCGCCCCTGAAGCGCGTCGCAGAATTCGCTCATCGCATCCACGACAGCGACATGAACCGGCGCCGGTTGGCGATCGGCATTGGTGCTGAAATTGGAAAACTTCGTCATGAAAATAATCCTCCAGGAACACATCGGCGCGAAATGTCGCCGACCGGAAATCCATACCAAAGGCTATATTGGTTAATCCGAATAGCCTCTTGCCCCACCTGAACGGCAGGTTTCATGACTGCCATGGGAGAGTCAACCAATCCCCACATGGCCCTGTCCAAAAAAAGTGGTTCTGCACGCGGGGGTTGCGGATTCTCATCCTGCGGGCATCCTGCGGTCGAGCGGGACGCCTTCGGGGCCGTCGGATTGGCCGGGAGGGACGGGCCGAGGGTCGCCGCGCGAGGCGGCGCCGTCGTAAGGGACGGGCAGGATTCTTGCCGTGACAGCTTCGCGTCCGATCCCGGCCCGCAGCGGGGTGTTCAGGCGGATGATGTCAGCAGCAGTTGTGCTCGAGGTGCCAGAGCAGGTCGAGCCCTTCCTCGTCCTCGGCTTCCTCGAAGAAGCTGTAGAGGCTGTTGATCTGGCTGCCGACAAAATGGAGGTTGTCCGTCGCCATGCGCGCCTTCTCGGCCAGCTTCTGTTCGAAGTAGCGCACCCATGGCGAGTCGGTCGATGCCAGCCGCGCGCTGAGCATCTCCATCATGCGGTCCGCCTTGGCATCGCAGTCGATGCCCAGGAAGGTGACATAGCGATCGGGGGTGTGGTCGTTCATGGCGGCTCCCGGTTCGGACGGTGCAGGCAAGCTAGCGGAAAGGCACCGCAGGATCTGTCAGCCGGATGACAGTTCGCTCATCTCCTCGAGCCGGGCCGGGAGAAGGATCTGGATGTGTCGCCGGTCGGGGCGGGCGATGACGCACTCGCGCACCAGCCGGTTGAGCAGGGTGGACAGCGTCTGCCGCGTCGTCCCGAGCGCGCAGGCGAGGGCCTCGGTCGTCTCGATCAGCCGGATGCGGTCGGTGCCCTGGGTCTGCCGCTCCGCGAGGAGGAACCGGGCCAGGCGCGATTCGACCGGGCGAAAGGCCAGGTCCTCGATCAGGCTCAGCGCGCCGTGAAGGATGCGGCCCACCTCGCGGAAGGCGGCAAGCCCCAGCTCGGGTTCGCGGGTGACAAGCTCCAGCATGTCTTCGACCGGCCAGCTCACCACCTCGCAGGGCTCGAGCGCCTCGACCCAGGCGCGGGTGTGGGTCACGTAGAAGCCGCCGGGGCGGAGGTAGCCCAGCACCAGCTCCTTCGAGGCCGCGTTGAGACAGATCCGCGCCAGCCCGCTGTCGAGCAGGAAGACGCGGTTCGTGGGCTGCTCGGGGCGCGCGATGCTCTCTCCGGGCCGGTATCGCCGGCCATGGCCGCGCGGCAGATGCGCAAGCCATTCCGAATGGGGACGGGCGTGGGGAGGCGGCGAAACCATGCCCGATCCTAGCGCGCCCGTCGCCGCGGCGCAGCACCGGCGATCAGGACCTTCTGCCGCATGATGGCTGCGGTTTGGCAGCCATCACCCCCTGCCGCGCGCGCCCGGCCCCGCCGCACGCAGAGGCAGGCCCATGCTCCGGCTTGTTCTTCCGTGCACAGGACCCGCGCATCTGCGCAAGTTGTCGGCCGCCGCTCGATCAACCATGTGCAGCACCACACCCCAGAGAGGTATCGCCATGACCAACATCCTGCGCATCGACAGTTCCATCAAGGGCGAGGCCGCCGTGTCGCGTCGCCTGACCAGCCGCATCGTCGAGCGGCTCCTGGCGGCCCATCCCTCCGCCAACGTCGTCTCGCGCGACCTCGCGCAGGGGATCCGCCAGATCGACGGCGCCTGGCTCGGCTCGGTCTTCACCGCGCCCGAAGAGCGGACGGCCGAGCAGGCAGAGACGGCTCGCGAGGCGGATGCGATCCTGGCCGAGGTCAAGGCGGCCGACATCCTCGTGATCGCGCTGCCGGTGTACAACTTCGCCCCGCCCGCGCAGCTCAAGAGCTGGGTGGACCATATCGCCCGGCGCGGCGAGAGCTTTGTCTATACCGAGACCGGACCTGTCGGCCTGCTGACCGGCAAGCGCGCGATCGTGGCCTTCACCTCTGACGGCACGCCGCTCGGGTCCGAGCTTGATCATGCCTCGGGCTGGCTGCGTCAGATCCTGGGCTTCTTCGGCATCACCGATGTCGAGTTCGTGGCTGCCGACCGCATGGTGTTCGGGGCGGAGGAGTCCCTTGCCCGCGCCGAAGCCGCCGTCGAGGCGCTGGCCGCCTGATCTTCAAGGCTCCGACGATTGTTCATGCCTCACAGCCACTTGTAGCTGTTTTCTGACATGGGGCGGTGCCCGGCCGGCGCCGCCCCTTCTTGCGCAGGAAGGCCCGCCCACTCGGAAGCAGGACACCTTCAGTCCACAACCGCAACTCGCCCCCGCGGGTGCAGTTCTGCCCCGGAAGGGGCTGGGCGGGAAGCCATTTCCGGCCAAGGCCCGAATCCCCCGAAGCCGTCTAGCCCATCCCGGCACGTGATCGCGTGGCCGAAAACCGGCGAGACTATGGCGCCATTGTGGCGGTGCCCGCCGGCTGCGCGGGGGAATCCCTGTCCTGCGATGCAGTTGCGCCACGCGTTCCGGCGGCCCTGACCTGCCCCTGCAGTCTCCAAATTGCCGGGGTTGCGCACAAATTGCATCACATTCCCCCCCCATGACTGAGAAGGCATGCGGACTGCGGAGCAGCAAGCCTGCGGGCCGGCCTTGGGGTGCGGGCCGGCGACGTGATGCCCGAATGCGGAGATTGGATGTGCGCGATTTTGCAGACAGGGATGATGTTGTTCCGCCGGGGGGGCGGCCGGCGTTTGATGAACTCGAGAGCTACTGGGCCGGCCTGAACCGCATCCGCGACGCCCTGCTGGAGCTTACGGGAGACGCGGCGCCGGCGCTTCGGGCGCAGCTTGACCGCATCATCGAACGGATCGACGCCTTCGAGCCCTCGGTCAGCGTGCTGGGTCAGGTCAAGGCCGGCAAGAGCACGCTTCTGAACGCGCTGATCGGCCGGCCGGGCCTGCTGCCGTCGGACGTCAATCCCTGGACCTCGGTCATCACCAACGTTCACCTGAACTCGCCCCGCCGCCCGCTCGAGACCCGGGCGCTCTTCCGCTTCTTCGACGCGCTGGAATGGGACCGGCTGGTCACCACGGGCGGGCGCCTTGGCGAGATGGCGCGGCGGGCCGGCTTTGCGTCCGAGGCCGAGCAGATCCGGGCGCAGGTGATGGCGATGCGCGGCACGACCGAGGCTCGCCTTGGCCAGGATTTCGAGAGGTTGCTCGGCAGCAGCCACGCCTTCCCCGATCTCTCGAGCGACGTGATCGACCGCTACATCTGCTACGGCGACACGGGCGACTCGAAGTGCCGCGCGCAGGGCTTCTATGCCGACATCACCAGGACGGCGGATCTTTTCGTCGATCTGCCGGGCTATCCGCAGAACCTCTGCATCCGCGATACGCCCGGCGTGAACGACACCTTCATGATGCGCGAGCAGATCACGCTGAACGCGATCAGCGAAAGCCGGGTCTGCGTGATCGTCCTGTCGGCGCACCAGGCGCTCTCGACGATGGACATGGCCTTGCTGCGCATCATCGGCAATGTCGAGGCGCGCGAGGTGCTGATCTTCGTCAACCGCATCGACGAACTGGCCGATCCGGTGGCGCAGTGCCGCGAGATCGAGGACGCGATCCGCCACACGCTCGAGCGGGCCCGGATCGGGGCCGGAATGACCATCCTCTTCGGAAGCGCCCTCTGGGCGGTGCGCGCGCTCGAGGATCGGTGCGACGCGCTCTCCGAGCCTAGCCGGCGCGCCCTGCGCGGCTGGACGGCGGGGCGGTCGGAGGCGCGCGATCTCCGCTCTCTGGCCTTCGAGGCGTCGGGCGTGCCTGCGCTTCATGCCGAGATTTCCCGCCGGATCGTCGAGGGGCCGGGGCAGGCCATGCTGGCCGACATCCAGGCCGAGACCGGGAACGTGATCTCGGAAGTCGAGACGGTGGACATCGTTGCGCGCAGCGGCGCGATGCCCCCGGCGGCGGTCGATCGTCCCGCGATCGAGTCGCGGGCGGCGGAGATCGGCCGCCTGTGCGACGAGCGGCTCAAGGCGCGGATCGTCGAGGCGCGGGCGGCGCTTGCCGAGCGGCTTGGCCGCGCGCACGAGCAGTTTGTTGAAGGGGCCGTCGGCGCACTGGCCTCGCACATCTCCGCCTATGGCGAGACCGAGGGCTGGCGCTGCGATCCCACCACATTGCGCATGATGATCCGCTCTTCCTACCTGGCCGCCGCCAAGACGGTCCGGGATGCGCTTGGCGACTGCACGGGCGAGGCGGCCGAAGGCTTCGCGCGGTTGCTCTGCGGCGATCTCGGGGTGCCGGAGGGAAGCGTGGCCTTCCACCTGCCGCAGGGGCCCGTGCCGCAGGCGCCGGGGATCATCGCCCAGACCATCTCGCTCGACATGCAGGAGGCCTGGTGGCGGCGCTTCTTCCAGCGGCGGGGGTCGCCGGAGGATCGGGCCAATCGCTACCGCGCCCTGATCATGGCCGAGACGCTGCCCCTGACCGAGGCGGTGGGCCAGGAGGACTTTGCCGGTTTCTGCCAGGAGGTCGCCGAGGCCGCGTGCGTCTTCTGCCGCAAGCAGACCGAGTTCGTGGCGGCCGTTCTCGATGCGATGGAGCGGCCGGCCGCCGGGCAGGAGGGGGCGCTGGCCGACGTGGCAGGCGCGCTTGAGGATGCGACAAGAAGGGGAGCGGCATGAACTTGCCCTTGGAACTGTCCCAGATCGTCGGAGAGGCGGCGGATGTGACCTGCGCTGCCGAGGGTCGGCCGCGCATCATGATTGCGGGCGAGTTCAGCTCGGGCAAGACGCGCCTCGTGAACGCCCTGC
This sequence comes from Cereibacter azotoformans, assembly GCF_021391315.1. Classification (NCBI taxonomy): domain Bacteria; kingdom Pseudomonadati; phylum Pseudomonadota; class Alphaproteobacteria; order Rhodobacterales; family Paracoccaceae; genus Cereibacter; species Cereibacter azotoformans. Next base: position 47,682 of record NZ_CP090022.1, on the reverse strand, counting down.
TGGGTGACGAGATCCTGCCCTCGTCCGTCACCTCGACCGCGATGCCGCCGGTCTGGATACGACATGGCGGCGGCGCACCCGAATGCGTGCGGCTTGACGGGCAGGTGCAGGCCTTCGCCTCGGTGCCCGAACTGGTGGCCCATGTGAAGGCCGTGGATCTCGATCGGATCCACCATTGCCGGATCTGCCATCCGCACCCGCTGCTGGAACGGTTCGACCTGATCGACACGCCCGGGAACTCGGATCCGAACATCCCCGCCGCCAGCTGGGAGAGGATGGTGGCCGAGGCCGACATGATCGTCTGGTGCTCGCCGGCCGTTCAGGCCTGGCGCCAGAGCGAACGGTCCGCCTGGCTGTCTCTGCCCGAGGCGGTGACGGGGCCGGGCCTGCTGCTCCTTTCCCAGGCGGACAAGCTGGCCGATCCCGAGGACCGCGACAAGGTGATGCGCCGCGTCCTGCGCGAGGCGGAGGGGCTGTTTGCATCCGTGCGCATGGCCTCGTTCCTGTCGGAGACGGATGTCGAAGAGCTTCGCGCCGCGCTGGTCGAGGCATCCGCGGCACTGCCCCGCCGCGCCCGTCCGGTTCCGCTGGCACAGGCCGAAGACGGCCTTGCCGCGCCGCGGATCATGCCACGCCGCATCCGGACGCGGCCCGTCGCGAGCGAGCCGCTTCTCCTGGTAACCCGGGCCCCCCATGCCGCCCCCGAGGCGCTTCGTCCTTCGGCGGACGCGGAGGCCGATGGCGCCGTGCCGGTCGATTCACACGCCGAGGTGGCAGACACGCGGGGCCTTGAAGAGGTGTCAGAGCCCGGCCGTGTGCTCCCGGAAGCCCGGACCGGGACGGCCGAGGCGGACCCGGACGAAACCGGCGCCATGATCGCGGCTGCCTCCGCTCCGGCGGCAGGGCCTCGGGTCGCGGAAGTGGACGGCGATGTCCTGACCCTCCTGCGCGACCGGCTTGAGGCGGCGGAACCGCCCCCGCCGGATGAGCCCGCCCAGCCCGCGCCGGACGCGGATCTTTCTGCGCTCATCGCCACTCATCTGCCGACCGAGGCGACGCCAGCCACATGCACCGAGGCGCAGGAGCTGTTTCCCGTCGCATCGCCGGCCGCCGGGATGGCCGCATCCGCCAGCGAGCCGCCGGTGGCGCCGCCCGCTGACGCGGCCCCCGGGCTTTCTCCTCTGGCATGCGATCCTGCACCGGCAGGGTCGGGGGATCCGCTTCCCGAACCTGCGCTCGCCCCCGACGACCGGCAGGACGATCCGGCGCCGGTCCGCCGGCCTCAGCGCGCGACACCGCCGGCGATGATGTTCGGCCCGGCCCGGATGCTCTGGGAACAGATCCTGCCCACGCTCGACACCAACGACCCCGATGCCCTCCTCGAGGGCATTGACGAGCTGATCGCCGAACTGGACCTCACCTGGGCCCGCGCCTGTCTGCAGTCCGCGCCGACGACCAGCCGCCGCCGCGGATCCGCGTGACCCGCCGGGAGGGCAGAATGGACATTGGCGCGCTGCAGAAGACGGAGATCGCGAGCCTCCGACGCATCGTCTCGGAGATCGAGGAGGCGGCGGGGCGCGACTCACGCGAGCCCTTCGCCCGCCTCCTTGCGCGGCTGGACGGCTGGACCGCGCGCGTGGCCGTCATCGGGCAGGTGAAGGCGGGGAAATCCTCGTTCCTCAATGCCTTCATCGGCGAGATCGGGCTTCTGCCCTCGGACGTCAATCCCTGGACCTCGGTCGTCACCAACCTCCGCATCAACCTGCCCGGCGATCCTCCGCAAGGGGCCTCGTTCCGCTTCTTCGACGAGCGGTCCTGGGGCGAGATCGTCAACGGTGATCCGCGGGTGCGCCGCATGGCCGAGGAGATGCTGCCCGGCTTCGACAGCAGTATCCTGCTGCGGCAGGCCCAGGAGATGAAGGCCCGCGCGCAGGCCAGACTGGGCCGTGCCTATGCGACGCTGCTGGGCACCTCCCACACCTACGACTTCCTGTCGCCGGAACTGCTGCAAAGCTACGTCTGCGCAGGCCCGGGCGCCGACGAGGGGCTGGGGAACCAGGCGCTCGGCCGCTATGCCTCGATCACGCGCGAGGCCGAGGTCTATCTGCGCCTGCCGGGTTTCGCCGTGCCCGTGGTGCTGACCGACACGCCGGGCGTGAACGATCCGTTCCTCGTGCGGGACGAGTTCACCTGCCGCAGCCTGGATCGGTCGGATATCTTCATCATCGTCCTCTCGGCGCACCAGCCGCTGACCGAGGCGGACATCGCGCTGATGCGGATGCTCTCGGCCGAGCGGGCGAAGAATGTGATCGTCTTCATCAATCGCATCGACGAGCTTGAGGATCTGGACGAGGAACTCGATGGGCTGGTGGCGGACGTCGCGTCGCGGCTTCGGGCGGCGATCCCCGGGGCCGCCTTCTCGATCCATGCCGGCAGCGCCTGGCTGGCAGAGCTTGCGCAGCGCGAGGATGCCGAGGCCCGGGCGCTCCGGGCCGGGGTGGATGATGCGGGGCTCCGTCGCTTCCTGCTCGACCGCTACGGCGAGGTGCCAACGGGACAAGCCGAACGGTTGATGCTCGCCTCGGGCGTGGGCGAGGTGAAGCAGACGCTGGGCAGCCTGATCGACCTCGGCGCGGGCTATCGGCAGCTCGCCTCGATCCACGAGGAACTGCGTTCCGAGGTCGGCGCGCTGATCGCGCTCTGCAAGCGCGAGCGGGACTCGGTGGCCCGGCAGGTCGAATCCGTGAGCGGTCAAGGCGCGGCGCGCTTCCTGACGGAGATCCGGGCCGAGATGGCGCAGCTTTCGGACCTGCGCCGCCGGCTTGAGGAGCGGTTCGAAGCCATGACCGCCGCGACCGACCGCATCCTTGTGCGATCGGCGGCCATGATGCAGCAGGCCCTCGAGACGACGATCCGCGCCTTTGTCGAAGAGCAACGGGCGGCACTGGCCGGCCGCGCCTCGGGCGGAGAGCGGGGGCCGGTGGCGGTGGATCTTGCGGCGCTCGGCGGGCATCTCGACCGGGATGTCACCGACACGTTCCGCCGCACCCGCGCCGCGGTGGACAGGGCGCTGAACGACTGCCTCGTCAGCGCGGCCAGCCTTGCGGGCGAGCGGTTCGAGGGCATCGCCGAGGGCGTGACGCTGCGGGGCCTGCCGCATGACGAGTTCACCACCGCCCTCACGCTCTCGCGCAGGGCCCTCACGGTCGATGTGATCGCGGCCCGCGGCTGGGCCTTCTGGCGTCGCCCCGGCATCGACGTGCCGAAGACCTTCGAGGCGCTGCGCCGGATCACGCTGGCGGAACTGCTGCCCTGGTCGCACAAGATCATGCAGGCCGCGACCGAGGCGCAGGCCGAGCGGGTCATGGCCGGCAAGGAGAGGATCCAGATCATCCTGTCGATGGTGGACAAGGCCATCGCCGAGCGGGCGCAGAGGCTGCGCAGCGACTCGTCGGTGTTGGCGCAGCTCGCCGCGGATCCGTCGCGCGGGGCGCAGATGTCCCACCGGCTGCAAAGCCGGATGGAGGTGCTCGAGCGTCGGCTGCAACTCCTCGCCATCAGCGACAGCCGTCTGTCCCGGTCGCACCTCGCGGCTGCGGCCTGAACAGGATGTTCCTGGGCCAGCCCCTGCCGGACCTCGACCCCGCGCCCGCTCGCTCCGGTGCCCGACCGAGACTGCGCGTGGTGGTGGCGGGCGAGTTCCGGTCGGGCAAATCCAGCGTCATCAACGCGATCCTGCGTCAGCCCGTGTTGCCGATGCTCTCGCGGCAGGCGTCGCGTCCCGCGTTCCTTGTCCGCCATGCGTGGGAAGGGGCGGGGGCGGTCCTCCTTCATCACGGCAGCGGAGGAACCGAGCAGGCGGCGGTGCTGGACGAGACGACCGACTTCGGCGGCGCCGGTCTCTGCGAGGTGCTGGTGAAGGCACCCCATATCGAGGGTGTGGAACTGGTCGAACTGCCGTTCCCGTGCGACGGACAGGTGGGCGACGAGGCACGGGCCCTGATGGCGGGGGCGGATCTTCTCCTCTGGGTCTCGATCGCCTCGCAGGCCTGGCGTCTGTCCGAGAAGGCGATCCTGTCGCAGCTCCCGCCCATGCGGGAGCGCGCGGTGATCGTCCTCTCGCGCGCCGACAAGCTGCGCTGCGCCTCCGACTGGGATCGCATCGAAGAGCGGGTCCAGCGCGAGGCCGGCCCGCATTTCGCCGCGGTGGCCTTCGTCCAGGCCGGGCGCGAGACGATCCGCGCCGCGGCGGCCGACGATCATGCGTGGGCGACCTCGGGCGGGCAGATCCTCGCCGATCTGGTGGCCGAGCGCCGACGGCGCATGGCGCCGGAAACGCCCTCGCTTCCCGCCGATCCGCCGCACGACACCCATCGGGCGAGCCGCGCCGTCGCTGCCCGGCGGCAGGAGATCGAGCAGGTGGCCGCGTCGCTCGCCGGGCTGGTCTGTGGTGGCCTGACGGGGCCCGATGGCGGCTGTCTCGCCTTCGGGCCCGAGCGGCACCGTGCCGCGCAGCTTGCGCCGGCGATCCGCAGCTACATCGACGGGCAGGGCGCGCTCGAGGCGGCGGCCGGCGCGGCGGTCGAGGAGACGACGCTGCGGCTCGGGCCGCATCTGCTGCTGGTCATCCGGCCCGCGTCTTCGGGCCTTGCGTTCCTGCTGCTGCGGCAGGACAGGACGAACATGGCCCTCGCCCAGACGGCCCTGCGCCGGATCGCGGCGGACGGGCTCCCGGAAGCCTGAGCGGCTCGCTGCCATGTGACCGTGGCACGGGAGAAACCGCTGTAGCCCCCGTTGCATTGCCGCCCGCATCCTGTAGCTTCGCCGCATCGAGCGAAGGGTCGGATCTTGGGACTTCTGACGACGAGACTCCCGGATCGGCTGAACCGGTTCGTGTTGCGGTGGGCCACCCGACGCAGCCTGACCTATCGGGTCTGGTTCGCCCTGGGCGCCATCGGGATCTCGACTGCGCTGCGGTTTGCGGTGCACGACGTGCTGCCGACGGGCTTCCCGTTCGTGACCTTCTTCCCCGCGATCATCCTGACGGCCTTCTTTGCCGGCGCCGTCGCGGGGGCAGGGGTGGCCGTGGTTACGGGCCTGATCTCCTGGTACTGGTTCATCCTGCCGACGGGCAGCCTCGCCCTCTCGCCATCGGCGCTCCTGGCGCTGCTCTTCTTCGTCTTCATCGCCATCACCGACATCCTGCTCATCCATCTGATGACCGAGGCGCTGCATCGAACGGCGAAGGCCGAGGCCCGCAGTTCGGCCCTGGCCCATGCGCGCTCGCTCATGTTCCACGAGCTTCAGCACCGCGTCTCCAACAACATCTCGACGCTGGGCGCCCTCCTGCGCCTGCAGGAGCGGCGGCTGGTCGACCCAAGGGCACGGGCGGCGCTGGCCGATGCGCGGGCGCGCCTCGAGGTGGTGGCGCGCCTTCAGCGGCGGCTGCATGATCCCGCCCGCCAGTCCGTCGATCTCGGCGACTATATCCGCGGGCTCGCGGCCGACACGATCGAGGCGATGGACGCCGGCACGCGCATCGCCTGCCGGTTCGAGCTGGAACCGTTCCGCTCCGAACCCGATCAGGCCATGCCGCTCGGCCTTGTCACGAGCGAGCTGCTGATGAACGCCTGCGAACACGGCTTTGCCGGTGGCGCGTCGGGCACGATCCTGATCCGTCTGTCCGTGGCGCATGGCGGCGCGCTTCTCGTCATCGAGGATGATGGGGCCGGGCTGCCCGAGGGCTTCTCGAACCGCGCGAGCACCAGCCTCGGGCTGTCCATCGCGCGCCAGTTCGCCGAACAGATCGGCGGACAGCTTGTCGTCGGCGCACGATCGGGAGGCGGCAGCCGGTGCGAGCTGTCCTTTCCCGTCCGAATGCCGGGTTCGGCCGAGGCCGAACCGCTGACGGCCGCCTGACAGGAGCCGATGGGCCCCTGCGCCGGAATTGGCGCACGCCCGTCGGGCAAGACTGGACAGCCGCCGCTGCGAGGCCATCTCTGGCCTGTTGCCCCGATCTGGAGACGCCGCATGAACTACCGCTCGATCGCCGACATGAACCGCACCGTCCTGCGGAACCTGCACCGGCTGCCGCGGGATCTCGACCTCGTGGTGGGCGTGCCGCGGAGCGGGCTTCTCGCTGCCCAGATGCTGGGATCGGCCCTCGGCCTGCCGGTGGTGGCGCTCGACGACTTCCTCGAGAGACGCACGCCCGCCGTGGGGGCCGAGCGGCGGATCCTCGTGCTCGAGGACAGCCTCAGCTCGGGCATCGCCATGCAGGAGGCCCGCGATCGCGTGTCAGCCGCCGGGCGGGGAGAGGGCGTTCTCTACGCGGCCGTCTATGGGCTCCGTCCCCGCCATGCCGAGGCCGACCTGATCTTCGAGACGGTGCCGCAGCCGCGGATGTTCCAGTGGAACGCGATGCATCACAAGTTCCTGGCCCGCTGCTGCGTCGATATCGACGGCATCCTCTGCCATGACCCGACCGAAGCCGAGAACGACGACGGGCCGGCCTACCTCGACTTCCTGCTGAACGCCCGTCCGCTGTGCCGGACAAGGCAGCGGATCGGGATGCTGGTGACGAGCCGGCTCGAGAAGTACCGCCCGCAGACCGAGGCATGGCTGGCGGCGCAGGGCATCGCCTTCGACCGGCTGGAGATGCTGGATCTGCCCAGCCGCGAAGAGCGGATGCGGCTCGGCGCGCACGGCAGCTTCAAGGCCCGCGTCTACCGCGAGAGCGACGCGCTGCTCTTCATCGAGAGCGAGCCGCGGCAGGCCGAGCAGATCATGCGGCTCGCGGGCCGCCCGGTGCTGTGTCTGCCCGAGCAGCGCCTGTTTCAACCGGCGCTCGCGCATGTCGCCGCGCAGATCCCGCGTGTGCGCAGCCGCACGGCGGCGCGCCATCTCGTGCGGCAGGCGGCTTGGACGATGCTGGGGGCCGAGCGCTTCTCCAGGCTCAGCGACAGGTTGCGTGTGGCCTGAGGGCGGCGGGCTGATCCCGCCGCCAGCGCCGGCGCATCACACCAGGGGCAGGGCGACCGCCATGGCGCGCGCCGCGGCCGCACCGGCGCGCACGGCCACATCCTCGGCCGCACCCCGCAGCACGGACAAGAGCGTGCGCAACTGGTGCGTTCCCGAAATCTCGGGCCTGTCGGCATGGGCCGAGGCCGCCGTCGCCTGAGCCCGATAGGCCTCTGGATCGTCCCAGAGCTTGCGCACCTCGGCCGCCCACCGTTCGGCCGGCGCATCGACGGGAAGCACGACCCCGCCCGACCCGATGGCTTCGGGAAGCCCGCCCTGGTTCGAGCCGATCACCGGGATGCCGCAGAACTGCGCCTCGGTGGCCACGCGCCCCCAGGCCTCCTGCCAGACGCTCGGCGCGAGCAGGATCCTGGCCTTTCCATAGACCGACTTCATGTCGGTGGTCCGATTGCGCAGCGTGACGTTCGGCAGGGCCGCCATCCGGGTTTCGATGTCCTGCCGCAGCTCGGGGCTGAGCGGCCAGCTCTCGACGAAGACGAAGGGGATGTCGGGGCAAAGCTCGGCCACCTGCAGCGCTGTTTCGAGCCCCTTCACCGGAACAGGGTTGATGAAGGTCACGTTCTCGCGCGTCGTCTCGGTGCGGTAGAGGCCGGGCTCGACCAGCGGCGGGATCACCGTCGAGCGGATGCCGAAGGCCTTGGCGTAGGTCCGGGCGGTGAACGCCGAGTTGGCGATGAAGCGCGCGTCGCGCAGGCTGGCAGGGTTGCCTCCGAGGTCGTGAAGCTCGACGTTGCGGAAGTAGAAGACCACGGGCACGCCCGCCGCCTCGAACGAGCGGGCCAGAGGAACGGTTCTCCGGGTGTTGTCGTTCTGGACGACCGCGACGTCGGGCTGGAACAGCTGCACCACTTCCGAGGCATCGATCGGGTTCCAGGTGCGGAAGACGCGATAGCCCCCCATCCGGTCCTCGGCGTAGTCGCGCCGCAGAAGGCGCCGCTGCACGCGCGAGCGCAGCTCGGTCCAGCCGCCACCTTCAAGGCCCGCGAGCACCGCCACCTCATGCCCCTCGGCCTGCAGCGCCATCGCAAGCTGGTCCGTGCTGGACTGGGCGCCGCCGCTGCGCTGGGGCAGGTAGGGGTCGCCGAGCGTGAAGAGAATGCGCAGCGGCCGCTCGGCCGCGGCGGCGCGCAGATTTTGCCGGCGTGAGAAGCTGGCCGGGAACCCGTCCTGCAACCGTGGGTCGATGCCGGTTTCCCGAAGAACGCGCATCAGGGCAGGCGACGCGGTTCCATCGCCATCGTTGGGGCCGGCCGCGGGCGATGCTCCGCCCGCACGACCTTTGGCCGTTTGACGAAAGTTTTGTGACAACGTCCTGTTTTCCCGTAGCTTCCTGTGCGTCCGATCCGAAGGTCCGGTAGAAAGGACAGCCTCCGGCGCCGCCATCGTTACCCCGGCAGGTCAGCGGCCGGGCTCGCCATCCGGGATTTGCACCCGGACTCCTGATGACTGATTCAACTCTAGGTTACTTTTCCGCGCAGTCCACCGTTGGGATGCGTATTCTCACAAAGATGCAATGAAGCCAAACAGGACGGATGAGGTTCCATGGCGTTTCGTTGCAGGGCGGCACTTTTTTGCTCAACGCGCGAACTTGCGCTTCAGCGAGGCGACTCTTGAGGGCCCGAGAAGGCCCCGCGCGATCGCCTTGGCCATCCGAAGGGCCGGTTGACCGGGTTGAGCCGCGGTCTGCTCGGCCGACAGCATCCCGGCGGTCAGCAGCCGGTGACTTTCGAGGCAGAGGACCGGCTTGCCCGAGAGTTCGGCGATCCGTCGGGCCTGACGGTTCTCGCTCTCGATGAAGAGCGGGGCTTCGCTCTGCCGATAGACCTCGGCCTTGAAGCTGCCGTGGGCGCCGAGCCGGATGCGCTCGGCCTGGCTCGGCAGGTCGAGCATGACAAGCCGCCCGTAGGAGATGCCGCGCGCGGCCAGCCACGCCTCGGTCCCGCTCCGGTATTTCTCGAGGCGGCTGGTGACCAGCGTTCCGATCCGCCGCGTCGGCCGATAAAGCGGCCGGGCACTTGCAAGAAACTGCAGGTAGGCCGCGCCGTCGTCGTTCTCGGCCTGCGTCGGATCGAGGCAGAGCACACCGTCGATATCCACGCAGGCCTGTTCCAGCACCGGATGCTGCATGAAGCTCCACTGGAAGATGCGCGGCTCGGGCAGCGTCTCGAGCACGAGATCGGCCTCGGGCAGGTCGGGGGCGGGGCCATAGGCTGCGACCAGCGTCACGTCGAGACCCGCCGCCTCAAGGCGCGCGCGGGCATGGGCGACGCCCTCCTCGGTGACGGCGATGGCCACCACCCGCTGCGGTGCCGGCGCACCTGTCGCCGGATCCAGCTTGGTGCGCCCCACCGAGAAGCTGCGCCCCGCCAGAAAGCTCTCGAGATCGGCCATCGGCACGTTGGCAAGCAGGCACAGGATGTTGGCCGCCAGCATTCCGCCTTCGGGAAGGCCTACGACAAGATCCGTGTCGCGGGGAAGCCGGTGCAGATTGTGCTGCAGCATGTCGGCGAGATCGGTGATGGAGCGATAGTGCATGGTCAGTCCTCGTCAGCCGGATGTCGCCCGGCGGATGGTCAGGCCGCGGAGCCGTATCAGGCCGCCGCGGATCAGCAGCCAGGCTTCGCGCAGGACCTCGCGGCCCGTCGGAAACGGCGCAATCAACAGGATGGTGGCGATGTAGGCGAGGGCCGCCCCCTGTAGGAGGGCCTCCACCCGGCCCTCCGACAGCCACGGCCGCGCCAGCCAGACAAGGCCGAGCGCCGCGTGGGCCGCCACGACCAGCGGTGCGCAGGTCCGGGCCACGTCGCCGGCCCGGACCGCGCCACGGCGGCCGATATAGAGCCACAGAACCGGGGTCTTGAGATATTCGCTGATCGCATAGGCGACAGCCACCCCAAGCGCGCCGTAAGGCAGGCCCAGCACGAAGGCCACGACGGCGAAGGCCGCCGTGGCAAAGCCCCAGTACATGAACTCGGTCGAGCGACCCTGGCTGATGAACAGCCAGCCCGCGGGATTGTTCAGCGGCTGCAGAAGCCCCGCGAAGCCAAGGGCCATGAAGATCGGCGCGCTGCCGGCCCATTGCTCGCCAAGCGCGAAGGGGATCAGCAGCCCGGCCAGCGCCGTGGCTGCGGCCACGCCGGGCAGCACCAGAAGCAGCGACAGGGTCAGCACGCGGAGGTAGGCGCTCCGGTAGCGGCCCGGCTCGTCGAGCATCCGCGACAGGGCCGGGATCATCACCTTCGAGAGCGGATTGGCCACCTGGTTGAGCGGCATCAGCAAGAGCTTGTAGGCGCGGTCGTAGAGGCCCAGCTGCGCGCCGCCCCAGACACGTCCGATCAGCACATTGTCGAGGTTGCGCGCGAAGAAGTTCGCGAAGTTGAAGCCGGTGATGCCCGCGCCAAAGCCGATCAGCGCCCGCCCGCCCTCGGCGCCCCGCGGCATTCCCGGACGCCAGCGCGAGGCGATCCACATGAGGCCCGCGGGCAGCAGCGTGCCGGCCAGCTGGCCGCCGAACAGGGCCCAGTAGGTCGGCTGCACGAGGGCCCAGACGGTGGCGGTGGCCAGCCCCGCCACGGCGCCCACGACGCCGATGATCGCGATCCGCCCGTATTCCATGCGACGGTTCAGAAGCGCCGCATGCTGGGCGCCAAGCCCGTTGGCCGCCACGATGACCGCCATGGCGGCGATGAGCGGGCCGATCCGCGGCTCCTGGTAGAAGAGCGCGACAAGGGGCGAGATCAGCAGAAGCAGCAGCGCCAGCGCCACGGACAGCGCGACATTGACCCAGAACAGGAAGTTCACCTCGTCATGGCGCAGGTTCGGTTTCTGCACCGTCGCCTGCACCAGCCCGAAGTCCTGCAGCATCCCGATCAGCGCCAGAACGGGCGCGCACATGGCAACGAGGCCGAACTCCTCGGGTGCGAGCAGCCGCGACAGGATGATGACAGAGCCCATCTGCGTGGCAACCATCACGGCCTGCGACGCGGCGATCGCCGCGGCGCCGCGCCCCACCGAGGCGCGCAACGAGCCCTGCGGCGGGTCGAACTGATACTGCCCGCTCACCGGGACATCCGTCCGGCGGAGTCAGTCAGACTGGATCGCATCGAGAATCACTCCCTCGGTCCCGCGGCAGGCCCCGCGAGGGAACCGGGTTGCCGTCCGCGGCTTTCCAATGAAGCCCCAGAGGAGGGGCAAGGTTCCCACGTCTGCAACCGCAGCCAACCCGCGTCGTGCCGGTTCCTGCAGTTGCCCAAGCATGAGGCAATTTTCGCTGCATAAGCACGATCTCGCTGCGGTTGCAAACTGACCCGGCAGAGCTTTGCCGATGAACGGCGCCTCAGGTGGACAGGTCCCTGCAACTCGCCTCAAAGTGGCAAGCAATTATCTGGAGATGAATCTTATGAACCTGGCTCCGCCCGAAAGCGTCGCCGGCGAGCATTTCGACGTGGTGATCGTGGGCTCGGGCTTCGGCTCTTCCTTTTTCCTGCACAGGCTGATGCGGCAGCCCGGCCGGCGGGTGCTCGTTCTTGAATGGGGCGGTCACGCGACGCATGACTGGCAGCTTGACGAGGGCCGGAACTCGTCGGTTGCCGACAGCGACACCTATGCCACCAACTCCGGCAAGCCCTGGAACTTCACCGTCGGGTTCGGGGGCGGCACGAACTGCTGGTTTGCCCAGACGCCCCGGCTTCATCCGGCCGATTTCCGGCTGGGAACCGATCATGGCGTGGCGCCGGACTGGCCGATCACCTACGACGATCTCGAGACCTACTGGTGCGACGCGGAAGAGATCATGGCGGTCTCCGGCGATCCCGACATGGCGCGCGTCATGCCGCGCTCGCGTCCCTTCCCGCAGCCGCCCCATCGGATGCCCGATCCCGACCGGCTGATGAAGGCGGCCCGCCCCGACAGCCATTTCGTCATGCCGACGGCGCGGGCCCGGATCGCCACCGAGACGCGGGCCGCCTGCTGCGCGTCGCTGCGTTGCCAGATCTGCCCCGCCGACGCCAAGTTCACCGCCAACAACTCGCTCGTGCCGCTCTATGAGGCCGAGGGCGTCACGCTCTGTCTTGAGGCCGAGGTGCGCCGGTTCGAGGCGGCGGGCTCGTCCATCTCGGCCGCCGTGTTCCGGGGCTCGGACGGGCGCGAGCACCGCGTGACGGGGGATCTCTTCGTCCTTGGCGCCAATGCGATCCACAGCCCCGCGATCCTTCTCCGGTCCGATCTGGGGGGCGGGCTGACGGGTGTGGGGCTGCATGAATCCTACGGCTGGTCGATGGAGGCCTGGCTCGACGGGGTGGAGAATTTCGGCGGCAGCACCATCACGACCGGCCTCGACTTCGGCCTCTATGACGGGCCGCACCGCAAGACCGATGGCGCCGCGCTGGTCTATTTCGAGAACCGCTGGTCGCACGGAATGCGCCTTGGCGCCGAGCGGATGCGCCAGACGCTGCCGTTGGTGATCGTGACCGAGGATCTGCCGGAAGACAGGAACCGCGTTACGCTCGACGGTGAGGGCGGGGCCTTCGTCGAGTATCACGGGCCGTCGGACTATGCGCTGCGCGGGATGGAGCGGGCCAAGGCCGCTCTGCCGGACCTGTTGGCCCCGCTGCCGGTCGAGCGGATCCTCGACCACGGCATCCGCGAGACGGAGTCGCATCTGCAGGGCACGCTGCGGATGGGCCACGATCCGTCCACCTCGGTCGTCGACGCTGGGCTCGTGCATCACCGGCTGCGCAATCTCGTCGTGGTGGGGACGAGCACCTTCCCCACCTGCTCGGCCGCCAATCCCTCGCTGACCGCCGCGGCGCTTTCGCTGCGCGCGGCCGACCTGCTGATCTGACGGAGAACGCCGATGACACTCAGCCGCCGCCGCGCCCTCCAGCTTGCCGCCGCCACGGCCGCCTTCGCGGCGGCGGGGGGATATGCGATGACCCGCCGGCCCGAGGATCTGGTGCGCTCGGTCCTCGAGCGCCATTTCGGGCCGCTGCGGATGGACGAGACCGAGATCGAGGCGCTGACCGCCGCCAGCATCGCAAGGCGCCCCTGGATCGAGCCGCCGTGGAAGCTCGCCGCGGCCTACGCCACCGCCTATCAAACCGGCCTCGACGGGCAGGCGATGGAGTTCCTGCCGGAGGAACGCGCCGAACGGCTGGAGCGGTTCGAGCGTCACATCCTGGGCGATGCGGTGCAGATGACGAACATTGTCCTGCGCACCGCGCCGGAGGAGGAGGTGATCTTCATCGGACCCTCGGCCTGCCTCAACCCCTACGCCACCTTCGAGGTGGCCTGAGGGGCTGGTCACCGGAGGTCAGCGCAGCACGACCCGCGCCGGACCCTCGGCCACGCTGCCGATCTCGGTCGCCGCCTCGAACCCGTGCCGGGCGAAGATGGCCAGCACCTCCGCCACCGCGTCCTCGGCGCAGGAGACGAGCAGGCCGCCGCTCGTCTGCGGATCGGTCAGCAGGGCGCGTTCTCCGGGCGGAAAATCCTCGGGGAGGGCCACGCCCGCGCCGTAGCTGTCCCAGTTGCGGCCCGACGCTCCGGTGACGAAGCCGCGCCCGACAAGCCCGCGCACCGGCGGCATGACGGGCACGCGGTTCCAGTCTATCCGCAACTCGCACCCGGCCCCGCGGGCCATCTCGATGGCGTGACCGCCAAGCCCGAAGCCCGTGACATCGGTCAGCGCGTGAACCCCCGCCAGCGCTGCCAGATCCGGGCCCGGCGTGTTGAGGCGGGTGGTGGTGGCGATCATTTCGGCATAGCCCGCCGCGTCGAGTTCGCCCTTCTTCAGGGCCGCCGAGAGGATGCCGGTGCCGATCGGCTTGCCCAGAATGAGCCGGTCGCCCGGCCGCGCACCGGCGTTGCTCCGCACCCGGTCGGGATGCACGAGGCCGAGTGCCACCAAGCCGTAGATCGGCTCGACCGAGTCGATCGTGTGCCCGCCCGCCACCGGGATGCCCGCCGCTGCGCAGGCCGTGGCGCCGCCTTCGAGGATGCGCCCGATGGTCTCCCTCGACAGGACGTTGATCGGCATTCCCACCAGCGCCAGGGCCATGATGGGTCGCCCGCCCATCGCATAGACGTCGCTGATCGCGTTGGTGGCGGCGATCCGGCCGAAGTCGAACGGGTCATCCACGATCGGCATGAAGAAGTCGGTCGTGGCCACCAGCGCCTGCTCGTCGTTCAGGCGCCAGACCGCGGCATCGTCTGAGGTGGCGGTGCCCACCAGCAGATCCTCGGGGACCGGCAGGGCTGGCGCCGCGCGCAGCAGGTCCGAAAGGATGCCGGGCGCGATCTTGCAGCCGCACCCGCCTCCGTGGGCCAGCGACGTGAGCCTCGGTTCGGTCGGTGGTCGGTCTGTCATGTTGTCGCTCCGGCTTGTGGCCGGCAGGGCGGCCCGCGCAAGGGATGTAGCGGTCGGCCGGGCAAGTCAACTCGAACGGCCGAAGGCCGCCGGACGCAGGTGCAGGTCTCCGGCCCCTGCGCCTGAGCCGGCATGACCGGAGCAAGCGCCCTCTCACCGGCAGCCCGTCAATTCTCTCGTTCGGATAGATGCCGCCCCGGAAGGGTGCGGCAACCTGTCCAGAGGACTCGCGTCCCCTCACCTGATCCCGCGCGTCATACGGGTGGATCGCTCGACCTGCACGACTGCGGCCCGCATAGGTCGAAGAAGTTTGCAGTTCGATGTCATTCCGGGGCCAACAATGACCATAAAGATCAAGCTCGCCGCAGCGTTCCTTTCGGTTTTTGTGCTGGCGGGAGCAGCTGGTGTGCTCGCCGTGCGCGGCTTCAACTCGCTCGATGCGCAGCTCGACGCCATGCTCGACGGCGCCGTTCACGCGGCGATCCAGGCCGATGCCCTCAATGCCGCGCAGCTGCGGCTGAAGGCGGCGATCCGCGAACATCTCATCAGCCAGGACGCGGCCACCAAGAAGGCCCGCGAAGAGGAGATGGCGGTCGCGCGCGCCGAGCAGAAGGAAGCGATGGCGGCGCTCGAGGCGGCGGCTCTCGCGCCCGCTCAGCGCGCGCTGCTCGATGAATACAGCTCGCTCCGCGAGGTGATCTCGAAGGTGAACAACGAAGCGGTCGAGTTCTCGAGCCGGAACGATCTGGCCAATGCCAGCAGGCTTCTGCTCGCACCCGACTATCTGGCGATGCAGTCCAAGCGGGAAGGGCTGATCGCCCAGCTTGTCGAGAATGCGCAGGCGGAACTCGCGGCGCTGCGTCTGGAGGCGGACCGCCACACGCGCGAGGCGCGCCAGATGCTGATCGGCATGTTCGCTCTGGCCGGTGTGGTCGGCACCGCCGCGGCCGTCTGGATCACGGTCTCGATCAGCCGCGGTCTGCGCAAGGCTCTCGATCTGTCGCGGCGCGTGGCCGAGGGTGACCTGACCGAGATGGCCGATGCCCGCGGTCGGGACGAGATTGCCGAACTCCTCCGCTCGAACAATCTCATGGTCGAAAAGCTGCGCGAGGTGGTGGGCGGCGTGACGACCGTGGCGCAGCAGGTCTCGTCCGGCAGCGGCGAGATGGCCTCCACCTCCGAGCAGCTCAGCCAGGGGGCGAGCGAGCAGGCGTCGGCCACCGAGGAAGCCTCGGCATCGGTCGAGCAGATGGCGGCGAACATCAAGCAGGCCGCCGACAATGCGATGCAGACCGAGCGGATGGCGACCAAGGCCGCCGAGGATGCGCGCGCCTCGGGTCAGGCCGTGACCGAGGCCGTGGCCGCCATGCGCTCCATCGCCGACAAGATCCTCGTGGTTCAGGAAATCGCCCGCCAGACGGACCTGCTGGCGCTGAACGCCGCGGTCGAGGCCGCGCGGGCGGGCGAGCATGGCCGCGGGTTCGCCGTCGTGGCCTCCGAAGTGCGCAAGCTCGCCGAGCGCAGCCAGACCGCCGCGGCCGAGATCTCGTCGCTTTCGACGGGCACCGTCCGCGCCGCCACGGGCGCGGGCGAGATGCTGAACCAGCTTGTGCCCGACATCGAACATACCTCGCGCCTCGTGACCGACATCTCGGTGGCCTCGCGTGAACTGGCGGCCGGGGCCCAGCAGGTCGCGACGGCGATCCAGCAGCTCGACAAGGTGACCCAGCAGAACAGCGCAGCCTCGCAACAGCTTGCGGGTGGTGCTTCCGAACTGTCGGGCCAGGCCGCGCGGCTCGAGGAGACGGTGCGTTTCTTCACGCTGAACGAGCAGGCGCTGGCCAGCGCGCCGGCGCCGCAGCTGCGGGTCGTGCAGGGCGGACGGGTGGAAGCCGCGGCCGCGCCGCCCCAGCGCAAGGTGGCCTCGGGGGGCTTCAGTTTCAGCCTCGACGGCACGGACGATGAGCTGGACCGCGCCTTCCACCGTCAGGGCCAATAGTCGGCCCATCTGAACGTGCCGCATCTACGGGGCCGTCCGCGTTGACAGCGGACGGCCCTTCCTTTTGGGCAGCCTGCTGGACAGCCCCGGCATCTGCCGCCCCGAAGCCCCGCCAAGGCGACTCGTCCATAGCCGCTGACAGGCCGTGCCGTGGTGCTGTGCAAATGCCCTTTTGGCAGGCGTCAGAAGGCCAAATCGGCACAGCGCCCGCGGCGAAATGTCCGCTCAACTTGTCAGGACCACCTGCCCACGTCATCTGCCACGCGATATAGTTTGGATCAGGCCTTCCGCCGGAAGGACGGGCCTCCCGCCAAGTGACGAGGTGCAGTTATGCCGAGTGAAGGCATGTCCGGTCTGCCGATGCAGACACCGCCGCTGGCGGCCGATGGGCCGCAGTCCGGGGGCAACCCGGGGGCCCGCCCCGAGGCGGCGTCGCCGCACGGCCGGGGCGCGCCGGGGCGGCCGCCTCATGCGGGCGGTGCCCCGCATCCGATGGTGCCGCCGCCGCCCGACCACTGGCTGACCGATGAGGAAGTGCCGGACGCGCGTGTCGTCGCGACCGCCCTCGTCTCCTACCTCCGCGAGGGACTGGCCCGCTACCGGGCGCTCGTCGGCCTGTCGGGCGAGGCACCCGACACGCCCCCTGCGGACCGGATGCTGATCACCATCGAACCCGCAGGGCCGCGCGAGCTGAAGCTCGTGCTGTTCCTGCCGGGACAGGATTCGCTCCGGCTCGACCTGATCGACCTCGGGATCTACCGGCTGCTGGGATCGGGCCTGCCGATGGAGTCGGGCGGGTTGCGGCTGATCCCCATCCCGGCCTTCTCGCGCATGCAGGCCGAGGGCAGCGTCCTGCGCAAGGACGTGACCTATCGCATCGCTCCGCTCGGCGTGCCACTGGACGACAATGAGGCAATGGGCGGCTGACAGAGCCACCCAGTCCCGTCGCGAGGGGCGAAACGCGCACACGTCAGCGCCCGCCTCTGACTCCGAAGGCCGCGATCGGCCCTGCGGAGCGCACTACCGGCGCCGGTAGAGCCAGACCGTCAGCGGCGCGAGAAGCAGCGTCAGCACCGCCGGGGCGATGAGGGCCACGAGGATCTGCGTCGCGTCGGCCGTGCCCGCCATCAGCCCGCGCAAGGCCGTCGCCATGAGGGACACGGGGTTCACCTCGACGAAGCCGCGCAGCCAGCCGGGCATCGTCGCCGGATCGACCATGATGTTGGAGGCGAAGGTGACTGGAAACAGGATGGTGAAGCCCAGCGTCATCACGGTCATCGGCGTGCGGACGAGCATCCCGAGCACCAGAAAGATCCAGCCCATGCCAAAGCCGATGCTGATCAGCATGAGAAACGCCGCCAGAACGCCCGCCACCCCGGCCTCGGGCCGGTAGCCAAGCGCGAGGCCGATGGCCAGGATGATCACGCCCGCGATCAGATGGCGCAGGATGTCGCCGACCATCAGGCCCGCAAAGGGCGCGAGGGACCAGATCGGCAGCGTGCGGAACCGATCGAACAGGCCCTTCTGGAAATCGGTCGAAAGCCCCATGCCCGAATAGACCGAGTTGAAGACGACGGTCTGCACCAGGATACCTGGAAGGAAGAACTGCAGGTACTCGCGCGGGGATCCCGCAAGGGCGCCGCCGAACACGAAGGTAAAGAGCAGCGTGAACATGATCGGCGTCATGACGAGATCGAACAGCTGCTCGGGCAGGTGGCGGAACTTCAGCACCGCCCGCCATCCGAAGACCAGCGCGTTCGAGAGGCGGGACGGGCGCGTGGGGCGCTCCGCGTGCCGAAGGAACCGCAAGTCGCTCATCGTGTCGTTCCTGCCGGTGGCGCGCCCCTGGCGGGTGCCGAGGTGAGCGCGAAGAAGACCTCGTCAAGGCTGGGCTGGCCCATCGAGAAATCGCTGGGTTCGAGGCCCGCGGCGATCAGCTCGGCCATGGCTGCGTGGGCGGCGGCGGCGCTGCTCACCTTGACCGAGAGCGTGGCGCCCTCGGGATTGCGCTGCACCACGCCTCCCAGGCGCTCCGACAGGAGCCGCTCGGCCGCATCGAGCCCCGCAGGATCGGCCAGCGTCACATGCAGAACGCCGGACCCGGTCGCGGCCTTCAGCTCGCGGCTGGTGCCCTCGGCGATCTTGCGTCCATGGTCGATCACCATGATCCGGTCGGCCAGCTGGTCGGCCTCCTCCAGATATTGCGTCGTCAGCAGGATGGTGACGCCCGAGGCGGCGAGCTGCCGTATCAGCCGCCAGATGCCCTGCCGCGCCGAAGGATCGAGCCCCGTCGTGGGCTCGTCGAGGAACAGCACCCCCGGCGTCACGATCAGCGAGGCGGCGATGTCGAGCCGCCGGCGCATGCCGCCGGAATAGTCCTTGACCTGCTTGCGCCCGGCGTCGGCCAGATCGAAGGCGGCCAGCAACTCGTCCGCCCGCTGGCGCGAGGCGCGCAACCCGAACCCCCAGAGCCGGGCCAGCATCAGCAGGTTCTCGCGTCCGGTGAGATCCTCGTCGAGCGAGGCGAACTGCCCTGTCATGGCGATCGAGGCCCGAACAGCCTGCGGTTCGCGCCCAAGATCGTGCCCCATGATCGTTGCCCGGCCCGCGTCGGGGACATGCAGCGTGGACAGCATCCGCAGCAGCGAGGTCTTGCCCGCGCCGTTCGGCCCCAGGATGGCGAAGATCGTGCCGCGGGGAACGTCGAGGTCGATCCCCGCCACCGCGGTCATCGTGCCGAACCGGCAGACGAGCCCGCGCGCCTGAACGGCAAGGCCCGCTTTGCCCGGTGCCTCGGCCGGATCGGTCATCAACATCTCGGCAATCCTCATGATTGGTGGCCGCGTGGAGCGGCGACTCTCCCCTGGCCCGTGGCGCAGGTTGCCAAATCGTCCTCGGACTGGAAAGGCCGCCCGCGTCGCTGAAGGCGGCGCATTCGTCCCCTGGCCCACAGACCGAGCGGCATTTGCGGTGTGGGCATGGGAACCGGCGGGGCTGGCGGACCCATCCGCAGGGCGGCGGCTCCCCGCATTCTCTCGGGCCGAGAAAAACGGACTTGCATACTTGCATGCAAGCATACTAGCGTTTCTCCGAACAGGGGCTTTGGGAGGGGCGGCTGTGACGCGGGAGGAGCGCAAGGCGGGCACGTTCGGGGCTGCGGGGGGCAACCTGCGCCCGGTCTCGGCCGGTCGGCTTGACGTAGGCATCTCCGATGAGATCCGCAGTCGCATCGTCAGCCTCAACTATCCGCCCGGCCTCATGATTTTCGAGAATGCGGTGGCCGCGGAATTCGGCGTCAGCCGGACGCCGGTGCATCAGGCCTTCATGCGCCTCTCGCACGAGGGGCTTCTGGATGTGCTGCCGCAACGAGGGGCGCGGGTCTCGTTCCTGTCGCGCTCGACCATCATCCACGCTCAATACGTCCGAGAATGCCTTGAAGCGGCAGCATTCTTCGACGCCGCCCGCATCTGGGACGCGGCGGACGCCGCCCATCTTCAACGCGAGCGCCGCGCGCAGGATCTGATCGAGGCGCAGCGCGAGGCGGTCGCCCGAGGCGACTACCTGCGCTTCACCGAACTGGATGTGGCCTTCCACACCGAGATCCTCGGGGTGCTGGGCAACGACCTCCTGCTCGCCTGCGTCTCGCAGATGCGCAACCAGCTCAACCGTCTGCGGCTGCTGGAGCTGCGCGAAGCCCATCACGAAAAGCGCATGATCGCCGACCACGAGGCGCTTCTGGCCGCCGTATCGGCTGGACGCGCCGACGAGGCGCGACGGCGGCTCATCACCCACCTCAAGACCCTGGAAGATTTTCGCGAAGAGATTTTCGGCCGCCATCCCGACCTCTTCCGTCCCTGACCGGAGATCCGCATGACCCTGATCCCTGCCCATGTCGAAAAGACGCCCGCCGCGGCCTCACGCTGGCCGCGCACCTCCGCCGCGCCGCTGGCAGTCCTGCGGAGAGGCGCGGCATGAGCGGGCGGCTTGCGGGCAAGCGCGCCTTTGTGGCCGGCGCAGGGCAGGGGATGGGCCGCGAGATCGCGCTGGCCTATGCGCGCGAGGGGGCCGAGGTGATCGCGGCCAGCCGGACGCTGGCCAAGATGGTCGATCTGCCGAGCCTTGCACCCGCGATCCGCCCGGTGGAACTGGACCTCGTCGATGCCGAGGCGGTGGCGCGGGTGACGGGCGAGGCGGGCCCGGTCGATATCCTCGTGAACTGCGCGGCCTTCGTTCATACGGGCACGCTGCTCGACTGCCCGCCCGAGGACTGGCGGCGCAGCTTCGACCAGAATGTCCATTCCTGCTACCACACGATCCGCGGCCTGCTGCCGGGGATGCTGGAGCGCGGCTCGGGCAGCATCGTCAACATCGCGTCGGTGGCCAGCTCGATCACCGGCGTGCCGCTGCGCGCGGCCTATGGCACGTCGAAGGCGGCGCTGATCGGGTTGACCAAGGCCGTGGCGCGCGACTTCATCGGCCGGGGCATCCGCTGCAACGCGCTCTGTCCCGGCACGACGCAATCTCCCTCGCTGCAGGAGCGGATCGAGGCCACCGACGATCCCGAGGAGACGCGTCGCCTGTTCGTCGCGCGCCAGCCGATGGGTCGGCTGGGCACCGTCGAGGAGATGGCGGCCGCCGCGATCTACCTCGGCAGCGACGAGAGCGGCTTCATGACCGGCCAGCTTCTGGTGGTGGACGGAGGGCAGACGCTGTGACGGCCCTGGTCGCGCTGGACCGGCTCGAGGCCTTCTGCCAGGGGGCGCTGGCCGCGGCGGGGGCGGACGAGCCCACCGCCACCGCCGCCAGCCGCGCGATGCTGCATGGCAGCCGCCTGGGGGTGGACAGCCACGGGGTGCGGCTCCTTGACCACTATGTGCGGGTGATCGAGGGCGGTCGGGTCAACGGTCGGCCGACCCTGCGCTTTCGCGAGGGGTTCGGGGCACTGGCGGTGCTGGAGGCCGACCATGCCCACGGTGCGCTGGCCGCTTACCGGGCGATGGATCACGCGACCGACCTGGCCTCGCGGCACGGGATCGGGGCTGTGGCGATCCGCGACAGCTCTCACTTCGGGCCGGCGGGGGCCTATGCGCTGGCCGCCGCGCATCGCGGGCAGATCGGGCTCGCGGTCTGCAACTCGGACGCCTTCGTGCGCCTGCATGACGGGGCCAGCCGCTTTCACGGCACCAACCCGATCGCCGCGGCCGCCCCCTCGGGCGGCGAGGATCCCTGGCTGTTCGACATGGCCACTTCGGCCGTGCCCTACAACCGCGTGCAGCTGAACCGCAGCCTGGGCCGGCCGATGCCCGAGGGCGTCGCCTCGGACGCGGCGGGGATCGACACGACCGAGGCCGCCGCGGTGGAGATGCTCGCGCCGCTGGGGCATGCCTTCGCCTTCAAGGGGGCGGGGCTCGCGGGGCTGGTCGAGATCCTGAGCGCCGTCCTCACCGGGATGCGGGCGAGTTTCGACATCCTGCCGATGGCCGGCCCGGATCTTTCGACGCCGCGGCGGATGGGAGCCTTCGTGCTGGCGATCCGGCCCGAAGCCGTGATCCCGCGCGACGAGTTCGAGGCCGGGATGCGCCACTATCTGGCCGCGCTGCGCGCCTCGCCCACCCGCGAGGGCGCGCGCGTCCTGGCGCCGGGGGATCGCGAATGGGCCGAGGCGCGCCGCCGGGCCACCGAGGGCGTGCCGCTCGACCCGGCGACCGAGGCGGCCTTCGCCGCGCTGGCGCGGCGCTTCGGACTGGCCACGCCCTTCTGAGAGAGGGGCGCGGAAGGGAGGACCGGCGCCCCGGCGCCGGCAACAGGACCGGCCCGAAACGCCGGAGATGAAAGGGAGAAGACCATGACCAAGACCAGAGGGATGCCGGCGCTGCTGGCGGGCTGCCTTGTCCTTGCCGCCGGGGCGCTGCCGGCCGCGGCGCAGCAATACACGCTGCGGCTCAACCACGTCCACAGCCCGTCCGAGCCCTATCAGCAGGCCTTCACCAACTGGGCCGAGCGGGTCAAGGAGCGCACGGACGGCAACCTCGTGATCGAGGTCTTCCACAGCGCCCAGCTCGGCGTCGAGGAGGATATCATCGAGCAGATCCGCATGGGCGCCAATGTCGGCCAGAACACCGACGCGGCCCGCCTTGGCAACTATGTCAAGGAGATCGCGGTCGTGAACGGCCCCTATTTCGTGGACACGCTGGAGGATGCCTTCCGCCTGTCCGATCTCGAGATCATGAAGGAATGGGAAGAGCGCCTTGCGCGCGAGGCGGGCATCCGCATCGTCTGCTCGGATTTCGTGCAGGGCAAGCGGCATTTCTTCACCAACCGGCCGGTGCAGGCGCCCGCGGATCTCTCCGGCCAGCGCATCCGCACCCCCCCGGCGCCGATCTGGCAGGAATCCGTCCGCGCCCTGGGCGCGCAGCCGACCGCGATGAGCTATGGCGACATCTATCCCGGCCTGCAGCAGCGCGCGGTGGACGGGGCCGAACTCACCTTCACCAACGTCGTTGCGGGCAATTTCAACGAGGTGCTGACCCACTTCTCGGAAACCGGCCACATCCTGCTCAAGAACTACGAGATCGTCAGCGCGCAATGGTTCGACAGCCTGCCCTCCGACTACCAGACCGCGCTGGTCGAGGAATGTCGCACGGCCGGGCAGGAGGTCTCGCGCCAGCTTGAGGAGATGGCGGCGGCGGACCGTCAGAAGCTGGTCGATGCCGGCATGACCCCGGCCGAGGATGTCGATCTCGAGGCGTTCCGCGAGGCGGGCCTCGGAGCCTACGAGGCGCTCGGCCTGACCGAGGCGCGGCAGGCGGTGCTGGACGAACTGGGCCGCTGACGTGACCCCGCCCGGAGCGCGCGCGGAGGCTCCGGGCGGGGACGGGCTGCCCAAGGGGGCGTTCCGGGCAGCGGTGGCCGATGCGGGGATCCGGGCCAGGGGCAGACTGCCCCGGGGCCTGAGTGGAGGGGATGATGACGACGGCTTACAGCTATTTCACGCGGGCAGAGGCGGTGATCGCGGGCCTTCTGCTTCTGACCATGGTCGCGCTGATCTTTGCGGCCGGGGTGGCGCGGATGCTGCATCATCCGCTGAACTGGAGCATCGACCTCGCCACCTGCTGCTTCGCCTGGGCGGCCTTCATCTGCGCCGACATCGCCTGGCGGCGCAACCTGCTGATGTCGATCGACCTTCTGGCCGATAACGGCCCGGCCTGGCTGGGCCGGGCGCTGTTCTACCTCAACCACCTGCTGATCGTGGCCTTCCTGCTCTATCTGGTCGGGTATGGCCTCTCGCTGACCTGGACGACGCGGGCGCGCAGCTTCAACGGCATTCCGGGCGTCAGCTATTCCTGGGTGACCGCGAGCCTGCCTGTGGGCGCGATGCTGATGCTGCTGACCACCGGGCTCAAGCTGCGGGCGCGGCTGGCCGAGGACGGCCTCCTCGCCCCGGAGAAGGGATGAACGCGCCATGCTGATCGTTGCCATCGCCTTCGTGATCCTTCTGGTGCTGGGGATGCCGGTGGCCTTCGCCATCGGGATCTCGGGGCTTCTGTTCTTCTTCCAGCACCCCGAGCTGCCCCGGACCATCCCGCTGCAGCTGACCATCTCGCAGACCCAGAACTTCGCGCTGCTCGCGGTGCCGATGTTCATCATCGCGGGCAATCTGATGAACCGCTCGGGCATCACCGAACGGCTGCTCGAGCTGGCCTCGATCCTGACCGGGCGGCTGCGGGGCGGGCTTGCGCAGGTCTCGATCGCGCTGTCGGCGCTGATGGGCGGGGTCTCGGGCTCGGCCATCGCGGATGCGGCGATGCAGTCGCGGGTGCTGGGCGGCGAGATGATCCGGCGCGGCCTCTCGCCGGGCTTTGCCGCGGGTGTGCTCTGCTATGGCTCGCTGCTGACGCCGATCATCCCGCCGGGCATCGGCATGATCCTTTACGGCACCATCGGGCAGGTCTCGATCGGACAGATGTTCGCGGCGGGGATCATCCCGGCGCTGATGCTGGGGGCGGGGCTGTCGATCGCCGTCTCGCTGACCGCGCGCCGGCGCGGCTACCCGCCCGAGCGCGACCGCCGCCCGACGCTGGCCGAGGCGGGGCTGGCCTTCCGCGGCGGTTTCTGGGCGCTGCTCTTTCCGGTCATCCTGCTGGTGGGCCTGCGCAGCGGCGTCTTCACCCCGTCCGAGATCGGCGCCGCAGCCGTGGTCTATGCCCTGTTCGTCGGGGCGGTCATCTACCGCCGCCTGACCGGCCGGGGCTTTGTGGAGGCGCTGGAGGTCAGCCTTGGCGACATCGGCGCGGTGATCTTCCTCGTCGCGGTCTCGGCGATCTTCGGTTACGGCATCGTGCTCGAGCGGATCCCGACCCTTGTCTCGGGCGCCATGCTGGGGCTGACCGACAATCTCCAGGCGGTGATGGTGCTGATCGCGACCTTCACGATCCTCGCGGGCTTTGTGGTCGATGCCACGGTGCTGATCATCATGCTGACGCCGATCTTCCTGCCGCTGATCCGCAGTCTGGGCGGCGATCCGGTGCATTTCGGGATCGTCTTCATCATCGCGGCGACGATCGGCAACTTCACCCCGCCGATCGGAGCGGCCATGTACACGGTCTGCTCGATCCTGAAGGTGAAGGTCGGCGCCTACACGCGCGAGTCCCTGCCGCTGCTGCTTTCGGTCTTCCTTGTCACGCTGCTCCTCGTCTTCCTGCCGGGGGTGGTGCTGTTCCTGCCGACGCTGATGTTCCGATGAAGGAGACAGAATGAACCGCCGATCCATCCACAGCTACACCTGGCTTCCCCGCTGGAGCAACGAGGGCGGCGAGCGCGCCGCGGCCCGCGCGGCCGCCCACGGCTACGGGCATCTGGTGATCCCGCTGCGCGACCCCGAGTCGGTCGATCCGGCCCGGATTGCCCGCTTCTGCGCGGCCGAGGGCGTGGTGCCGCTGACGACCTCGGCGCTGGGGCCCGACACCGACATCTCGAGCACCGATCCCGAGGTGGCGGCGCGGGGGCTGGCCCGGCACCTCAGGGCGCTGGCTCTGGCGCGCGACATGGGGGCGCCGCGCATGGGGGGCATCCTCTACGGCGCCTTCGGCAAGGCCGCGCGGGCGGCGGCGCCGGGGCAGTTCGAGGCCTCGGCCGAGGGTCTTGCGCGGCTGGCCGAGGCGGCGGCGGCCAGCGACATGCTGCTGACGCTTGAGGTGGTGAACCGCTATGAATCGAACCTCGTGACCACCGCGGCCGAGGGGCTGCGCCTGATCGAGGCCATCGGGCAGCCGAACGTGAAGCTCCATCTCGACACGTTCCACATGAACATCGAGGAAGAGGACATGCTCGCCACGCTCAAGAGCGCCCTTCCGCATCTGGCCTATTTCGAGATCGACCAGAACCACCGCGGCCGGCTGTCGGCCGGGGCGATCCGGTTCGAGCCCCTGCTCGAGTGGCTGAAAGGGGCGGGCTACGACGGGCTCGTCGGGGTGGAGGCCTTTTCCTCGGCCATATCCCATCCCGACGTGGCGGCGGGGGTGGCAAGCTGGCGTCCGCTCTTTGCCGATGGCGACGAGGTGGCCGAGGAGGGCCGCGCGCTGCTGGACCGCTGCGGGTTCTGACCCTGAGATCGGCCAGATCCCCGGGGCCGCCTCAGATGATCGCGGCGCGGACCCTGGCCGAGACCCACTCCGACAGGACGACGGTTGCAAGGATCACCAGCAGGATCGTCGTCACCTGCGGCCAGGCCAGCGTGTTCAGCGAGTTCTGCAGCTTGAGCCCGAGCCCGCCGGCGCCGACCAGCCCGAGGATCGCGCTCTCGCGGATGTTGATGTCCCAGCGGAAGACCGAGATCCCCCAGAAGGCGGGCAGGATCTGCGGCACGATCGCGTAGTTCAGCACCTGCGCGCGGCTGGCGCCGGTGGCGGTGACGGCCTCGACCTGGCGGGGGTCGGTCTCCTCGATCGCCTCGTAGAGCAGCTTGCCGATGAAGCCGATCGAGCGCAGGCCGATGGCGATGATCCCCGCCAGAAGCCCCGGCCCGAGGATCGACACCAGAAGCAGCGCCCAGATCAGCGAGTTGATCGAGCGCGAGGCCACGATGACGAACAGCGCCGCCGGCCGCAGCACCAGCGGAAGAGGCGAGGTGTTGCGCGCGGCGCAGAAGGCGACCGGCACGGCGAGGATCACGCCCAGAAGCGTGCCCAGCGTCGCCATGTTCAGCGTGTCCCACAGCGGGCCCATCAGTTCGGGCAGATAGGACCAGCGCGGCGGGATCATGCGGCTGCCGATATCGGCGGCCTGTCGCGGCGCATCCTGCACGAAGAGCCAGATCGTGTTCCGGTTCATCACCTGCCAGCACCAGACGAAGAGCGCGACAAGGCAGAGCCAGCCCATCCAGAGAGCCAGCCGCGCCGTGCGCCCGCGCGGCTGCCAGCGGTCGGGAAGGTCGGTCATTGCAGGTATTTCCTCAGATGGCTGGAGCCGTATTCCGCCACCATCACCAGCGCGATGATCATCAGCAGGATCGCCCCCGCGCTGTCATATTCGTAGCGGTCGATCGCGGTGTTCAGCGTGGCGCCGATCCCGCCCGCACCGACGATCCCGATCACGGCCGACTCGCGGAAATTGATGTCGAGCCGGTAGAGCGACAGGCCGATCAGCCGCGGCATCACCTGCGGCTGGATGCCGTAGTTGACGAGCTGCAACCAGCTTGCTCCGGTGGCTCGGATCGCCTCGGCCTGCGCCTCGTCGATGTCCTCGATATCCTCGGCCAAGAGCTTCGCGATGAATCCGATGGTGGCAAAGCTCAGCGTGAGAAAGCCCGCGAAAGGGCCGAAGCCGAACATGGCGACGAAGAAGATCGCCACGATGATCTCCTGCAGCGCGCGGCTGGCCGCGATGATGCCGCGGCAGATCGCATAGATCCAGCGCGGCGCAAGGTTGCGCGCGGCCCCCAGCCCGATCGGGATCGAGATCGCCACGCCCACCACGGTCGAGGTCAGCGTCATGGTCAGGCTTTCCACCAGCCCCTGACTGATGTCGCGCCAGCGGCTGGTGAAGTCGGGTGCGAGGAAGCCCTGCACGAAGCGCAGGCCACGTTCGCCGCCCTCGGCGATCCGCGTCCCGTTCACCTCGACCGACGACAGCGCCAGCACCAGCCAGACCAGCGCCGCGAGGTACAGCCCGATCCGCCAGCCGCGATGGGTGAAGATCTGCGGCGGGCGGCGCCATGTCGCGGGGTAGCTCATGCCGGAAGCCCCGCCAGTCGGCGCAGCGCGTCGGCTTCGGCGCCTTCCTCTTCTTCATGGCCCTTGCGCATCGCGGTCCAGTCCTCGGCGCCGTAGATCTCGGTCAGGACGCTTTCGGTCAACTGGGCCGGAGTGCCGTCGAACACCACGCGGCCCGCGCGCAGGCCGATGATGCGCTGCATGAACTGCTGCGCCAGCGGCACGTCATGGATGTTGACGATGGCCGGCAGGCCGACCTCGGTGCAGATCTCGACCAGAAGCCGCATGATCTGGCGGCTGGTCCGGGGATCGAGGCTGGCCGTCGGCTCGTCCACCAGCAGAAGTTCGGGTTCCTGTGCCAGCGCCCGCGCGATTCCGACGCGCTGGCGCTGCCCGCCCGAAAGCGCGTCCGCCCGCTTGTCGGCATGGTCCATCAGCCCCACCCGGTCGAGCAGCCGGTAGGCGCGGCGGATGTCCTCGGGCGGGAAGCGCCGGGTGAAGCTGGTCCAGAAGCCGACATAACCCAGCCGGCCCGACAGGACATTCTCCATCACGCTGAGGCGCTCGACCAGCGCATATTCCTGAAAGATCATCCCGATCCGCCGCCGCTGGGCGCGCAGCTCGCGCGCACCGAGCCCGGTCAACTCGCGCCCGCCCAGCAGCACCCGCCCCGAGGTGGGCTCGACCAGACGGTTGATGCAGCGGATCAGCGTCGATTTCCCCGCCCCGGAGGGGCCGATCAGCCCGACAAGCTGGCCCCTCGGGACCGACAGGGACACCGCACTCAGCGCCCGGTCGCCCGTCCGGTAGGTCTTGGTCAGGTCGTGAAGTTCAAGCATTCGGTCGTTCGTCCCGGCAAGGGAAGATGCGGGCCGTGGCCCGCATCCGCCGTGAAGCCTGCGTTCACTTGCAGTCGTAGGAGACGCCCATCGCCTCGTCGATCTCGCGCACCACCGTCCAGTGCTCCTTGAAGGTGATCGGGATGAACTGCGACTCGCCGGATTTCGAGAATTCCTCGGCCAGCGACGAGCCCTCCCACGGGAAGCTGAAGAAGGCGTCGCGGATCTTTTCCTGAAGCTCCGGCGTCAGGTTGTGGGCGAGGCCGTAGCCGGTGGTCGGGAAGGTCTCGGACTTGTAGATGCTGACGATCTGGTCGGCCTTCACCGCGCCGCGATCGATCATGCGGATCATCACGGAATTGGCCACGGCGGCGGCGTCGTAATCCTTGTTGGCCACGCCCAGCACCGAATTGTCGTGCTTGCCCGAGAAGGCGGCGGTGTAGTCCTTGCCTGCTTCCATCCCGTATTTCGCGCGCAGGAGCGCCGAGGGCGCCTTGTAGCCCGAGTTCGAGGTCTCGGACGAGAAGGCCAGCGTCCGGCCCTTCAGGTCCTCGATCTTCGCGATGCCGGCCTCGGGGTGGGTGATGATCTCCATCTCGTAGCCGTAGCTGCCATCGGCGGCCGCCATCATCGCGAAGGGGCGGAAGCCGGCGCAGGCGATCGCCAGCGGGTTCGAGCCGGTGTTGAAGCCCGCGACATGCAGCCGGCCGGCGCGCATCGCCTCGATCTGGGCGGCGTTGCTGTCCACCGGGAAGAACTGCACCTTTTTGCCCGTGGCGCTTTCCAGGTGGGCGATGAAGTCCTTCCATGCCTCGGCATAGACGGCGGGATCCTCGACGGGCGTATAGGCAAAGACCAGCGTGGCGGGATCGACGAGCTGGGCGGGATCGGTCGGGATGTCGGCGACCATGTCGCCATCGGCATCGGTGTAGCGCGCGTCGAGCCTGAATTCGGCCTGGGCGGCGGTCGCCAGCAGCAGTGCCGCGGCGGAGAGCAGGAGGGATTTCATCGCGGGGATCCTTTCTGATCGCGTTCCCCGGCGGCTATCCTGCCGATGTGACACCCGCGTTGCGGCACCGTGACGGTTTTCTGACGGTGGAGGTCAGGAGGCGCCGGCCCGGCCCTCAGGCACCCCGGACGCGCCGGCCGGACCCTCGGTCCCGGCCGGTCGTGAAAGGCAAGGCGCCCCGGCCCGACCCGGGACGCGCCGGCAGCAACGGGCCCGCAGGCCCGCCGCGTTCGGAAGGAGAGATCCTCGGCTCCTGGCCCGGGCGGTCAGCGGCTGGCGGTGGACGGTGCGCGGCGCTGCAGGAGCGCCACCAGCCCGGCCGCAGCGATCCCGATCGCATCGGTCAGCCAGCCGCCGTCGATCATCGCCAGCGCGGCGCCCAGCAGCAGCAGCCGCAGGACCCCGTTCAGCCGCCCGAAGAGCCAGCCCTGCACCGCCGCCGACAGCAGCAGCACCCCAAGGCAGGCGCTGAGGAACACATGCAGGATCGCCGCCCACTCGCCCTGCATCAGCAACTCGTGCGAGTTGAAGAACATGAAGGGCACGATGAAGGCGGCAAGGCCCAGCTTGAAGGCCTCGACCGAGGTCCGCATCGGCTCGGATCCGGAGATGGCCGCCCCGGCATAGGCGGCCAGCGCGACAGGGGGCGTGATGGCCGACATGACCGCGTAGTAGAAGACGAAGAAATGCGCGACCAGCGGCGGGATGCCCAGCTGGATCAGGCCCGGAGCCACCACCGCCGCCGCCACCGCATAGGCGGCCGTCGTCGGCATCCCCATCCCCAGCACGATCGAGATGATCATGGCGAAGAACAGCGCGATCACCTGGCTCTGGTCGGCGAGCCCCAGCAGAAGCGAGGAAAAGCGCGCGCCCACGCCGGTCAGCGCGATCACCCCCACGATGATGCCCGCGGCGGCACAGACGGCGACCAGCTGGATCGACATCCGGGCGGCCAGGTCGAGCGCGCGGTAGATCGCGCCCGGCCCCATCCGGTAGGGCGTGAGCCAGGAGACCACCGCCGCCGAGGCCATCGCCACCGTGCCCGCGCGGATCACCGTATAGCCGGCGAAGAGCGTGTAGATCAGGATCACGATCGGCAGGAAGAGGTAGATCTGCCGCGCCAGAACCGCGAACTTCGGCAGCTGGTCCTTGGGCAGGCCCTTCATGTCGAGCTTCCGGGCCTGGAAATCGACCATGAAATAGACCGAGACGAAGTAGAGCACTGCCGGGATGATCGCCGCCACCACGATCTCGGTGTAGGGTATGCCGGTGACCTCGGCCATGATGAAGGCGCCCGCGCCCATGATCGGCGGCAGGATCTGGCCGCCCGACGAGGCCGTCGCCTCGATGCCGGCGGCGCTTTTCGCCGGATAGCCCACCTTCTTCATCAGCGGGATGGTGAGCGATCCGGTCGCCACCACATTGCCCGCCGAGGTGCCGTTGATCATCCCCATCAGGCCCGACCCGAAGATCGCGACCTTGGCCGGGCCGCCCCTCAGATGGCCGGCTGCGGCGAAGGCGAAGTTGACGAAATATTCGCCGACGCGGCTGGCCTGCAGGAAGGCCGCAAAGGCGATGAACAGGATGATGTAGGTCGATGAGACCGCGATCGGTGCGCCGAGAATCCCCTGATCGGTGAAGATGTAGGTGAAGAAGCGCTGCGGGTCATAGCCGCGATGGGTGAGGAAGCCGGGCAGGTAGGGCCCGAGGAACGAATAGGCGATGAAGACCGAGGCGATGATCACCAGCGCCAGTCCCGCCACCCGGCGGGTCAGTTCCAGGATCAGCAGCACCCCCACGAGGGCTGCGTGGAAGTCGGCGGGCTGGGCCATCGCGGTGCCGGCCCGGAGCCGGATCGGCCCCACGTTGAAGAGGATGTAGCCGGTCATCGCCAGCGCCGACAGCGCCAGCAGCCAGTCGGCCGGATGGACCCGGCTGCGGTCGCGCCCGCCCCAGACCCAGCCCGCCGCGATGGCGGCGAGGGTGCCCAGGATCAGCGGCCAGCCGTAGGTCTGGAAGACGAAGGCCGGGGGACGCGCCACGCCCGCCACCCACCAGGCCGCCCAGGCATAGGCCACCATCGCCGCGCCATAGACCACGCCGGCCGCCGCAAGCCCGATCACCGCCCATTCCGCAAGGCTCCGCCGCGGCCGGTCATCCTCGGACTGCAGCAGGAGCGCCGCGTAGATCACGAAGCCGATGACCAGCCCCCCCGCGATATGGAGCATCCGGTAGGTCCAGGTCTCCAGCGGATAGAAGTTCATCACCACGATGTGGAAGGCGGTGTAGAGCGCGCAGAGCAGCGTCACGCCATGGTTGAGGCGGCTGCCGAAGGCGCGCTGGTTCGCGGACAAGGGTTCGTCATCGACACCTTCCGCGACGACGACGGGACCGGCATCGGACATCCGCGACATGGGCTCTCCTTGGTCTTGGGGCATTGGCCCGGGGTATTGGGGCATGGGCCCGGGGTCTTGGGGCGAAGGCCCGCGGGTTGCGCGGGCCTTGCCGGATCAGCGAAGTTCGGCCGGGATCTCGATTCCTGCTTCGTCGAAATACCGGACCGCGCCGGGGTGGTAAGGCAGGAAGCTGTTCTTGTCCACGTTCTCCGGGACCGTCTCGGCGGCTGTGGCATGGATCTGCACCATGCGCGGATTGTTCTCCATCACCAGCTTGGTGATTTCGTAGGCGAGCGTCTCGGGCATGTCCGCGTGCGCCACCGCAAAGTTCCACAATGCCACCGTGCCCTGCGGGTCGGGGAAGCCCTGGTAGAGGCCGCCCGGCACGTCGAACGCGGCCAGTTCGGGCATCTGCTCGAGGATCTTGGTGCGTTCCTCGTCCGAGAAGCCGAAGATGTTCACATCGGCCTCGGCGGCGATCTGCGCGAAGGCGGCGATCGGCACGCCGGCGGCGAAGGCGAAGGCGTCGATCAGCCCGTCCTGCACCTGGCCCACCGCGTCACTGGCGCCCGAATAGCTCACCTGGGGCTGAACGCCGACGCTTTCGAAGAAGCGCGGCCAGTAGGTCGCCGCCGTGCCGCCCGCGGGGCCCACCGAGACCCGCTTGCCGCCCAGATCGCCGACCGAGGCAATGCCGCTGCTCTTCAGCGCCACGATCTGGAAGGGGGTCTGATACATCGGGAAGAGGGCGCGCAGGTTCTTGTGCTCGACCCCCGGCGCCAGTTCGCTCTCGCCGTTCCAGGCGTCGTAGGCGGGGCCCATGGTCACGAGGCCGATCTGGTGATCGCCGGTCTCGACCAGCGTGGCGTTCTGCACCGGGCCGCCGGTCACTTCGGCCGAGGCATTCACGCCAAGAGCTTCCGAGATCAGCCCGCCGAGGCCGGTGCCGTAGATGAAATAGGTCCCGCCCTGGCTTGCGGTGCCAATGGTCAGGCTGCCCGGCCAGCCTTCGCGGTCCTGAGCGGTCGCCGGCTGTGCAAGAGACAGCGCCGCCGCCGCTGCGGCGGCAATCATTCCAGTTCGCATCATCTTCCTCCCGTGGGCCCGACCGCGTTCGGCGGCAGGTGCGCGTCCCGCTTGGGGCGATCCTGCCGTCTCCGGCCTGTGGTGCCGTTTCAGTCAGCTCTTCCGCCTTCATGGTGCGGATGAGTGCTCAAACTAACCCCTTTTTTCAGCGGGACCAACCTCCCGAGGCGGCCAAAGGGCAATTTGTCTCGCCCTGGGTGCCGACCTGCAGAACGCGCGCGTCTGGAGGGGCCGGCTGCGCCCGCCTTGCCCGATGGGGTCCGCCTCGCATCGCGCGGTTCCTCTCACCGCGATGGGGGATCCGGGTTTCTCCGCTGCCCGCTTTGCGCGCCCGCGCTTCATCTTCCATCAGGGCGCGTTGGAGACGGACGCATTGCCCGGGACCCTGCACGGGCCGAAGGATCATGCGAAGTGAGACATCTAGTTTAATCAGAGTGTTGAATCTTCAATCTCATGCGTTGCGCGAAGTCTCGGTGGCGCGATCAGAGCAGCACCGTGCGGATGAGCATCGCCACGGCAGACACGGCCGCCACACCGCCGAGCCAAAGCAGCAGGAACCATCCCAAGCGGTGAAACACCGAACGGCTTCTCCCATCGCCGGCGCGATGCAGGAGCGCGCGCAGGCCCTGTCTGCGTGGCATGTGACACGTCCTCCGGGAAGTGGCGGGTTTGGTCTCGGCAGGCATTAGCTAGGCGGCGGCGCTCGGGCCGCAAGGCCGGCATCCGCCGCCGCCAGGGACGGCAGGCCCGCTCTTTCCATGTTGCGCGGTTGCCCCGGATCGCCCACAACTTGCCACAAGGCCGACCAGCTCCAGGGCGAAGAGGGGCCGCGACAACGAGGGAGACGGAGATGAAACGGATCACGAGGCTTTCGGCCCTGTCGGCGGGCCTTGCGCTGGCCGCGGCGCCGGCGCTGGCCGAGAGCATCAAGGTGGGCGTGGTGATGACGCTCTCGGGCTCGGCTGCGGTGCTGGGCGAGCAGGGGCGCGACGGCTTCCTGCTCGCACTCGAGGAGCTGGGCGGCAGGATCGGCGGGCTCGAGGCCGAGGTCGTGGTGGTCGATGACGAACTCAAGCCCGACGTGGCGGTGAACCGCGCGCGCGAGCTGGTGGAATCGCACAAGGTCGATGTCGTGATCGGCGCCATGTATTCCAACGTGCAGATGGCGATCACCGGGCCGCTGACCGAGGCGGGCGTCTTCGTCCTGTCGCCCAATCCCGGCCCCTCGGCTCTGGCCGGCGCGGGCTGCAACCCGAATTTCTTTGCCGTCTCCTATCAGAACGACCAGCCCGACGAGGTGGTGGGCGCCTATGTCAGCGACAAGGCCGCGCGCGTCTTCCTGATCGCGCCGAACTACCAGGCCGGCAAGGACCACCTCACCGGCTTCAAGCGCACCTACACGGGCGAAGTGGCCGAGGAGCTCTATGTGCCGCTCGACCAGATGGACTATTCGGCCGAGCTGGCGCAGATCGCCGCCGCGGCGCCGGATGCGGTCTATGCCTTCATGCCGGGCGGGCTCGGCGTGAACTTCGTGCGCCAGTATCGGCAGGCGGGGCTGGAGGCGATCCCCTTCTATTCGACCTTCACCGTGGACGAGGTGACACTGCCCGCGCAGAAGAAGGATGCGGTCGGTTTCTACTCGGGCGGCGACTGGGCGCCCGACCTCGATACCGACAAGAACCGTGCGTTCGTCGCGGCCTTCGAGGCGAAATATGACCGCGTGCCCGCCTCCTACGCGGCCCATGCCTATGACGCGGCCTACCTGCTCGATGCGGCGGTGACGGCGGTGGGCGGCGATCTGTCCGACAAGGACGCGCTGCGCAGGGCGCTGAAGGCCGCCGATTTCGAGAGCGTGCGGGGCGAGTTCGCCTTCGGGCCGAACCACTTCCCGCTGCAGGATTTCTACGTCACGCAGGTGGCCGAGCGGCCGGACGGGAAGTTCCAGACCCAGATCGTCGAGAAGGTGCTCGAGAAGCCCGTCGATGCCTACGCGGCCGAGTGCCCGATGAAGTGAGGCCGGGGGCGCAAGCCCCTGCGCCGGCCATGTCGCCATGACGAACCTCCTGATCCTCCAGGGCCTCAACGGTCTGCAGTTCGGCATCCTGCTGTTCCTTGTGGCGGCGGGCTTGACGCTGGTCTTCGGGGTGATGGATGTCATCAACCTCGCGCATGGCTCGCAATACATGGTGGGCGCCTATCTGGCCGCGGCTTTCGCGGGGCTGACGGGCAGCTTCCTTCTGGGCCTCCTCTGTGCGGTGCCGCTCGCCCTGGCCTTCGGGCTGATCCTCGAGCGGCTGGTGATCCGAAGGCTCTACGATCGCAGCCACCTCGATCAGGTGCTCGTGACCTTCGGGCTCATGCTCATGCTGAACGAGGGAGTGCGCCTGCTCTGGGGCTCGGCGCCCATCTCGGTCGAGATGCCGGAGGCGCTTTCGGGCTCGATCCCGATCTGGGGCAACCTGCGCTATCCGGTCTATCGGCTGGCGATCCTGGCCGCGGGACTGGGGGTGGCCGCTGCCCTCTGGTGGGCCATCCACCGGACGCGGATGGGGATGCTGCTGCGCGCGGGCGCCTCGAACCGGGCCATGGTCTCGGCCCTCGGGACCGACATCAACCGGCTGTTCCTGCTGGTCTTCGGAGCGGGGGCGATGCTCGCGGGATTTGCGGGCGCCATGATGGTGCCCGTCGTCTCGGCCGAGCCGGACATGGGCGACACGGTGCTGATCCTCACCTTCGTGGTGATCGTGATCGGCGGGATCGGCTCGATCCGCGGCGCCTTCGTTGCGGCGCTTCTGGTGGGGCTGGTGGACACGCTTGGCCGCACCTTCGGCCCGATCCTGCTTCGCAGCCTGATGGAGCCCGACGCGGCGAGCCAGACGGGGCGGACGCTCGCGCCCATGCTCATCTACATCCTGATGGCCGCGATCCTCGCCGTCCGGCCTGCGGGCCTCTTTCCGGTGCAGAGATGAGGCCGCTGTCCTCCGACCGGGTCATGGCGGGGCTTCTGCTTCTCCTCCTGCCGATGCCGGCGGTCTTCGCGGCCCTGGGCGAGCCCTTCCTGACGGTCGTCCTCACGCGGGCGCTGATCTTTGCGATTGCGGCGCTCTCGCTCGATCTGATCCTCGGATTCGGCGCCATGGTCTCCTTCGGCCATGCGGCCTACCTCGGGATCGGCGCCTATGCGGCGGGCATCCTCGCCGCGAACGGGATCACCGGGCTCGAATGGCAGGTGCCGGTGGCGCTGGCCGCGGCCGGGGTTTTCGCGCTGGTCACGGGGGCGATCTCGCTGCGCACCCGCGGCGTGCATTTCATCATGATCACGCTCGCCTTCGGGCAGATGGCCTATTTCCTGATGAGTTCGCTCTCGGCCTTTGGCGGCGACGATGGCATGACGCTCGCCGCCCGCTCGACCCTCTTCGGCGCCGAACCCTTCAACGGAACGCTGCGCTTCTTCTACACGACGCTCGCGCTTCTGGCCGCTCTCTGGCTCGGGCTGCGGGCCGTCACCCGGTCGCGCTTTGGTCGGGTGCTGGCCGGGACCCGCGAGAACGAGATCCGGATGCAGGCCATCGGCTTTTCGCCCTTCGCCTACCGTCTGACAGCCTACGCGCTTTCCGGCATGATCGCCGCGCTGGCGGGGGTGCTGCTGGCCAACCACGCGGCCTTCGTCTCGCCCTCCTACATGGGCTGGGCGCGGTCGGGCGAGATGATCGCGATGGTGGTGCTGGGGGGCATGGGCACACTGACGGGGCCGGTGCTTGGCGCGCTGGCCTTCATCCTGTCCGAAGAAGCGCTGGCGCGGTTCACGACGCACTGGCGGCTTCCGTTCGGCGCGGCGGTGGTGCTCGCCGTGCTCTTCACCCGCGGCGGACTGCTCGGCGCGCTGAAGGGACGGGGCCGCGAATGACGCCCGCGCTGTCGGTCCGGGGGCTCAGCAAGAGCTTTGACGCGCTGAAGGTGAGCGACGCCATCACCTTCGATCTGGCCGAGGGCGAGATCCACGCCATCATCGGCCCGAACGGGGCGGGCAAGACCACGCTGATCCACCAGCTGTCGGGCAGCCTCGCGCCCGATGCGGGGCGGATCCTCCTTGGGGGCGAGGACATCACCCGCCTTTCCATGGCGGCCCGGGCGCGGCGGGGTCTGGCGCGGTCGTTCCAGATCACCTCGATCCTGCCGGGCTTCACCGCCCTCGAGAATGTGGCGCTGGCGGTGCAGGCGCGCTCGGGGTCGAGCTTCCGCTTCCTCCGCCCGGCCGCGTCCGAACGTGCGCTGAACGAGGCCGCGGCTGCGGCGCTGGCGGCGGCGGGGCTCTGCGGGACCGAGGGTCGGATCGCGGGCACGCTCTCGCACGGCGAGAAGCGGCAGCTCGAGATCGCCATTGCGCTGGCGATGCAGCCGAAGGTTCTGCTCCTTGACGAGCCGCTGGCGGGCACCGGCCACCGCGAAAGCGCGGCGCTGCTTCAGCTGATTGCGGGCCTCAAGGGGCGGCTCTCGATCGTCCTGATCGAGCATGACATGGAGGCGGTCTTCGCTCTTGCCGACCGGATCAGCGTTCTGGTCTATGGCCGGGTGATCGCCACCGGGCGCCCGGAGGCGATCCGGGCGGATGCCGAGGTGCGCGCGGCCTATCTGGGCGATGAGGAGGAGAGCTGATGTTCCTGCGCCTGCAGGGGATCATCGCGGGATACGGCGGCTCGCAGGTTCTGGCGGGGATCGATCTGGGTCTCGGCGCAGGTGAGGCGGTGGCGCTGCTCGGCCGGAACGGGATGGGCAAGACCACGACCGTCCGCACGATCTTTGGCCTTCTGCGCCCCACCTCGGGCCGGATCGAGGTGGCGGGGCGCGACCTGACCGGGGCCCCTCCCTTCGTGATCGCGCGCGCGGGGCTCGGGCTCGTGCCCGAGGGGCGGCAGATCTTCCCCACCCTCAGCGTCGAGGAGAATCTGGTAGCAACCGCCCGTGGCCCCGGCCCCTGGGATCTCGCGAAGGTCTATGCCCTGTTCCCGCGGCTCGCCGAGCGCAAGCGGCACGGGGGCAGCCAACTCTCGGGCGGCGAGCAGCAGATGCTGGCCATCGGTCGCGCGCTGATGACGAACCCCCGGCTTCTGGTTCTCGACGAGGCGACCGAGGGGCTCGCGCCGCTGATCCGGTCCGAGATCTGGGACTGTCTCGGCCGGCTGCGCGCGGAAGGGTTGGCGATCCTCGTGATCGACAAGAACATCGGCGCGCTGTCGCGTCTCGTGGACCGGCATGTGGTGATCGAGCGCGGCCGGCTGGTCTGGCAGGGCTCCAGCGCGGATCTCGCCGCCGAGCCTCGGGTTCGGGAGAGGTTCCTGCACGTTTAGGCGGGCGGATTATCTATGTTTCTTAGGTGTTTGCCGGAGCATTCTCATCCTGCGTCTCAAGTGCCGGGCCGTGGCGTGACTGCATGGCCCGGTCACATCGCCACGAGATGCCCGCCCCCCACATCGGTCAGGCGCACCCGCTCGGGACCGGAGCCGACCGGGTGCACCGGGCTCGGGATCTCGCCCGCAAGGCGCGGGGTCGCCGGGCGCTGGTGCGTCGGATCGGGGACCGGAACCGCCTCGATCAGCCGCCGGGTGTAGGGATGCCGCGGGTTGCCGAAGACCTGATCGCGGCTGCCCATCTCGACGATCTGGCCCAGATACATCACCGCCACCCGGTCCGAGACATTCTCGACCACGGCCATGTCGTGACTGATGAAGAGCAGGGCGATCCCGAACTCCCGCTTGAGTGCGGCGAGCAGGTCCAGAACCCGCGCCTGCACCGACACATCGAGCGCTGAAACGGACTCGTCGGCGATGATAAGCTCGGGCTGAAGGGCGAGCGCGCGGGCGATGCAGATCCTCTGGCGCTGGCCGCCCGAGAACTCGTGCGGGTAACGCTCCATCTGCGCGGGGCTGAGGCCCACGCGGGTGAGCAGGTCGCCGACGCGGGCGCGGCGCTCGTCGGGCGTGCCGATGCCGTGGATCACCAGCGGCTCGGCGATGAGGTCCCCGATCCGCATCCGGGGGTCGAGCGCGGCCATCGGGTCCTGAAAGACGATCTGCAACCGGCGGCGCAGCGCCTTGCGCCCAGCGGCGTCGAGTGTTCCGAGGGTCTGGCCGCCGATCTCGATCCGGCCCTCGTGCGGGACAAGCCCGACCATGGCCTTGGCGATGGTGGACTTGCCGCAGCCCGATTCCCCCACCAGCGCGAAGGTCTCGCCGCGGCGGATGTCGAAGCTCACATGTTCGACGGCATGGACGCGCGCCTGCGTGCGGCCGAGAAGCCCGCCCTTGAGGTCGAAGCGCACCTGCAGGTCCGAGAGCCGGGCGATGGGTTCAGCCTCGACCGGGGGACGGCCGCGGCCTGCGCCCATGCGCGGCACGGCGGCCAGAAGGGCGCGCGTGTAGTCGGCCTGCGGATCGGCGAAAATCTGGCGCACCGGGCCTTCCTCGACCATGCGCCCGTCGCGCATCACGATCACCCGGTCGGCCATCTCGGCCACCACACCCATGTCGTGCGTGATGAGGATGATCGCGGTGCCAAGCTCGCGCTGAAGGTCGCGCAGAAGGTCCAAAACCTCGCGCTGCACCGTCACGTCGAGCGCGGTGGTGGGCTCGTCGGCGATCAGCACCTCGGGGCGCAGGGCCAGCGCCATGGCGATCATCACCCGCTGGCGCATTCCCCCCGACAGCTCGTGCGGATACTGGTCGAGCCGCCGCTCGGGCTGCGAGAGGCGCACCGAACGCAGGGCCTCAAGCGCGCGGGCGCGGGCCTCGGCCTTCGAGACCGTCTCATGGGCGCGGATGGCCTCGGCCAGCTGCGTTCCGATGGTCAGCACCGGATTCAGCGAGGTCATCGGCTCCTGGAAGATCATCGCCACCCGGTCGCCGCGGATGGCCCGCATCCGGCCCTCGGGCAGGTCGGTCAGTTCGGTCCGGCCGAGCTTGATGCGCCCGCCGGTGATCCGCACGGCGGGCGGGGGCAGGAGGCCCATGATCGCGAGCGAGGTGATCGACTTGCCCGAGCCGCTCTCGCCCGCGATGGCGAGCGTTTCTCCGCGGGCCAGCGTGAAGGACAGGCCCGAGAGGAGCGGGCGCAGTCCTCCTTCGGTCCGCACCGAGACTTCGAGCCCTTCGACCGTGAGCGCGGGCAGGGCGCCTGAGTCCGGGGCGGAGGCCGCCCCGGAAAGGGTTGACGTGCCGCTCATTCGAAGACGGCGCGCGGGAAGTAAAAGCTCACGACCCAGTTCGGCATGTCCACGATCTCGGAGATCCGCAGGTCGCCGCAGGTCGAGACCAGCATGTAGGCCTCGACCGGCGCCATGCCCCGCGTGGCGCAGAGATGGTCGATCATCGCCGAGACCGCATCGCGCGCCCCGCTCATCAGGTCGGGGCCGATGCCGGTCGTGACCTCGTAGCCCTTGGCGTCAAGGTGGCGCGTGACGGGCCCGGGCGTGGTGAAGCGCGGGGTCTTGAGGTTCGCGCCCTTCACCAGATCGAGGGTCAGGACCACATCCATCGGGCTTTCGATGGCCGTGCCGCAGACCTCGCCGTCACCTTGCGCCGCATGGGTGTCGCCCACGCTGAACAGCGCCCCCGCCACCTCGACCGGCAGATAGAGCGTCGTTCCCGCCGCGAGGTCGCGGATGTCGAGGTTGCCGCCCACTCGCCGGGGCGGCACCACCGAATGCAGCCCCGGCTCGGCCAAGGCGTTGCCGATCGTGCCCGCGAAGGGCTTGAGGGGCACGCGCCCCTCCTTGCCCCAGAGCGCAGGCGCGAGGCTTTGCGCATCGTATTTCCAGATGTGCAGCGCGGCTTCGGTGAACTGGTCGGCCAAGAGCCCGAAGCCCGGGATGTTGGCCGTCCAGCCCCAGCCCGTGCCCTCGCGGACCTGGGGGGTGAAGCTCTCGATCGTGACCTTCAGCGCGTCGCCCGGCTCGGCCCCCTCGACGTGGATCGGACCCGAGACCGGGTTGATCCGGCCGAAATCGAGCGCCACCACGTCGGCCAGCACGGACGAGGGTCCAAGCTGGCCTGCCGAGGAATCCTGGCAGTGGAAGAGGATGGTCGAGCCGGGCTCCACACGTTCGACCGGGAGGAGCGAATTGTCCCAGCCGAAGTGATGCTGCGCGCCGTGGATCGTGTAGTTGCAGGCCTTGCACATGGGTCTTACTCGGTCACGAAGACATAGTCGTAGTTCACGGGGATCGAGACGGGATCGACATAGAGGCTGTCGTCGCCGCCCATGCGCGCGGATTTCATCGTGTAGCGCTGCTCGTTGAAGACCGGCACCCACGGCGCCTTCTCCATCACGCCCATGTAGACGTCGGACCAGAGCTTCAGCCGCTCCTCGGCGCGGGCCGGATCGGCCAGGCTGTCGGCCTCGGTGGCCTTGGCGTCGAGCGCCTCGTCGCAGAACTTCGACCAGTTCCAGCCGCCCTCGGCGGCGCCCGCGCACCCGAGGATCGGGCCGTAGAAGTTGGACGGATCAGGGAAATCCGCGATCCAGGCCATGCCGCCCGACCAGATCATCGGCGCCGAGCCGTTGCCGCCGGCCTCAATCACATTGGCCTGCGCAAGGCTCTGGATCGCGGCCTTGATGCCGATCTGCGACAGGTCCTGCTGGATGGCCTGCGCGATCCGCGGGTTCGGGTCGGTGTTCATCACATAGAGTTCGGTCTCGAACCCATCGGCAAAACCCGCCTCGGCCAGCAGCGCCTTGGCCTTCTCGACATCGTGCGGGTAGCCCTCGTAGCCCTCGGTGTAGCCCGGCATCGAGGGCGGCAGCGGCTGGGTCGCGGGCACGGCGCGGCCGTTGATGATCTGCGTGATCCGCTGCTTGTTGATCGCCATGTTGACGGCCTGTCGGACCTTCAGATCGTCAAAGGGCGGCTGGGTCACGTTCAGCGTGATGTAGCCGGTATGGAGCTGCCCGCCCTCGACCACGCGCTCGGCCTGCGCCGGATCGGCCATGACTTCGGTGAACTTCGCGGGCGGAATGCCGTCACCGGGCACGTCCACCTCGCCGTTCTGCAGCCGCAGGAGCGCCACGATCGGCTCCTGTCCCACCTCGAACACGATGCTGTCGAGATAGGGCACGCCGTCGCGCCAGTAGTCGGCGTTCTTCTCGAAGACGAGCCGCTGGCCGAGCGTCCATTCGCCGAGCCTGAAGGCGCCGGTGCCGACCGGCTGCTTGCCGAAGTCGGCGCCCGCGGCCTCGACGGCTTCCTTCGGCACGACCGAGGCGAAGTTCAGCGCCATGACATGCAGGAAGGTGGCGTCGGGACGCGAAAGCTCGATCCGCACAGTGGCGGGATCGACCACCGTGACGCCCTCGAGCGTGGTGGCCGAGCCGTCCGAGATCGCGTCGAAGCCCTTGATCGAGGCGAAGAAGCCGGCGCCGGGCGATTGCGTCTCGGGCAGGGTCACGCGATCGAGCGAATATTTCACATCCTCGGCCACCATCTCGCGGCCGTTGTGGAAGGTC
This sequence comes from Cereibacter azotoformans, assembly GCF_021391315.1. NCBI lineage: Bacteria > Pseudomonadati > Pseudomonadota > Alphaproteobacteria > Rhodobacterales > Paracoccaceae > Cereibacter > Cereibacter azotoformans. The sequence continues at coordinate 5,238 of NZ_CP090022.1, read as the reverse complement.
ACGCCCGGACGCAGCTTGAAGGTGTAGGTGAGCCCGTCCTCCGAGATCTCGTAGCCTTCGGCGAGGCCGGGGCGCAGCTCGGTCGTGCCGGGGACGTAATCCATCAGCCCGTCGAAGATCGACTTGATCATCGACCAGTTCTGCCAGTCGTAGCCGATCGCCGGGTCGAGCGTCGCCACATCGTCCTTGTAGGTGATGGTGATCGCGCCGCCGGGCCTGGCGTTCGGGTCGGGCGTGTAATCCTGCGCGGCCGCGGGCAAGGCAAACGCCAGTATCACGGCGGTGGAGGCGAGCAGTCTTTTCATGGTTCTCTCCTGTTGGTCTTGTTATTTCAGCTTGATGCGGGGGTCGATGAAGGGCGCCACGAGGTCGGCCAGCAGGTTGCCCAGCACGATGGCGCAGGCCGAGACCATGGTGACGCCCATGATGATCGGGATGTCGATGCGCTGGATGGCCTGCCAGGCGAGCTGGCCGATGCCGGGCCAGCCGAACACGCTTTCCACCACGACGATGCCACCCATGAAGATGCCGATGTCGATGCCGATCATGGCCACGATGGGCAGGATCGCGTTCGGCAGCGCGTGGCGCAGGATCACGCGGCCGCGCGTGAGCCCCTTGGCGCGGGCGGTGCGGATGTAGTCCTGGCGCAGCACGTCGATCATGCTCGAGCGCATCATCCGGCTGTACCAGCCCGAGCCGAGGATCCCGAGCGTGACCGCGGGCAGCACGAGATGCGAGAGCGTGCCGTAGCCGCCGATCGGGAACCAGCCGAGCTTGACCGCGAAGACATAGAGCAGCAGCAGGCTCACCACGAACTGCGGCGCGGAAACCGCCACGAAGGAGACGATCATCAGCCCCTGATCGAGCGCGCGTCCACGCCGGAGCGCCGCGACGATCCCCATGGTCAGCCCCAGCACCAGCTCGCACAGGATCGCCCCGCCCATCAGTTGCAGCGTGGCGGGCAGGCGCGCGGCGATCAGCGTCGCCACATCGGTCTTCTGCAGGTAGCTGCGCCCGAAGTCCCCCTGCAACAACCCCCAGAGATAGCGGCCGTACTGCACGAGGAAGGGCTGGTCTAGGCCCAGCTGCCGGCGGATGTTCTCGACCACCTGCGGCGTGGCCGAGCGGCCCGCGATCTGGCGCACCGGATCGGCCGGCAGCACGTAGAGCAGGATGAAGGTGACGAGCGAGACGCCGAGCAGGATCAGGGCCGACTGGAACAGGCGGCGGAGGAGATAGGCGGGCATCAGTCCCTCCCGCGCTGGGTCGGGTCGAGCACGTCGCGCAGCGCGTCTCCGACGAGGTTGAAGGCGAGCGCGAGCAGCAGGATCGCCGCGCCCGGAATGAAGACGAGCCAGGGCGCCGACTGGAAGTAGGTCTGGTTCTCGAAGATGATGTTGCCCCAGCTGGGCGTCGGCGGCTGCACCCCCACGCCGAGGTAGGAGAGCGTCGCCTCGAGCAGCACCGTGGTCGAGATGCCGAGCGTGCCCCAGACGATGATCGTGGGCAGAAGATGCGGCAGGATGTGGCGGAAGAGGATCCGCCCCGTGCCCGCGCCGAGGGTCCGTTCGGCCGCGATGAACTCGCGCTCGGACAGCGCCGAGGTCTCGGTGTAGATCACCCGCGCGGTCTGCACCCAGTTCACGAAGGCGATCACCATGGCTACGATCCAGAGCGAGGGCTGGAAGATCGCGGCGAGGCAGATGGCCAGCAGCAGCGCCGGGAAGGCCATCATCAGGTCAGTGAAGCGCATGAGCACCGCCCCGATCCAGCCGCGGAAATAGCCCGCCGTCAGGCCCACGAGCGTCCCGATCACGAGGGCAAGCCCGTTCGCCGCCACCCCGATGATGAGCGAGGTCCGCGCGCCCCAGAGGATGCGCGAGAAGAGGTCGCGCCCCAGAAGGTCGGTGCCGAGCAGGAACGCGCCTCCGGGCGGAAGTGGCGCGCCCTCGATGGTCAGGCCGTCGAAATGCTGCGCGCTCGGGTCGAAGGGGGCGATCAGGGGCGCGAAGACCGCGCCGCCCACCACGAGGAGGATCAGCAACAGCCCGAACAGCGCAAGCGGCCGTTCGGCCAGCCGGCGCAGCGCGCCTTTCGCGCGGACGGGGCGTTCAGCCGCGGTTGCGTCGGTCATCCGGCCCTCCCTGGCTTGCCACGATGCGGTGCGCGGCCTCCTCGATGCTCACCCGCCAGGCCATCGCCATCTGGCGAAGCTGGTCGTAGGCGGCGGCCTCGCCCTTGCCGCGGGCGGCGATCAGTGTCACCGCCTGCACGACCGTCTGGCGCTGGTCGAGCCGCCGCCGGAGATCGGCGATCTCGGCCGACAGGGCCCGGTGCGCGTCGAAGGCCGTCCGCGCGATCAGCAGCGCCGAATAGGCGCCGCTGTCGCCGATGGGCTTGAGAAGCTGGGCATGGGCGCCGGCCTGCAGGCTCCATTCGATGCGCCCCGGCGCCTCCGAGCCGATCAGCGCGATCATGGGCATCAGGCTCTCGCCGGGTTTCCACGGAAACTGAGCATCGTGCCCCATGTCCGCGTCGAAAAATATGAAATCGGCCGAGAGGGCCTGCGGCTCAAGCTCGGGCCAGCAGGAGGACACCTCCAGCCCGATCGCCTGAAGCTGGCGCGTCAGGGCCTGCACGACCGGGTGCGGCCGGTGCAGGATCACCGCCCGCGCGCCGCCGAGGTTCTGGTGCCGGACGCCGCGCCTCATGACACGACCCGGAGCGTGGTGGACCGCGCAGGCGCAGGGTGCGTCAGGTAGGGATCGCCGGCCCGGGCGGGCAGGCGCTCGCGCACGACGAACCGTCCCTGCGCCACCTGCGCGATCAGGACGGGCAGCCGCGTGTGGTGGGTGTGCGGGTCCACGATCCCCGGAGCCGCCGCCTCGAGCAGCGCCGAGAGCGGCGGAGCCGCCGCCTCGAGCAGCGCCGAGAGCGGCAGCCGCTCGGCGCCGGGGCGCCCTTCGAGCAGGCGCGCAAGCTCGATCACCGCGGCATGGGCCGCCGCCTCGTGCGAGCTGCCGAACCGGCCCTCGCCGCGGAAGTAGGGCCCGGCCGCGATCAGCCCTTCGGCCGCCTGTCCGATGGCCGGCAGCTCGCATTCGGTCAGGTTGCAGGAGAGGACAGGGCAACGGTCCGGGCGGAACCGGGCATCCTCGCGGCCGAGCGCGTGGTAGGCCGTGAGGAAGGCGTAGGACGAGGGCCCGATCAGCGAGTTCAGGATGAAGTCCGGCGCGGTCGCGCGGATTTCCTCGATCATGCGCCCGATCTCGAGCGAGCCGATGGGCAGATACCGCTCGCCCAGCACCGAACCGCCCGCCGCCGCGATCCGCTCGCGCGCGAGACGGTTCATCTCCCATCCCCAGATGTAGTTGGAGCCGGTCAGATAGGCGCGCGGCCCGAAGGCGGGGAAGGCCCAGTCGAGCAGGGGCAGCAGATGCTGGTTCGGGCAGGCATGGGTGTAGACCACATGATCCGACGCCTCGAACCCTTCGTAGGGAACCGCATACCAGAGCGTGCCGCCGGCCTTCTCGAGCGTCGGGATCACTTCCTTGCGGCTCCAGGAGGTGACGCAGCCCACGACATGCCGCACCCCCTCATTCGCCAGAAGCTCTTCGCACAGAGGAGCGTAGAGGTCGATGTTGCCGCAGGGATCACGCTCGACCGGCACGAATTCGAGGTCGCCCGCCCCCGCATTCACCTCGGCCACGGCCGCCAGCGCGCCGGTGCGGCAGGCTTCCGAGATCAGCGCGTAGCTGCCCGAGCGGGAATAGAGAAGTCCAAGGTCGATGCGTCGCTTCATGGGTTCCCGAACGCAAAAGCCCCGCACCAGATGGAGAACCAACTGGACACGGGGCGCGAATGCCGGTCCGGGACGAGCCCGGTATGTTCCCCATCCTTGGACGCAATCCCGAGAGGCGTCAAGCACTCCCGCACCCGCTGCGTGGGCTTCCGGGGGTGGTCTGGCGCAATTTACCTCAACCTGACAGGGATGTTGCGCATCTTTTGTGCGCCATGAGAAGATGATCCGATCGAACCTGTCTCCGCGCCCCATTCTTTCGGCCGCTGAGACCCCCGCCGTCGGGGCCCGCAGCCGAGGAACAAAGATCGACAAACGGCCCGCAAACGGATAGATCCAAAGATGCAACCATCACATGGCCTTATGATGAACAGCCTTTCGAACTCGCTTGCTGCCGCCGACATCGCCCATTCGCTGCATCCCTATACGAATGCCCGCGCGCACGAGCGCAACGGCCCGGTGATCATCACCCGAGGCGACGGCGTGCATGTCTATGACAGCGAGGGCCGCGAATATATTGAAGGGCTCGCCGGACTCTGGTCGGTGGCCGTGGGCTTCTCCGAGAAGCGTCTGGCCGAGGCCGCGGCCCGGCAGATGGCCGAACTGCCCTACTACCACACCTTTGCGGGCAAGGCGCACGAGCCGCAAATCCGGCTGGCCGAGAAACTGGTCGAGATGACGCCCGAGGCGCTGACGCGGGTCTTCTTCACCAACTCGGGCTCCGAGGCCAACGACACGGTGGTCAAGCTCGTCTGGTTCCTGAACAACGCCCTCGGCCGGCCCGAGAAGAAGAAGTTCCTCTCGCGCATCAAGGGCTACCACGGCATCACCATCGCCTCCGGCTCGCTGACGGGCCTACCGGTCAACCACAAGGGATTTGACCTGCCGGCGATCCCGGTCGTCCACCTGACCTGCCCGCACCACTGGCGCTTCGGCGCCGAGGGCGAAAGCGAGGCCGACTTCTGCGCGCGCCTCTTGCGCGAGGCCGAGGAGACGATCCTCGCCGAAGGCCCCGAGACCATCGCGGCCTTCATCGGCGAGCCGGTGATGGGCGCGGGCGGCGTGATCGTGCCGCCCGAGGGCTACTGGGCCGGCATCGAGGCGCTCTGCCGGAAATACGACATCCTGCTCGTCTCGGACGAGGTCATCAACGGCTTTGGCCGCACGGGCGCGCGCTGGGGCTGCGAGAAGTTCGGCTTCACCCCCGACATCCTCGTGACGTCGAAGCAGCTGACCTCGTCCTACATGCCCCTGGCGGCGGTGCTGATGACCGATGCGGTCTATCAGGCGATTGCCGACCATACCGAGAAACTCGGGACGCTGGGGCACGGGTTCACCGGCACGGGCCATCCCGTCGCGACGGCGGTGGGGCTCGAGAACCTGAAGATCATCGAGGAGCGCGATCTGATGGGCAATGCCGCGCGCCTTGAGGCGCCGTT
>NZ_CP090021.1:2785000-3017380 GCF_021391315.1 Cereibacter azotoformans | reverse complement strand
TTCCTGTGCCCGTTCGCCGTTCATCGCCTGCGGCCTCGCCCGCGCCGACGCGCGGGGAGATCCTTGTTGTCGTTCTGCGAAGCAACGCAAATGGGGCGCCGGGATACGGCGCGCATGAGACCCCCCATCACCTGCGCTGGCAGGTGATGGGGTCAATGGGACACCACGATGCAAGAGACGGGCATGCACCCGCTCCTCCGCAATCGCGGACCGTGCCGGATCGGCACAGAATGTTTTACCCAAAGATCGCGGAGGATCATTCGTCTCGCCGCACGAGGCGGCAGTTGGCAGCAGACGCATGACAATCCGCGATCGGCCATGTCCCCCCAAGGACGTGTGAATCGCTGACATGACGCTAGCAAGCCGTGCCGAGCATCTGCAACCGAACTTCGCTGTTGACTAATCCTTTGTCGCAGCGAATCCCGAAGGCCGTCGCGAGGCGTGACATTCCCGCCAGACCGGCCTCTCGGGACGGGCCGGAAACGCAAAACGCGCCCCAGAGGGGCGCGTTTCAAGCCACTGCGATTGCAGCGAAATCAGGCCGCGGCGGGAACCGACAGCACCTTCACGCGATGCGCGAGGCGCGACATCTTGCGGGCCACCGTGTTCTTGTGGAGGACACCCTTGGTGACACCCCGAGCCATCTCGGGCTGGGCGGTCTTGAGGGCGGCGGCGGCAGCCGCCGGATCACCCGAAGCGATCGCTTCCTCGACCTTGCGCAGGAAGGTGCGGATCCGCGACCGGCGGGCCTTGTTAACGGCGGCGCGGGCCTCGGCCTGGCGGGCACGCTTCTTGGACTGGGGCGAGTTGGCCATGTATCAGGACTTCCGTCTCTACGTTCGATCTCTCATTGAAGCCGCGTCTTTACGGGCGACTCGTTTCCAAGTCAACCCGTAGGCGTCGATTCCCGCCGCGGCCCGGCGAATTACTTGTCGCGGAACTGCGGCGTGCGCTTTTCCAGGAAGGCCGCCATGCCCTCCTTCTGGTCCTCGGTGGCGAACAGCGCGTGAAACAGCCGCCGTTCGAACAGCACGCCCTCGCGGAGCGTGGTCTCGTAGCTGCGGTTGACCGCCTCCTTCACCGCCATCGCCGTCAGGAGCGACTTGCCGGAGATCTTGGCCGCGGCCTTCATCACCTCTTCCATCAGGTTCTTGGCCGGCACGACCCGGCTGACCAGACCGCACCGCTCGGCCTCGGCCGCATCCATGAAGCGCCCGGTGAGATGCATGTCCATCGACTTGGACTTGCCCACGAACCGCGTGAGCCGCTGGGTTCCGCCGAGGCCGGCCACCACCCCGAGGTTGATCTCGGGCTGGCCGAACTTGGCCGTATCGGCCGCGATGATGAAGTCGCACATCATGGCCAGCTCGCACCCGCCGCCGAGCGCATAGCCGGCGACCGCCGCGATGATCGGCTTGCGGACGCGCAGCATCGCCTCGGAGTCCGAGGTGAAGAAGTCGCTGCCGAACACGTCCACGAAGCTCTGCCCGGCCATTTCCTTGATGTCGGCGCCGGCCGCAAAGGCCTTGTCCGAGCCGGTGATCACGATGCAGCGCACCTTGTCGTTGCGGTCGGCCGCGGCGAGCGCCTCGGCCAGCTCGGACATCATCTTGCTGTTGAGCGCATTGAGCGCGTCCGGGCGGTTGAGCCGGATCAGCGCCACATAATCCTCGATCTCGACGATCAGGGTCTCGTAGGCCATTCGGGTTCCCTCGTCATGGCAATTCCGCGAAGGTCTAGCAGCCCGGCGGCAGGGATCAAGTCATCTCTGGCACTCGGGGCAGTGGAACGAGGATCGCCCCGACTGCACGATCCGCCCCACGAGGCCGCGGCAGCCCGGCGTGACGCAGGGCTGGCCCTCGCGTCCATAGACCCGGAAGGTGTGCTGGAAATAGCCGAGTTCGCCATCGGCCTGACGGTAGTCGCGCAGCGATGAGCCGCCCGCCGCGATCGCCTCGGACAGCACCTCGCGGATGATGGGAACGAGACCGGCGGCCCGGGCTTCGCCGAGGCTGCCGGCAAGCCGGACGGGCGCCAGACCTGCGCGAAACAGCACCTCGCAGACATAGATGTTGCCCAGACCGGCCACGATCCTCTGATCGAGAAGCGCAGCCTTGACCGGCGTCCGCCGCCCCGCCAGCCGGGCCGCGAGATAGGCGCCGTCGAAGGCGTTGCCGAGCGGCTCGGGCCCCAGCAAGGCCAGGAGCGGGTGGGCATCGGCCGCCTCCGTCGGCACCAGATCCATGGCGCCGAACCGTCGGGCGTCGTTGAAGGTGACGCGCGCGCCCCCCTCCATCTCGAGCACGACATGATCGTGCCGCGCGGGGGCGGGATGGTCATGGACGAAGTCGCCGACCCGCGCCCCCGACACGAGCATCCGCCCCGACATGCCGAGATGGATCAGGAGCGACTCGCCCCCCGACAGATCCGCAAGGATGTATTTCGACCGCCGGCGGAGGCGCAGGACCCGCTGGCCGGTCAACCTCTCGGCCATGCGTGGAGGCAGCGGCCAGCGCAGATCAGGGCGGTTCACCCGCGCCTCGACGATCAGCCGGCCAGCCATCGCGGGCTCGAGCCCCCGGCGCACGGTTTCGACCTCTGGAAGCTCGGGCATCGGCCACTCCGCGACAGATGGCAGCAAGGGGGTCCATTGCAGCCCCCGCGCCCGGCCCTATAAAGAGGGCGCAGCAGAGGACGGCAAGAGCCCATGAACGACGAAACTTCCAACACGACGCATTTCGGCTTCCGCACCGTGCCGGAAGGCGAGAAGGCCGGGATGGTTCATGGGGTCTTCACCCGCGTGGCCTCGAAATACGACATCATGAACGACCTGATGTCCGGCGGCATCCATCGGCTCTGGAAGGACGCCATGATGGACTGGCTCGCGCCGCGGCCGGGGCAGAAACTTCTCGATGTGGCGGGGGGCACGGGCGACATCTCGTTCCGCTTCCTCAAGCGGGCTCCGGGAGCCCATGCGACCGTCTGCGACATGACCGAGTCGATGCTGGTCGAGGGCCGCCAGCGCGCCGACGCCGCGCAGATGGCCGACCGGCTCGACTGGGTGGTGGGCGATGCGATGGCGCTGCCCTTCGCCTCGAACACCTTCGACGTCTATACGATCAGCTTCGGCATCCGCAACGTGACCCGCGTTCAGGACGCGCTGAACGAAGCCTTCCGCGTGCTGAAGCCCGGCGGGCGGCTCATGGTGCTGGAGTTCAGCCAGTTGCCCAACCCGGCGATGCAGTGGGCCTACGACCGCTATTCCTTCAACGTGATCCCGGTCATGGGGCAGATCGTGGCGAACGACCGCGACAGCTATCAATATCTTGTGGAGTCCATCCGCAAGTTCCCGGATCAGGAGACATTCGCGGGGATGATTCGCAAGGCGGGCTTCGGGCTGGTGAAATACCGCAACCTCTCGATGGGCATCGCCGCGCTGCATTCCGGCTGGAAGATCTGACTTGAAGGGGCCCCACAACATCTGGCGGCTGGTGCGCACCGCCGCCACCATGGAGCGCACGGGCGCCATCGGTGCCATACTCGAGGCCATGGATGCTCCGGCGAACCTGAGGGTGGTGGCGCGCGTTCTCGGCTGGCCCTTCGCATGGCTCGGCCTGCCCGGCGACCCGGCGCTGCCGCCGGCCACCCGCGCGCTGACGGCCCTCGGCCCGGCCTATATCAAGTTCGGCCAGATCCTCTCGACCCGCCCCGACGTGGTGGGCCCCGAGATGGCGCTGCAACTCCAGTATCTGCAGGACAAGCTGCCACCCTTCCCGATCGATGTCGCCAAGGCGCTGATCGAGGAGGAACTGCACGTTCCGGTCGATCAGGTCTTCTCGGAATTCTCCGAACCCGTTGCGGCCGCCTCGATCGCGCAGGTCCACCGCGCCCGTCTGGCCGATACCGGGGTCGAGGTGGCGGTGAAAGTGCTGCGCCCCGGCATCGAGCGCGCCTTCCGCACCGACATCGACGCCTTCTACCTGGCCGCGCGGATCATCGAGATCCTCTCGCCCTCCTCGCGCCGGCTGCGCCCCACCGAAGTGATCCGCCACTTCGAGGGCGTGGTGAACGGCGAGCTGGACCTCCGGCTCGAATCGGCCTCCGCCGGGGAATTCGCCGCCAACACCGAGAAGGACGCCGGTTTTCAGGTGCCGAAGCCGGTCTGGAACCTGTCGGCCCGGCAGGTGATGACCATCGGCTGGGCCGAGGGCATCTCGCTGGCCGACAATGTGGCGCTCGACGCGGCAGGCCACGACCGGACGGCGCTCGGCACACGGGTGCTTGCGCTCTTCCTCAGCCACGCGCTGCGCGACGGCTTCTTCCACGCCGACATGCACCAGGGCAACATGAAGGTCGCCGCCAATGGCGACATCATCGCCTATGACTTCGGGATCATGGGGCGGCTCGACGAATACACCCGCCGGGTCTACGCCGAGATCCTCTTCGGCTTCATCCAGCGCGACTACCGCCGGGTGGCCGAGGTCCATTTCGAGGCGGGATATGTCCCGGCCGACCGCGACATCGACGAATTCGCCCGCGCCCTTCGCGCGGTGGGAGAGCCGATCTTCGGCATGGAGGCCTCGCGGATCTCGATGGGTCGGCTGCTCGCCTACCTGTTCGAGGTGACCGAACGTTTCGGCATGGAGACCAGGACGGAGCTGATCCTGTTGCAGCGGACGATGGTCGTGGTCGAAGGCGTGGCCCGTTCGCTGGACCCGCACATCAACATCTGGCAAGTCGCCCGCCCCATTGTCGAGGATTACATCCGAGACAACGTCGGCCCGCGTGCGGTGGCGCGTGATCTGGTGCGGACGGCGCGGATTCTGGGCCGGTTCGGCCCCCGCCTGCCGCGCCTTGTCGAGGCCCAGCTGATCCGGCAGGGCCATTCCGAGATCGAAGAGCCCCCGCGGCGCGAGACGCATCCCCTCATCTGGATGCTCGCCGGAGCCGGGCTGACCACAGCCGGCGTCTGGATTGGCAGCCTGCTATGAGCGCGAAACGTCACGAAGCGCGGTGACGGAGGAAGCCGGAACCTCGATCCCTCCGCGCAGGACCAGCAGCGTGCCTTCGCTGCCACTGCGGGCCTCGACGATGCCGGCATAGACCTTGGCCGGCGCGGTGGCGAGCAGCCTGTCCTTCAGGTAGCTCTCCAGCGAAAAGCTGTAGGCGCCTTCGGGCAGCGGCTCGCCCGCCGCATCCGTGCCGGCCCATTCGAGGTGCCCCGCGCCGGCCGCAACCGTCTCCTGCGAGACGATCGTTCCATCCGCGCTCCGCACGATGAGCTTCATGCTGTCGGCCCCGGCCGCAGGCTCCGGCGCAATGGTGACGGGCGCGCCGTCGAACCAGGCCGCCGCCTCGACCCTCGCCTCGCGGCCGATCCAGCCCGCAAGCTCCGACAGCCCCATGGCGCCGAAGGATCCGCTCATGCCCGTGAGGATCTGGTTCGTGCGCACCTGCTGCTCCACCCCCGAGAAGGTGGCAAGCTGCATGGCGAAGTCATCCGATTCCATCGGATTCAGCGGGTCCTGATTCTGCAGCTGCGTGGTCAGCATCCGCAGGAACGTCTCATAGTCCGAAGTCGTGGAACGGCCGCTCGCCGGGGCGGAACCGGCGGTCGGGGAGGGGGCGCTGCTGACTTCCATGTAAACTCCTATATGCGCCGGTCGAGGCCGGATGTCGGCCGGGCCGTTGCGGGGACGGCGGGTTGCAGTTCGGCGACTTCGCCCCCCGAGCCGTCCGGCCGACGGGGCGAAGGCCGTCCCTCGCGGCTGCCGAAACTGAGCGATGCGCCAGAGAAGCCGGCCTGCCTGAACTCGGCGCCCAGCTGGTCGGCGTGGCGGCGTATCATGTCGAGCGTGTCGGCCCGATCCGCCTGCACGAGCACCCGAAGGTGATCGCCTTCCTGCGCCATCGTCATCCTGATCTGCCCGATGTCGTCAGGCTGCAGCACGATCTCGACGGCGTCCTCTCCGGCCGGGGCAGCGGAGGCACCGGGCACGGGCAGATGAGGCGGAGGCGCCTGACCGCGCGCGGGCTCGGCGGCGGGCCGGGGCTCGGCTCCAGCGGGAGATCCCGTCGGTGCAGGTCCCGGCAGCCGCTCCGCTTCGGGCACGACGTCGGGGAGGGCCGCTGCGCCAGTTGCAACCGGGCTCGCATCCGGCCGGTCCGGAGACACGAGCATCCGCTCGGCCGACGGTTCCTGTGCGGGACGATCGAGGTGCGGATCGATGCGCCTGTCCGACACCGCCGTGTCCGGCCGTACGCCGGGAATCTCTGCCGCTTCCGTCCGGCGCGGAATCTGATGATGTTCAACGGATCCGGCCACCGCTGGGGGAGAGCCCCCTCTGTCGCAGGCTGAGGCACCCGCGGCATGGACCTCCACCCGAGTGGCTTGCGGCGGAGCCCACCGACGCGGGCCATCAGCGGTCGAAGTCCTTTCATGCCCAACCCATCTCGGCGCCATCTCCGGCAGGGCCGCATCCTCCGCAGCCATCGCGCTCGGAGCCCGGTGTTTCGCCGTGAGATCCGTACGCCACCCCAGCTCCCCGGCAGCATCATGCACAGCTGGCTTGATTTCAACCATCGCATGTTCATCTGAAGCCCCCTCGAGTGCTGCCAGTGGGCTCGTCTCGGCCCCGGACTTCGGCGCCTCTACCCGCATGTCACGCCCCCTCAACCGCCGCTCACCCGGAGGGACAGGGTCCCCTACACCTTGCGTGAGCGCCGGAGCGTCACCGGGATCTGCGGAGGCCGCGTTGGCCGCTGACGACCGTGGTGGAGACTCGCCCCGTGCCGTTCTCGCCTCATGAGAACTGGAGGCACCGGCAAGCTCCGCCGCCATTGGCACGGCATGCGGCTGGGGCAGAGCACGAGCCAGGCCGCGTTCAGCCGGGACTGCGGAAGGTTGCCTGGGCGAACTGGCGTCAGCCCCGATGGGCTCTCGCCGAATGATCAAGTCAGCCGGAGAAATCCGCGGCTCAATTCCCTCGACAGGGATGGTCAGACCCGCGCCCACTGAAGAAGGCCCGCCTGCCGCGACAGAGGGAAAGCGGGCCACCAACCCCTCTGGTGCAGAAGCCGTGCGGTCAGACCCAGGGTGGAGACCACCCGTCGAGCCTTCGAGCGGGTCAATGGCGCTCGGCAGCGGTTCTCCGCACCCGTCGGCACCAGCCTTGCCCAGCCCCTTCAGGGCGTTCGAGCCATCCTGAGGAGGCCGCGACTCACGTTCCCCAGCGGACGGCATGGCTGCGGCGCTTCGCATCGCGAGACCTTGGGCTGCGGGCTCCTGGGCGGTCGTCGCTTGCGGCGAGATGTCGGGAAGGACGTCTGGATGCGCATGCAGCCCGGACCGCGGGGGTTCCCTTTCCCCGGCGGCGTGAGGGCGTGCATGGGCCGACAAGCCGGCGCCTTGTGGGAGGACACCCCTGATCCAACCTTCCTGCGGCGCAGCCCGGGGCACAAGCGGGACACGATCCTGCCGAAGTTCAGCGCTTTCGTGTGAGGCTGCGGGCTTCGCCACGGACATTGACGTGGCGGATCGGGCCGGGGCAAGGACCATGGGTGGCACAAGACCGCCCGGGGCCGGTTCACCCGCCACCCCGAGATCCCAGGCCAAAGTCTCGTGAGGTTCCTCTCGCGTCCGCGGTGCGCCGGAACGATCCGGCGAAGAGGCCGACGCGCCGCCGATTGCTCCGGCATCGGCTTCGCTTTCCGGCCGGGGGACGTTGCCCTCGACCGCTTCAACCGCACCGACAGGCAGCGCAAGCGCCCCCCCATCAGGGGCGAGCCCATCACAAGGCCCCCCCACAAGCGCCGCGAACACATCGCCCCTCTCCCGATCCACTGCCACCTTGGGCGGGGTTTCGAGACCATGAACCACCTGCGGGATTGAACCGATTTCCACTGTCCGGACCTTCTGTCGCCTGATTCCCGTTTTTGCAGGAAGGAATTACCGAACATTTACTCATCCCGGGCAGGATCCGATAAATGAGGAACAAAAGGAGCATGTGCATGTCGATCGCGATCCCTCCCGCTATCGGAGAGGCCCCGCATCCGCGGCAGATCCTTCGCCAGAAGGCAGAGGAACTGGAATCCGCATTCCTGTCAGAGATGCTCGGGCACACCGGGCTCGGCGCTTTGTCCGCCTCCTTCGGAGGAGGATGCGGCGAAGAGCAGTTCGGCTCCTTTCTGCGCAGGGAGCAGGCCACGGCCATGGTGCGCGCGGGCGGCATCGGGCTGGCGGAGCATTTCCACCGATCGCTGACAAGAGGGATGGACGATGCGCTCTGAACCGACCCAGCTTCTGCTGGAGCACGTGCTCGAGGACATGCGCCAGAAGGTGATCGCAGGCGATCTCGCGGGGCTTGCCGACCTCGAACGCGGGCTGGCCGACGCGATGGAGCGGCAGCCGCCCGCAACGGCCGAACAGGCGCAGCGCGTGCGGGCGCTGGCATCACGAAACCTCGGCTGCCTCGAGGCCGCTTCGCGCGGGGTGCGCGCGGCCCGCCGGCGACTCACGGAGATCCGGCAGGCGGCATCCGGCGTCGTCGTGGTCTATGACGATCAGGGGCGGCGCACCGAGAGACCGCCCGAGCCGCCGCCACGCCAGCGGCTCTGACCTGTTCCCCCTTACCGTCCCAGACAGGCCGCGAGGCGCCGGAAGCTCGCCTCGATGCCGTCCGGCGCATCCTCGGCCAGAAAGCCATCCAGCGCGGGCCAAACCCGGATCGCCGCATCCACCTGAGCATCCGAGCCCTTCGCGTAGAGACCGGCCTGAATCATCATCTCCGCCCGATCCCAGGCGCCGAGCAGGCGCCTCGCCTCGGCGATGAGGTCGTTTTCCGGGTCGGACGCGGCATCGGGCAGGCTGCGCGACACGGATCGGAGCAGGTCGATCGCCGGGAACCGGCCCCGCTCGGCAATCCGGCGATCCATCACCACATGGCCATCGAGCACCCCGCGAAGGATGTCCGCCACCGGCTCTTCCATGTCCGAGCCCGCCACCAGCACCGAGAAGACAGCGGTGATATCGCCCGTTCCCTCGGCCCCCGGCCCCGCCCGCTCGGCGAGGGACATGATGGTGTGGGCCGTCGAGGGCGGAAAGCCTCGCATGCTCGCCTCTTCCCCGCCCGCCAGGGCAACCTCACGATGCGCTTCGGCGAAACGGGTGATCGAATCGGCCAGCAAAAGGACATGCAGCCCCTGATCGCGGAAATGCTCGGCCACGGCCATCGCGGCCCAGCCGCACCGTCGGCGCATGAGCGGCGACTGGTCCGAGGTGGCCGTGACGACCACCGAGCGCGCCATCCCCCTCGCTCCCAGCACGCGCTCCGTGAAGTCGCGCAACTCGCGGCCACGCTCGCCGATGAGGCCAATGACCACCACATCCGCGCCGACGCCCCGCGCAAATTTTGCCAGGAGCGAGGATTTTCCGACGCCCGAACCGGCAAAGAGGCCAATCCTCTGACCCTGCACGAGCGGCAGCATCGTATCAAAAACCGCAACTCCGGTGGGCAGGCGCGGCCCGAGGCTCCGGCGGCGGGCCGCCGGAGGCGCCGGCGCGCGCAGGGGCCGCGCGATGGGCCCCCTGAACAGAGGCCGCCCATCGAGCGGCCGGCCCAGCGGATCCACGATCCGTCCGATCCAGCTGTCGTCGGGCGCGATCTCGGCCGAGCCCACCAGTTCGACCTGATCGCCGATGCTCAGACCCTCGATCGCCGCGTCCGGCAGAATTGTCACCTCCTGGTGTGACAGGCGCAGCACCTCCCCTCCGATCTCCCCGTTCGTCCCGTGGACGATCACCCGGTCGCCCAGACCGGCACCGCTGGTCAGACCGGTGGCCGCGATCGTCCCGCGCGCGATCTCCGTCACGCGTCCGTAGCGGCGGCTGATGGGAATCGCCCTGATCTCCGAGATGAGTCCTTCAAATTCGGCAGACATCCGATCCCTCTTTGTTCGCGCCTTACCCTTTCTAAAGGAATCGACCTTAAGCCTTGATGAAACCAGTCGAGGGAGAAGCCCCGATGTTCGAAAAGCTCGAACTCGTCAGAATGGCGCAGGCCATGGCCAGACACGCCGGTGCACGGACGGATGTGATCGCACGGAACGTCGCCAACTCGGATACGCCCGGATACCGCGCCCGCGATCTTCCGGATTTCGAAAGCTACGCCGAGGGCAAGACGGGGCTGCGCGGCACGCGGGCCGGCCATCTGCGATCGGCAGCGGCGGTCGCGGCAGAGCCCGTGCCGGTCGGGATCATGGGCACAGCCTCGCCCAACGGAAACTCGGTGTCGCTCGAGGAAGAGATGGTCAAGGCCGTGTCGGCCCGGCAGCAGCACGAGATGGCGCTCTCGATCTACCAGAGCAGCTCGCGCCTGATCCGCACCAGCCTCGGCCGGAGTTCCTGAACATGACCGACCTCAGCCAGTCGCTCTCGCTTTCGGCCTCCGGCATGCGGTCACAGGCCCTCCGCCTGCGCCACGTGTCCGAGAACATCGCGAACGTCGATACGCCCGGATTTCACCGCAAGACCGTCAGCTTCCAGTCCGAGCCGGACAGCGGTCTCGTCTCGACCGGCCCGGTCCGCCTGGACCAGAGCAGCCTGCAGAAGATGTATGACCCTGGCCATCCGATGGCCGATGACACCGGATACTACGACGGGTCCAACGTCGATCTGGTGGTGGAAATCGCTGACGCGCGCGAAGCGCAGCGCAGCTACGAGGCGAATCTTCGGATGTTCGATCAGGCGCGGCAGATGACGCAGAGCCTGTTCGACCTCCTGCGTCGATAGAAAGGACTCCAGAATGGACATCAGCACCTCGGTCGCGGCACAGACCTACGCAAGGGCCAGACTCGCGACGGCGCCGGAGGCGCCCTCGATCGGCGTGGCGGCGGCGCTCAACCGTGCCGCCGAGAGCTTCACCGAGACCCTCGCCCACGGCGAGGAGACGGCGCGGGCGGCCATGACCGGAAAGGCCGATCCCCATGCCCTGGTCGAAGCACTGGCGGCCTCGCAGACGGCGGTCGAAACGGCCGTCACCCTGCGGGACAAGGTCGTCGAGGCCTATCAGGAGATCCTGAGGATGCCGGTCTGATGTCCGAGGCCGCGCTTTACGACGCGCTCCGTCAGGGTCTTTGGGTCGCGGTGCTCATCTCGGCGCCGCTGCTCACCGTGGCGCTCGTGGTCGGGGTGGGGATCGGCATCCTGCAGGCCCTGACCTCGGTGCAGGAGATGACGCTGACCTTCGTGCCGAAGGTGGGCGCCATGCTCCTCGTCTTCTGGGTCTCGATGAGCTTCATGACCACGAGCCTCGTCGCCTTCTTCGTCGAGGGGATCATCCCGCGGATCGAGGGAGGCTGAGATGGACGCTGCAGGCTACACCACCCTCACGCGCCAGTCCGGGCTCATGCGCGAGATGCAGAGCATCGCCAACAACATCGCCAACCTCTCAACGACAGGGTTCCGGCGCGAGGGCGTGGTCTTCACCGAACATGTGAAACGGCTGGACGGCGAGGCCTCCCTCTCGATGGCCAGTGCCAGCGCACGGCACGTCGATCTTTCTCAGGGCGGCCTCACCCATACGGGCGCCACCTTCGATTTCGCCATCATGGGAGACGGGTTCTTCCTGATCGAGACGCCGCAGGGCGAGCACCTCACCCGCGCCGGAAGCTTCACGCCCGACGCGGAGGGCGAACTGGTGGACATGGACGGCAACCGGCTGCTCGATGAAGGTGGCGCGCCGGTCTTCATCCCGCCCGATGCCCGGGACGTGGTTCTTGCCAGCGATGGCACGCTCTCGTCCGGGGGCCAGCCGATCGGCCGGATCGGGCTCTGGCAACCGACCGAGCCTCTCGACCTTCGGCACGAGGGCGGCACGCGCTTCTCGGCCGAAGCGGGGGTGGAGCCCGCGGCCGGCGCTTCGCTCATCCAGGGCTCGCTCGAGGAGTCGAACGTCACCCCGATCTCAGAGATCTCGCGGATGATCGAGGTGCAGCGCGCCTACGAACTGGGCCAGGGCTTCCTCGACCGCGAGGACGACCGGATCCGCAACACCGTCAGAATCCTCGGAGACAGCCGATGAAGGCGCTTCAGATCGCAGCCACCGGGATGAGCGCGCAGCAGACGCGCGTCGATGTCATCTCGAACAACCTCGCGAACATGTCCACGACCGGCTACAATCCCCGCCGCGCGGACTTCGCCGACCTCCATTACCAGCAGATGGTCCGCCCCGGCACCGTCAGCGCCGAAGACGGGCGGATGCTGCCCACCGGCGTGCAGCTCGGGATGGGCGTGCGCCCGTCGGCGGTGTCCGTCGTGCTTTCGCAAGGCGCCCTCGCCCAGACCCGCGGCGACCTCGATCTGGCGATCGACGGGCGCGGCTACATCGAGGTCACGCTCCCCTCCGGCCAGTCCGCCTACACCCGCGACGGGTCTCTCAAGCGCAGCGGAGAGGGCCTTGTCGTCACCTCCGACGGCCATGAGGTCGCCCCCGGCATCACCATCCCCGAGGATGCCGCGAGCGTTGCGATCAACGGCTCGGGAGAGGTATGGGCCTACTTCAGCGGTCAGGTCCAGCCGCAGCTGATGGGGCAGATCACGCTCAGCGGTTTTGCCAACGAGAAGGGGCTGGAAGCCATCGGCTCGAACCTCTTTGTGGAGACGGCCGCCTCCGGCGCCCCGATCGCGGGCACCCCCGGAGAGGACGGCTTTGGCACATTGCGGCAAGGCTATCTCGAGGAAAGCTCGGTGGATTCCGTGCAGGAGATCACCGAGCTCATCAAGGCGCAGCGCGGATACGAACTCAACGCCAAGGTCATCACGGCGGCCGATCAGATGCTCGCGGCAACGGCGCAGGTGAAATGATGCGCTGGGTCCTGCTGCTCCTCTGTCTCGCCTCACCCGCGCCGGCCGACACGGTTGTTGCCACCCGCACCATCCGCGCACTGGAGGTGCTGGGGCCCGGAGATCTCGCTCTCCGGCCCGAGACCCTGCCCGGAACGCTGACGGAACCTGCCCAGGCCATCGGGCTCGAGGCGAGGGTCACACTCTACGCGGGTCGCCCCGTCGGGATCGGCGACGTCGGTCCGCCCGGGATCGTCAACCGCAACCAGATCGTGCCGCTGGCTTACAGCCTCGGCGCTCTCGAAATCCGCGCCGAGGGCAGGGCGCTTGCTCGCGGAGGCGTGGGCGACGTGATCCGCGTCATGAACCTCTCCTCCCGCTCCACCGTGTCCGGCCGCATCGCCGATGACGGCTCGGTGCATGTCGGCCCCGGCTCCTGAAGGGACAATCATGCGACACCTGCTCCTGCTCCTCCTCGCCCTGCCCTCCTGCGGACGACTTGCCGAAGTGGGCAAGGCGCCCTCCTTCAGCCCGGCGGATGAGACCTTCCAGTATCACGCGATGTATGCCCTGCCGATCCCGGAGAACCTCGGGAATCCGGGGCCTACGGCGGGTTCGTCGCTCTGGGCGGGGGATCGCGCCTCGCTGCTCGGGGACCGCAGGGCCAGTCGCCGCGGAGACATCCTGACCGTCGCCATCGAGATCGACGACCGGGCCGAGATCTCCAACTCCACCGGCCGCAGCCGCTCGGGAGGCGAGAGCCTGGGCCTGCCGTCCTTCTTCGGCATCCCCCAGCGGATCGACCGGCATCTCCCGGACGGGGCGTCGATGGAGGATGCGGTCTCGACGAGTTCCTCCTCCAGCTACTCGGGCGACGGCTCGGTGCGCCGGAAGGAGAAGCTGACACTGCGGGTCGCGGCAACCGTCGTCGAAGAACTGCCGAACGGGGTGCTCCGCATTCAGGGCCAGCAGGAGGTGCGCGTGAACTACGAGCTGCGCGAGCTGGTCGTCACGGGCTATGTCCGGCCGGGCGATATCTCGCGCCAGAACGAGATCACCTACGACAAGATCGCCGAAGCCCGCATATCCTACGGCGGGCGCGGGCAGATCACCGATGTCCAGCAACCGCGTTACGGCCAGCAGGTGGCCGATATCATTCTGCCGTTCTGACATGATGCGTCTTGTCCTGCCCCTTCTTCTGGCAG
This sequence comes from Cereibacter azotoformans, assembly GCF_021391315.1. Lineage (NCBI taxonomy): Bacteria > Pseudomonadati > Pseudomonadota > Alphaproteobacteria > Rhodobacterales > Paracoccaceae > Cereibacter > Cereibacter azotoformans. The sequence continues at coordinate 3,003,334 of NZ_CP090021.1, read as the reverse complement.
TTCTGGGGCTCGCTGCCGGCATCGGCGGCGGGATCCTGCTCCGCCCCGGCACATCCCCGTCCCCGTCCGACGAGGCCGAGGCGGTTCATCCGGGAAAGGATGACGCCCGGCCAGCCGCACCCCGTTCCGTCGATCCCGCCGAACAGCCGGACTACGTCAAGCTGAACAACCAGTTCATCGTGCCGATCGTGGAGAAGGAGCGCGTAGCCTCCATGGTGATCCTGTCGCTCAGCCTCGAGGTAGCGCAAGGGGCCGGCCAGGACGTCTATGCGGTCGAGCCAAAGTTGCGCGACGGCATGTTGGGCGTTCTGTTCAACCACGCGAACACTGGTGGGTTTCGCGGTTCGTTCACCGAAGCTGCGAAGCTCGTGTCCTTGCGACGCGCGCTGCTGGAAGTGGCGGTATCCGTGCTGGGTCCGAAGGTCACGGACGTACTCATCACGGACATCATGCGTCAGGATGGATGACATACCCCGAGGTCTGGAACCAGAGCATCCAATCTTCCGCGTATCAGTGATCTGGACCGCGCTTCCTGAATTAAGCGAGGAATCGCGCTGGTCGAGCCGCTTGAGAAGCAGGCCGACGGCACCCTTGCGCGCGAGGTTCTGGTCTTTGCGTCCGAGTGTATCGAGTCCGGCCTGAACAACCGCGAAGTGGTTTATCTGTAAGTGATAACCTGAGGTTTCAGTCGCCATGGCCTGCAGAATTTTCACAGAATTAGGCCCAGAACCGTGCAGTTTCGGCCGAGGCTGTGTGGAAACCCCTACCTGTGGTAGACTTTCTGAGGTCGGAGGGGTTCGGGATGGCAGGTTTCATCGAGGGCGCCGAGCGCAGCCAGACGGTGCTGTTTCCGGATCGGCTTGAGGATTGGATCAGCGAGGATGCCCTTGTGCGCGTCGTCGATCTCTTCGTTGACGAACTGGATCTGGCGGAACTCGGCTTCGTCCGATCGGCTGCGGCACGCACGGGTCGGCCGGGGTATCACCCGGCCGTGCTGCTCAAGCTGTTCATCTACGGGTACCTGAACCGCATCCCGTCGAGCCGCCGACTGGAGCGGGAGGCCGGCCGCAACGTCGAGGTGATGTGGCTGACCGGCAAGCTGGTGCCCGACCACAAGACCATCGCCGACTTCCGGCGCGACAATGCAGCTGCCATCCGCAAGACCTGCGCGCAATTCGTCGAACTCTGTCGCCGGATCGGCGTGCTGAAGGGCGACTGCGTCGCCATCGACGGGAGCAAGTTCAAGGCGGTCAACAACCGCGACAGGAACTTCACCAAGGGCAAGATCGCCAGCCGGCTGACCCATCTCGAAGCGGATGTCGCGCGCTGCATCAATGAGATGGTCCGGATCGACCGGCAGGAGGAGGGAGAGGCGCGGGCGGAGAAGGTTGCCCATCTCGCCCGCCGCTACGGCCGCATCCGGCGGGAAATCGAGCGGCTGAAGGCGATGGACAAGGCCTTGGCCGACGCACCGGACGGGCAGATCTCGCTGACTGATCCTGATGCCCGTGCGATGGCGACCAGTGCCAGGAACAGCGGCCTGGTCGGATACAACGCGCAGTGCGCGGTCGATGCCGAGACGCACCTGATTGTCACCCATGATGTCACCAACCACGGCTTCGACCGCGACCAGCTGAGCCCGATGGCGACGGCGGCCAGGGAGGCTCTTGGTCACGACGACCTGCACGCAATCGCCGACAAGGGCTATTTCAGCGGCACCGAGATCCTCGCCTGCCATGAGGCCGGCATCACCACGACCGTGCCGCGGCCCATGACCTCCGGCAACGAGGCCAAGGGCATGTTCGTGAAGACGGACTTTCTCTACGACCCGGCGCGCGACATCTACACCTGCCCGGCTGGCAACGGGTTGACCTACCGCGGCACCCGCGAGGAAGGCGGCCTGCAGGTCCGCCGATACTGGATCAACGACTGCCAGACCTGTCCCATCCAGCGCCGCTGCACGAGCGGCACGGAGCGGCGGATCACCCGTTGGGAGCACGAGCACCTGATCGACGCGATGCGGGAACGCCTCGCCCGCGATCCCCGACCCGATGACGCTCCGGCGCCGCACGGTCGAGCATGTCTTCGGCACCCTCAAGGCCAGGATGGGCACGACCCATTTCCTGACGCGGCGTCTGAAGAACGTCCGGACGGAGATGGCGCTGAACGTGCTGGCCTACAACATGAAGCGGATGATCTCGTTGATCGGTGCCCGGCGCCTGATGGAGGCGATTCCCGGCTGATCGGCGGAAACGAGCGCCGCTATTTGCAACGAGGAGCCCCACGCGGCTCCTGCCGCCGCCGAACCATCCCCCAGATCCGCTTGCCGGAAATCCCACCCTACAGGGCGCAGGGCCGTTCCTAACGAACGTCAGGCCGGGAGTTTCCACACAGCCTCGGCCCGTCGCATGAAGCATCGCCCCTGCCCGCCTGAGCAGAACGACCTCTTCCGGCCGCGTCTCGTCGACATGATCGACATGCGTCACGAGCTGGTCACGTTGGCGGGGCTGATCGACTGGGAGTTCTTCGATCGGGAATGGGCGGGGTTCTTCCCCTCCATCACCGGGCGTCCGGCGACCTCGCCGCGGCTCGTGGCGGGGCTGCTCTACCTCAAGCACCCCTTCCGGCTTTCGGACGAAGCCGTCGTCGCGCGGTGGGTGGAGAGGCGTTGTTGCAGAACTCAGGCCTGGGGCGTGACCGCCCCTTACCCACGGATGCTCATGCCACGCGGGCGATCTCGGCGGTGCCGAGGGCGTTGAAGTGGTTGATGAGGGCGATGCGGATGTGGATTTCGGCTGCCAGGCGGTCGGGGTCTCTCGCGGCGATGCGCTCGCCGAAGGACTTAAGGCAGCGCATCCTGGCCTCGGCGCGGCTGCGGACGTGGTAATTCCGTCCACCGTTTCCACAACGCCCGGCCGTAGTAACGCGTGGCGCGCAGGATTTCGTTGCGGGCTCGAGCCGCGGGGCAATTCTCAGCGGCAACTTGAACAACACCTTAATCGACAAGCAGAACGGGATCGCCGCATCTGAGAAGACCGGCGGGCGCCCCGGACGGCCCTCATGCGGCGCGTGCCAAGCCATCTCCTTGTCCAGCCAGATCAGCAACGACCCGCGCCTGCGGAGCGCAGCGTTGTAGGTGGACCAGTTCGTCGTGCGGTAACGCGCGGGCTTGGGCTTGCTCATCCCATCCGTCTGACCGCATGAATTCGTGATGTGCATCCTTCACGCTCAGTGTTCTGCAACAACGCCCCGTGGACCTGAAAGACGTTCTTCGCGCGATCAACACCGACAGTCACAACATCCGACATGGTGGTTCCTTCCTAATTGGAGCCCCGATGACAGCCCGGAAGCCGCTTCGCGCCGCGCCCGGGACAGGGGCCGTCCACCACATTAAAATGCACACCAAAGCACAGCCATGTCACCTTGAGACGGGAGGTTCCTCCAGAAGCCCCACGTGCGCGGCAGCGCTGGAACGAGATGCCGGTTTCAAAGTCGTCGCAGTGCCTCGGCCCGGGCAAGGGCTGTACGGGCGGAACTGGTCCTCGACGTCCACTCCGCCGTGCACCGGGCGAGTGCCACGTTGAGCTCCGACCGGCGGCCGTCCGCCCATGCCTGGTAGGAAAGCGCAACCTGAGCCGCAGTTACCGGATCCAGGTCACTCGCCGGTAGGGCCTCCAGCGCCTTCAACCCGTCGAGGCAGCTCTGCCGCTGGCGCGCGACACGGGCAAGGTCTGCCAGACGTACGTCGAGAACCATTTGGGCCAGCTCCCGGAGACGGACAATCTCCTCCTTCTGCTTCACGCTCGCACCCCTTTCATCCTGCGCCTGATCCGCTCCGAGAATCGGATGGCCGCTGCGACCGCCTTGTAATGTTCGGGACGGATCTCTTCGCCAACGCGCACGGCGGCGTGCAGCGCGCGCGCCGTCGGGGGGTCCCGATGTATCGGAACTCCGGCCTCCGCCGCCCTTTCACGGATGCGCGCGGCAATCTCGTCGGTTCCCTTGGCCACACAGAGCGGGGCGCGCCGATCCCCGCGCTTCCAGCGCAGCGCGACGGCATAATGGGTTGGATTGACCACGACCACGTCGGCGCCCGCCACATCCTGAAGCATGCGATTGGTGGCAATCTCCATCGCCTTCTGCCGCCGCTGCGCCTTCACATGCGGATCGCCCTCGGCATCCTTGGCCTCGTCCGTAAGCTCCTTGCGCGACATCCGGTGGCGTCGGAGATGCTCGGCGCGCTGCCAGAAGTAGTCGATGAGGCCGATCCCGCCCGACAGGAGCACCACAATCGCGAGAAACTCGAGCATCAACATGAACATGCGGCCAACCGCGAGGCCCGGCGCCATCGCGAGCATGTCGAGCATCCCGGCCATGTGGAACGTGATGAAGAGCGCGAAGACCACCGCCACGAGGAGGAGCTTCACGAGGCTCTTGGCGAACTCGAACAGGCCGTTGCGACCGAAGCGGTTGCGAAAGCCGGATACGGGCGAGATCCGCTCGGTCTTGGGAGCGAGCTTTGTCGGCGCGACGACCAGGGCCCGTTGCGCCACCAGTGCGGCGACCGCAGCGAGGGCGGGTATCGCGAAGAAGGGCAGGACGGCGAGCAGCACAGAGCCGAGCAGCCCCCCCACCTGCGGCTGAGCCTTGTCAGACAGGAGCGTCGAGAAACGGTCCGCCTGCCCAAGGAGCGAGGTGCCCATGTCTCCCATCCGCTGGATGGCGCCCTGCCCGAGGCCCAGAGCCGCAAGGAGGAGACCGCCATAGCTGGCGGCCGTCACGAGATCCTGCGACTTTGGAAGCTCGCCCTTTCGCCGCGCCTCCTCAAGCTTGCGTTGGGACGGTTCGTGCGGCTTGTCCTCGTCTCCCTCGCTCATGGCGGCGCCACGAGGGAGGGATTGTCGAGGAAATCGCCGAGCCTCGTCACCCAGAGCCCGAGTGCAAGCGGGGCGGACAGGGCGAGCAGCACAAGCCCGCCGAATGTGAGGGCGGGCGCCCCCACAAAGAACACCATGAGTTGCGGCATGGCGCGGTTGATGATGCCGAGCGCCACGTTGAACACGAAGGACGCGGCCACGAACGGCATCGACAGCATGAAGGCGAGGGCGAAGGTGTGCACGATCAGGTGCAGGCCCCAGTCCGCCACGTCACCCGCGACCGGAAGACGCGCCGCGGGCAGGAGGTCATAGGACAGGATCAGAAACTCGGCCAGGCGCACATGCAGGCCTCCCGCAACCGCGATCGCGAGACCGGCGAGCGTCAGGACGTTGCCGATGACGGGCTGCGGCTCGCCCGACGGCGATCCGAACATCTGGGACAGCGACACGGCCTGGGCCGCGACGGTGCCGGCCGTCTGCAACGCCAGCACGAAGAGCCGCAAGGAGATCCCGAGAACGAGGCCGATCGCGGCCTCGATTCCGAGGGCCACCGGCGAGCCGTCGAAGGCGGGCACCCGGTCACTCACGGCCGGGAAGACGATGGCGGTGAAGGCAAGGGCGATGGTCAGCCGCACGCGGGCCGGCAGCGTCATCTCTCCGAAGGCGGGCAGCAGGGCCATGGCGGCTCCGACCCGGATGAAGACCAGAAAGCCCGCCCGGAACAGGTCCTGGACCATCAGGGTCAGCTCGGTGGCCTGTTCAAACAGGGTCATGCCGGCACGATGGCGACCATCGACGCGCGCGCTTCGGTGCCGATCTCGTCGTAGGACAGCACCGGCACCCTCAGACCCTTGGCCGCCGCCACGGCCCGGACGAAGCGGCGCCGCAGGGTCGAGGTGACCAGCGCGGGCTGGATGCCGCTGTCAGCCGCGCGCGCGAGCTTTTCGGCCAGGCCGTTCGCCAGCCGGCTGAAGGCCTCGGGCGGAAGGGCCACGTCGCGAAGGCCGCGACTGCCCTCGATCTGGTAGGTGGTAAAGGTCTTCTCCCACTCGGGCGCCAGCTGGATGAGTGGAATGGTCCCGTCCTCGCGCTTCAGTTCGGCCACGATCTGGAAGCCGAGCCGCTGGCGCACATGCTCGCAGATGTCCTCAGGCGCCGTCAGGGCCCGAGCCTCGGCGATCGCCTCGAGGATCAGCGGAAGGTTGCGGATCGAGACGCGCTCCTCGAGCAGGAGGCGCAGCACCGCCAGCAGCAGATCGACCGGCACACGATCGGGGACGAGTTCATCCAGGAGGCGGCGGTTGGCGTCGGCCCTCGCCCGGTCCGAGAGGTTGACGAACTCGTCGAGGAGCCGCCGCAGCCCCTTGAGCGTCAGCAGCCGCGCCAGGTTTCCCTTCAGCACTTCCAGCAGATGAGTTGCCAGCACCTCAGCGGGCGTCACCACGGTCAGCCCATTGAGAGCCGCTTCCTCCTGGTGATCCGCCGGAATCCACCGCGCGGGCGCGCCATAGACCGGCTCGCGGACGTCGAGGCCGTCGGGCGCATCGGCTCCTTCGGCCAGCAGGACGAGAACATGGTCGGGCATGAGGCGGTCGCGGACACGCTCCACCCCCTGAAGGCGGATCCGGTAGCTGCCGGGCGGCAGCATCGCCTCGTCCGTCACCCGGATCTCGGGCAGGATCAGGCCGAAGGCCCCGGCGATGTGGTTGCGCATGTTGTTGATCCTGGAGTCGAGCCCCGTCGCGGGATCGAGAACCATGCCCACCAGACTCGGCGCAAACTCGATATGGATGTCGTCGAAGTCGAGAACGTCGCCCAGTGGCCGCGCGCGTGGCTCCTCGACGTCCTCCGGTTCGGCGGCGAGAGCGCCCTCCTTTCCCTTGAGCCCCATGTAGGACAGCCCCGCAAGGAGCACCGCCGCGATCATGAACGGCCCGAACGGGAGACCCGGAACCAGCGCGAAGAGCGCCATGAGGAGTGCGACCGTCCCGAGCGCGCCGGGGTAACGGCCCAGTTGCTGGAAGAAGGAGACGTCCGCCGCCCCCGTGGATCCGCCCCGTGCCAGCAGGAGCGCGGCCGCGATCGAGATGATCACGGCCGGAATCTGGCTCACCAGACCGTCGCCGATGGTCAGGATGGCGTAGGTCTCGAACGCCCGGCTCAGCGGCATGTCGTGCATGATGACGCCGGCCAGCAGCCCCACGACGATGTTCAGGGCGGTGATCAGCAGCCCGGCGACCGCATCCCCCTTCACGAACTTGGACGCCCCGTCGAGCGAGCCGAAGAAGTTGGTTTCGGCCAGTTCCTGCTCGCGCCGCCGCTTGGCCTCGGCGTGGTCGATGGCGCCTGCGGACATGTCGCTGTCGATCGCGAGCTGCTTGCCCGGCATCCCGTCGAGCGCAAAGCGGGCGCCCACCTCGGCCATGCGCCCGGCGCCCTTGGTGATCACCACGAAATTGACGATGAGCAGGACGCAGAAGATCACCACCCCCATCATGACGCTGCCGTTCATGATGAAGCTGGCAAAGCCTTCGATGACATGGCCGGCGGCCGAGGTTCCGGTATGGCCCTCTCCGATGATGAGCTTGGTGGACGAGATGTTCAGCGACAACCGGAGCATCAGCGACGCCAGCAGGATCGTCGGAAAGGCGGAAAAGTCGAGCGGACGCTGGATGAAGAGCGTCACGGTGAACATGAGGATCGCCAGCGAGAAGGACAGGGCGAGGCCGAGGTCAAGCATCCAGGCGGGCACCGGCAGCACCATCATGACGATGACCGCCATCAGCGCGAGGGCCAGGAGAATGGTCGGCTGGAAGAGGTCCTGTCTGGAGAAACGCATCGTGTCAGTTCCCGAACAAGGCACCAAGAGGGGCGGCATCCAGCGGCACCAGCGAGCCCCTGCCCCGCAGCGCGCCGCTTGTCAGAAGCGGATAACGGTTGACGTGGAGGGCGGCCGGCTGGACCGCCGGGCCCCGGGGCACGCCGGCGAGCAGGGTGTCGAAGCGCGCCCGGTACCGATCGGCATGTTCGGGAGTGGCGGAGTGATAGGCCCCCGCGGCCATCGACCAGTCGGCCGATCGCTCTCGAAGCCGAAGCATGTAGTGCGCGGCATAGAGGGCGTTTGCCTGAGGGTCGAACATCTCATGCACGGAGGCGAAACCGTCCGCATGCCACCTGTGATTGATCTGAAAGCAGCCGACATCGAGGTTCCGCCTCCCGGCCAGAAGGACCTGCTTCACGAAGCCTTCCGCCTCGGCCCGGGTGGAGAACCAGTGGCTTTCACCGGCCAGGTTCACGGCCCAGGGCCAGGGGCGCAGCGCGCCTTCCGCCGAACGGCGGCCGGTCTCGGCCAGCGTGATCGCCTGAAGAACCTCCTCGGGCACCCCGGTTGCGCGGGCGGCGCGTCGTGCGGCCTCTTCGCAGAGCCCGGCGTCGTCGCCGCCACGCATCAGGGCATGCGCGGCGGAGGCCGGTTGGCTCAGGATGGCCAGAAGGCCGAGGAGGATGGCCCGCGCGGGGCCGGAGAGATCCATGCGAGGCTCCAGTGACTCACGATGAGGGCACTATGGAGCGCGAATCTTGGTAAAGGGTTACGGGCCTCCGCGAGAGGGGCCTGTTGCTGCCCGGCAGCCTCAGCCGGGGCTGCGACCGGGCGTGTGGAACGCCCGATCGCGCGTCCGTCCTCAGACGAAGCGGTTCCAGAGGTTCTCGAGACGCTCCTGCCGGCCCGAGCGGGGCTGGGGGTTGATGTCCTCGGCCAGAACGCGGGCCTCGATCTCTTCGAGCGACGAGGAGAGCATCGCCTTCGCCTCGGGCGTCTCCCATCCCGCATAGCGGTCTGCACGGGCCCGTTCCAGGCTGCCGTCCTCGTAAAGACGAGCTGCGGCCTTCAGGGCACGGGCGCAGGTGTCCATCCCCCCGACATGCGCGAGGATCAGATCCTCGGGATCGAGGCTCTGGCGACGGATCTTCGCGTCGAAATTCGTGCCTCCGGTGGTGAAACCGCCCGCCCTCAGCACCTCGTAATAGGCCAGCGCCATCTCGGGGTGGTTGTTGGGGAACTGGTCGGTGTCCCAGCCCGACTGGTAATCGTTGCGGTTCATGTCGATCGAGCCGAGGATGCCAAGGCTCGCCGCCAGCGCCAGTTCGTGCTCGAAGCTGTGGCCGGCCAGGATCGCGTGCCCCTGCTCGACGTTGAGCTTCACCTCGTTCTCCAGCCCGAACCGCTTCAGGAAGCCGTAAACCGTTGCCACATCATAGTCATACTGGTGCTTGGACGGCTCCTGCGGCTTGGGCTCGATCAGGATCGTGCCCTCGAAGCCGATCTTGTACTTGTAGTCCACGACCATCTGCAGGAAGCGGCCGGCCTGCTCGGCCTCGCGCTTGAGATCGGTGTTCAACAGGGTCTCGTAGCCCTCGCGCCCGCCCCAGAGGACGTAGTTCGCCCCGCCGAGCTTCTTCGTGGCGTCCATGCAGGCCTTCACCGTCGCCGCCGACCAGGCGAAGACATCCGGGTCCGGGTTGGTCGCGGCGCCCGACATGAAGCGGCGGTGCGAGAAGAGGTTGGCCGTGCCCCAGAGCAGCCGGGTCTTCGACCTCTCCATCCTGGCGCCGATGTGATCCACGATCGCCTCGAGGTTGCGCTTGCTTTCGGCGAAGGTCGCGCCCTCGGGACGGATGTCGGCATCGTGGAAGCAGAAGAAGGGCGCGCCGAGGATCTCGAACATCTCGAAGGCCACGTCGGCCTTCATCCGCGCCAGATCGAGCGTGTCGCCGAACCACGGCCGCTCGAGGGTCTGCGCGCCGAACGGATCGCCGCCCGGCCAGGCAAAGCTGTGCCACCAGGCAACGGCGAAGCGCAGATGATCCTCCATCCGCTTGCCGAGGATCACCTCGTCCGGGTTGTAGTGGCGGAAGGCAAACTCGTTGGAGGAGCCTTCGCCCTCGTAGCGGATCTGCGGGATACCGGCGAAGAAGTCGGTCATGTGAGGCTCCTGATGGCTGTCTGGGCGGCGCGGTAGCGCGCGTGTGCGTCGTCGAAGGCGGACGTGAGGCCGCGCTCGGGCGGGATGGTGCGGGCGATGGGCGGCAGGGTCGCGATCTCGGCCCCGGCCCCGGTCGCGGCCATCAGCGCAAGGCGCGCGGCCCCGAAGGCGCCGCCGAAGTCGCCCGCCGCAGGCAGCAGCACCGGCACGTCCAGCGCCGTCGCGATGGCCGACAGCCAGTAGTCCGAGCGCGAGCCGCCGCCGACGGCCAGAAGGCTCTCCAGCCGGGTTCCCGTCGCGGCCAGCGCGTCGCGGCAGTCGCGGATGGCGAAGGTCACGCCTTCCAGAACGGCCCGCGTTCCGGCGGCGCGGTCGGTCGCATGTTCGAGCCCCGTGAAGGCGCCGCGGATCGCCGCGTCGTTCAGCGGCGTCCGCTCGCCCCCGAGATAGGGCAGGAACAACGCACGCCCCGGCGCCTGAAGCGCGCCAAGGTCGCCGGTCAGCACCCGCGCCTCCTGCCCCACCAGCCGCGCATACCAGTTCAGCGCGTCGGTCGCGGCGAGGATCACGCCCATCTGGTGCCACGCCTCGGGCAGGGCGTGGCAGAAGGTATGAACGGCCGTCTCCGGCGCCGGCTGGTAGCCGTCGGTGGCGGCAAACAGCACCCCGGAGGTGCCAAGGCTGACGAAGGCCTCGCCTGCGCGGACCACGCCCACCCCCACGGCCGAGGCGGCGTTGTCGCCGCCTCCGCCCGCCACGACCACCCTTTGGGGCAAGCCCCAGCGGGCGGCCAGCGCCGGGCGCAACTCACCCGACACGGCCGAACCCTCGACCAGCCGCGGCATCGCCTCGCGCGTGAGGTCGGTCGCGGCCAGAAGTTCGTCCGACCAGTCGCGCGCACCGACATCCAGCCAGCTCGTCCCGGCGGCGTCCGACATCTCGGCGACATGCTCGCCCGTCAGCCAGAGCCGCAGGTAATCCTTGGGCAGCAGAACCCGCGCCACCCGCGCCCGGATCGCCGGCTCGTGCCGCGCGACCCAGGCCAGCTTGGGCGCGGTGAAGCCCGGAAAGACGATGTTGCCGGTGATGGCCCGAAACCGCGGATCAGCATCCAGTTCCGTCGCCTCGGCATGGCTGCGGGTGTCGTTCCACAGGATGCAGGGCCGCAGCACCTCGTCCGAGCCATCCAGCAACGTCGCGCCGTGCATCTGGCCCGAGAGCCCGATGCCCTTCACGCCCGCAAGCCCCTGCGCCGCAAGCTGGTCCATCACCGCCTCGGCCGCGGCGATCCAGTCGGCCGGCGACTGTTCGGACCACCCCTCGTGCGGACGGCTGACAGTGAGAGGCGCGCTCGCCTCGGCCAGCACGCGCTGGCCCTCGTCGATCAGGATGCCCTTGAGCCCGGACGTCCCGAGATCGAGACCGATATACATTCAGTTTACTCCCGCCCGTTCGGGCTTCTTTCCAAGGATGATCATGCCGAGGATCTCGTCCTCGGTGACGTCGCCCACCTGCTCCGAGCCGACCAGCACTCCGTTCTTCATCACCGAGATGCGGTCGCAGAGGTCCATCACGTCGTGGATGTCGTGGCTGATCAGGAAGATGCCGAGACCCTGGCGCTTCAGCTCCTGGATCAGCTCGCCCACCATCCGCGTCTCCTGCGGACCGAGGGCCGCGGTCGGCTCGTCCATGATGAGGATTCTCGCGTTGAAATAGACCGCGCGCGCGATGGCGACCGACTGGCGCTGCCCGCCCGACAGCGCCGCCACCGGCACCTTGAACTTGCGGAAGTTGGGGTTGAGCCGCCCCATGATCCGGCGCGTCTCGGCCTCCATGCGCGAATCGTCCACGAAGCCCAGCGGCGTGACCAGCTCGCGCCCGAGGAAGAGGTTCGAGGCCGCGTCGAGATTGTCCGCCAGCGCGAGCGTCTGGTAGATCGTCTCGATGTTGTAGCGGCGGGCGTCGCGGGGATTGTGGATCTCGGCCTTCTCGCCGTCGATGAGGATCTCGCCCGAGTCCATCCGGTAGGCGCCCGAAAGACACTTGATGAGGGTGGACTTGCCGGCGCCGTTGTGGCCGAGAAGCCCCACCACCTCGCCCGCATGCAGGTCGATCGAGACGTGATCCACCGCCCGGATGCCGCCGAAGCTGATCGAGATGTCCTTCATCGCCACCAACGGCGTGGCGCCGGCGGCCCGGTTCGGGTTGAGCGTCATTTGAAGCCTCCGGTCCGCTTGCGGTAGATGATGTCGATCAGCACGGCGAGCACGAGCACCGAGCCCACGACGATGTTCTGGAAGGGCGCATCCACGCCCACCATCGCCATCCCGGACTGGAGGGACTGCATGATGATCGCGCCAAGGATCGCGCCGTAGATCGTGCCCATCCCTCCCGAGAGCGCGGTGCCCCCGATGACGGCGGCGGCGATCACGCGCAGCTCGTCGAGCGTGCCGATGTCATTGGCGTGGTTCGTCAGGCGCGCCGAGGCCACCACCGCCGAGAGCGCGCAGAGCCCACCCAGCAGCGCGAAGATCTTGACCGTCAGGAGCCGCGTGTTGATGCCCGACAGCTCGGCCGCATCCGGGTTGCCGCCGGTGGCAAAGATGTAGCGCCCGAACCGGGTGCGCTTGGCGATCACCGTCATGGCGATGGCGACCGCGATCAGCACCAGCACCGAGACGGGCAGGCCGTATCCAGTCGTGTAGCCTTCGGGCATGGTCTCGCCGCGCGCCTCGAACAGGCGGCGCAGGCGGGCGGCCGGAACCTCGTAGGCATTGACGATGGCGACGAAGCCGAGGATGGCCGCCGCCACGAGGCCGCCCATCACCAGCTCGGCCCAGGCCGGCTTGACCCTGAAGCCGTGGACCTGCTTGGCCCGCCGCGCGCTCCAGAGGCTCCACAGGGCCGCGGCTGTGCCGAGGCCGCCGACGACCCAGGACCAGAAGGGGCCGATCGTGCCGTTGATCCCGCCAAAGAGCTGGAAGGTCGGATCAAGCGGCCCGATGGTCTGGCCCGAGGTCAGATACCAGGCGACGTTGCGCCAGATGAGAAGCCCCCCCAGCGTCACGATGAAGGAGGGGATTGTCAGGTAGCCGATCAGCCAGCCGTTGAAGGCGCCGATCAGCACGCCCACCACGACGCCCGACAGGATCGCCAGCGGCGCGATCAGCGGGTGGCCGAAGCCCATCCCCATCATCTGCGGCATGACCACCACCTGCATCATGCCCATCACCGCCGAGCAGAGCGCCAGCAGCGACCCCACCGACAGGTCGATGTGCCGCGTGACGATCACGAAGACCATCCCCGTGGCCATGATCGCGACCGAGACGGTCTGGATCGCCAGCGTGAAGATGTTGCGGGGGGTCAGGAACCGCCCGTCGGTCTGGAAATGGAACACGAGACAGAGCACGATGAAAGCGCCGATCATGCCCAGAAGGCGCGTGTCGATCTCCAGTGTCTCGATGAAGCTGCGCTTCCGGGCGGCGCCATGCGCCTCGGCGGTGTCGCTCATGGGGGCTCGTCCTGCTGGGCCGGCGTGGCGCCGGGGTCAGGGGCGCCCCGGCCGGCGGGGCGCCCGATCAGAGGCGGATCAGTTGCAGGGCGCCGGCCCGTTCGACACGCCCTGACAGAGCGCGTCCAGGCCGATCCAGCCGGCATCCACCACGACGGACAGGTTGTCTCTGGTGATCGCAATCGGCTCGAGGAACACCGCGTTCATCTCGGTGCCCTTCGGCGAGGTCCATTTCTGCGCGCCCTCGACCTCTTCCATCGCCGCTCCGCCAGCCATCGCGAGGGCGATTTCGGCCGCGGCCTTGCCGAGTTCGCGCGAGTCCTTCCAGACCGAGACGGTCTGCGTGCCCTGCGCGATGCGGTTCAGCGCGGCATGGTCGCCATCCTGCCCCGAGACCGGGATGCCCTGCATCCCCTGCGCCGTCAGCGCAGCGATGGCGCCGCCCGCGGTGCCGTCGTTCGAGGCCACGACCGCATCCACGGCATTGTCGTTCGCGGTCAGGATCTGCTCCATGTTCCGCTGTGCGTTGGCGGGCAGCCAGCTGTCGGTGTAGGCCTCGCCCACGATGGTGATGTCGCCGGCGTCGATGGCCTGCTGCAGGACCTCCTGCTGGCCGCCGCGCAGGAAATCGGCGTTGGGATCGGCGGCGTTGCCCTTGATCATGACGTAATTGCCCTTCGGCGCCTGCTCGAACACGGCCCGGGCCTGCATCCGGCCCACCTCGACGTTGTCGAAGGTCAGGTAGAAGGCGCGGTTGTCCTCGATCAGCCGGTCGTAGGCCACGACCGGGATGCCCTCGTCGGCGGCGGCCTGCACCGCGGGCCCGATGGCATCGGCGTCCTGCGCGAGGATGATCAGGGCATCGACCCCCTGCGAGATCAGCGCCTCGACATCCGAGAGCTGCTTGGCCGAGGAGGACTGCGCATCGGCCGAGACATAGGTTGCACCGGCGGCGTCGAGGGCCTGCCGGATCGCGGCCTCATCGGTCTTCCACCGTTCTTCCTGAAAGTTCGACCAGCTTACTCCGACGGTCAGGTTCTGGGCCAGCGCGGCAGAAGAAAAGCCAGCCGTGGCGACCACGGCGGCCAATAGGGCAGTTCGCATTTTCTAGACCTCCCTTGGTGCGGCGGAATCGCCGCCACAGGACAGGATTGGCCGGAATAATTTCAGTTGTCAAAGTAAACTTGACCCCCCAATCTGGATGTGCGCAGCTCAGATGCGCCCCAAGGCCGGACATCAACAAGTTGAAGGCAGTCGGCACAGGATCTGCAGCATCATTATTTTGGACGGGAAACAAATGTCTCGGCAGATCCGCAAGCGCGCCGCGCCCGAGCCGACCACTGGCTGCGGGCCCCTGATTCCGCCGCTCGCCGAAACCTCGCGCTCGCTGCGCCAGCAGGTGTTCGAGCGGGTGCGGGCCGCGGGTCTGACCGCCCGGGTGCAGGTGGCGCGCGATCTCGGCGTCAGCCCGGCCTCGGTCACGACCATCGTCTCGGAACTGATCGAGGCCGGGCTGGTCGAGGAGGTGGCCACCCGCCGCGGCGGAGAAAGCGGCCGGGGCCGGCCGGTCGTCGCGCTGGGGGTGCGGGGGGCGGCGCATCGCGTGGTCGGCCTCAAGATCTCGGATCGCGACCTGTCGGCCGTGGTGATGGACTTCGCCGGCCGGCTGCTCGCCGAACATCACGAGGAACGCCGCCCCGTGGCCCTGGCGCCGGCCGCGCTTCTCGCGGTGCTCGAGACGCTGCTCGACCGGGTGACGGCCAAGGCGGGCCTTGCGCGGCAGGAGCTTGCGGCGGTGGGCATCGGTCTGCCCGGCTATGTGGACAGCACCGGCGGGCGGGTGCTCTGGTCCTCGATCCTGGCCGAGCGGGACGTGCCGCTGGGGCGGCTTGCGACCGAGCGGCTGGGCCTGCCGGTGCAGGTGGACAATGACGCGAACCTCTGCGCGATGGCCGAACTGTGGTTCGGGGCCGGGCGTCGGCTGTCGGATTTCGTGGTCGTCACCATCGAGCACGGGCTCGGGATGGGGATGGTCACCAACCACCGGATCTTCCGCGGCGCCCGCGGCATCGGGATGGAGCTTGGCCACACCAAGGTGCAGCTCGACGGCGCGCTCTGCCGCTGCGGGCAACGCGGCTGCCTCGAAGCCTATGTGGCCGACTATGCCCTCGCGCGCGAGGCGACGACCGCCCTCAACTGGACGCATCGCGAAAGCCAGTCGATGGCGATCCTGCTCGAGAGTCTGCACGACCATGCCAAGGCGGGCAACCAGGCGGCGCGCTCGATCTTCCGACGAGCGGGGCGCTACCTCGCGGTCGGGCTGGCCAATATCGTGAATCTCGTCGATCCGCCGCTCATCATCCTCGCCGGTGCCCGGCTGCGCTTCGACTATCTCTACGCCGAAGACACGCTGGCCGAGATGAACGCCCTCGTGCTCGCGACCGGCCGCCCCCTGCCCGAGATCGAGATCCACGCCTGGGGCGAGATGCTCTGGGCACACGGAGCGGCCGCCCTCGCCCTGTCCGCGCTGGGAGAGCGGCTCGTTGCGCCTGTGCGCGACGTGGCCGCGCAATAGTTGGACGTGGCCGTTCGGCCACATGAAGAATCGCATGGAAGGCGGTGAAACCCCGGAACTTCCGGCGGAAATGCGCCATTGTGTCCTGACGACGCCCCGCTGTCCGGGGGCAGAACGGGGTCTGCCGGTTGTCGCAGCAGATTCTACCTGCAATAGTTTCGGCAGACATCTGTTTCGGGGGAGGTTGCGTGTCCGTCTCTTGCATCCGGTCGCTCGGCCTCCTTGCCGGGATTGTCGGCCTCGCCTTCACATCCGCGGCGCCTTCGGCCCAGACGCTGGACCGGCTCGAATTCCGCGTCGCCGGCGGCAATGACGAGGTCGAGCGCACGATCAAGGGCGCCTCGGCCCTCATCGCGGCCCGCGATGTCGAGGGGGGCGACGCGCAGGACCTGCTGAGCGCCGCCCGCGCCGAGTACGGACGCCTCGTGACGGCTCTCTATGGACTTGGCTATTACTCGCCGGTGGTCAACGTGCTCGTGGACGGACGCGAGGCCGCTCAGATCCCGCCGCTCGATGCGCCCGAGACCATCCGCACGATCATCGTCCAGGTCCAGGTGGGTCCACCCTTCCGCTTCGGGCTGGCCCGGGTCGCGCCGCTGGCGCCCGAGACCGAGCTGCCCGACGATTTCCGCACCGGCGAGCGGGCCCGAAGCACGCTGGTTCAGGATTCGGCGAGGGCCGCGGCCGATGGATGGCGGTCGGCCGGCTTCGCCAAGGTCGATGTCGGATCCGAAACGGTCGTGGCCGACCACGCCCGGCAGATCCTCGACGCCGATGTCCGCATGGCCCCCGGGCCGCGGCTCCGCTTCGGCGAGATGCGCATTGTCGGCGCCCAGCGGATGAGCGAGCGCCGCATCCACAAGATCGCGAACCTGCCCACGGGCGAGGTCTATGACCCCGAGGAGTTGCAGGACAGCGCCGACCGCCTGCGCCGGACGGGCGTCTTCCGCTCGGTCTCACTCACCGAGGACGAGGCGGTGACGCCGCCCGATCTGCTCGGCATCACCGCGACCGTGGTCGAGGAACTGCCGAGGCGCTACAGCTTCGGCGTCGAGGTCTCGAGCCTCGAGGGCGCCACCGTGACCGGCCAGTGGATGCACCGGAACCTGCTCGGCGGGGGCGAGCGGCTGACGGTGACGGGCGAGGTGGACAACCTCGGCGCGGCGAACAGCGGCGTGGACTACCGCCTCGGGGTGACGCTCGATCGGCCCGCGACGCCGACGGCCGACACGACCCTCGGCTTCGGCGTGCAGGTGGAGCGTCTGGACGAGGAGGATTTCCTCGCCGACACGATCACGCTGAACACCTCGCTCACGCGGCTGTTCAGCCGACAGCTCACGGGCAGCATCGGCGTCTCCTACGCCTATTCGGACGTCGAGGACGATTTCGGCCAATACGTCTATGAATATGTCTCGCTGCCGGGGACGCTGATCTGGAACAGGCGCGACAACGACCTTGACACGACCGAGGGCTTCTATCTGGCCGCCGGCGCCACGCCCTTCCAGGGCTTCGGCGAGACCGGATCGGGCGGGCAACTCACGCTCGACGGACGCGCCTTCTTCGGCTTCGGCGACGAGGATCGGCCCTTCGTCCTTGCCGGCCGTCTTCAGGCGGGCGCCGTCTTCGGCCCCGAACTGATCGAGATCCCGCGCGAATATCTCTTCTACTCGGGCGGCGGCGGCACGGTCCGGGGCCAGCCCTATCAGTCGCTCGGCGTGCGGCCCGACGCGAGCGATCCCGATTACAAGATCGGCGGCACGCGCTTTGCCGCGCTGTCGGCCGAATTCAGGGCGCCGATCACCCGGAACATCGGCGTCGTGGCCTTTGCCGACGCAGGCTATGTGACGGCCGACAGCATCGACTCGGACCGGGATGAATGGCACGCGGGCGCGGGCCTCGGTGTGCGCTACGCCACCGGCTTCGGCCCCATCCGGGTGGATGTCGCAGGCCCGGTGGGCGGCGACACGGGCGACGGCGTGCAGATCTACATCGGCATAGGGCAGGCCTTCTGATGCGGATCCTCCTCGTCCTCCTCTGGCTTCTCCTGCCCGTTGCGGCCTTCGCCCAGTCGGCGGAAGAGGACCGCGGATTCCTTCAGGCGCTGATCGAGGACAATCTCTCGTCCGCCGGCCGCGAGGTGAGGATCGAGGGCTTTCGCGGCGCGCTCTCGTCGCGCGCGACCGTCGAGCGGCTCACCATCGCCGACGATGAGGGCGTGTGGCTCACGCTGAACCGGGTGGTGCTCGACTGGAGCCGCTCGGCGCTGCTCACGGGGCGGCTGTCCGTGTCGGAGCTGTCGGCCGCCGAGATCCTGCTCGAGCGGCTGCCGGTGGCCGACGATGGCATCGACGTGCCCTCGCCCGAGGCGCGCGACTTCGCGCTGCCCGATCTGCCGGTTGCGGTCGAGATCGGGCGGATCGCGGCCAACCGGCTCGTTCTGGGTGCGCCCGTGCTGGGCACCGCCGTCGAGGCGACGCTGGAAGCGTCCGGTTCGCTCGCGGGCGGCTCGGGGCAGGCGCAGCTTCTGGCGCGGCGCACCGACGGGCCGCAGGGCGAGCTGCGGATGACCACGAGTTTCTCGAACACCAGCCGCCAGCTGGCGCTGGATCTGACCCTGGCCGAGGCGGCAAACGGCATTGCGGCAACCCTTCTGGACCTGCCGGGCAATCCTCCGCTTGAGATGACGGTGCAGGGAACAGGCCCGCTGTCCGATTACACGGCCGACATCCGACTCGTGACCAACGGCGAAGAGCGGCTTGCGGGGCGCGTGACGCTTCAGGGGGACGCGGCACAGGGGCGCCAGTTCGCGGCCGTGCTGGGTGGCAATGTCGCGCCGCTGTTCCTGCCCGACTATGCCGAGTTCTTCGGACCGGATGTGCAACTCGATGTGGCCGGAACGCGGGCCTCCGACGGGCGGCTGGACCTCAGCCGCCTCAACCTCGCGACGCAGGCGCTGCGGCTTGAGGGAAATCTCGTGCTCGCGGCGGATGGTCTGCCCGAGCGGATCGCACTCGCCGGACAGATCGCTTCGGCCGATGGGGCGCCCGTGCTGCTGCCCCTCTCGGGACCTGAAACGCGGGTGGATCGCGCGGACCTGAACGTGTCTTTCGATGCGGCGCAGGGCGAGGCATGGACCGCCCGGCTGCGGGTGGCCGGTCTGGACCGGACCGACTTCTCGGCCGCGAGCTTCGCGCTTGACGGTTCGGGCCGGATCGCCCGCGTCGAGGGCGGCACGGCGACGGTTTCGGGCAGCTTCGACTACGCCGCCGACCAGTTGCAGCCCGCCGATCCCGACTTCGCGGCGGCGCTCGGCCCGCGCATCGCCGGAGCGGCCGACTTCAGCTGGACCGAGGGCGCCGACGGCCTCAGGCTGCCGCGGGTGACGCTCGACGGCGACGACTTCGGCCTTCTGGCCGATCTGACGCTGGCGGGGCTGACGAGCGGCCTTGCCGTGTCGGGCGAGGCGGAACTCCGCTTCGAGGATCTCTCTCGCTTCTCGGGCCTTGCCGGGCGGCCGCTGGAAGGGCGGGGAACGGGCTCGGCCTCGGGAAGCTACGCCGCGCTGACCGGCGTCATCGACGCCGAAGCCGCCGTCACGGGGACGGATCTGGCCATGGGTCAGGCGGAGCTGGACAACCTTCTGCGCGGCACGTCGCAAGTGCAGGTCTCGCTTCTGCGCGACATCGAGGGCACGCGCCTGCGCGAACTGCGCATCGAGGCGCAGAGCCTAACCGCCACGGCCTCGGGCACGCTGGCCACCGCCGGAAGCGACATCTCGGCAAATCTGGCCTTCGCGGATCTCGGCGTTCTGGGTCCGGCTTACGGCGGGCGGATGGAGGCTGAGGCGCGCTTCACCGGCACGCCTGAGGCCGGCGAGATCGCGGCCACCGCGACGGGTCAGGATCTGCGCGTGGGCCAGCCTCAGGTGGACGCGCTCCTGCTGGGCACGTCTCGGATCAACGTGGCGGGGCGGCTCGAGGAGGGCACTCTCGTTCTCGACCGTGCATCGGTGAACGCCCGGACGCTGGATCTGTCGGCGGCGGGCCGACTGGCCACCGAAGGCAGCGATGTGACCGCCGAACTCGACTTCAGCGACCTTTCGGTGCTCGGGCCGGGCTATGGAGGCGCGTTGGCAGCCACGGCACGCTTCAGCGGCACGCCGGAGAATGCCACGATCACGGCCGACGCTCGGGGGACGAACCTGCGCGTGGGCCAGCCGACGGCCGACACCCTTCTGCGCGGCCAAAGCACCCTGGCGGCGCAGGTGCGGCTGGTGGATGGCGCGATCCGCGTGGACCGGGCCGACCTCCGCAACCCGCAACTCACCGTCGAGGCGCAAGGCTCGGCC
Organism: Cereibacter azotoformans; assembly: GCF_021391315.1. NCBI lineage: Bacteria > Pseudomonadati > Pseudomonadota > Alphaproteobacteria > Rhodobacterales > Paracoccaceae > Cereibacter > Cereibacter azotoformans. The sequence goes on along the minus strand of NZ_CP090021.1, from coordinate 2,983,038 downwards.
GCCGGAGACGACCGGACGCTCACGCTCGACGCGCGGCTGTCGAACCTCGCGCTTCTGGTGCCGCAATTTCCCGGGCCGCTCACGGTGACGGGCACCGCCCGGAGCACGGGTGGCGGCTACCAGATCGACATGCGCGCCCAGGGCCCCGGCCAGATCAACCTGCGGGCCCAGGGCACCGCCGCCGAGGACGGCTCGGCCCTCGATCTGGCCATCACCGGCAGCGCCGAAGCGGCGCTTGCCAATCCGTTCATCGAGCCCCGGAACGTGGCCGGTCCCATCCGCTTTGACCTTCGGGTGAATGGGCAGCCCGCGCTGTCCTCGGTTTCGGGCCGCGTGTCGCTCGCGGGGGGGCGCTTCGCCGATACCGATCTGGGGTTGATCATCGAAGGATTGCAGGCCACCGCCGACCTCTCGAACGGGAGGGCGACGGTCGATCTTCAGGGCAGCCCGGCGGCGGGGGGTCGGCTGGCCGTGTCGGGAGCGATCGGGCTGGAGGCGCCCTTCACCTCGGACCTCGCCATCAACATCTCGCGCGCGGTCCTGCGCGATCCCGAGCTGTACGAGACCACCGCCAGCGGCAGGGTCACGATCCGCGGGCCGCTCGCCGGAGGCGCCCAGATCGCCGGGCGCATCGACCTCGAAGAGACCGAGCTGCGCATCCCCTCGACCGGGTTTGGCGGCGCGAACGGTCTGCCCAATCTGCAGCACCGCAACGAGCCGGCCGCCGTGCGGACAACCCGCGCCAGAGCGGGCCTGATCGACAGCGGCCGCGGGGCCGCGGGCGGTCGCTCGGCGGTGCCGTTCGGGCTGAACCTTCTCATCAGCTCGCCCGATCGGATCTTCATCCGCGGTCGCGGCCTCGATGCCGAACTCGGGGGTGAAGTCCTGCTGGCGGGCACGACCGACAATGTCGTGCCGAGCGGCGCCTTCAACCTGATCCGCGGGCGGCTCGACATCCTGGGAAAACGGCTTGTGCTCAGCGAGGCGCAGCTGCTGCTGGAGGGAGATTTCGTGCCCTTCATCCGCGTCGTGGCGTCAAGCCAGAACGACGGGATCACGACCTCGGTCGTGATCGAAGGGCGCGCCGATGAGCCGGAGGTGAGCTTCACCTCATCGCCCGAACTGCCAGAGGAAGAGGTCATCTCGCGCCTGCTCTTCGGCCGGGGGCTCGACACGATCAGCCCGCTACAGGCGGCGCAGCTTGCAAGCGCCGTGGCCACGCTCGCCGGGCGCGGCGGCGAAGGGGTGATCGGCCGGCTGCGTCAGGGCTTCGGCCTTGATGATCTCGACGTGGCGACGGATGCCGATGGCGGCACCTCGGTCCGCGCGGGGAAGTATATCTCGGAGAATGTCTATACGCAGGTCGAGGTGGACCAGCAGGGCCAGAGCCAGATCAACCTCAATCTCGACATCACCTCGAGCATCAAGCTGCGCGGCAGCGTCGGAACGGAGGGCGACACCTCGCTCGGCATCTTCATCGAGCGGGACTACTGAGGATCAGTGCGGCGCGGCGCGGACGGCATCCACCGCCGCGCCGAGCAGGACCGCGAAGGCGCTGAGATAAAGCCACACGAGCAGCGCGACCACGGCCCCGATCGAGCCATAGACCTCGTTGTAGTTCGCAAAGTTGGCGAGGTAGAAAACGAGCGCCCGCGAGGCCAGCGCCCAGAGGGTGACGGCGGTCAGAAGACCCCAGGTCACCACGGGTCTCGGGCTGCCCTTGGGCCGGTTCGGTCCGAGGCGGTACACCAGCGCCACCCCGAAGATGACGACGAGCATCCCGACGGCGACGTTGGCAAGCTCGAGAACCCTCTGGTTGAAATCGCCGAGCGGGATGACGTTCAGCACCAGCGGCGCGACGACCGAGAGCAGCATGGCGACCAGCCCGACCCCGACCAGCGTCAGGGTCAGCACGATCGCCCGCACGATATGCCAGGGCCCCATCCGGTTCGGAAGCCGGTGGGTGGCGTTCAGTCCGCGGATGAGGGCGGCCACGCCCGCGCGCGCCGACCAGATGGCCGCCCCCGTGGTAAAGAGGCTTGCCCATCCGAGATGCCGGCTGTTGGCCGCCAACAGCGCCTCCACCTGCCCCCGGAAGAGGGCGTAGGCCTGTTCGGGAAGGAAATCGGCCGCAAGGTCGATCTGCGCGCGGATCACGCTCGGATCCGAAGCCCAGCCCCAGATGGCGATGAGCGCCGCAACCGCGGGAAATATGGCGAGGAAGCCGTAGAAGGCGATCCCGGCCGCCGCAAGGTTGAGATCGGCCGAGTCGACCCGATCATAGAGCCGCACCAGCAGCCGCCACCGCGCATGCCAGAAGCCTTCGGCGCCCACACGTCACCTGTCGGGGAATGAAGAAGGCCCGCGAACGTCGCGGGCCTTCGGTTCTCTTTCCTCTGGACCGAAGATCAGTCTTCGAGCGTGGTCGGCGAGCTGTCGTTGTCGTCCGAAGCGATCAGCGCGATGATCGCCGCAGCGCCGAGCACCGGGAGGAGCACGCCGCCCAGGCTGCCGGTTTCTTCGGCCGCGACGACGGCAACCGGTTCGGCTTCGTCAACCACGACCACCGGGCCGCCAGCAAAGGCCGCCATGGTGGACGAGACGAGCGCAGCAGACGCCACGAGAGCAGTGAGTTTCTTCATTTGCGTTTCTCCAAGTATGATGGCCGCTTGATTAACTGATACCATAGGGGCAACTACCAGAAAAGTCCGAACATCGGGTTTACGTCAATCGATTGCCCGGCTGATTCTGACCTTTCCGAGCATCCGGTCGAATGTCTGCAAGCTCTGCCGGATCGAGCCGGCAGCATCGACCCAATATTCATTGGTGAACCGCCCCGTAGCCCCCTCACAATGCTCCAACACATGACGTGTCGGATAGTTTCGCTCGATGATTGTAATGGTTTTGGTGCCATTCGTTGCGAGCGTGCAACGGAACTCGCGCTTCACGGTCTGATCGAGCCCGTCGATCAGGTAATTCACCCGGCGATGGCTGCCACTTCCAGAGGCAATCTGCGAAGCGGAGGGAACTTCGGCCGACATCAGATCCGGGCCAAGCCCGCGAGTCGCGACAAGGATGCCGTCCCGCAGCGCAACAGTCCGATCATCGGTGGAGGACCATGTCACCACGTCACCGTTGATCTGGAACGGCACCATCAGGGCCCAGGCTCCGGTTTTCTCGACGTCCGCAACGATGAGCGGCGTTGTCACCCGCGAGATTTTCGCGCGCGTCAGGCTTTGCGGGCCGCTCGGCGGCCCGTCTTGCCGCGTGGTGATGCCCGCCAGTCCCTGCTTGAAGAAGGCGGCACGACCGTCGCCCTGCGACCCGCAGGAGGCGAGAAACGCGCAGGCGACGACGAAGGCAAGGGGGGTTGCGTGCCGCGTCACTTCCAGAATCTCCCCCATTGGTCGTCAAGCTCCTGCGCATGGTAATGCCGCACGGTCTCGTAGAGCCTGCCGTCGACACTGACCCGCGCGCCCCCATCCCGCGTTACGGGGCGGACAGTGAAGGCCGAGTTCTCCCGCGTCGGTTGCCCAAGCAGCGCCGTCAGCGGAATGTTGATCCGGATGCCCTTGTCGAACGACCCTTCGCCAAACTCTTCCGACGAGGCATCCGTGAGCGTGGCGAAGGCCCCGACCTTCCAGCCGTTCTCGAACTCCCGGTCGATGGACAGGGTGGCGCCGACGTCCCCCGCGAGATACCGGCCCACGTCAAGTTGCCCGACGAACTGGTTGCCGAGATCGTAATAGGCCGAGGCGTGGCCGGTCACGATGTCATAGGCTTCGTCGCCCGACAGAAAACCAAACCCCTGTTCGAACTCGCGCTTTTTCGCATAGTTGATCTCGGCGCCAAGCGCGAGACGGCTGTCAACCGGCTTCCAGAGCAACTCGGCCGACCCACCGCCGTACATGCGTTCCAGATAGCCGACCGTCACGCGGCTGTAGAAATTCCCGGCCGGGCGCGCGTACCAACTGGCCGTCAGGCTGTCGAGCGTGGTCTCGCCCTCGCGGCTGTAGAGGTAGTTGTCCGTCCGAACCCGCGGAAGCCCGGACACCGAGCGGTTCTGTCCGTCGAGGTTCCCGCCGAGCTTGTGGCTCAGAACGCCGGACAGCATGAGGCCGGGCGCGACCTCATACTGACCGCGAAGGCGAAGACCCACATCCGCGCGAATGGGCTCCTGGGGGTCGAACAGGCTTGTGCGCAGATAGGGCCCGAAGGACCAGTTCAGCCTGGGATACCGCTCGGGATCGAAGGCCAGGCCCTCGATCGGCGGGCCGGCCTCTCCCACGGCGACGCGGGGCCTGATCCGGGTGGCGGCGTCCGGCGCGAACTCCAGCCGTTCGAGATCGGATCGGCGCAGCGTGACCTTCGAGAGAGGCATCCCGTTGACGACCGGCACGATCTCGAAGGTCTCGACGGAGGCCGGCAGCGAGTAGGCCATGGCGCGGGCGGTCCGCCCGATCGCCTGCGACTCGGCGTCATAGCGGACGTTCTGGATGCGGATCTGGGCCGTCCGGCCGTCGGTGCCGAAGGCCTCGATCAGCAGGCCGTCGTTGTCGAGCTGCTTCTGCATGTTGTTTCGCAGGAGGCTCGTGGCGTCGGCCTGCGTCACCCACTCGGCCGACCAGGCATCCGGATCGGCCGCACGCGCGGGCCGCGGGCGGATCGGCGTCGGCGCGCCATCGACAAGCCCCGTGGAAACACGTTCCCGCGGGTTCAACACGAAATGCAGGCCGATGCCCACCTCGCTGCCATACATGTAGTAGGCACCGAGCTGAACGCCTTGCGACACCTCATATTCTGCGCCGAAGTTGAACGGGCTCTTGCGATCAAAGATGCGCCGGTCCTCGGACTCCTCCTCATAGGAGTCCGAGGAATATTCGACCTTCAGGCTCAGCTTGTCGGTAGGCTGCCACTCGATCCCCGCGAAGCCCGCGGCATCGCCCCGGAACCACTGGTCCGCATTCACCTCGCCGCCTTCGCTCTCGGTCGGCTGAAAATCGGGGCGGGTGCCGAAGCCTCCGAAGCTGCCGTAACTGCCGAGACGGCCCCAGCCCACGCCGGCCGTGACCTTCACGTTCGGCAGGACGTGCTTCGTCGCGGCGATATATTCGCCGCTGATGATGCCGGTGCCCACGAAATCCTGCAGGCCGACCGTGACGGAGGGCATGTAGCGGCCTTCGTCGAAGGCCCGGAAACGGAGGTCGAAGCTGCGATCGTAATAGGTGCTGAACTTGTTGACGCCCACCCGGTCCGCCTCGGGGATGGCGGCATTCCAGTCGCCGATCCCTTCGTAGCGGAAGCTTGCCGAGAGGCGGGGCGTGATCTGGAAGGTCAGGGTCGTCCGGGTGATGCCCGCAAAGCTCGAGACGCTGGTGCTCAGGATCCCGTCCGGCTGCGCTTCTCCCGAAGGCATGTCGATCAGGCCGGTCGAACCATACAGGTTGAACGTCGGCCGCGTCTCCGACAGGGCGGGGGCCGTCGCCGCAAGAGCGGCACAGGACACGCCTGCGAGAAGACCGCGCCGACGCGCGGTAGAAGGCATTGCCATGGTCACCTCGTTCGTTGACCGCACTCTAGGCAGCCCGTCCCCCGCAAACAATGGCCTTTGCCGATCGGCTCGGCAGAGCGTTGCCAGCTATCGCTTTGCCGCCACAACCTCGGGGAGTCTGTAGCCCTCAACCCACGAGAGAATCACCCGGCGCGCGGCCTCTGCATCGCCGGTCGCCATTGCGCTTCGCAGCGCCCGAAGGGCCGTCGCCATCTCGAGTTCGGAGAGGCTGTCCTCCTGCGCCCGGAGGATCTTGGAATGCGGCGTCGTGAGCAGTCCCTCGCCGATGAGCAGTTCCTCATGCAGCTTCTCGCCGGGACGAAGGCCCGTCACCACGATCTCGATATCGCCAAACGGGTGGCGCTCATCCCGAACCGACTTGCCCGCGGCCTCGATCATCTGCACGGCCAGGTCGCGGATGCGCACCGGCTTGCCCATGTCGAGCACGAAGACGTCGCCCCCGCAGCTTTCAGCCTGATGGGCGAAGGATCCCGCCAGCAGCACCAGACGCGCCGCCTCGGAAATCGTCATGAAGAAGCGGGTGACATCCTCGTGGGTCAGCGTCACGGGGCCGCCGCGCGCGATCTGCTCCTTGAAGAGCGGGATGACGGAGCCCGAGGATCCGAGCACGTTCCCGAAACGCACCATCGAGAAGATCGTGCCCTTCGACCTCTTGGCCAGATCCTGGATCACCAGTTCGGCCAGACGCTTGGAGGCGCCCATGACATTGGTGGGACGCACCGCCTTGTCGGTCGAGATCAGGATGAAGCGCGCCACCCTGGCCTCATGTGCCGCATCGGCGAGCGTGCGGGTGCCAAGCACGTTGTTGGCCAGACCGGCAATCGGATTGTGCTCGACCAGCGGAACATGCTTGTAGGCGGCCGCATGGAAGACGACCTCGATCCCGTGATCCTGCATCACCATGCGCGCGAGGCGCGAATCCGTCACCGAGCCGAGGACGGGCACGATCTCCACTCCGGTGCCCTCGGCCATCTCTCGCAGTTCGCGGTCGATGTTGTAGAGCGCGATCTCGCTGATCTCGAACAGCACGATGCACCGGGGGCGGATCAGCAGAAGCTGACGGCACAGTTCGGACCCGACCGAGCCACCCGCGCCGGAGACAAGGACCGAGCGCCCGACATAGGCTTCGGCGCCCTGCGGCAGCGCATCCTCGATCTGCTGACGCCCCAGGAACCGCCCGAAGGTGAAGGGAGAGAGGTTGTCGACAAGCTTCTCCTCGCCCACGAGTTGCGCGAAGGACGGAACCGTCTGGACGTCGAGACCCACCGCCTGAAGCCGCTGGACGATCTTCGCAAGGCGGGCAGGCGACTCCGATGGCATCGCCAGGAGGACACGCGTGACGTCGCGCTCGCGCACCAGCCGCTCGAGCCGCTCGGCCGGATGGACCTTGAGCCCGCCGATGATCATGCCGTGAAGCGTCCGGTTGTCATCGACGAAGGCGATGGGACGGATGGCCCCCCTCGACCGGAGCGCGGCCGCAAGCTGCGTGCCCGTGTTGCCCGCGCCATAGATGATGACCCGGCACCCCTTCTGCTCGACCTGAAGCACCCAGAGCAGGGCGTGCAGCATCGCCATCCGGGTGCCCACGGCAAGGATGAAGAACAGCAGGCCATGGAGGATGGCTGCCGCCGCAGGAACATCCACACCCGAAAGCGTGGCCACCAGCGCCAGCGCCATGGTCAGGATCGAGGCGAAAGCGGCGGTCTTCAGGATCGCCACCGACTCATAGGCATTGAGCTTGATCCGCGGCATCCCGAGCAGCATGGAAATCCCGCCCGCGATCAGCACGGAGGCCGGGAAGAGCACCCACTCGAATGCGGAGGCCTGACCCCGGATGAAGATCCCGGTCAGAAGCAGCGCGAGCGGCGCCACCAGAAGATCCGACAGAAGCATCGCGGCGCGCTTCTGACCTCGGGTCAGTCGGTCCACCAGACCGAACAGGAGTTTCTTCACTTGGAGTGCCCTGCCCTCTTGTCGCCGCGGTTGTATCGGACTGTCCGTCGTCCCCGTGACCGACATTGTTCTATGCCCAAGAAAACTCCGAAAATCGAATGAAGAAAGCCTAGTCGAGGCCAGGAATCACTACAAGCGTGGCGGCACTATGCTCTGCGTTCCTTTGCAAAAGGTTGCCGATTGCGCAACACCATGACGCGCGCAACCGTCTGGTACATGAGCGCCAGATCCAGACAGAGGGTGCGCCTCTGCTGATAGATGAGGTCAAGCTTCGCCTTTCGGGGGATACATCTCTCCCTGTAGGTGCGGTCCGTTTCCTCGGCCGTTCGGCATTGTGCGAGAAGCCATTCCTCGTGCCTGTGGAAATGAAGACTGGCCAGCCCGGTAATTCCCGGCCGGCTGCGCAGGACGCGCGCATAGAGGTCGCGGTAATCTTCGACATAGCGTCGAAGCGGAGGTCTTGGCCCGACAAAGCTCATGTCGCCGCGCAGAACGTTCCAGAGCTGCGGGATCTCGTCGAGGCGCGTGCGTCGCAGGAACCGGCCGGTGCGCGTGATCCGGTTGGCCTTGTCACCGCCCGAAACGCCTTCGTTCCTCGCGGCCGCCCGCATCGTGCGCAGCTTCCAGAGCTGGAACGGCTCATTCGGCGCCCTCATGCGCTCGGCCACGTAAAACAGCGGCCGGCCCTCGACGACAAGCAGGATCAGCAGCAACAGCGCGAAGGGCAGCGCCAACACAAGCACCAGCGCCAGCGCCACGATCAGGTCCAGCAGACGCTTCGCGGGGGTCACGCCAGCGCCCTCCACTCCGCCACAAGGCGCGCGGGCGCGCCGGCATCGGCGGGCATCGGACACAGCGCCGCCAGCCGGCCAAGCGCGAGACTGACCCGCGGGATCACGCCATCGCGCGGCGGATCCCACCTCCAGGCCAGCCCCGCCGCCTCAAGGAGATCGGCCATGTCCACCGGCGGCGCGGCCCCGAGGTTGAGCACCTCAGGCAGCGGCGCACCGCCGATCGCCAGCCGCGCAAGCCGCGCCAGCACATCGGCAAGGCTCACCGGGCCGATGTAGGTCCGCACCGGCCCGCCCGCGCCCGGCACGGGGTCGAGCACGATGATCTCGCCGGGTGCGCGCCGAGGGCCCAGAAGCGCATCCGCCCCCGCCACATTGCCCAGCCGCAGGATCGTGAGCCCCGGCCGCCCCGGTCCTCGCCACTCCAGAGCCGCGCGCTCCATCGTGAGCTTCGCCTCGCCGTAGGGGGTGTCGGGGCGCGGCTCGTCCTCTTCTGACAGATCCTCGCTGCGGGCCGAGCCATAGACGGCACCCGAAGACAGCAGGAACACATGGCGCGCGCCCGCGGCCTCGGCCGCACGGCAGCCAGCCATGCCCAGCGCCCCATTGTCCTCAAGCCGCCCGGCACGGCTCGTCACGCCGGCCAAGGTCAGCACGATGTCGGCGCGGCCGCCGGGCCATGCCTCCGACAGCATGTCCCAGGCGAGATCGGACGAGGCGCCGCGGCCATGCCAGACCGGGCTGAGCCCCTCGGGCGGCTCCTGCCAGGCGCGGCGCAGCAGGCACCCGATCCGCCCGGTCGAACCCAGCACGAGGAGACGGGCGGTCACTCAGTCCTCCTCCTCGAACCGTGTCCGCATTTCGCGCAGCACGGGCAGCACCGCGCGTACCCGCTCGGCGCCCAACGCCTCCACCACCTCGGCGATCAGCGGCGCAATGGCGGCCACGGCCGCATCGCGGGCGCTGCGACCCGAGGGGCTGATCGAGACGAACTTCCGCCGCGCATCGTCCCAGTCGGGCCGGATATGGACATGTCCCGCCCATTCCAGCTTGGCCAGAGTGTTGGTCATGGCGCCGCGCGTCACATGGAAGGCGCGGGCAAGCTGCGCGGGCGTCCGCTCTTCGGCGGCGCGCGCCAGATGGTTCAGCACGCCGAAATGCGACAGCTCCATCCCCTTCGGCAGCACCTTCGACAGCCGGTTCCGGGCAAGCTGGTCGGCCATGAACAGCTCGCCGAACAGCGCCACCGCCAGTTCCTCGGTCCGCTCCGCCATCAGGGGCCGTCGAACGGGCGGTCATGGCCCAGCGAAGGCACGCGATGGCGCGCCCGCTCGACCTGCGAGAGATCGAGATCGACCAGTGTCACGCCCGGTTCGGTGCCCGCATCGGCAAGGATCTCGCCCCAGGGCGCGATGGCGAGACTGTGGCCATGGGTGCGCCGCCCCTTGCCCCCGGCCTCTGCGTGAAAGCCAGTCTGCGCTGGCGCCAGCACGAAGCAGCCGGTCTCGATCGCGCGCGCGCGCAGCAGCACCTCCCAGTGGGCGGCGCCGGTCAGGTGATTGAAGGCCGCAGGAACCGTCAGGATCTGCGCCCCCGCCTGCGCCAGCCGCCGATAGAGGTGCGGGAAGCGCAGGTCGTAGCAGACGGTCATGCCGATCGCGCCGAGATCGGTCCGCGCAAGCACGGCTTTCGTTCCGGGCCGATAGGCTGCGGACTCGCGATAGACCTCGGTCTCGGACACGTTCACGTCGAACATGTGGATCTTGTCGTAGCGGGCCGCCACGCGGCCATCGGGCGCGATCAGGAAGCTGCGGTTGGCAAAGCGGCCGTCCGCGTCGTGCGTCCGCAGCCCGATCGAGCCCACCAGCAGCCAGATGCCCGAGCCCGCCGCCGCCTCGCGGAGCGCGGCCAGGGTCGCATCCTCTTCCTCATGGCGGAGGATCCGGCGCTGATGCTCGCGGCTGGAGGACAGGGCGTTGGTGCATTCCGGCGTCAGCACGAGCTCCGCGCCCGCCTCGGCCGCCGCCCGGACATGGCCAAGCGTCACCGGCAGATTGGCCTCCGGGTCGTCACTCACCGAGAGCTGGACGAGGGCTGCGCGCATCGCCTGTCAGTCCGCCAGCATCGGGTCGAGCTTGCCGGCCCCGTCGAGCGCGAAGAGATCGTCGCAGCCGCCGACATGCTGCCCGCCGATGAAGATCTGCGGGACGGTCCGCCGTCCGTGGGCGCGCTGGGTCATGGCGGCGCGAAGCGACGGATCGCGGCTCACGTCGGTCTCGGCGTAGCTGACGCCCTTGCGCTGCAGCAGCGCCTTGGCCGCCTGACAGTAGCCGCAGGTGGGCGTGGTGTAGATCTCGACGGACTTCATGGCATTCCCTTCCAGTCGTTCGTGACTATAGGGATTTAGGCGTCCTTCGCAACGCGCGCCAGCACGGCCACCGTGACATGGGTGGCGCCCGCCCCCTGGCAAGCCTCGGTCGCCGCGGCGAGAGTGGCGCCCGAGGTCATCACGTCATCGACGATCAGCACACGCCGCCCGCGCAGCAACGTGCCGCGCTTCGGATGGGGCAGGATGGCGCCGGTCATGTTGTCGAACCGGCCCTCCCGGCTGCGACCTTCCTGGCTGTGGGTGTTGCGCCCCCGCACCAGCGCGTCGGGACAATGGTCCAGCCCCGCCTGCCGGGCCAGTTCCGCCGAGAGCAGGGCCGACTGGTTGTAGCGGCGCCCCAGCAACCGGGTCCAGTGCAGGGGCACCGGCACCACCAGCACGCCGGGCGAAAGGAGGGGCCGCGCGACCCCGAGGATCCATCCCGCGGCAGGCCGCGCCAGATCCAGCCGGTCCCCATGCTTCAGCGCCAGCACAAGCTTGCGGGCGTTGTCACGATAGAGCATCGCCGCGCGCCCGTGGTCCCAGGGTCGGGCCGACGTCAGGCATTCGTCGCAATGAACCGGATGGCCGGGATCCTCGCCCGGCAGGGGGCAGCCGCAGAGCTCGCAGACGAGACCCGCTACGAAAGGTGTCGCGCGCCAGCACGGACCGCAGAGGCCGAAGTCGGTCGTGACCAGCGTCTCGCAGAGCAGGCACTGCGGCGGGAACAGAAGGCGCAGCGCCGCTTGCAATCCCATGCCGCCCCTCTTACCTCGCGCCAGAGGCCCCATGACCCCCACCCTGACCGACCGCACCGCCCTCGACCGCAACCGGACCCGCGCCCGCCGCGCGCCCGAACTGTTCCTGCACGAGGAGGCCGCCCTCGAGATCGAGGAAAGACTGGCCGAGGTTAACAGGAGGTTTACGGCCCCCGCCGTTGTCTCGCCCTTTCCAGACCTCTGGCGCGATCGGCTGCCGGATGCCCGGATCGTACCGGACGCCGATCGGCTTGCGCTCGAACCCGAGGCACACGATCTCGTGATACATGCGCTGGCGATGCACTGGGCGAACGATCCCGTCGGCCAGCTGGTCCAGTGCCGCCGTGCGCTCCGGCCGGACGGGCTGTTCCTGGGGCTCCTGTTCGGCGGGCGGACGCTCTCGGAGTTGCGGATCGCGCTCGCCGAGGCCGAGGCCGCGGTGAGTGACGGCCTCTCGCCGCGGGTGCTGCCGATGGCCGAGATCCGGGACCTGGGGGGCCTTCTGCAGCGGGCCGGCTTTGCGCTTCCGGTGGCGGATTCGCTCCTCCGCGAGGTGTGTTACCGCGACACGCTTCATCTGATGCGGGATCTGCGGGCGATGGGCGAGACCAACGCCCTCGACGCCCGGCTCCGCCGCCCGAGCCGGCGCGCGCTCTTTGCCGAGGCCGAGGCCCGCTACCCGCGCAGGGCCGACGACCGGATCGTGGCGAGCTTCGAGATCATCTGCCTGACCGGCTGGGCCCCGCATGACAGCCAGCAGAAACCGCTGCGCCCCGGCTCGGCCGCGCACAGCCTTGCGGATGCGCTCGAGGCGGCGCGGAAGGATGCCATCCGGACGGGCGATGGTTGACCCCGGACCCAATGCCTATATGTGTCTCACGGATTGAATGTATGGAAGCGGAATGACGCCGATGCTGCAAGCCACGCCGGAGCAGGCGCGAACCCTGGGGGCCGAAGAGCCGATTCATCCCGGCGAAGACCGGCTGACCCACGCGCCCGCCGATCACCCGGACCTGCCGCAGCCCAAGATCGGCATCCTGCTTGCCAACCTCGGCACGCCCGACAACTATGACTACTGGTCCATGCGGCGCTACCTGAACGAGTTCCTCTCGGACAAGCGCGTGATCGACTATCCGGCCTGGAAATGGCAGCCGCTTCTCCAGATCCTGATCCTGTCCAAGCGCCCCTTCTCGTCGGGCGCCAACTACAAGCTGATCTGGAACCACGACAAGGGCGAAAGCCCCCTCATGACCATCACCCGCGACCAGACCGCCAGGATCGCCGCCGAGATGCGGGCGCTTCACGGCAACCGGGTCATTGTCGATTTCTGCATGCGCTACGGCAACCCCTCGACCGAAAGCCGCGTGCGCGCGATGGTCGATGCGGGATGCGAGAAGATCCTCTTCTTCCCGCTCTATCCGCATTACGCCGGCGCGACCTCGGCAACGGCCAACGACCAGTTCTTCCGCGCCATGATGAAGGAAAAGCGCCAGCCCGCGGTTCGGACGGCGCCGGAATATTACGCCCATCCGCTCTACATCGACGCGCTGGCCCGGTCGGTCGAGCGGGCCTACGCCGAGCTTGACCACCGCCCGGACGTGCTCGTGGCCTCCTACCACGGGATGCCGAAACGCTACCTGCTGGCCGGCGACCCCTATCATTGCCAGTGCGCCAAGACCTCGCGCCTGCTGCGCGAGCGGCTGGGATGGGACAAGGACGCGATCGACACGACCTTCCAGTCGGTGTTCGGCCCCGAGGAATGGCTCAAGCCCTACACGGTCGAGCATGTGGCCGAGCTGGCGCGCGCCGGCAAGAAGCGGATCGCGGTGATCGCGCCGGCCTTCTCGGCCGACTGCATCGAGACGCTGGAAGAGATCAACGGCGAGATCCGCGAGGCCTTTGAAGAGGCGGGTGGCGAGGAGTTCACCTATATCCCCTGCCTCAACGACGATGAGGCGCATATCAAGGCGCTGGTCGCCGTGATCGAGGAAAATCTCGCGGGCTGGGTGGGCCGGGACTGAAACCGGCCCCGACACGGCTTGCGGAAACGAAAAAGGCGGCAGGTTTCCCCGCCGCCCCGTATCCCGTGTCGCGCCGATCAGTTGGCGGCGACGGCAGCCACGACCACCAGAAGCATCAGCGGAACGAGGATGCCGCCCGACGACGCGGTTTCGGCTTCCACGACGGCCGGCTCCATGACGGGTTCGGCCATGCCGCCGGCAAAGGCCGACGTGGCGGCGATGGACAGGGCAGCGGCGAGCGCAAGTTTCTTCATTTGTGACCTCCAGATTTGGCACCCGGTCATATTGAGCTGAGGCGGCCGGGTGCCCCCAAGACTGTTCCTCGTGATGCTGACTAAGCAGCATGCCGGAGGGAAAGCAACGAGGGTCGCTGAAGTTCCCTTGACTGTTGCAGCCTTACGTCAAATCAGCAGCACCTGTGTCCCCACCTTGGCGAGGGGGAAGAGCTGCTGGATGTGCTCGTTGTAGAGGCCGATGCAACCGTTGGACGATTTGCGCCCGATCTTGCGCGTGTCATGCGTGCCGTGGATGCGGTAGTAGGTCCAGGACAGGTAGAGCGCGTGGGATCCGAGCGGGTTGTCCGGCGCCCCGCCCGGCACCATGTCCGGCCACTCGGGGTTGCGCTCCTTCATGGCGGGCGTCGGACGCCACGGCGGCGCCACCACCTTCTGCACCACCTCGGTCCGGCCACGGCGCGTCAGATCCTCGGACAGCGGCACGGAGGTGGGGAAGAGCAGGTAGGTCTGCCCGTCCTCGGACCAGTAGTGCAGCGCCCGCGAGGTGATGTCGACCAGAACGGCGCCGTTGCGCAGGCTCGAGAAGTAGGGTTGCCAGTCGAGCATCCGGAAGCTCGAGATGTTGTTGCGCACCGGGCTCTGGGCTGCCGGAATGACACTTTCGGCAGCCTCCTGCGCGCGCGCCGGCAGCGCCATCGCGCCGAGACCCGCGGCCGCGCCCCACAGCAGCGTGCGACGGTCGAGCCTGTTCGATTGATCCGCACCCATTCCGCTCGTCTCCTTGATCGTGGTGCCCGAGATTTCGGACCGAAGCATCCTATCCTTCCGGGCCAGTGGCGACAATTCACGCCCGCGTCAACGCCGAACTGCCCGCCCGAGATGCGTTTGAACAGGCTGCGGCCTTTCTGTTATGAGGGCCGGAATGATCCTTGTGGGTGGATGACACATGAAGACTATCTCCGCGCTCGCGCTTTGCGGCGCCCTGGTCCTGTCGGCCTGCGCCTCGACCACCGAGGTCGCGCTCGGACCCGACGGCAAGCCGCTTCCGCAGGTCTACAAGATCGGCCCGGGCCAGCAGAGCGAGGTCACCTACCGCCTGCTCGATTCGGTCAACACGCTGCGCCAGGCCAAGGGCGCGGCGCCGCTGCAGCTCAACTCCGAGCTGACGGCCGCGGCCGCCACCCATGCGCGGGACATGTCGGTGCAGAACCGTCCCTGGCACTTCGGCTCGGACGGTTCCTCGCCGCTCCTGCGCGTGCAGCGGTCGGGCTACGGGGGCAAGCTCAAGGGCGAGCTGATCTCCGAGACCTACCAGACCGAGCTTGAGACCCTGGCCGCCTGGATGGAGCAGAAGGACACGCGCGACATCGTGCTGGACCCCACCGCCACCGATCTCGGCTTTGCCTGGTATCAGGAGCCGCAGGGCAAGATCTGGTGGACGGTCGTGACCGGCGCCGCGGGCCCTATGGCCGTCGCCGGTCTCTGACGCGCAGGTTTTCGGCGCCCCGATCAGGCCGGGGCGCCCTTGCCCGGTCAGGGCAGGATGTAGATCGGGGTGCCCACCCGCACCATCGCGTAGATCTCCTCGACCTCCTGATCGGTCACGGCAATACAGCCGGCCGTCCAGTCACGCTTGTTCGGACCGTTGTACTTGCCCCGGCCGTGGATGAAGATGTCGCCCCCGGGCTTCTTGCCCTCGAGGAAGGCCATCTTCTGGTCCGCGGTATTGGGATAGGAGATCCCGAGCGACAGGTGGTAGGACGAGCGCGGGTTCTGCCGGTCGATGAAATACACGCCTTCGGGCGTGCGGCCATCGCCTTCATATTGCTTGTGGCCGGTCGGCTTGAAGCCGAGCCCGATGTCATACTGGCGCAGGACCTTGGCCCCGCTCAGCAGGTACATCTTTCGCTCCGCCTTGTGCACCTGCACGCTGGTGACCGGCGGGCCTTCGTATTTGCGAATCTTCGAGTCACCGCATGCGGTCAACCCGAGCGCAAGGATGATCAGGGTAATCTTCAGAAATTTCATGTTCACTGCCCGACATGTTTTTTTGTTTCTGGAATAACCGGATTCGGTCTTCCTCGCCAGACAATCTTTGGACAGCTTGGGTTAAATCCGTCTGAAGCGTGGCCCTGACCTGCTCAGGCTGGCAGGCTGAGCCGGGCGGCAAGCTCCACATGCGCCGACCACCGGAACTGATCCACCACCTGCACCCAGTCGAGCCGGTAGCCCGCCCGCACGAGAAGCGCCGCATCCCGGGCGAAGGTCACCGGGTTGCACGAGACAAAGGCGATCACCGGCACCCGCGCGCGCGCCAGCGCCGCGCACTGCGCCTCGGCCCCGGCGCGGGGCGGGTCGATCACCACCGCCTCGGCCCGGCGAAGCTCGTCCGGCTCGAGCGGGCGGCGGAACAGGTCGCGCGTCTCGACCGTCACCCGCTTCAGGCCCTGCGCCTGCCTCCAGCCGCGATCGAGCGCCGCGGTCATGGACGCATCCCCCTCGACCGCATGGACTTCGGCCGCGGCGGCCAGCGGCAGCGCAAAGGTGCCCACGCCGGCAAAGAGGTCGGTCACCGTTCGCGCTTCGCCAATGGCATCGCGCACGGCGGCGAGAAGCGCGGCCTCGCCCTCGGCCGTCGCCTGCAGGAAGGCGCCCGCCGGCGGCACCACGCGGGCCGCGCCGAACGCCTGCGCGGGCGGCACGCGCAGCGCGATCGTCTCACCCTCCCACGTCAGCCGTGCAAGCGACCGCTCTTCGGCAATCCGGGCAAGCTCGGCGCGAAGCGGCGCGTCGAGCGCCTTGCCGCCCGTCACCGCCACGTCGGGCCCCCCCAGACTGCGCGTCACGGTCAGCGACAGCTCGCCCGAGCGGGAGCCGGCGGCCCGGACCAGCGTCTCGAGTGCGGGGATCGTCTGCATCAGGTCGGGATGAAGCAGCTTGCACTCGGGGATCGGGATGATCGTGCCTGACTGGCGCGCGTGGAACCCCACCAGCGCCCCGCCCTTCGTCCGCCGCCCCGAGAGGACCGCGCGCCGGCGCGTCGCGGGCGGCGAGACCGCCATCGGCCGGAACGGCGCCTCAAGCCCCTGCCCCGCCAGCGCCGAGCGCACGACCTCCTGCTTCCACCGCTCCACGAACCCGTCCGAGGCATGTTGCAGCAGGCAGCCGCCGCAGCTGCGGGCATGGGGACAGGGCGGGCGCACACGGTCCGGCGAGGGCGTCAGGATGCGCGGCGCGGCGATCCGGCCCTCGTGAACCTCGCCCTCGACCGTCTCTCCCGGCAGGGCGCCGGACACGAAGACACCCTGGCCGATCGCATCGCCCAGATGACCCAGCCTCTCGATGGTGACGATCACTCCGCGGCCTCTTCCTCGCACGCCATGAAGCCGCCGCTTTGCCGGTTCCAGTAGCGCGCGTAAAGCCCGTTCTGGGCCAGCAGCTCGTCATGGGTGCCCTGCTCGACCAGAAGGCCCCGGTCCAGGACGACGATCCGGTCCATCGCCGCAATGGTCGAGAGACGGTGCGCGATGGCCAGCACCGTCTTGCCCTCCATCACCCGCGCCAGCGCCTCCTGGATCGAGGCCTCGACCTCGCTGTCGAGCGCCGAGGTGGCTTCATCCAGAACGAGGATCGGCGCGTCCTTCAGGAAGGCGCGCGCCAGCGCGATCCGCTGGCGCTGCCCGCCCGAGAGCTTCACGCCGCGCTCGCCGAGGAAGGCGTCATAGCCGTGGCGGCCGGAATGATCGGCCATCGCGGTGATGAATTCGTCGGCCTCGGCGGCGCGGGCGGCGGCGATCATCTCCGCGTCGCTGGCATCCGGGCGGCCATACATGATGTTGTCGCGCGCCGAGCGGTTGAACATCGCCGTCTCCTGCGTGACCATCGCGATCTGGCGCCGCAGGCTCTCCTGCGTGACCGAGCGCAGATCGTGGCCGTCGATCAGCACCCGCCCCTCCTCGGGGTCGTAGAGCCTGAGGAGCAGCGAGACGAGCGTGGATTTCCCCGCCCCCGAGGCGCCCACGATGCCCAGCTTTTCCCCCGGCCGAACGGTGAGGTCGAGGCCATGAAGCCCGCCCGAGCCGCGTCCATAGGCGAAGCTCACCCGGTCGAACCGGATCTCGCCGCGCACCCTCGCCAGCGGCGCCGCGCCCGCACGGTCGGGCAGGGCATGCGGCACCGAGAGGGTGCGCATCCCGTCCTCGACCTCGCCGATCGAGGTGTAGATCGACATCAGCGTGAAGCTCACCCAGCCCGACATCTGCGAAATGCGCATGGCGATGGCCCCCGCCGCCGCGATGGCGCCCGCGGTGGCCTCGCCCCGCTGCCACAGAAGCAGCGTGCCGCCGATCAGAAGCACGGGCAACAGCCCCGACAGCGCCATCAGCGCCGAGCGGAACCAGGTCGAGATCACGCCGAACTCGAGCGAGCGGTCGCGGAAGCTCTCCATCGCGCGGAGCGCCACCTGATCCTCGAAGTCGGCATGGGCGAAGAGCTTGACCGTCTTGATGTTGGTGATCGTATCGACCACCTGCCCCGATACCATCGCCCGCGCCGACGCTCGGGCCGCGGAATTGACCCGCACCTTGGGCAGATAGTAGCGGATGAGGCCCAGGTAGGCCACGAGCCACAGGCCCAGCGCGAGGGCCACCCGCCAGTCCACCGACAGCAGATAGAGCGTCGAGGCCACGACAGAGGCCAGCGCGAAGGCGACCGTATTGATGATCTCGGTCACGGCGTCGGTGACGGCGCGCGCCGCCTGCATCTGCTTCTGCGCGATGCGGCCGGCGAAGTCGTTGTCGAAGAAGGTCACCGCCTGCCCCAGTGTCCAGCGGTGCAGCCGGCTCAGCACCAGGGGCAGGACGTTCGGCCCGATCACGATCGAGTTCGCGGCCGACGAGAGGCCGAACGAGACCGGCCGGACAAAGAGGTAGAAGCCCAGAAAGACCGCCAGAAGCCCCAGATGCTGCGAGAAGAACGCCTCCGGCCCCGAGTCCACGGCCGCATCGATCACCCAGCCGATGATCATGGCCGAGACGACCTCGAACGTGCCCGCCAGCGCCGACAGCGCCGCCGCAAGGCCGAGCATCGGCCAGGACCCCCGCAGGCACCAGCGCATGAAGGCGCCGAGGCTCTGCGGCGGGGGCCCGTCGGCCGGGCGGAAGGCGTCGATCAGGTTGCCGAGGCGCACGAGGTTCATTCCGCGGCATCCTCGGTGCCGATGAAGCCGCCCGACTGCCGGGCCCAGAACCGCGCATAGAGCCCGCCCTGCGCCAGCAGCTCGGCATGGCTTCCGGTCTCGGCCACCCGGCCCTCCTCGAGCACCACGATCCGGTCCATCGCGGCGATCGTCGAAAGCCGGTGGGCGATGGCGATCACGGTCTTGCCCTCCATCACCCGGTAGAGCGTCTCCTGGATCGCCGCCTCCACCTCGCTGTCGAGCGCCGAGGTGGCCTCGTCGAGGATCAGGATCGGCGCGTCCTTCAGCATCACGCGCGCCAGCCCGATCCGCTGGCGCTGCCCGCCCGAAAGCTTCACGCCGCGTTCACCCACATGGGCCTCGTAGCCGCGCCGCCCCTCGGGATCCTCGAGCGTCAGGATGAAGTCATGCGCCTCGGCCCGCTTGGCGGCGAGGATCATGTCCTCGTCGCTCGCCCCCGGCCGGCCATAGAGGATGTTGTCCCGCACCGACCGATGCAGGAGGCTCGAGTCCTGCTGCACCATGCCGATGGCGCGGCGCAGGCTCTCCTGCGTGACCTCGGTCACATCCTGCCCGTCGATGCGGATGTGCCCGCCCTCGGGGTCGTAGAAGCGCAGCATGAGTTTCACGAGCGTGGATTTCCCGGCACCCGAGCGGCCGACGATGCCCACCTTCTCGCCCGGCGCGATGGAGAGCGTCACCCGGTCCAGCCCGCCCGAGCCGCGCCCGTAGTGGTGCGAGACGCTGTCCAGCTCGATCCCGCCGGCCGTCAGGCGCAGCGGCCGCGCGCCGCGCCGGTCCACGAGGCCGATGGGCTGGGCGATGGTCTCCATCCCTTCGGCCACCACGCCCAGCGCCTGCACGAGCGAGCTGGTGGCCCACATGATCCAGTAGGTCATGTTGTTCAGCCGCAGCACCAGCGCCGTCGAGGCCGCCACGATCCCGACCGTCGCCTGCCCCTGATACCACAGAAGGATGGCCCAGCCGGTGACCGAGGTGATCAGCGCGCCGTTCAGCACCGTTAGGGTCACATCCATGCGCGTGATGATGCGCATTTCCTTCTGGAAGGTGGTGCGGGCATGCTCGATCGCCTCGCGGGCATAGTCGAGTTCGCGATCGTGGTGGGCGAAGAGCTTCACGGAGTGGATGTTGGTGTAGGCATCGACCACCCGCCCCGTCACCGCCGAGCGCGCGTCGGACGAGGCCTTGGCGGCCGGGCCCGCGTGGCGGACCGTCCAGCGCACCAGCATCCCGTAAAGGACGAACCAGACGATCAGCGGCAGCGCAAGCCGCAGGTCGGCATCGGCCAGCACGAAGACCGCGCCGATCACGGTGGTGATCGCGAAGGCGCCCGCGTCAAAGGTCTGGAACACCGCATCGCCCGCCGCGGGCGGGGTCTGCATGATCCGGTTGGCGATCCGGCCGGCGAAGTCGCTCTCGAACCAGCCGACGGGCTGGCGCAGGACGTGGTTGTGGGCGCGCCAGCGGATCAGCGTGCCGAAGTTGGGCAGGATGGTGTTGTGCAGCAGCGCCACGTCCACTCCCGCCACCAGCGGCCGCAGAAGCAGGATCGCCAGCGCGACGGCGATGACCTCAAGCCCGTGGCTCTCCCAGACCTCCTGCGGCGCGCCCTCGGCCAGAAGGTCCACAAGGCGCCCCACATACCAGATCAGCAGCACCTCGACCGAGGCGTTCAGCACCGACATCAGGCCCGTGATGGCAAAGACCTTGCGGAAGGGCTGCACATAGTCCTTCAGGAAGGGCCAGAGCCGGCGGGGCGGGGTATCGGTCCGGTCCCAGGGCGCATAGGGATCGACCAGGTTCTCGAAGAAGCGGAACATGGGGAGGGCCTCGTGAATGCCGCCAAGATATAGCCTGCCCTCCCGCAAAGGAAATGCGGAGAGTTCAGCCCAGCAGCGCCGCCCGGTCCAGCCGGAAATCCGAGGCGATCCAACGCTCCTCAAGCTCGCGAAGCCGGGCGCCGAGGGCGGGGCCGGCCAGCGCGGGCATGAGGTCGGCGGCCTTCACGGGGAAGCGGGCGCCGGCCCCCCGCGCCACGTCGGCGCGCCAGCCCTCGGGCGGTGGGGCCTCGGAGAGGGCCGCATGCAGCAGCACGGCCCCGGCGCCGAGGTCCAGGCCCAGACGGTAACCCTGCTCGGCCGGCGGCGCGCCCTCCAGCGCCGCAGCCCGCAGCCGGCCCAGCGCCGCCCCATCGGCGCGCGACAGGCGCAGGCGGTCGGCCACCTCCTCTCCGCCGAGGCTGGCGAGGCGCACGAGCCAGCCCGCGGGCCGGTCCTCCTCCAGATGGACCAGCACCGGCAGGGCGCGCGCCGAGGCGCCCGGCAGAACCCGGACGAGCACGCCCGCCGCCTCCATTGCCGCCACTGCGGGGGCGGGATCGTCGGCCGCGAGCAGCTTGCGCATCTCGGCCCCTACCCGCTCACGCGAGAGCTGGCAGAGCCCCTCGGCGCGCGCCGCGCAGGCCGCCAGCCCCTCGGCGTCGAGCCCTTCCGAGGGATCGCCATAGATGGCGTGAAAGCGGAAGAAGCGCAGGATGCGCAGGTAGTCCTCTTCGATCCGCTGAATCGGATCGCCCACGAAGCGCACGCGGCGGGCGATCAGGTCGGGCAGACCGCCGAGCGGGTCGATCACCTCTCCCGTTGCCTCGGCATAGAGGGCGTTCATGGTGAAATCGCGCCGGGCCGCGTCCTCGGCCACATCCGTCGAGAAGGCCACGACCGCGTGCCTGCCGAATGTCTCGATATCCCGCCGGAACGTCGTCACCTCATGCGGGATCCCTGAGGCAATGACGGTCACGGTGCCATGCTCGATCCCGGTCGGCACCACCTTGAAGCCCGCCGCCGCCGCGACCGCCGAGACGGTGTCGGGCACCGCATCCGTCGCAAGGTCGATGTCGGCCACCGGCCGCCCGAGCAGCGCGTTGCGCACGCATCCCCCGACGAACAGCGCGCGATGCCCGGCGGCGGCCAGCGCCGCGCACAGCGTCTGCGTGGCCGGCTCGGCAATCCAGTCGCCTTCAATCCTCACGCCCGCATCCTTTCGGCCAGCCCGTAGAGGATCCGCGCGGTGGCGCCCCAGATGTAGTAGGGTCCATAGGGCACCACATAATAGCGACGCCAGACGCCGCGCCAGAGCCGCTGCTCGACCCGGTAGTGCGCGAGATCGAGAAGGTGCGCGAACGGGACGGTGAAGGCCTCCTCCACCTCGGCCTCCTGCGGGATCGGCAGGAAGGGACCGCGCACCTCGGCCAGAACCGGAACGACCGTGTAGCCTGTCACCGTCTCATGCAGCGGAAGCCGGCCGATCAGATCGACCTGCGCCGGGGGCAGGCCGATCTCCTCCTGCGCCTCGCGCAGGGCCGCCGCCTCGGGGCTGGCGTCGCCCGGATCGATCTTGCCGCCCGGAAAGGCGATCTGGCCGGGGTGGTGCGCAAGATGCGAGGCGCGCTTGGTCAGGATGACCCGCGCCCCGCCCTCGCCCTGCCAGACCGGCACCAGAACGGCCGCCGCCCGCAGGCGGCGGTCGGGCGGCAGCACCGTGCCCGGGTTCAGGTCATGGTCGGACGAGGCGGCGCCGCCGCTCTGCAGCGCGCGGCGCAGCGCGTCAGGCATCGCCGCTCCCTGCGCCGGTCCCCAGCGTCGCGGGGTCGAACTCGTAATGCGCGCCGCAGAACTGGCAGTCGGCGGTAAGGATGCCCTCATCCGTCGTCATCTCGGCGATCTCCTCGGGCGCGTAGATCGACAGCGACTCGCGCACCCGATCCGCCGAACAGGAGCAGCCAAAGCGCAGGGTCTGCGCCTCGAACACGCGCGGTTCCTCTTCGTGGAACAGCCGCACGAGCAGGTCCGGCGGCTGAACCGACGGACCCACCAGTTCGAGATCCTCGACCGTGTCGAGCAGCAGGTTCGCGCGCGTCCAGTTCTCGCCCTCGTCGCCCTCGAGCAGGTCGTGGTGCTGCAGAAGCCCGCCCTCGCCCGATCCGCCCTCGCCCGCCACGCCGGGCGAGGCCTTGGGCATGTGCTGAAGCATCACGCCGCCGCCCCGCCAGTGAGTCGCGCCGTTGGCCGTGGACTGGCCGAAGGACAGGGCGAAGCGGGTGGGAAGCTGCTCGGACTGGGCGAAATAGGTCTCGGCGCAGGCGGTCAACGACCCGCCCGCGATCGGAGTGATGCCCTGATAGGGCACCATCCCCTGCCCCTGATCGATCAGGATGGCAAAATAGCCCTCACCCAGCTGGTCGAAGGCGGCGGCGCCGGGGGCCAGATCCTCGGCGACATAGCTCGCATAGGCACGGATCCGCGCGGGCTCGCCATCTTCCGGAGGGCTGTAATAGTCGGTGGCAATCATCCGCACCGCCCCGTTGCCGCGGATCTGCAGCGACAGTTTCCAGCGCAGCTTGATGGCCTGCCCGATCAGCGCGGTCAGCAGCGACGCCTCGGCCACCAGCGCCTCGATCTGCGGCGGATAATCATGCTTCGACAGCACTTCCTCGAGCACGCCATCCAGCCGCACCACACGGCCGCGGATGTCCGAGCGGTCAAGCTGGAAGGGCAGGACGGTGTCGTCCCAGGCGATCTGTGAACCGATGGTCATGGGGTTTCCTTGAGGCACGAGCCTTGGCATACCGACACAATATAGGCAGGACAACCGGGGGACCAAGGGCAGATGATCAGGCGGTACGGCGAGCCGGTCCGGGCAGACCGGCGCTACAGGCGCAGGGCGGGGGTCTATGCGGTGCTGCTGAGCGGCAGCGAGATCCTCACGACGTTCCAGGAACAACCCTTTGCCGAGTTCCAGTTGCCCGGAGGCGGGATCGATCCCGGCGAGCATCCGGTTGCGGCCCTGCACCGCGAGGTGATGGAAGAGACCGGCTGGCGCATCGGGCAGGCCTGCAGGATCGGCGCCTTCCGCCGCTTCACCCACATGCCGGAATACGACCTCTGGGCCGAGAAGCTCTGCACGGTTTACCTCGCCCGGCCCGTCCGGCGCCTCGGCCCGCCCACAGAACCCGGCCACCACGCCGTCTGGCTGCCCATCGACGAGGCGCTGAGGCAGCTGAGGAATCCCGGTGACCGGGCGCTTCTGGAACTGGCCCTGCGCTGATCTCCCGCGGGCCACGCGGCATCAGGGACGGTAGTCGAACATCACCCCCGAGACATCGTCCCGAAGATCCGCACGCCCCATCCGGTCGTGGAGCGACCAGACCAGCGCCTCCATCAGCGCCTCGGGGTTCAGCCCCGCATTGGCGTGCAGCAGCGTCGCAAGACCTTCCTCTCCCAGTGCATGACCCGCGACGTCGGGACATTCCGTCACCCCGTCCGACAGCAGAAGCACCCGGTCGCCCGGCGCGAGGCGACATTCGGTGCGCTCGTAGCTGGCATCCGGGATCAGGCCGATCGGCAGGCCGCCCTGCCCCAACATCTCGATCGTGCCGTCGGCGCGCATCACCACGGGGTGCGGATGACCCGCCTGAACCAGTTCCACCCGTCCGGTGCCGAGATCAATCTCGGCATAGGCCATGGTGAAATACTGATCGACCTGCAGCTCTTCGAGCATCATGCGGTTGAACCGGCTTGCCACCATGTCGGGCGGCCAGGTCTGCCGCCCCTTGCACCGATAGCAGTTGCCACCTGTCAACGCGAAGTTCCGGTCGGGAGAGACACCCGAGAGCAGCCCCGCCAGCCGCGCCGTCATCAGCGCCGAGGCGACGCCATGGCCCGAGACATCGATCGAGTAGATGGCGACTCGCCCGGTCGCGATCTCGAACGAGCCCGCCAGATCCCCGCCGACCCGGCCCGAAGGCCGCATCAGGAGCGTGACGGTCGAGTTGCCGAACCGCCGGTGCCGGTCCCGCGCGAGCGACTGCTGCAGCTTGCGGGCCTCGATCAGGTCGCGATCGAGCGTCTCATAGACGGCGCGCAGTTCGCCGAAGGCCTCTTCGAGCAGGTGGTTCTTGCCCACCAGCTCGGCCTGCATCCCCAGCACGCGCTCACCGGCGCGCAGCCGGGCGCGAAGTTCGTCGGATGCGACGGGCTTGACGAGATAGTCGTCAGCCCCGCAATCGAGGCCGTCCACGACCTCACCCGTGCCCGAACGCGAGGTCAGCAGTATGAAATAGCAGTAGTTTTCCCGTGGAAGCGCCCGGATGAGGCGACACAGGTCAAGCCCCGAGAGGCCCGGCATCATCCAGTCGCTCAGGACGATGTCGATACCCGCCGTGCCGCACAGTTCCAGCGCCTCGTCGGCCCCGTCGGCCTCGCTGACGCGATAGCCCCAGCGCCTGAGCGACAGCGCGAGCAGCCGCCGCTGGGCGCGGCTGTCATCCACGACCAGCACATGCCGCGACGGAGCGGCGGATCGGCGCGGGGCGACATCCGTCATCAGAAGGGATCGGGCGCTCACGAGTCTGTCTTCAAGATGGGCCTCTCGGCGGATTGCGCGCCAAGGATGCGGGACCGGAGCTTAAGGGGGGATGAAGGCTAAAATGGTCCGCATCGGCCGGCCTCGCGGTCATGCAACGTTAAGACGGGGCGGCGAGGGTCAGCCCGTGCGAAACCGGACGGGCGGACAGGATGATAGACTGGAACAGGATCGCGGCCCTGCGGGACGAGGTCGGCCCCGAGGGCTTTGACGAGGTGGTGCAGATGTTTCTCGAGGAGACGGACGCGACAATCCGAAGCCTCTCCGGGCGCCCGGATCCGGGCCTTGAGGAGATGTTGCATTTCCTCAAGGGGTCCGCGCTCAACCTGGGCTTCGTCGCCGTCTCGCGTCTGTGCGAGGAAGGAGAGCGGCTCGCAGCCGGCGGGCGGGGATCCGAGGTCAACCTCGACGCTCTGATCGCAAGCTACCGCCGCGCGCGGATGGATTTCCTCAAGGGGCTGGAGCCTAGATCAGGAATTCCGCCAGCGCCTCATCGCCCGTGATGTCGCGATGCTTGAGACCGGCCGCCTCCATCACCTCGACGAGACGTTTGAAATTCTCGGCCTTCTTCGTCTCGATCCCGATCAGGACCGAGCCGAAGTTGCGCGCCGACTTCTTGAGATACTCGAACCGCGAGATGTCGTCGTCGGGGCCGAGCATCATCAGGAACTCGCGCAAGGCCCCGGGGCGCTGGGGCATCCGAAGGATGAAATACTTCTTGAGACCCGAGTAGCGTTGCGCCCTCTCCTTCACCTCGGGCAAGCGTTCGAAGTCGAAGTTGCCGCCCGACGTCACGCAGACGACCGTCCGGCCGCGGATCTCCTCGGCAAGCTCGGGCAGCACATCCACCGAAAGGGCGCCCGCGGGTTCAAGCACGATGCCCTCGACGTTCAGCATCTCGAGCATGGTGATGCAGATCCGGTCCTCGGGCGCGAGCAGCACCTGTCCGGGCTGCGCCCAGTCGAGCATCGAGAAGGGCAGATCGCCCAGCCGCGCCACCGCCGCCCCGTCCACGAAGCTGTTCACCCGCGGCAGCGCCACCGGCCCGCCCGCCACAAGGGCCGCGCGCAGGCTGGCCCCGCCTTCCGGCTCGACGAAGCGGAAGGCCGTGCCGGGTGCCTCGGATCGCAGGAAGGCCGTGACACCCGAGGCAAGCCCCCCGCCGCCCACCGGCAGAACCACCAGATCCGGCGCCCGGCCCAGCTGCTCGAGCAGTTCCACCCCGACGCTCGCCTGACCCTCGATCACATCGGGATCGTCGAAGGGGGCCAGGAAGTGCGCGCCCTGCTCGGCGCACCACGCCTGCGCGGCCGCGAGCGTCTGGTCGAAATAGTCGCCCGTCAGCACGATCTCGACCGCCTCGCCGCCGAAGGTGCGCGTCTTGTCGATCTTCTGCTGCGGCGTCGTCACCGGCATGAAGATCGTGCCCCGCACGCCGAAGTGCCGGCATGCATAGGCCACCCCCTGCGCATGGTTGCCCGCCGAGGCACAGACGAAGGACCGCTGCTCGGGTCGCGCAGCGCGCACCTTGCGCATCGCCGTGAAGGCCCCCCGCAGCTTGTAGCTGCGCACCGGCGTCAGATCCTCGCGCTTCAGCCAGATCTCGGCCTGATACCGGGCCGAGAGATGGTCGTTGCGCTGGAGCGGCGTCTCGGGAAACAGATCGCGCAGGGCACGGGTGGCGGAACGGGCGTTTCGGGCAAACTGGGTCATGCGCACACCCTAGCCGCTTCCGTCAGCCTCCGCCACGCCCTCGCACGCCTGCGCCCCTTGTTCAGAACGGCGAAGTTCACTAGACCGGCGTGCGAACTTTCCCGCCATGGAGCCCCGCATGTCCGCCCCGAAGAAAGTCGTCCTTGCCTATTCCGGCGGGCTCGACACCTCGATCATCCTGAAGTGGCTGCAGACCGAATACGGCTGCGAGGTCGTGACCTTCACCGCCGACCTCGGCCAGGGCGAGGAACTGGAACCCGCCCGCGAGAAGGCGGTGATGCTGGGCATCAAGCCGGACAACATCTTCATCGAGGATGTGCGCGAGGAGTTCGTGCGCGACTTCGTCTTCCCGATGTTCCGGGCCAACGCACTCTACGAGGGGCTCTACCTGCTCGGCACCTCGATCGCGCGGCCGCTGATCGCCAAGCGGCTGGTCGAGATCGCGGCCATGACCGGCGCCGATGCGGTGGCCCACGGCGCGACCGGCAAGGGCAACGACCAGGTGCGCTTCGAACTGACGGCCTATGCGCTGGACCCCGCCATCAAGGTGATCGCGCCGTGGCGCGAGTGGGATCTGACCTCGCGCACCAGGCTGATCGAGTTTGCCGAGCAGAACCAGATCCCGATCGCCAAGAACAAGCGCGGCGAGGCGCCCTTCTCGGTCGATGCGAACCTCTTGCACACTTCGTCCGAAGGCCGCGTGCTGGAGAATCCGGGCGAGGAAGCGCCCGACTATGTCTATCAGCGCACCGTCGATCCCGAAAAGGCGCCCGACACGCCGGAATTCGTGGAGATCACCTTCGAGAAGGGCGACGCGGTGGCGATCAACGGCGAGGCCATGTCGCCGGCCACGATCCTGACCCGGCTGAACGAACTGGGCGGCAAGCATGGCGTGGGCCGGCTGGATCTGGTGGAAAACCGTTTCGTCGGCATGAAGTCGCGCGGCATCTACGAGACGCCCGGAGGCACGATCCTTCTGGAGGCCCACCGCGGCATCGAGCAGATCACGCTCGACAGCGGCGCGGGGCACCTCAAGGATTCGATCATGCCGCGCTACGCCGAGCTGATCTACAACGGCTTCTGGTACAGCCCCGAGCGCGAGATGCTTCAGGCGCTGATCGACAAGTCGCAAGAGCACGTCTCGGGCACCGTTCGTGTCAAGCTTTACAAGGGCTTCGCCCGCACCGTGGCCCGCTGGTCGGATCACTCGCTCTATTCCGAGAAGCATGTCACCTTCGAGGAGGATGCGGGCGCCTACGACCAGAAGGACGCCGCCGGCTTCATCCGGCTGAACGCCCTGCGGCTGAAACTGATCGCCACGCGCAACGCACGCGTGAAGGGCTGAGAGGCCCGCAGGCGGAACCGGCGCCGGGCGGCGCCGGTTGACCTCCTTTCCCAAGGGAGAGGAGACCCTGAAATGAGCCTCAAGAAAGTCCTCGGGTTGATGCTGGCCTCGCGGATGGCCGGGCGCGGCGGGCGCGCGGGAGGGCTCGGTTCGGCCGCCGCCCTTGGCGCGGGTGTCAGCAAGAAGGCCGGAATGGCCGCCCTTGCCTACATGGCCTACCGCGCGTGGCAGGACCAGCCGTCGCGCGCGCCGGGCACGGCCACGGGCGGCACGTCTGGCAGCGCGTCGGGCGGCATCGGCGGCATGATCGGCGGCGTCATCGACAGCCTGACCGGCCAACAGAACGGCGCGCAACCGCAACAGATGGCGGATCAACCCTTCGAAGAGGCGATTTCGGACGCAAAGGCCCTGCTTTTGCTGCAGGGGATGGTGGCCGCGGCCTGGGCCGACGGCGCGCTCTCGACGGATGAGCGGCAGCGCATCATCGACCAGCTCGACGCCGCGGGTGCCGACGCGGACGATCGGCGTCTGGTGGAGCGCGAGATCGCGCATCCCCAACCGCTCGACCGCCTGCTGGAGCAGGTGCGCGATCAGGAGACGGCCGAGCAGTTCTACCTGGCCTCGCGCGCGGCGGTCGATCCCACGACCAGCGCGAACCGTGCCTATCTCTGCACGCTGCGGGGCCGGCTGAACCTGTCGGAAGCCGAGGTGCGTGAGGTCGAGGCCCTCACGTCCTGATGCGATGGGCGGCGAGGCGCTCGTAATGGGGCAGCGCCTGCCGCACCAGTTCGGCATCCGGCGGGCTCAGGTCGGGAAGTGGCCCTTCCGGCTCGTCGAATCCGGTCGAGCGATGGACGGCGCCATACCAGTGCGAGGCCCAGATGCCATCCGACGGATGGCCGCCGGCCGGCCAGTTCAGCATCGCCTCGGAGTAAGGGATGCCGAGCCCCGCGCAGAGGTTCGCAAGCGCCGCTCCGGGGTTGCGCCGGATATCGGCGCTGTCGATCACCAGCGGCGGCCGGCCGAGCCAGCCTGCGACCTCGTCGAACAGCTCGGCCTGCTGGACGTATCCGATGTCGGCCAGCGTCGGACCTTCCCGCTTTCTGGCGTAGCTGGCCACGACGCGGGCCGGGTGACGAATCAGGAAAACATTTTCACAACTGCGCATGAAGCTCCGGTCAAAGCCCGGGACCAGGTGCATGGTCATCTGCTTCTGATAGAACAGCGGCTCGCCGCCGGGTGCATCGCCCGCGCAGCGACGCGCGATCACGTCCGGGTCGGTCTCGTGAGCGGCGAGGATCTGCGCACGCATCGGATGGTCGATCCCCGTGACCTTCAGATAGGCCGCGTAGAACGGTTCGTCCCACACGCCGCAGTCGCCGCGCGTCGCGAAGGCATACATCATGGCCGTCGAGAGGTTCCGCGGCCCCGACCACATCGCGATCCTCATGCCGCCACCATCGCCTTGTAGAGATCGCGGATCCGTCGCGTCATCAGACCCATGTCGCCCGTTCCGATCCGCCGACCGTCGATCGTGCCGACCGGGGTCTGCGCGCCGAAGGTGCCGGTCAGGAAAGCCTCGTCGGCCGAGTAGGTCTCGACCAGCGAAAAGTTCTTCTCGAAGACCGGAATGCCTTCCGCGCGGCAGATCTGGATGACTTTTCCACGGGTTATGCCGTTCATGCAGTAGTCCCCCGTGGACGTCCAGACCTCGCCCTTGCGCACGATGAAGAAGTTGCAGGCGTTGGTCGTGTTCACGAAGCCGTGGACATCGAGCATCAGCGCCTCGTCGGCCCCCGCCTTTTCGGCCGCGATGCAGGCGAGGATGCAGTTCAGCTTGGAATGGGAGTTCAGCTTGGGGTCCTGGCTCATCGGCAGGCCACGGATGTGCGGCACGGTCGCGAGGCGGATGGGACGTGGAACCCTGGGCCGCGAATGCTCCATGATGATGGCGATGGTCGGCCCCTGCCGCGACAGCGAGGGATGCTGGAACGGCCGGGTCTTGACGCCGCGCGTGACCATCAGGCGCGCGTGGGCGTCCGTGACCATTCCGTTGGCCTCGGCCGTGTCGTGGATCGCCCGCCGAAGCGCGGCGCGATCCAGCCCGATCTCGAGATCGATCGCCAGCGCCGCCTCGAACAGCCGGTCGAGATGCTCGTCAAGAAAAGCCCAGCGCCCGTCATAGAGGCGGATGCCCTCCCACACGCCGTCGCCCAGCATGAAGCCCGAGTCATAGACGGACACCAGCGCCTCGGCCTTGGGTAGGATACGGCCGTTCAACCAGATGCGGATCGTCTCGTTCCGGCTGTCTTCCTCGGCCTGATGGGTGGTGATCTGTTCGGTCATCATCGGCTCCCTGTTCGGGTCCGAGGCTAGACCGGCGGCGGCAGCGCGCCAAGGGTTTCGGCAAGCGGGCGGCCGGTGTGACACCCGCCGCCCGCAGCCTTGTTCCGTCAGCCCACCTTGCAGGCCGCCATGACGGCCATGTTCAGGATGTCGTTCACGGTGGAGTTGACCGAGCAGATCTGGATCGGCTTCGACACGCCGGTGAGGATCGGCCCGATGACGGTGGCCCCGGCCATCTCCTGCATCAGCTTGATCGAGATCGAGGCCGAGTGCCGCGCGGGCACGACGAGGATGTTCGCGGGCCCGCTCAGCCGGCAGAACGGATATTGCGCCATGGCCGCCGGGTTCAGCGCCACGTCCACGGTCATTTCGCCCTCATATTCGAAATCGACCTTCATCGCGTCCAGCACGCGCGAGGCAGCGCCCATCTTCGCCGCCCGCTCGGAGACCGGATAGCCGAAGGTCGAGAAGGAGACGAAGGCCACCCGCGGCTCCAGCCCGAGGTTGCGCGCCACGCGGGCCGACTTGATGGCGATGTTGGCCAGATCCTCGGGCTCGGGCCATTCATGCACCAGCGTGTCGGCGATTAGGACGATCCGGCCCTTGTGCAGCAGCGCCGTCACGCCCACGGCCCCGTCCGACGCCTTGGCGTCGAAGACGTGGTTGATGAGCTGCATGACATAGGCCGACTTGCGCGTGGCCCCGGTCACGAGGCCGTCGCCATGCCCATGCGCCAGCATCAGCGCCGAGAACACATGCCGGTCGCGCGTCGCCAGCCGCTGGATGTCGTAGCTGTCGAAACCGCCGCGCTGGAGGCGGTTGTAGAGGAACTGCTTGTAGGCATCCATGTGGCGCGAGTTGGCGGCGTTCACCACCTCGAGCTCGCGCACCGCATCGCCGAGGCCGGCGGCCTCCAGCTTCTCGCGCACATCATGCTCGCGGCCCACCACCAGCGCCTTGCCCATGCCGGCGCGCTGGTAGGCCACGGCGGCGCGCAGCACGCGCGGATCGTCGCCCTCGGCAAAGATCATCCGGGCCTGCGCGGCCTTGGCCCGCGCATGGATGCCCTGCAGGATCGAGGCGGTCGGGTCCATCCGCGACTTGAGCGCCAGTTCATAGCCCTGCAGGTCGATGATCGGGCGGCGCGCAACGCCGGTATCCATCCCCGCCTTCGCCACCGCCGGCGGGATCGTGTAGATCAGCCGCGGATCGAACGGCGTGGGAATGATGTAGTCGCGCCCGAACGAGAGCTTGCGGCCGTAGGCCATCGCCACCTCGTCCGGCACATCCTCGCGCGCAAGCGCGGCCAGCGCCTTGGCGCAGGCGATCTTCATCTCGTCGTTGATGGCGCGGGCGTGGATGTCCAGTGCGCCGCGGAACAGGTAGGGGAAGCCCAGGACGTTGTTCACCTGGTTCGGATAGTCCGACCGGCCGGTCGCCACAATCGCATCGGCGCGGACGGCGTGGGCCTCTTCGGGCGTGATCTCGGGATCGGGGTTCGCCATGGCGAAGATCACCGGGTTCTCGGCCATCGAGGCCACCATCGCCGGCGTCACCGCGCCCTTGGCCGAGACGCCGAGGAAGACATCGGCCCCCACCATCGCCTCTTCCAGCGTGCGGCAGTCCGTCTTGGCCGCATGGGCCGACTTCCACTGGTTCATGCCCTCGGTGCGGCCCTGCCAGATCACGCCCTTGGTGTCGCACATGATGCAGTTGTCGTGGCGCGCGCCCATGGTCTTGAGGAGTTCCAGGCAGGCAATCCCCGCCGCCCCGGCGCCGTTCAGCACGATGCGGCAATCCTCGATCTTCTTGCCAGACAGCTCCAGCGCGTTGATGAGGCCCGCGGCGCAGATCACCGCCGTGCCGTGCTGGTCGTCATGGAACACCGGGATGTCCATGAGTTCCTTCAGGCGCTGCTCGATGATGAAGCACTCGGGCGCCTTGATGTCCTCGAGGTTGATGCCGCCGAAGGTCGGCCCCATCAGCTTCACGGCCTGGATGATCTCGTCCGGGTCTTCGGTGTCCAGCTCGATGTCGATGGCGTTGACGTCGGCGAAGCGCTTGAAGAGCACCGCCTTGCCCTCCATCACCGGCTTCGAGGCCATCGCGCCGAGGTTGCCCATGCCGAGGATCGCGGTCCCGTTCGAGATCACGGCCACCATGTTGCCCTTGACCGTGTAGTCATAGACCGTCTCGGGCGCGTCGGCGATCGCCTGCACCGGGACGGCCACCCCTGGCGAATAAGCGAGGCTCAGGTCGCGCTGCGTCGCCATGGGCGTCGAGGCGACGATCTCGTATTTGCCCGGCCGCGGTTCGAGATGGTAGAGAAGCGCCTCTTCGGGCGTGATCTTTGTCTTGGTCATGAGGGGGCCATCCTGTGCAAGCACGGCCCTTCTAGCGCCGCGCCGCCCTCGCAACAATCACCAAGGATTTGCGGCTTTTCCCCGCAGAGGCGCTTTTGTAGGGTCGGCCGACCTGCAGGGGAGATGATGTGAGCGACGACACCGTCACGCCGATGATGGCGCAATATCTGGAGATCAAGGCGCAGCACCCCGGCGCGATCCTGTTCTACCGGATGGGCGACTTCTACGAGATGTTCTTCGAGGATGCGGCGCTGGCGGCCGAGGCGCTGGACATCGCGCTGACCAAGCGCGGCAAGCACAAGGGCGAGGATATCGCCATGTGCGGCGTGCCGATCCATGCCGCCGAGGGCTACCTGCTGACGCTGATCCGCAAGGGGTTCCGCGTCGCCATCGCCGAGCAGATGGAGGATCCGGCCGAGGCGAAGAAACGCGGCTCCAAGTCCGTTGTCCGGCGCGAGGTGGTGCGGCTCGTCACCCCCGGCACGCTGACCGAGGACAGCCTGCTGGAGGCGCGGCGGCACAACTTCCTCTGCGCATTCGCCGAGATCCGCGACGAGGCGGCACTCGCCTGGGCCGACATCTCGACCGGCGAATTCAGCGTCACGCCCTGCCCGCTGCCCCGCCTTCTGCCCGAGCTTGCCCGCCTCGCGCCGCGCGAACTGCTGGTGGCCGACGAACGCCCGCTCGACTGGATCGAGGAGGTGGGATGCGCCCTGACCCCTCTCGCCCGCGCGAGCTTTGACAGCGCCTCGGCCGAAAAGCGGCTCTGCACGCTCTTCGGGGTCGGCACGCTGGACAGCTTCGGCAACTTCACCCGCCCCGAGCTGTCGGCCATGGGCGCGCTGGTCGATTACCTCGACCTCACGCAGCGCGGAAAGCTGCCGCTCCTGCGCCCGCCCGTGCGCGAGGTCGCGGGCGGCACGGTGCAGATCGACGCCGCCACCCGGCGCAACCTCGAGATCACGCAAGCCCTCACCGGCGGGCGCGAAGGTTCGCTGCTATCAGCGGTGGACCGCACCGTCACCGCCCCCGGCGCCCGCCTGCTCGAGCGGCGGCTCTCCAGCCCCTCGCGCGACCTTGGCCTGATCCACAACCGGCTCGCGGCTGTGAGCTGGCTGACGGACGAGCCGCGGCTGCGCGAGGATCTGCGGGCGAGCCTGCGCCGCGTGCCGGACATGGACCGCGCCCTCTCGCGGCTCGCGCTCGACCGTGCCGGGCCACGGGACATGGCGGCGATCCGCGCCGGCCTCACGCAGGCCGAGGCCATCGCAGGCCGTATGCCGGCCGACGCACCTTCCCTGCTCGCGGAGACACTCGAGGCGCTCCGCGGCCACGAGAACCTCGTGGAACTCCTCGATCAGGCGCTGGTGGCCGAGCCGCCGCTGCTGGCGCGCGACGGCGGCTTCATCGCCCCGGGCTTCGATGGTGACCTCGACGAGACACGGCGCCTGCGCGACGAGGGCCGCGGCGTGATCGCGTCGATGCAGGCCGGCTTCATCGAGACGACCGGCATCCAGAGCCTGAAGATCAAGCACAACAACGTGCTCGGCTATTTCATCGAAGTCACCTCGACCCACGCCGAAAAGATGCTCTCACCCCCCCTGTCCGAGAGCTTCATCCACCGCCAGACGACCGCGGGGCAGGTGCGCTTCACCACCGTCGCCCTCTCGGAACTCGAAACGCGCATCCTGAACGCCGGGAACCGCGCGCTCGAACTCGAGAAGATGCATTTTGCGGCGCTGCGGACGGCGATCCTCGATCAGGCGGGCGCGATCGGCCGCGCCGCCCGGGCGCTGGCCGAGGTGGACCTGATCGCGGCCTTCGCCGACCTCGCCGTGGCCGAGGACTGGACCGAGCCGCAGGTGGACGACAGCCGCGCCTTCGCCATCGAGGCCGGCCGGCATCCGGTCGTCGAGCGTGCCCTCCGCCGGACCGGCACGCCCTTCGTGGCGAACGACTGCGACCTGTCCAAGGCCGAGACGCCGGCCGTCTGGCTCATCACCGGGCCGAACATGGCCGGTAAATCCACCTTCCTGCGCCAGAACGCACTGATCGCGCTGCTCGCCCAAGCGGGCAGCTTCGTCCCGGCCCGCCGGGCCCATATCGGCCTCGTCAGCCAGATCTTCAGCCGCGTCGGCGCCTCGGACGATCTGGCCCGCGGCCGCTCGACCTTCATGGTCGAGATGGTCGAAACCGCCGCCATCCTGAACCAGGCCGATGACCGCGCGCTTGTGATCCTCGACGAGATCGGCCGCGGTACAGCCACCTGGGACGGGCTCTCGATCGCCTGGGCCACGCTCGAGCATCTGCACGACACGAACCGCTGCCGCGCGCTCTTCGCCACCCACTACCACGAGATGACGGCGCTCGCCGGCAAGCTCACCGGCGTCGAGAACGCCACCGTGTCCGTCAAGGAATGGCAGGGCGAGGTGATCTTCCTGCACGAGGTCCGGCGCGGCGCGGCTGATCGGTCCTATGGTGTGCAGGTGGCGCGGCTCGCGGGCCTTCCCGCCTCGGTGATCGAGCGCGCACGTACCGTCCTCGACGCGCTCGAGTCCGGCGAACGCGAGAGCGGTCCACGGCGGCGGGCGCTGATCGACGACCTGCCGCTCTTTCGCGCCGCCCCGCCGCCGCCCGCCCCCGCCGCTCCTCCCAAAGCCTCGCAGGTGGAAGAGCGGCTGCGCGCGATCCAGCCCGACGACCTCAGCCCGCGCGAGGCGCTCAAACTCCTCTACGATCTCCGGGCCCTCCTGCCCTGAGATCGCTTTCATTCTGGTTCAAATATCCCGCGGGGGGCCCGACCCAACGGGTCGGGCGGGGGGCGCGCAGCCCCCCTCCGACATCGGCCCGGCTCAGGCGCCGGTGTTCGACGACACGCCCACCTGCGCGGGACGCAGCAGCCGGTCATGGATCATGAAGCCCTCGGTCATCACCTGGATGATCTGGCCGGCCTTGGTGCCGGGCACCGGAGCCTCGAACATCGCCTGATGCTGCTGCGGGTCGAACGTGTCGCCGACCTGCGGCGTGATCGGCCGCACGCCATGCTTGTTCATCACGTTGCGCAGCTCGCGAAGCGTGAGTTCCACCCCCTCGATCAGCGCCGCGGCGGCGGCCCGCTGCTCGTCCCCGGCCACCTCGAGCGCGCGGCTCAGGTTGTCATAGACCGGCAACAGGTCGCGCGCGAGGCGCGTGCCGCCATATTGCTCGGCCTCGCGCCGGTCGCGGTCGGCCCGCTTGCGGCTGTTCTCGGCATCGGCCAGCGCGCGCATGAAGCGGTCGCGCAGCTCGTCGCGCTCGGCGCGCAGCACCTCGAGCTCGTCGATCTCGGGCGCCTCCGCCAGTTCCGGCGCATCCACACTCTCGTCCCGGGGTGCCTGGTCCTCGGCCATCTCGTCTTTCCTTGCGTTCGTCATGCTCGTCATCCCTTGCCGCGGTCGGACACCAGCCGACCCACCAGCTGCGCCGTGTAATCGACGATCGGCACGATGCGCCCGTAGTTGAGCCGCGTCGGACCGATCACGCCAATGGCGCCGATGATCTTTCGATCCGCGTTCATATAGGGAGAGACCACCAGAGAGGAACCCGAAAGTGAGAAAAGCTTGTTTTCCGAGCCGATGAAAATGCGCACGCCCTCGCCCTCCTCGGCCAGTTCGAGGAACTCGGCGATGTCGCGCTTGCGCTCCAGATCGTCGAAGAGCGTTCGGATCCGCTCGAAATCAGCCGCCTCGGTCGATCCCTCCAGGAGGTTGGCGCGCCCCCGCACGATCAGGCGCTCGGACTGCTCGCCCGGGTTCTCCCACACGGCAAGGCCACTCTGGACCAGATCATGCGCCAGCGCGTCGATCTCCCGCCGGCGCCGGGAAATCTCATGACCGATGGTCTGGCGCATGTCGGCCAGCGTCCGGCCCTCGACCAGCGCGTTGAGGAAGTTCGCCGCCTCCCGCATCGAGGAGGCGGTCTGGCCCGGCGGCGGGCGGAAGACGCGGTTCTCGACATGGCCATCGGCGAAGACCAGCACGACCAGCGCCCGGTCGGCCCCGAGGCTCACGAATTCGATATGGCGGATCGGCGCCTCGTGCTTGGGCGACAGGACGAGGCTGGCACCGTGGGTGATCGAGGAGAGCGTCGCCCCCACCCGGTCGAGCAGCGACACCACGTCATGCTCGTTCCCGCCCATCGTGGCGTCGATCCGCTCGCGGTCCTCGTCCGAGACGGTGCCGACCTCGAGCAGCCCGTCCACGAACATCCGCAGGCCCAGCTGCGTCGGGATCCGCCCCGCCGAGACATGCGGACTGTCCAGCAGGCCCAGATATTCCAGATCCTGCATCACGTTGCGGATGGTGGCCGCGCTGACCTTCTCGGTCATGTGGCGTGTCAGGGTGCGCGATCCCACCGGATCGCCCGAGGCGAGATAGCCCTCGACCACGCGCCGGAACACCTCGCGCGAGCGGTCATTCATCTCGGATAGCATCTTGCTGCCTTGACTCATCACCCAGCCTTCAAGCGACTGCCGACTTTAGCGAGGCGGCTTGGTGCCCGTCAATCGGGCTGGCCTTCACTAAGGGTTGCATCTGCGCGCGCGGGCGGCCTATCTGGCCCGGTTCCAGACATGAGGTTTTCCATGCGTCCTTCCGGCAGAAAGCTCGACCAGATGCGGTCGGTGTCCATCGAGCCCAACGTGATGAAACATGCCGAGGGCTCGTGCCTCATCCGCATGGGCGAGACGCATGTGCTCTGCTCGGCCTCGATCGAGGACAAGCCGCCGCCGTTCCTGAAGAACACGGGCCTCGGCTGGGTGACGGCCGAATACGGGATGCTGCCGCGCGCCACCACCTCGCGCAACCGGCGCGAAGCCACCGCCGGCAAACAGAGCGGCCGCACGCAGGAGATCCAGCGCCTGATCGGCCGCGCGCTGCGCGCCGGCATCGACCGCTCGGCGCTGGGTGAGCGGCAGATCGTGATCGACTGCGACGTGCTGCAGGCCGACGGCGGCACCCGCTGCGCCTCGATCACAGGCGGGTGGGTCGCGCTGCGGCTGGCCGTCAACAAGCTGCTCAAGGCCGGGATCGTGGTCTCGGACCCGATCGTGGATCACGTCGCGGCCGTCTCTTGCGGGATCTACGCCGGCCAGCCGGTCCTTGACCTCGACTATGCCGAGGATTCCACCGCCGGCACCGATGGCAACTTTGTCCTGACCGGCCGGCAGCGGCTGATCGAGGTGCAGATGTCGGCCGAGGGCGCCAGCTTCTCGCGGGACGAGATGGGCCAGCTGCTCGACCTGGCCGAGGCGGGCATCGCCGATCTGGTGGCGGCGCAGAAGGCGTCGCTCGGATGACGCGGACGTTCTCGGGCGACCGGCTGCTGGTCGCCACGCACAACAAGGGCAAGCTCGAGGAGATCCAGCATCTCTTCGAGCCCTTGGGGATTGCGGTCGTCTCGGCGGGTGAACTGGGCCTGCCCGAGCCGGAGGAGACCGAAACCACCTTCGTGGGCAACGCCCGCATCAAGGCCCATGCCGCGGCGAAGGCGGCCGGCATGGTGGCGCTGGCCGACGATTCCGGCATCACCATCGACGCGCTCGACGGGGCGCCGGGCGTCTATACGGCCGACTGGGCCATGACACCCACGGGTCGGGATTTCGTCAAGGCGATGACCGACACATGGGCGAAGCTCGAGACGGCGAACGCCCCCTTCCCGCGCAAGGCGCAGTTCCGCTGCACGCTGGTTCTGGCCTGGCCCGACGGGCACGACGAGGTGTTCGAGGGCGTGATGCCCGGACAGGTCGTCTGGCCGATGCGCGGCGATCAGGGCCACGGCTACGATCCGATCTTCCAGCCCGACGGCAGCGATCTGACCTTTGGCGAAATGGACCGCTGGGAAAAGAACCAGATCAGCCACCGCGCCCGCGCCTTCCGCAGCCTGATGGCGGGGTGCTTCACGTGAAACGGATTTCCAGCGGTTCGCCCTTCGAGGCTGCGATGGGCTATTCCCGCGCCGTGGTGAAGGGCAACTGGTGCTTCGTCGCGGGCACTACGGGCTATGACTATGCCACCATGACCATGCCCGAGGGCGTGGCCGAGCAGGCCCGGAACTGCCTTGGCACCATCGCACGGGTTCTTGATGAGGCCGGTTTCTCGATGGCCGACATCGTGCGGGTGCAGTATACCGTCACCGACGCGGCGCTGATCGAGGCGCTGGCCCCCGTTCTGGGGGACGTGCTGGGCGAGATCCGTCCGGCCGCGACCATGGTCATCGCCGGGCTGATCCGCCCCGAGATGCTGGTCGAGATCGAGGTGACGGCCTTCAAGGGGTAGCGATGGACGACTGGCGGAACGGCGGCTTCGGGCTTTACCTGCACTGGCCGTTCTGTCAGTCGAAATGCCCCTACTGCGACTTCAATTCCCACGTCGCGGCCACCATCGACCAGAGCCGCTGGCAGCGGGCCTACCTGTCCGAAATCCGCCGTCTGGGCAACGAGACCGAAGGACGGGTGCTGAACTCGGTCTTCTTCGGCGGCGGCACGCCCTCGCTGATGGAGCCCGAGCTGGTGGCCGCCATCCTCGAGACGGTGCGGGCCACCTGGCCGCTTGCCAACGATCTGGAAGTGACACTTGAGGCCAACCCCGGATCGGTCGAGGCTGGCCGCTTCCGCGGCTTCCGCGACGCCGGCGTCAACCGGATCTCGATGGGGATACAGGCGCTGAACGACGCCGACCTCCGCCAGCTCGGGCGGCTGCATACGGTGGCCGAGGCGCGCGCGGCCTTCGACGTGGCGCGCGCGACCTTCGACCGGGTGAGCTTCGACCTGATCTATGCCCGGCAGGACCAGTCACTCGCGGACTGGCGACAGGAACTGTCGGAGGCGCTGGCCATGGCGGCGGATCACCTCTCGATGTATCAGCTCACGATCGAGGACGGCACGGCCTTTGGCGAGCGGTTCAAGCGCGGCAAGCTGAGAGGCCTGCCGGAAGAGGAACTGTCGGCCGACATGTATGCGCTGACGCAGGATCTGTGCGACGCGGCCGGCCTGCCCGCCTACGAAATCTCGAACCACGCACAACCGGGCGCCGAATCACGCCACAATCTGATCTACTGGCGGGGCGGCGACTATGCCGGAGCCGGCCCCGGCGCTCATGGTCGCGTCAGTCTGGCGACCGGCCGCTGGGCAACGGAGGCACCAAAAGCGCCCGGCGGATGGCTGGAACGTGTCGAACGCGACGGAAACGGCGAGCTGCCGCGCGTAAGGCTGGACCGCGAGGACCATGCGCTGGAATATCTGATGATGGCGCTGCGATTGCGCGAGGGCCTGGACAGCGAGCGTCATGCCGCGCTGGCCGGGCGACCACTGGACGAGCGGCGGGTCACCGACCTGCAGGAGATGGGCATGATCGAAACAGACGGCGCGCGGCTGCGCGCAACCACCCGGGGCCGCATGGTCCTGAACTCCGTCATCGCCTCATTGGCGGGTGAGTGACATGCGGCTGCTGTGGGTCTCGGCCGGTCTCACGTCGCTGGGGCTCGGAACGCTCGGCATCTTCCTGCCGCTGCTTCCGACCGTACCGTTCCTGCTGCTGGCAGCCTTCTGCTTCGCCCGCTCGTCCGAGCGGTTGCATCACTGGCTGGTCACCCACCCCGTCCTGGGGCCGCCGATCCAGGATTGGCAACGTTCGGGCGCCATCTCGATCAAGGGCAAGCGGATGGCCACCGTGTCGATGCTGGCGGTCTTCGGCTTTTCGGTCGGGATGGAGCTTCGCCCGGCCATCCTCGCCGTTCAGGCGGCCGTGCTCTGCGCCACCAGCATATTCATATGGACCCGTCCCTCGGCATGACCGAGAGGGTGCGGCAGAGCGTGTCCAGATCGTCGAGCGTGTTGTAGCGGATCGTCAGGCGCCCGCTTTCTCCACCCGGCTCGTGATCGATCGTGACCGCCATCTTGAGATTGGCCGAAAGATCGGCCTCCAGAGCCCGCGTATCCGCATCCTTCTCGCGCCCACCGCGCGGGGCGCTCGGCTTCCGCTTGTCGGTGGCGCCCCGGGCGAGCCGCTCGGTGTCACGGACCGACAGGTTCCGCGAGATCACCTGACGCGCCAGATCCGAGGCGTTCGGCGTTGTGATCAGGGCGCGCGCATGGCCCGCCGTCAGCTTCCCCTCACGCAGCCAGCCTTGGACTTCGTCAGGAAGTTGAAGCAATCTCAACAGGTTAGCGATGTGAGAGCGGCTTTTGGAGAGCGCCTCGGCCAGCTTTTCCTGCGTATGGCCAAACCGGTCCATCAGCTGACGGTAGCCCATGGCCTCTTCGATCGCGTTGAGATCCGCGCGCTGGATGTTCTCGATGATCGCAACCTCGAGAACCTCGGTGTCGTCGAACTCGCGCACGATGACGGGCAGCTCATGCACCTGCGCAAGCTGGGACGCACGCCAGCGCCGCTCACCCGCCACGATCTCGTAGCGGTCGGTCTCGGGGATCGGTCGGACGATCAGCGGCTGGATGACGCCCTTCTGCCGGATCGATGCCGCCAGATCCTCCAGCGCCTCCGGGCCAAAATCACGGCGCGGCTGGTTGGGGTTGGGAACCAGCTTCTCGACAGGCACCAGAAGGTCTGCGCGACGGCCGGCGCCCTGCCCCGGATCAACCTCCACCTGAATGTCTGCCATCAAGGCGGACAGGCCGCGGCCGAGCCCCCGACGTTCCATCTTTCTCTCCATTCCTACGCGGGTTCCTGTTG
Organism: Cereibacter azotoformans; assembly: GCF_021391315.1. NCBI lineage: Bacteria > Pseudomonadati > Pseudomonadota > Alphaproteobacteria > Rhodobacterales > Paracoccaceae > Cereibacter > Cereibacter azotoformans. Next base: position 2,941,208 of record NZ_CP090021.1, on the reverse strand, counting down.
GGCCGCAAACTTGTGCCGGGCGGCAATCTCGCGTGTCAGTGCCCGGTAGGCCTCACTGCCCTTTGATGCGGGATCGTAGGCAAGCACCGGAAGCGCGTAGGACGGCGCCTCACTGACCCGCACGTTCCGCGGAATCATGGTGCGAAACACGAGGTCCCCCAGGTTCTGCCGCGCGTCTCCCTCAACAAGTTGCGAGAGGTTGTTGCGCTTGTCATACATCGTGAGAAGCACGCCCTCGATCTTCAACGCCGGATTGGCGGTGCTGCGCACCTCGCGAATCGTCAGCATGAGTTGCGACAGACCCTCAAGGGCGAAAAACTCGCTCTGCAGAGGCACGAGCACCGAATCGCATGCGATCAGAGCATTCACGGTCAGCAGGCTCAGGGAGGGCGGACAGTCGATCAGGATGTAGTCGAAACCGAACGTCCCCATCGCTGGCTGCCTCAGCGCCTCGCGGAGAAGCTGGCTTCGCTTTTCGTTTGCCGCAAGCTCGATATCCGCCGAGGCGAGATCCGCGTTGGCGGGACAGATAAAAAGCGTCTCGACCCGCGTCGGCTGAATGACCTCGGCCAGATCCGGCTGGTCCAGGATCAGATCGTAGCTGGTCTTGAGCCGGCTGCCGACGTCGATGCCAAGCCCGGTTGAGGCATTGCCCTGAGGGTCGAGATCCACGACCAGAATCCGCGCACCCAGCTCGGCGAGTCCCGCGGCGAGATTGATCGCCGTTGTTGTCTTGCCGACCCCTCCCTTCTGGTTGGCAATCGCCATGATGCGCGGCTTTGCGGGGCGGATCGTCTCAGACATGAGCCATGGCCTTCAGCTTCAGGATGACAGCGCTGGGATCGGTGACGCTCGGATGAATCTCTGGCTCCATGTTCCACGAAAGGCGCGCCGCCGCAATCTCGGACGCATGGTTGGCGCCCTTCGGGAAGAGGCACATGCCCTCTGGCGCAAGATGAGGCGCCGCGAGGGCGCACAGGTCCGTGAGGGGGGCGAGTGCCCGGGCGCTGATGACGTCCGCGCGCTGTGGAGGCAGTTGTTCCACGCGCGCAGCGTGGACTGTCACGTTGAGACAGAGGGTCCGGGCCGCAGTGCGAAGAAAGGTTGCTTTTCGCTGATCCGATTCGACCAGAACGAATCGAGACTCGGGCGCCTTTTCGGTGGCTATCGTGGCCAAGACGATACCGGGAAGTCCGCCGCCGCTTCCGAGGTCAAGCCAGGTACCAAACGGCGCCGCCCGGAGACCCCAAAGCTGAGCCGAATCCTGGATGTGCCGGATCCAGATCTGCCCTTCGGTGGATCTGCCGATCAGGTTGATCGCGCTGTTCCACTTGCGGACAAGATCCGCATATTGCTCGAGCTTTCCCAGTGTTTCACGTGAAACATTCAGCGCCTCGGCGACTTTGAAATCATCCTCTGTCATCCTGCCGCGGCGCTCCTGCTGGCCCGGCGGAGGCGCGAGAGGATAAGCATCAGCGCAGAGGGTGTCATTCCCTCCAGGCGGGCGGCCTGGGCAATCGTCGCCGGCCGCGCGCGGAGCAGCTTTGCTGTCAATTCATGCGACAGGCCGGAGAGCGATCCATAGTCGAAATCTGAGGGGATTCGAACCGCCTCGTCACGCTTGAGCGACTGAGCTTCCAGTTCCTGTCGTGCAATGAACTGCGCGTAAAGCGCATCTCTGGCCAGTTGCTGACGAATGTCGTGCGGAAGCTGGGCAAGTTCGGGAACGGCCCGCTCGACTGCGGACGCCGCCTCCTCGCCGAACGCCATGACGTCGAAAGCCGATCTGCGCGTGCCGTCCTGACTGATCCTGATCTCCAGACGTGCCAGATCCGTCGGGGTCAACGTAACCTGTTGCAACATCGTTCGCCCACGAGCGAGTGAGTCCATCTTTGTCAGAAACGCATCTCTCCGCGCCGGTCCCACGCAACCGAGGTCGATGCCGGTCTGGGTGAGGCGCTGATCCGCGTTGTCCGCGCGAAGTGACAGCCGAAACTCCGCCCGCGATGTGAACATGCGGTATGGTTCCGTCACGCCCCGGCTGGTCAGATCATCAATCATCACGCCGATGTAACTGTCAGAGCGGCTGAAATGCAGCGGCTCCCTCCCCCGCACCGCCAAGGCGGCATTCAATCCCGCGGCCAGGCCTTGCGCGGCAGCCTCTTCATAGCCCGTCGTGCCGTTGATCTGGCCGGCAAAATACAGGCCGCACATGGCCTTCACTTCCAGCGTTGGACGAAGCTCGCGAGGGTCGAAATAGTCATATTCGATGGCATAGCCGGGTTGGAGGATCTTGACCTCCTCCAGACCAGCGATTGTGCGAACGTAACTTTCCTGCACCTCCGCGGGCAGCGAGGTGGAGATGCCGTTCGGATAGACCGTGTGATCGTCGAGGCCTTCAGGCTCCAGGAACACCTGGTGCCCTGTCTTGTCCGCGAAGCGAACGATCTTGTCCTCGATCGACGGGCAATACCGCGGCCCAACGCCTTCGATATGTCCGCCGTACATGGCGGATTGATGCAGATTATCCCGGACAATCTCGTGCGTCCGCTCGTTGGTGCTGGTGATTCCGCAGGAAATCTGCCGAGCGACCGGAGCGTGGTTCAAAAAGGAGAACATCACCGGATCCGCGTCGCCCGGCTGCATCTCCAGCTGAGTCCAATCGATTGACCGGCCGTCGAGCCGCGGGGGCGTGCCCGTCTTGAGGCGACCGCGAGACAGGTTCAGGTCCATCAGCCGCTGAGCAAGCCGGATTGAGGGCAGGTCCCCCATCCTCCCCCCCGGTCGCCTGTCGTGCCCAATGTGAATGGTACCATTCAGGAAGGTCCCGGAGGTCAACACAACAGCCTTGGCATCAAGACGCGTTCCATCTGCCAACAGGACGCCGGTCGCCGTCCCCTGATCCAGAAGCAGATCAACAACTTCGCCTTCGACGACATCAAGACCGGGTTGTTCCAGGAGAAATCTCTGCATCGCCGCCCGGTAGAGACGACGATCGGCCTGTGCACGCGGGCCCTGAACCGCCGCCCCCTTCTTGCGGTTCAAGAGCCGGAACTGGATCCCTGCGGCATCGGCCGCCCGCCCCATGAGACCATCCAGCGCATCGATCTCGCGCACAAGATGCCCCTTCCCCAGCCCACCAATCGCGGGATTGCACGACATCACGCCGAGATCCGAAGGGCGAAGTGTGACCAAAGCGGCGCGAACGCCCATCCGCGCCGCCGCAGCGGCCGCTTCACAGCCCGCATGCCCGCCGCCAATGACAATCACATCGAACTGTTTCACGTGAAACATGCTCATTTCCCAATGCAGAAGCTGGAGAAGATCTCGCCCAGCAAGGCCTCCACATCCACCCGACCCACGAGAGAATCCAGCGCCCTCAGGGCCAGCCGCAGATCCTCGGCCGCGAGTTCCGGATGCGGCACGCCCTGCATTAGCTGAACATGCGCCGATTCCATAGCCCTGATCGCCCGCTCCATGGCAAGGCGATGCCGCTCACGGGTAAAACTTCCGGCACCGGCGGTCCGAGCGAGAAGCCGATCCTGCAGCGCCTCCACCAGTTCCTGGATTCCGTCGCCCGTCAGGCCGGACACGCTGAGGCCCCGGGTCAGGCGCGTGTCCGCCTTCCCCTGCACGATCAGATCGTCAGCCTCCGGCTCAAGACCCACAACTTCCCCGCTCCGATCCAGCAAGAAGATTCGCAGATCGGCCGCCCGAGCCCGTGTCAGCGCCCGATCGATGCCCAGAGCTTCCACCGGGTCATGGGTTTCGCGCAGCCCGGCCGTGTCCAGCAAGGTCACGGCGAGCCCGCCCAGGTTCATCCGCACCTCGATGACATCGCGCGTCGTACCGGCCACTTCGGAAGTGATGGCGGCCTCGCGCTGTGCCAGCGCATTCAGAAGCGTGGACTTGCCAGCGTTCGGGGCGCCAATGATGGCAACTTCAAATCCATCGCGAATCCGTTCGGCGACGCGGGAGCCATCCACTTCCCTCTTCAGGTCCGAAATCAGGCGCTCCAGAAGGCCCCGCACTTCCGGGGTTACATCAACCGGAACATCCTCATCGGCGAAATCGATCGTCGCCTCGAGCAGCGCCGCTGCGCGGATCAGATCCGACCGCCAACGTTCCGTACGCTTGCCGATGGCGCCAGAGAAGACCCGCATCGCCTGTCGCCGCTGGGCCTCCGTTTCGGAGTCGAGCAGGTCTGCAAGCCCCTCCACCTGGGCCAGATCCAGCCGCCCGTTGTCCAGCGCCCGTCGCGTGAACTCGCCGGCGTCGGCCAGCCGCAATCCGGGCAGTTCCGAGAGGGCCTGAAGGACCGACGAGACAGCGGCCGCACTGCCATGAAGGTGTATCTCTGCCGAACGTTCGCCTGTGAAGCTGGCCCCTTCCGCAAACAACAGGATCAGCGCCTCATCGAGCACCTCGCCGTTCCACGTCAGGCGTCGCAACGCCGCACGCCGGACCTCCGGCAACGACACTCCGAAGGCAGCCACCGCCTCATGCGCCTGCGGCCCGGAGAGGCGCAATACCGCCACCCCGGCCTTGCCGCGTGCGCTGGCCAAGGCGTAGATCGTGTCCATTTCGGCGTCCCGTGATTCCGGGTCTGTCAGGTGTTCATCGAGTCGAAGAACTCGGCATTGCTCTTGGTTTGCCGCAGCTTCGAGATCAGGAATTCGATCGCGTCCGTCGTGCCCATCGGGTTCAGGATGCGGCGCAGGACGTAGGTCTTCTGCAGGTCCGACTTGTCGACCAGCAGATCCTCTTTCCGCGTGCCGGATTTGAGGATGTCCATCGCCGGGAAGACCCGCTTGTCGGCCACCTTCCGGTCCAGCACGATCTCGGAGTTGCCGGTGCCCTTGAACTCTTCGAAAATCACTTCGTCCATGCGGCTGCCGGTATCGATCAAGGCCGTGGCAATGATCGTCAGCGATCCGCCCTCCTCGATGTTCCGTGCCGCACCGAAAAACCTTTTCGGACGCTGCAGGGCGTTGGCATCGACGCCGCCGGTCAGCACCTTGCCCGACGAGGGCACCACGGTGTTGAAGGCTCGGCCCAGACGGGTGATCGAGTCGAGCAGGATCACCACGTCGCGCTTGTGCTCGACGAGGCGCTTGGCCTTCTCGATCACCATTTCCGCCACCGCCACGTGCCGCGTCGCCGGCTCGTCGAAGGTCGAGGACACGACCTCGCCCTTCACCGAGCGCTGCATGTCGGTCACTTCCTCGGGCCGCTCGTCGATCAGGAGCACGATCAGGTAGCACTCGGGGTGGTTCGTCGCGATGGAATGGGCGATGTTCTGCAGCAGCACCGTCTTGCCGGTCCGCGGCGGCGCCACGATCAGACCGCGCTGGCCCTTCCCGATTGGCGCCACCAGGTCGATGATCCGGGCCGAGCGGTCCTTCACCGTCGGATCGTCCACTTCCATCTTCAGCCGCTCGTCAGGATAGAGCGGCGTCAGGTTGTCGAAATGCACCTTGTGGCGGGCGCGCTCGGGATCGTCGAAGTTGATCCGCGTCACCCGCGTCAGGCTGAAATAGCGCTCGTTCTCGCGCGGGGCAACGATCACGCCCTCGACGGTATCGCCGGTGCGCAACGAGAACTGGCGCAGGATCTCGGGCGAGACATAGATGTCGTCCGGGCCCGGCAGATAGTTCGCCTCGGGCGAGCGCAGGAAGCCGAAGCCGTCCTGCAGCACCTCGAGCACGCCGTCGCCTCCGACCTCGTACCCTTCCTCGGCATGCTCCTTCAGGATCGAGAACATCATCTCGCCCTTGCGCATGGAAGGTGCGTTCTCGATCTCCCATTCCTCGGCCATCGCCAGCAGGTCGGCCGGGGTCTTGGCCTTCAGGTCCGCAAGATTGAGACGTTCGGTCATGGCGATCTGCCGTTCATGGAGGGCCCACCGCACGGATGGGGCGCTTCGGTCAGGACTGGGAAATGCGATGGGCCGGACGGCCCTGCAAGGCCGCACATAGGCGCTGCAGCGCCGCGAGTCAATCGCCTTGGCCTTCGGCTCAGAAGTCCCAGAAGTTCCACTTGGCGACCGCCGAGAAGACGATCACCAGCATGAGAAGCGTCGGCAGCTCGTTCATCATGCGGTAGGTGCGCCCCGCCCGGCTGTTCGTCCCGGCGGCGAAGTCCTTGCGGCGGGCGGCGAGCCACATGTGGAAGGCCGTCATCGCGATGACGGATGCGGCCTTCGTCCAGGGCCAGAGCATCGACCAATCCACGATCCCCGGCGTGAAGACGAGCGCGAGGCCGAAGATCCAGGTCGCGATCATCGCAGGGTTCATGATCGCCCGCAGAAGCCGCCGCTCCATCGTCTGAAAGAGCGTGTCGGTCTCGGTTCCGGTTTTCACGACCTCCGCGTGATAGACGAAGAGGCGCGGCAGGTAGAACAGCCCCGCCATCCAGGCCAGCACCGAGATCACGTGAAGCGACTTGGTCCACAGGTAGTAGTCGGCCAGGAACGTGCCCATCGTGATCTCCTCGAAGCGGTTGGGCATCTGCATAAGAAAAGAAAGAATGAAAGGGAATGATGCAGTAGGGCGCAGGGATAACTGGATTTGCCGCTTTGCCCCGCCTCTTGTCCACAGATACCCGGCTGGGGGCAACGGTGTGTATCAATGTGGAGAAATTTTTTCGTGTCCGTGAAACATAATATAAATCAGTATCTTGCAAAAGTTCTGCCCTGTGGATTGTTTTCGCCGTTCTGTCCCGTCCCTCGGGAGAGAAGAGTCGTCCACCGACGCCGTGACGCTTCTTCCAGAAGTGGACAACTGTGGCTCTTTGCCCGATAAGATAGGATCTTGACGAACGAACGGTCGCCGACGGCCCGGATTGTGCCGGATTCGCCGTCAGGAACAGAAGCAGACTATCCACAGCCTCCTCCCCATGCGCCTCCTCCTCGCCTCTGCCTCGGAAACGCGGCTCGCGCTCCTTCGGGCCGCGGGGCTGGAGCTTGAAGCCATCCCCGCCCGCATCGACGAGGAGGGCGTCCGCGCGGCGCTGGAGGCCGAGGGCGCCTCGCCCCTCGACGTGGCGGACACGCTGGCCGAGATGAAGGCGCAGAAGCTGGCCGAGCGGCATCGGGAGGCGCTGGTGCTCGGCTGCGATCAGGTGCTGGCCTTCCGGCGCGAGGTCTGGGGCAAGGCGCCCGACCCCGAGGCGCTGCGCGCCCAGCTGGTCCGTCTTCGTGGCGAGACCCACAAGCTGATCTCCGCCGTTGTCCTCTACGAGGCGGGTCGCCCGGTCTGGCGCCATGCCGGCGAGGTGCGGCTCACGATGCGCGACTTTTCGGATGGCTGGCTTGACGACTACATCGCCCGCAACTGGCAGACCGTGCGCCACTCGGTCGGCGGCTATCATCTCGAAGGCGAAGGCGTGCGGCTCTTTTCCGCCGTCGAGGGCGATTATTTCACCGTCCTCGGCCTGCCGCTGCTGCCGCTCTTGAATTATCTGGGTCAAAGAGGCTTCATCCCGACATGACGGAACATATGCGCATCCCGCTTGCGGGGGTGATCGGATCGCCCATCGCCCACAGCCGTTCGCCGGCCCTGCACGGCTACTGGCTGAAACGCTACGGCCTGAAGGGCCACTACATCCCCATGGATGTGGCCCAGGCCGACCTGCGCGAGGTGCTGGCCGCGATGCCGCGGATGGGGTTCGTCGGCTGCAACGTGACGATCCCGCACAAGGAGACGGTGATTGCGCTGGCCGACATCGTCACCGACCGGGCCGCGCTGATCGGGGCCGCCAACACGCTGATCTTCCGCAAGGACGGCAAGATCCACGCCGACAACACGGACGGGGCGGGATTCAGCGCCAACCTGCGCCAGAACGCGCCCGACTGGCAGCCTCAGGCGGGGCCGGCGGTCGTCTGGGGGGCGGGCGGGGCGGCGCGCGCCGTGATCGCGGCCCTGATCGAGGTGGGAGTGCCCGAGATCCGGCTGTCGAACCGGAGCCGGGCGCGGGCCGATGCGCTGCGCTCGGACTTCGGGGCCAAGGTGCAGGTCTTCGACTGGGTACAGGCCGGCAACATCCTCGAGGATGCGACGACGGTGGTGAACACGACCTCGCTCGGCATGATCGGCAAGCCGGACTTCCGGGTGCCGCTGGATGCGCTGAGCCCGAAGGCCGTCGTGACCGATCTCGTCTATACACCTCTGCGGACGCGGCTTCTCGCCGAAGCCGAGGCCGCCGGCTGCCGCACGGTGGACGGGCTCGGGATGCTGCTGCATCAGGCCGCGCCGGGGTTCGAGCGGTGGTTCGGGGTGCGGCCGGAGGTGGACGAGGACACCCGGGCCGCCGTGCTGGCGACATGAGATCCTTCCGCCTTGGCCTCACCGGCTCGATCGGCATGGGCAAGTCCACCACCGCGGCCCTCTTCGCCGAGGAGGGCGTGCCGGTGTGGGACGCCGATGCCGCCGTGCATCGCCTCTATGCCCGGGGCGGTGCGCTGGTCGCGCCGGTGGGTGCGCTCTGCCCCGCCGCGGTGCTGGAGGGCGCGGTGGACCGCGGCGCCCTGCGGGACTGGATCGCGGCGGACCCCTCGGCCCTGCCCCGGCTCGAAGCGGTGGTTCACCCCGCCGTTGCGGCGGACCGGACGGCATTCCTCGCCCGCACACAGGCCGACATCGTGCTGCTCGACATCCCGCTGCTGTTCGAGAAGGGCTCGGAGGCCGAGATGGATGCGGTGCTCCTCGTGACCGCCCCGCCGTCCCTGCAGCGGGCCCGGGTGCTCGCGCGCGGCGCCATGACCGCGGCGCAGCTCGAGGCGATCCTTGCCCGCCAGATGCCCGACCGCGAGAAGCGCGCCCGCGCCACCCACATCCTCGAGACGTTGGGGCTGGAGGCCGCGCGCGCCTATGTCCGGGCGCTGATTGCCCATATCCTCGAGAGTGCCCATGCGTGAGATCGTCCTCGACACCGAAACCACCGGCTTCGAACCCTCCGAGGGCCACCGGATCGTCGAGATCGGGGCGGTCGAGCTGTTCAACCACATGCCGACCGGGCGGACCTACCACCAGTATATCAACCCCGAGCGGCCGATGCCGAACGAGGCCTTCGAGGTCCACGGGCTTGGCGACGAGTTCCTGCGCGACAAGCCGGTCTTCTCCGAGATCGGCTCAACCTTCCTCGAGTTCGTGGGCGAGGCGCGGCTGGTGATCCACAACGCCGCCTTCGACATGAAATTCCTGAACTTCGAGCTGGGGCGGGTCGGGCTGCCCCGCCTGCCGTTCGAAAGGGCGCTCGACACGCTGGCGCTGGCACGAAAGCGGTTCCCCGGCGCGCCCGCGACGCTCGACGCGCTCTGCCGCCGGTTCGGCGTGGACAATTCGGCGCGCGAAAAGCACGGGGCGCTGCTCGACAGCGAGATCCTGGCCGAGGTCTATCTGGAACTGATCGGCGGCCGGCAGCCGGATTTCGGCCTGTCCGCGGCATCCGGCACGCGGTCGGGCGGCGCCGAGGGCGAGTGGCGCCCGCGTCCCCGGCCCGTGGCGCTGCCGCCCCGGATCACCGAGGAAGAGGCCGCCGCCCATGCCGCCTTCGTGGCAAAGCTGGGCGACGGCGCGATCTGGCTCAAGCGGGCCTGAGCGTCACTGGACGGGCTGGGCGGCCTTCTGCGCTTCGGCGCGGCGGGCCAGCTCCATCCGGTAGAGCGCGAGGAAATCGACCGTGTCGATGTTGAGCGGCGGGAAACCGCCGTCGCGCGTCACGTCCGAGATGATGCGGCGCACGAAGGGGAACAGCAGGCGCGGGCATTCGATCAGCAGGAACGGATGCATCTGCTCTTCCGGCACGTTCTCCACATGGAAGATCCCGCCGTAGTCGAGTTCCATCAGGAACAGCGTCTCGGCCGCGCCGGACTTGTTCTTCGAGGTCACCTTGAACTTCGTGATGACCTCATACTGATGTTCGACCGACCGCTTGCGGGCGTCGAGGCTCACCTGAACCTGGATGTCGGGCTGCACGTCCCCGCCCTGAAGGCCCTTCTGGGCCACCATGTTCTCGAACGACATGTCGCGCACATACTGCGCGAGCACCTGCATCCTGATCTGCGGTGCCGCCTCGGCGGGCGCTCCGTTGGCATCGGTCATCGTGTCTCTCCCTGGGTCACGGGCCATTTCCGGCCGGTGTATCAGGTCGTTGGCTGCGCCTCAATGCCGCGTCCAGCCGGAATTGCCCGGCGGCCGGGTCGGCGGGGCCAGCGGATCGCGCGGGGCCGGGTCCACCTCGTGATAGTCGCCCTCGATCGGCCGGTCATCCGTCATGGGGCCGCGCCAGGTGGTCGTGCGCACCTGCACGTTGCGGCCGAGCCGGCGGATCAGCGCGCGCCGCAGCGGCGGGATCAGCAGCAGAAGGCCCAGCGTGTCGGTGAAGAAGCCGGGCAGGATCAGCAGACCCGCCGCCAGCGACACCACGGCCCCGTCCGCCATCAGCGCCAGCGGATCCATCCGCCGCGGCATCTGAAGGGCGGCCTGCATCTCGACCCCCTGCCGGCGCAGCAGGACGATGCCGAGCGCGGCCGTGCCGAAGATGACGAGCAGCGTCGCCAGCAGGCCGATCGCCCCGCCAATGGTGACGAACAGCGCGATCTCGAGGATCGGAAGGGCAAGGACGGCCGCGAGTGGCCACATGGGAGCCTCCTGTATCATGCGACTTGTCGGGCGCAGCGGTGGACTTGCCGCCAGCCCTCCCCTACATAGGGAAGGATCGCTATCCGTACCAACCCCGATATGCCGCGGGACTTCAGGCCCGACGCCCCCGACCGAGGTTAAAAATGAGTTCGTCCCTGATCCAACTGCTGGTGCTGGCCGGGATCGCCGTCTTTCTGATCATCAAGCTCAAGAGTGTTCTGGGCACCCGCGAGGGGTTCGAGAAGCCTCCGGTGCCGCTGGAAGACCCCAGGCCGCGGCCACGGCGTGAGTTCGAGGTGATCGAGGGCGGACCCGACCGCGACATCATCGACCACGTGACCGACGGCAGCCCCTCCGCGAAGGCGCTCGCCGGCATGAAGATGGCCGAGCCGGGCTTTTCGGTGTCGGAATTCCTCACCGGCGCCCGCGGGGCCTATGAAATGATCGTGATGGCCTTCGAGAAGGGCGAGCTGGAGCAGATCCGGCCCTTCCTCTCGGCCGAGGTGTTCGAAAGCTTCGAGGATGCCGTCAACGCCCGCGAGGCCGAGGGGCTGAGCGTCGAGGCGAACTTCCTCGGCCTGCGCGAGATCGACATCCACGAGGCCTCCTTCGAACGCGACTCGCGGATCGGGCAGATCGCCGTCCGCTTCGTGGGCGAGCTGACGTCGGTCGTGCGCAATCGCGAGGGCCAGGTCGTCGAGGGCAGCCCCACCGAGATCAAGCGTCAGCGCGACGTCTGGACCTTCGAGCGGCACATGGGCGCGAACGATCCCAACTGGCAACTCGTCGCCACCGGGGAGTGATGCGTGCCCTGCTCTGCGCGCTGGCGGTCTGCGTTGTGACGGCAGCGTCCGGTGCCGCCCCGGCGCAGGTGCTCGACTTCGAAGAGCTGGACGGCTGGCGCGAGGACGATCATTCCGAGGCGCTGGCCGTCTTTCGCCAGACCTGCGATCTGCTGAAGGGGCCCGAATGGGCCCCGCTCTGCCAGCTTGCGGGTGACATGGCGGGCCGACCCGAGGCCGCGCGCGAATTCTTCGAACTGTTCTTCCGGCCTGTTCAGGTGGGTGACCCGCCGGCGCTGTTCACCGGCTACTACGAGCCCGAACTCGAAGGGTCGCCCGTCCGCACCTCGCGCTTCAACTGGCCGATCTACGCCCGCCCCCCCGAATTGCAGGACGGCACCGTCTGGCGCAGCCGCATGGAGATCGACGGCGGGATCCTCTCGGGCCGCGGGCTTGAAATCGCCTGGCTCGACGATCCGGTCGAGGTCTTCTTCCTCCATGTCCAGGGCTCGGGCCGGATCAGGATGCCTGATGGCCGGGTGCTCCGCGTAGGCTTTGCGGGCAAGAACGGCCATCCCTATGTCTCGGTCGGCAAAGAGATGGTCCGCCGCGGGCTGCTGCGGCTCGAGGAGGCCTCGGCCCGGACGATCCGCGACTGGGTGCAGCGCAACCCGATCGAGGGGCGGGCGCTGCTTGGCCTGAACCCGTCCTACGTCTTCTTCCGCAAGCTGCCGCAGCTGGCCTCCGACAAGGGGCCGATCGGGGCGATGGGCCGGTCGATCACAACGCTGCGCAGCATCGCGGTGGATCCGCTGTTCACGCCGCTCGGCGCGCCCGTCTGGGTCGAGAAGGACGGCGGGCGCCCGCTGCGCCGGCTGTTCGTGGCGCAGGACACCGGCGGGGCGATCAAGGGCACGCAGCGGGCGGACATCTTCTACGGCACCGGCGCCCGCGCGGGCGAGATCGCGGGCGAGGTCAAGGACGGCGGGCGGATGATGGTGCTGCTGCCCATCGACCGCGCCTTCGCCATGCTGCCGGAACACTGATGGCCCGCCGTCGGACGCTCCGCCCGGACGAGGAAGAGCTGTGGCAGGCCGTCGCCCGGTCGGCCCAGCCGCTCCATCCTCAGCGCATCCGCAGCCACACGCCCAAGGCCGATCCCCTGCCCCATGCACCCGAACCGCGGGCGCAGGTGCCGGCCTTTCCGCATTTTCATGTCGGAGAGAAGGTCCGGCACGCCTCGGGCCACGATCTCGTGCCTGCGCTGCGCGACCAGCTTGCGGCGCAACCGCTCCGCATGGATGCCAAGAGCTTCGCGCGCATGTCGCGCGGCAAGCTCTCGCCCGAGGCGCGGATCGACCTGCATGGCATGACCCTCACCGAGGCCCATCCCGAGCTGATCCGTTTCATCCTGAACGCGCACGCCGACGGGTTGCGGCTGGTGCTGGTCATCACCGGCAAGGGCAGCCGGAGGGTGGACGATCACGGCCCGATCCCGCAGCGGCCGGGCGTCCTGCGCCATCAGGTGCCGCACTGGCTGCGGATGCCGCCACTTGGCGCGGCGGTGCTTCAGGTGGCCATGGCGCATCTGAAGCACGGCGGCGAGGGCGCCTATTACGTCTATCTCCGCCGCCCCCGCTGAGGCGCGTCCTTCGCGCTTCGTGAAGGGTCACGACCAGATCGCGGGATCCGCAAACTCGATCGAATTGCCGGCGGGGTCACGGACATAGATCGAGCGCGCACCGTTCGGCCAGTGGAAGTCCGCCTCGATCTCCACGCCCGCCTCCTCCAGCCGCCGCCGCCAGAGATCGAGCGCCTCGGGCGGGACGGCGAAGCAATAGTGCCCCTGCCCCTTCGTCCCGTGCGGCGGCACCGGCAGCGCGGGGTTGCCCGGCGGCTTGACCGTTTCCGCCGGGTTGAAGACCAGCAGCACCCCCTCGCCCACCTGGAAGAAGATGTGCCTGTCGCCGGCCCGGGCCAGCACCGGCAGGCCGATCAGCCCGTGATAGAAGGCCTCGGCCTCGGCCAGGTCATCGGTGTAGAGCGCGGATTCGAGGGTGCCGAGGATCGGAGGATGGGTCATGGGGATGCTCCTGTGCCACAAGGAGGTGCAACGCTCTGCCGCCGGATCAGCTCCACCGGCAGCAGTTCGGACGGGCCGGTGAGGGTGCGCGTGTCGATCATGGCCGACAGCAGTTCGGCCGCCCGGCGCCCGATCAGGCGGCGCGGTTGCCGGATCGTGGTCAGCGCCGGCGTGAGATGGGCCACCACCTCGATATCGTCAAAGCCCACCACCGAAACATCCGCCGGAACCGCGATGCCCGCATGCTGGAGCGCCCCCATGAAGCCGCAGGCCATCTCGTCCGAGGCGCAGAAGACCGCCGTGGGGCGGTCCTTGAGACCGAGCCACGTCATCGCCGCCGCCGACCCCGAGGCCAGCCCGAAGTCGCCGCGGAAGATCCAGTCGTCGCGCAGCGGCAGCCCGAGGTCGCCGCGCGCCCGTCTCACGCCCTCGAGCCTGCTTTCGGTCAGCACGTTGCCCGCGGGGCCCATCACATGGCCGATGCGCCGGTGCCCCATCTCGTGCAGGTGCCGGATCGCGATCTCGGCCCCGGCCGCATTGTCCACCCGGACCGAGGGCAGCGCCTCGCCCATCCATTCGCAGGCAAGGATCACCGGCGGTCGCCGCCGCGTGGCCAGCGCCTCGAGAGGCAGGCTGCCGTCGAAGATCACCACCCCGTCGGCCAGCCCGCTCTCGAGATAATGGGCCAGCCGGCCGGCCGGGTCCGTGTGCGTATCCGCGATCAGAAGACCGTAGCCCGCAGGCGTCAGGACGGAGGCGAGGCCCGAGAGGATCTCCGAGAAGAACGGATTGGCGAGGTTCGGCACCAGCGCAAGGATGCTGCCTGTGCGCCGCCGCCGCAGGTTCCTCGCCATCGAGTTCGCGACATATCCCGTGTCGCGCACCGCGCGCAGCACCGCCTCGCGCGTGGTTTCGGCCACGCGTTCGGGGTGCGACAGGGTGCGGCTCACGGTGGCGGTCGAGACCCCCGACAGCCGGGCAACATCCTGAATCGTGGCGACTTTCTGCGGCATCTCACCCTCCGGTTCGGCGCCATCCTGCGGTGCAGGAGAATCGTTGTAAACGATTGTTGCGTGCCTATAGTGAATCTGCAAACGATTACATCAACGACGCCGGTCGCGATGGGGACGTTGCGCCGGTGGCGACCGGAGGGAGGAAAGCGCTTGAAGACGATCAAGGGGCCTGCGCTGTTTCTGGCGCAGTTCGCGGGCGATGCTGCGCCCTTCAACTCGTGGACGTCGATCACCCGATGGGCCGCCGACTGCGGCTATGCCGGGGTTCAGGTGCCGACATGGGACGCGCGGCTGTTCGATCTGGACCGGGCGGCCGAGTCAAAGGACTGGTGCGACCAGTTCAAGGGCGAGGCGGCCGAGGCCGGCATCGAGGTGACCGAGCTGGCAAGTCACCTGCACGGCCAGCTCGTCGCGGCCCATCCGGCCTATGACACGATGCTCGACGGCTTTGCCGACGCCTCCGTGCGCGGCAATCCCAAGGCACGGCAGGAATGGGCGGTGGACCGGGTGATGAAGGGCCTGACCGCCTCGCGCAATCTGGGCCTGAAGGCGATGGCCACCTTCTCGGGGGCGCTGGCCTGGCCCTATCTCTATCCCTGGCCGCAGCGCCCGGCGGGCCTTGTCGAGACCGCCTTCGACGAACTGGCCGCCCGCTGGCGCCCGATCCTCGATCATGCCGAGGCGTGCGGGATCGACCTCTGCTACGAGATCCACCCGGGCGAGGATCTGCACGACGGAGTGACCTTCGAGATGTTCCTCGAGCGCGTCGGCGGCCACGCCCGCTGCAACATGCTCTACGATCCGTCGCATTATGTGCTGCAGGCGCTGGATTACCTCGACAACATCGACATCTACGGCAGCCGCATCCGCATGTTCCACGTCAAGGACGCCGAGCTGAACCCGACGGGACGGCAGGGCGTCTATGGCGGCTTCCAGTCCTGGGTGAACCGGGCCGGCCGCTTCCGCAGCCTCGGGGACGGGCAGGTGGATTTCGGCGCGATCTTCTCCAAGCTCACCGCGATCGACTTCGACGGCTGGGCCGTGGTCGAGTGGGAATGCGCGCTGAAACATCCCGAGGACGGAGCGCGCGAGGGGGCGGAGTTCGTCCGCAACCACATCATCCGCGTCACCCCCAACGCCTTTGACGATTTCGCGGGCGCGGGCACGGACGAGGCCGCCAACCGCGCCATGCTGGGGCTCGACCGATGAGCCGGTTTGCAGGGCGCGAGGGGCCGATCCGCCTCGGCATGGTGGGCGGCGGCAGCGGGGCCTTCATCGGCGCGGTCCACCGGATCGCGGCGCGGCTCGACGGGAAATACCAGCTGGTGGCGGGGGCGCTCTCCTCGACACCCGAGAAGGCGCGGGACAGCGCGGCGGCGCTTGGCATCCCGCGCAGCTATGATGATTTCACCGCCATGGCGAAATCCGAGGCCCGGCGGCGCGACGGGATCGAGGCGGTGGCGATCGTCACCCCGAACCACATGCACGGGCCGGTGGCGCGCGAGTTCCTCAAGCGCGGCATCCATGTGATCTGCGACAAGCCGCTGACCGCGACGCTGACCGAGGCCAAGCGCCTCCAGCAGGCGGCCGAGAAGGCGGACGCCCTCTTCGTGCTCACGCACAATTACACCGGCTATCCGATGGTGCGCGAGGCGCGGGCGCTGGTGGCCTCGGGCGCGCTGGGGCGGCTGCGGGTGGTGCAGGTCGAGTATCCACAGGGCTGGATGGCGGCGCCCGTCGCCAACAAGCAGGCCGAATGGCGCAACGATCCGGCGCGCAGCGGTGCGGGCGGCTCGACGGGTGACATCGGGACGCACGCCTACAACCTCGCCCGCTTCGTGACCGGCCTGAAGGTCGAGGCGCTGGCGGCGGACCTCTCGGAGTTCGTCGAGGGGCGGCAGAACGACGACAACGCCCATGTGATGCTGCGCTTCGAGGGCGGGGCGCGCGGGATGCTCTGGTGCAGTCAGGTGGCGGTGGGGCACGAAAACTCGCTCCGCCTGCGGATCTACGGCGAAACGGGCGGGCTCGAATGGGCGCAGGAGAACCCGACCGAGCTATGGCACACCCCCTTGGGCGAGCCGAAGCGCCTGATCACCCGCATGGGCGCGGGCGCAGGCCCCGAGGCCGCGCGGGTGAGCCGCACCCCCGCAGGCCATCCCGAGGGCTTCCTCGAGGCCTTCGCGACCATCTATTCCGAAGCGGCCGAGGCGATCTTCGCCCATCGCGCGGGCAAGGCTGCGCCCGAGGGCGTGACCTTCCCCGGCATCGCCGACGGCATGGAGGGCATGGCCTTCATCGACGCCTGCATCCGCTCGTCGCGGCGCAACGCCGCCTGGGTGGTGCCATGACCGAGCCGGTGCTCGCGATCCGCAAGGTCTCGCGGCTGTTCGGGCCGGTCCAGGTCCTGTTCGATGTGGATTTCGACCTCCGCCCCGGCGAGGTCCATGCGCTGATCGGCGAGAATGGCGCGGGCAAGTCCACGACAATGAAGATCCTCGCGGGCTATCTCGCGCCCTCGGCGGGTGAGGTGCTGCTGGACGGCCAGCCCGTCCACTTCCCCTCCTCGCGCGAGGCCGAGGCGGCGGGGATCGTGATGATTCATCAGGAGTTCAACCTCGCGACCCCGCTCACCGTCGAGGAGAACATCTTCCTCGGGCGCGAACTGAAGCGAGGCCCCTTTCTCGACCGCCGCGCCATGCAGGCCGAAAGCCGCCGCCTGCTCGAGCGGCTGCACTGCGCGGTCGATCCGGGTGCGCGTGTCTCGTCGCTCTCGGTGCCGAACCGGCAGATGGTCGAGATCGCGAAGGCGCTGGGGCTGAAGGCGCGTGTCCTGATCATGGACGAGCCGACGGCCGTGCTGACCCACCGCGAGACCGACACGTTGCTGGAGCAGGTGGACCGGCTGCGCAGGGCGGGCACGGCGATCCTCTACACCTCGCACAAGCTGGATGAGGTGGCGCGGATCGCGGACCGCGTGACGGTCCTGCGCGACGGGCGCCGGGTCATGACGGTTCCGGCGAAGGGCCTCACCGAGGACCGGATGGCCGAAGCGATGGTGGGGCGCGAGTTGTCGGACCTCTTCCCGCCCAAGGGCACGCCCGCGGCCGAGCCGGTGCTTGAGGTGACGAACCTGACCGTGCCGGGCTTCGTCCGCGACGCCTCGTTCACGCTCCGGCGGGGCGAGGTGCTGGGCTTTGCGGGCCTCGTGGGGTCGGGCCGGACAGAGCTGATGGAGGGGATCGTGGGCCTCCGCCCCGCCACGGGCGAGGTGCGCATGGCGGGCCGCGCCCTGCCCCACGGATCGGTTGCGGCGGCGCGCGCGGCGGGCCTCGTCTATCTGACCGAGGACCGCAAGGAGAAGGGCCTGCTTCTCGGAAAGTCGCTGACCGAGAACCTGACCCTCCTCGCGCTCGACCGCTTCGGCCGGGTGCTGATCGACAAGGCCGCCGAAGAGCGCGCCCTGACGCAGGCCATCTCGGACTTCGACATCCGCGCGGGCGACCGCGGGATCATCGCGGGCAGCCTGTCGGGCGGGAACCAGCAGAAGCTGCTTCTGGCCAAGACCATGCTGGCCGAACCGCAGGTCGTCATCATCGACGAGCCGACGCGCGGGATCGACGTGGGCACCAAGCAGCAGATCTACGGCTTCATCGCCCGCCTCGCCGCTGAGGGCCGCAGCGTGATCGTCGTCTCGTCCGAACTGCCCGAGGTGATCGGCGTGGCCAACCGCATCGTGGTGATGAGCGCGGGCCGGATCGCCGGCGAGGTCGAGGGCCCGGCCATCACCGAAGAGAACATCGTCCGCCTCGCGATGGGGCTGAACCACCGGAAGGCCAGCGCATGAGTGCCGTCACCGTTCCCCGTCCCCGTTTCCAGCTTTATGTTCTCGGGCCGCTGCTCGCCCTCTTCGTGCTGATCGCGCTGGGGGCCTGGCTTAACCCGAACTTCCTCAGCTACGGCAACATCACCAACGTGCTCGCGCGCTCGGCCTTCATCGGCATCATCGCGGTGGGCATGACCTTCGTCATCACCTCGGGGGGGATCGACCTTTCGGTGGGCTCGATGGCGGCCTTCATCGCGGGCCTCATGATCCTGTCGATGAACGCGCTTCTGCCCCACATGGGCGCAGGCGTCCCGGTCATTCTGATGGGGGTGCTGGTGGCGGCCTGCGCGGGGCTGCTCGCGGGCTGGCTCAACGGGTTTCTCATCGCCAAGGTCGGGATCGAGCCCTTCATCGTGACGCTGGGCACCATGGGCATCTACCGCTCGCTCGTCACCTGGCTGGCCGACGGGGGCACGCTTTCGCTCGATTTCGGGCTGCGCGGCCTCTACCGGCCGGTCTATTATGGCGGGATCTTCGGCATAGCCTGGCCGATCATCGTCTTTGCGATCGTCGCCATCCTGGGCGAGATCGTGATGCGCCAGACCGCCTTCGGCCGGCATGTGGCCGCCATCGGCGCCAACGAGCAGGTGGCGCGCTACTCGGCCGTCAAGGTGCCGCGGGTGCGGATTGCGACCTATGCGCTGCTGGGGCTGCTCGTGGGGCTCGCCACCATCATGTATGTGCCGCGGCTGGGCTCGGCCTCGGGCTCGACCGGCGTCCTGTGGGAGCTTGAGGCCATCGCCGCCGTCATCATCGGCGGCACGGTGCTCAAGGGCGGCTACGGCCGGGTCTGGGGCACGGTGGTGGGTGTCCTGATCCTCAGCCTGATCGACAATATCCTGAACCTCGCCTCGATCGTCAGCCCCTACCTGAACGGCACGATCCAGGGCGTCATCGTGATCCTCGCTGTCGTGCTGCAGCGGGAGAAGAAGGCCGCCGACGCGCGGTAGATCCTTGGGAGGTATGTGATGAAACGGAGACAATTTCTGACGAGTGCCGCCGTGGCCGGGGTGGCGGCGGGTGCCGGCGCACCCGCACTGGCGCAGGAGAAGGTCGGCACCATCGGGATCGCCATCCCGTCGGCGACGCACGGCTTCATGGGCGGGCTGAACTTCCACGCGCAGGACACGATCAAGCGCCTGCAAGAGGTCTATCCGCAGCTCGACTTCGTGCTGGCGACGGCCGGAAACGCGGGCAAGATGGTCAATGACATCGAGGACATGGTGGCGACGCGCAACATCAGCGCCCTCGTCGTCCTCCCGTTCGAGAGCGAGCCCCTGACCTCGCCCGTGCAGGCGGTGAAGGAGGCGGGCATCTGGGTAACGGTCGTGGACCGCGGCCTCTCGGTCGAGGGGATCGAGGATCTCTATGTGGCCGGCGACAATCCCGGCTTCGGGCGCGTGGCGGGCGAGTATTTCGCGCAGAACCTCGGATCCGGCAAGAAGATCGTCGTCCTGCGCGGCATCCCCACCACGCTCGACAACGAGCGGGTCGAGGCCTTCACCGCGGCCATCGAAGGGTCGGGGATCGAGGTGCTCGACATGCAGCACGGCAACTGGAACCGCGACGACGCCTTCAACGTGATGCAGGATTTCCTGTCCAAGTATTCCCAGATCGATGCGGTGTGGGCCGCCGACGACGACATGGCGATCGGCGCGATGGAGGCCATCGCGCAGGCCGGCCGCACCGAGGAGATGTGGGTCATGGGCGGCGCCGGCATGAAGGAGATCATCCGGCGCATCGCCGACGGCGATCCGCAGCTTCCGGCGAACGTCACCTACCCGCCGGCGCAGATCTCGACCGCCATCGAGCTGACGGCGCTGAAGCTCGTCTCCTCGACGCCGGTTTCGGGGCGCTTCATCATCGGCTCGCAGCTCGTCACGCCCGAGAATGCCGAGCAGTTCTACTTCCCCGACAGCCCCTTCTGAACAAGGTGGAGCGCGGCACCCCCATGCCGCGCTCCGGCCGCCCTACTGGGCGACCTGGGCGAGCAGCGGCTCGAACCGCTTCTTCGCCGTTCCCTTCATCGGCACCCCCGCAACCTCCTCGTGGTTGACCGGCGCGCCCACCTGGATCAGCGCCACCATCCCCATCGAAAAGTGCGGGGCGCATTTGACGCCGTAGAGCCCTTCGTCCGTCAGCGTCACCGAGACGTCCTTGCCCATCTTGCCCTTGAAGGCCTCGGCCCCCTCGGGAAGCATGCCCTTGATCGTCTCGGCGTTGTGGCCCTTGTCGGTGGCCTTGAAGAGGATCGTGTCTCCGGGCTGGGCCACGACGAAGGCGGGCTCGAACACCATGGCGCCGTCGGCGCCCTTGTTGAGCATGATGACCTCGTGCGTGGCGGCCTGCGCCGCGGTGCCGAGAACAAGCATGAGCGTGGCCGCGGCCGTTATCTTCTTGAGCATCTGGCTTTCCTTGCAACTGATGCCCTTCGGATAGCAGGCGCGGTTCCTGCCCTTGTTGTGCTGCCGCAAGCTCGGATTGCGAATCATGCCTGCCGCTTCACCGGGCAGCGCGTGGACGTTCGGGGGCCCGCCTGCGCATGCAAACGATTGCTCATGCCGCGCCTGCGCAGCATCCCGCTTCCCACGCCAAATTTCATTGACGCATTGTGCAAGAGTCCCCACCGTCGCGCCATGCGTCCAAAGTCGCAGAAGTTACGACCGATCTGGAGGATGAACATGACCAAACCGGCCGAGACGTCCCGCACCATCTACGACACGATGACCGAGCTTTTCTCGAGCATGTCCGCCGCGCCCATGGGGGCGATCATGGCCAAACGTGCGCTCGACATGCAGCAGGGCATCGCTGGCGAAATGAACCAGGCCGCGCACGATTGGCTCGACCGCCGTCAGGCCGCGGTCTCGAGCCTCGTCGGCACGGCGCACAAGGTGATGGACAAGGGCTTCTCCGACACGGCGACCTTCAGTTCGATGCAGGAATGGTATGGCGGCATGGTCGAGCGTCTCGCCGCCGACATGAAGAGCCCCTATGACCTCATGCTGGCCTGCAGCGCACATGTCGTTCCAGCCACGACCAGGAAGCCGGCCGAAAAGCCCGCATCGACGATCCGGCGCGCCGCCTGAGGCGTCCCTCGACCGGATGCCGGAGCGCTTCGGCATCCGTCACGGTCGGCGCCGTGATCCTTCATCGGCGCCTCCACGCCGACTTCCTGTCCGGCGAACGATTGTCCCTGTCGCCGATCGGTCGGCGGATCCTGCGCGCACGTCCACCCGGTGCGCCTGAGGCTGACGTGCAACAGATTCCCGTTCGCGATCCGACATATATTCAAAAGTATATGTTTTCATACCTCAAAGAGATTGTCCGTCCGTCCAGACCTTAGGTATGGTGAGAAAAATTGGCCACAGAGCCGGCTTTCCTCGCTGGCTTGGGAAGGCCGGGGATGGTCGGAATGAAGTTGAACATTGAGCGGTTGACTCGGGACGAACTTATAGACCTCTACGGTCGGATTTCCGCGGCACTGGATGCCTGCGAAAGCCGTCAAATCGCCAGAAAGGCGAAAGAAGAGGCCGCAAGGATCAAGGGCGAGGCAGGAGAGAGCGGAAAGAGGGTGAGTTACTTCAACCCCACCAACCGCTCCGTTTCATGGAACGGGCGCGGGCGCTGCCCGCACTGGTTCAAGGTCGCCATGGCGCAGGGCCGCACGCCGGAAGAACTGGCGGCGCTCTGAGCAACGGCGCCCTCGGATAATTCTCGTTTTCGCTCCCCGGTTCCCGGAGCCCGCCATCCGGCGGGCGCCGGGAACCGAGGCCGGCGTCAGAGCCAACCCTCGGTGCGGGCCTCCGCTGCGCAGGCGGCGACCGCCGCTTGATACTCATCAATGAGCCGGCGGCAGAGATCGCCCGCCCCGGGAATGTCGCCGATGCCGCCGACGCCCTGCCCCGCCGACCACACGTCCCGCCAGACCTTGGCCTCGGACTCCATGTCGAGATGCGGAGATGCGCCCCCCTCGGGATCGATGCCCGCGGTGGCCAGGCTCTGGCGCAGGAAGCTGGCCGGGATACCGCTGACCTTCGGCGTATAGACGATGTCGGCGGCCGTGCTGTCGGCCACCATCCGCTTCTGCGCCTCGGGCACCATCGCTTCCTCGGTCGCCAGGAAGCGGGTCCCGAGATAGGCCAGATCCGCCCCCATCATGCGGGCCGCCGCGACTTCATGGCCCCGGTTCATGGCGCCCGACAGGATGACGGTGCCCGCAAAGAAGGACCGGATCTCCGAGACCAGCGCGAAGGGGCTGAGGGTGCCGGCGTGCCCCCCCGCCCCCGCCGCCACCGCGATGATCCCGTCCACCCCCGCTTCGGCCGCCTTGCGCGCGTGCCGTGCATTCACGACATCGTGGAACACCAGCCCGCCATAGCCATGAACCGCCGCCACCAGTTCGGGCACCGCGCCGAGCGAGGTGATGATCAGCGGCACCCTTTCCTCGATGCAGATGGCGAGGTCGGCCTCGAGGCGCGGGTTCGACTTGTGGACGATGAGATTGACGCCGAAGGGCGCGGCATCGGGCGCCAGACGGCCGCGGATCGCCCTGATCCATTCGCGGAACCCGTCACTCGTGCGCTGGTTCAGCGCGGGGAAGGTGCCCAGGAGGCCCGCGTTGCAGGTCTCCACCACGAGGTCCGGGCCCGAGGTCAGGAACATGGGTGCGGCGATCACGGGCGCCTTGAGGCGGCCCTTCAGGGCCTCGGGTATGGGCATGGTCTCCTCCTCACGATTGGGCCGAGGTGACACCCGCTTGCCCGCGTGGGTCAACCGTTCCGCTGCGTCCTAGAGCGGCAGGATCAGCGGAACGAGGGTGACGCTGACGACGAGGCAGAAGAGCGTCAGCGGCACGCCCACCTTGACGAAATCCACGAAGCGGTAGTTGCCCGGCCCCACCACCAGCATGTTCACCGGCGAGGCGACCGGCGTCATGAAGGCGGCCGAAGCCCCCAGCGCCACGATCATGGCGAAGGCCTGGGGCGAGGAGTCGAGCCGCTCGGCCAGCGCCACGGCCACGGGCGCCATCAGCACCGCCGTGGCCGTGTTCGAGATGAAGAGACCGAGCACCGCCGTCACGCAGAAGAGCGCGCCGAGGATCATCCGCGGCCCGGCATCGCCCAGAAGGCCGATCAGCGCCTCGGCCGCCAGATCGACGCCTCCCGTCCGTTGGAGCGCGATGGAAAAGGGCAGCATCCCCACGATCAGAACCAGCGTGTCCCAGCGGATCGAGCCGAGGGCCGAGCGCATGTCGATGCAGCGGAAGAGACCGAGCAGAAGGCAGCCCACCAGCGCCGCCTGCACGTTGGAGACGAGGCCCGAGATCATCAGCCCGACCACCAGCGCCAGCACGGCGAGCGCCGCCGGCGCGCGGCGCCGTTCGGGCGCAACATCGTCGGCCTCGCCGGGCAGGTCGAGCAGGATCATCTCGCGCTGCCGCCCCGAGAGTCGCCGGATCGCCCGCCAGGGGCCGACGACCAGCAGCGTGTCGCCTCCCCGCAGCTTCTCGTCCGCAACGGGTGTGGTCAGAGGGTGCGCGCCGTGCTTCAGCGCCACCACGGCGAGGTTGTGGACCGACCGGAAGCGCAGATCGACGACGCTCTGGCCGACGAGGGGCGAGGTTGCCGGGATCATCACCTCGGCCATGCCGATGTCGGACACACGGTCGGCGAAATAATCTCCGGTCGGCGGCAGCTCCTCGAGCTGCCAGCGCGAGCAGAGCGCCGCCAGATCAACCTCCGACCGCGCCGCATCCAGCAGCAGGATGTCCCCCGGCCGGAGCCGGGTCGAGGCCGTCGGATGGACCAGCTCGGCCCCGAAGAGGCCGCGCCGCTCGATGGCGAGGATGGTCATGCCCTGGCTGGACAGCAGGCCCGTGTCCGAGACGGGACGGCCCGCGAGCAGGGAGGCAGGGCCAAGCCGCAGCCGCGCCTCATGTCCGGCAAGTCCATATTCCGACACCCAGTCCCCCAGATGCCGCCGTTCGGCCGGGGCCGCGCCGTCCGCCGAACCGAGAAACCGGCGGGCCACCAGCATCCAGAGGATCGCCACCAGAAGGATCGGCAGACCGAAGGGCGTGAAGGCGAAGAACGAGAAGCCTTCGTGCCCGCTCCGAACCAGCTCGCCATGCAGGACGAGGTTCGGGGGCGTCGCCACCAGCGTCGTCATGCCCGCCGTCAGCGCCGACACCGAGAGCGGCATCATCAGGCGGCCGACGGGTATGCCCGAGTCCCGCGCGATGCGCAGGACCACCGGAACGAAGATGGCGACCACGCCGGTCGAGCTCATGATCGCCGACAGGGCCGCCACGGACAGCATCAGGAACACGATCAGCCGAGTCTCGCTGCCGGCGGCGCGGGCGATCACCCAGTCGCCGAGCCCCTTGGTGACCCCTGTCCGCACCAGCGCCTCGCCGATGACGAAGAGCGCGCCGATCAGGATCACGTTGGGATCGGCAAAGCCCGAAAGCGACTCCTGGAGCGTGATCGCTCCGGTGAAGGGCAGGGCAACCATCATGATGACCGCCACGGCATCCATGCGCGGGCGGTTCATGGCGAACATCACGACAGCGGCACAGAGCAGGGCGAGAACAAGCGCAAGCTCGAGCGTCACTGCAAGTCTCCTTCCGGGGTCGGAGACTGCCGGGAGGGCGGCCGCTTGTCCAGCCGCCTTCCCGCAACGTCAAGGCCACTGGCCGCGCGAGAGGCGCAGCGCAGACGCCGGGCGGGCCGTTGTCAGCGGATGACCGCGCCTCCGACACCACCGACCACGGCGCCGGTGATCGGGTCGTCGGCAAGCACCTGGCCGGCCACCGCACCGCCGAGGGCGCCGGTCGCGACGCGCTGGGTCCGGGTCTCGCCGCAGGCGGCAATCACGAGGCTCGCCGCGAGGGCGGGCAGCAGGAACTTCGGAATGGTCATGGGGATCCTCCGTGTCGGGTCCGGGCGGTGGTGCCCGCCCGGAACATTACGCAGAGGAATGCGCGCCGTGACAGGAACGTTCCCCGCCGCCACCGATATGAGCGGACAACCGCGAATCCGGTCGTCAGGCCAGCGCGCTGCGGGCGGCGAAATGGGCGATCTCGCCGCGGTGGAGGGCGCGCAGGATCACCTCTTCCTCGTCCGTTGCGATGACGGCTGCGGCCACCCGGCTGCCGGGGGCCGAGATCACCCCCTCGCCCGCAAGGTTCGCGGCCGGATCGGGGACGAGCCCCAGCCAGCCGAGCCCCGCCATCACCCGCGCCCGGATCTCGGGCGCGTGCTGGCCGATGCCGGCCGTGAAGACCAGCGCGTCGATCCCGCCCATGCCGGCCGCCAGCGCGCCGATCTGGCGCAGGATGAAGCGCACGAACAGCTCCACCGCCTCCGCGGCCTCGGGCCGGTCGCTCTGCAGCAGGTCGCGCATGTCGGGGCTGATCCCCGAGACGCCCAGAAGCCCGCTCTTGCGGCCGAGGATCGCCTCGATCTCGGGACCCGTCAGGCCCTGCCGCAGGAAGTGGAGGATCACGCCGGGGTCGAGTTGCCCGCAGCGCGTGCCCATCATCAGCCCGTCGAGCGCGCTGAAGCCCATCGTGGTATCGACGCTGCGCAGGTTCTCCATCGCGCAGAGGCTGGCGCCGCTGCCCAGATGCGCCACGATCACCTTGCCCCGTCCGGCCTCGCCCAGAACCTCGGGCAGGCGCGTCGCGATGTAATCGTAGGAGAGCCCGTGAAAGCCGTAGCGCAGGATGCCTTCCTCGGCCATGGCGCGGGGCAGGGCGTAGAGCCGGGCGAGGCGGGGCCGGTCGTGGTGGAAGGCCGTGTCGAAGCAGGCGATCTGCGGCACCCCCGGCCAGCGCGCCTCGACCGCGCGAATGCCTGCGAGGTTGAAGGGCTGGTGGCTGGGGGCCAGCGGCGAAAAGCTCTCGAGCCGCTCGATCACCTCGGGCGTCAGCAGCACCGGCGCGTTGTAATCCGGGCCGCCATGCACGACGCGGTGGCCGGCGGCGTGCAGGTCGAGCGGTCCGAGCCGCCCCTCCAGCAGGCCCAGCAGCCACAGCGTCAGCTCCTTCGCATCCCGCGCATCGGCCGGCGCGCGCAGCTCGAGCGTGCCGTCGGGCAGGCTGGCCTTCAGCCGCGGAGCAAGGCCGATCCCTTCGACCAGACCGCGCACGAGAGGGGTGGCGTCCTCCACGCCGAACAGTCCGAACTTGACTGTGGAAGAGCCGATGTTCAGGACCAGCCAGACGGGTTTCATTCGGCCACCGGCTTCGTGGGCCGTGCCTCGGCGTGAAGGCGGGCGAGGGCGGCCGAGGTGAGGCGCGCCGAGGGGCCGTCGGCCCGGCTGGTGAGCATGATCGGCACCTTCGCCCCCAGCACGAGGCCCGCGGCCTCGGCGCCGCCCAGATGGATCAGCTGCTTGGCGATCATGTTGCCGCTTTCGAGGTTGGGCGCCACGAGGATGTCGGCGCGGCCCGCCACGTCCGAGACGATGCCCTTGGCCTTCACCGCCTCGAGCGAGATCGCATTGTCATAGGCGAGCGGCCCGTCGATCAGCCCGCCCACGATCTGGCCCCGGTCGTGCATCTTGCAGATCGAGGCCGCAAGAAGCGTCGAGGGGATCTTGCCCGTGATGGTCTCGACCGCCGACAGAAGCGCCGTGCGTGGCGTCTCGATCCCCAGCGCCATCACGAGGTCGATGGCGTTCTGCACGATGTCCTTCATCGTCTCGAGATCGGGGGCGATGTTGATGGCCGCGTCGGTGATGAACAGCAGCCGGTCCACGTCCGGCACGTCGAGGGCGAAGACATGGCTGAGGCGCCGCTCGGTCCTGAGGCCCTTGTCGCGGCAGAGCACGGCCGAGAGAAGCTCGTCGGTGTGCAGCTTGCCCTTCATCAAGGCGCCCGCGCGCCCGTCGCGCACCAGATCGACCGCGACTTCCGCCGCGGCATGGCTGTGGGGCGCGTCGATGATCCGGCTCTCGTCCAGCGTGACGCTGGCCGCGGCGGCCGTGGCGAGGATCTTCGCCTTCGGCCCGACCCAGAGCGCGGTGATGATGCCCGCGGCCTCCGCCTGGATCGCGCCCAGAAGGCTCAGGTCGTCGCAGGGATGGACGATGGCGGTGGGCAGGGGCGGCAGGGCGCGCGCGGCGAGAATCAGGTTGGCAAAGCGCGCGCCGGGCGTGTGCAGCCGCACTTCGGGCAGGTGCGAGACCGGCCGGCGCACCTTCTCGCGGGGCGCCAGCACCAGCGCCTCGCCGGTGATCACCATCTCGCCGGACTGGTTGAGGCAGACGCAGTCGAGCGTGACCTTGGCCGTGGCCATGTCCTTTTCCCGCACCGTCACGCGGACGGTGATCTTGTCGCCGGGCGAGACGGGCCTGCGGAAGCGCAGCGACTGTCCGAGGTAGATCGTGCCGGGGCCGGGCAGGCGGGTGCCCAGCACCGCCGAGATCAGCGCGCCGCCCCACATCCCGTGGGCGATCACATGGTGAAAGCCCGTCTCGGCCGCATAGGTCGCATCCAGATGCGCCGGGTTCACGTCGCCCGACATGACGGCGAACAGCTCGATGTCCTTGGGCGTGAGCACCCGGTCCACCTCGGCGCTGTCGCCGATCTGCAGCTCGTCCAGCGTCCGGTTCTCGACCGTGGTGATGGAAGGATCACATCCGAACATGTCGGCCTCCGTCGATATGGGTCACGGTTCCGGTGACGCCCGAAGCGGCATCGGAGGCGAGGAAGGCGGCCACGGCCCCCACCTCGTCGATGGTCACGAGCCTCCGCTCGGGCGCGCGGGTCCGGGCATCCTCGATCAGCGCGTCGAAATGGTCGATGCCGCTGGCCGCGCGGGTCGCGATCGGACCGGGCGAGAGCACGTTGGCCCGGATCCCCTGCGGCCCCAGTTCGGCCGCCACATGGCGGGTGCAGGCCTCCAGCGCGGCCTTGACCGGGCCCATGATGTTGTAGTGATCGACCACCTTCTCGGCGCCATAATAGCTCACGGTCATCAGGCTGCCGCCCGCCGTCATCAGCGGCTCGGCCAGCCGCGCCATGCGCAGGAACGAATGGCACGAGATGTCCATCGCCTGCGCGAAGCCTGCGGCCGAGCAGTCGGTCACGCGGCCGTGCAGATCCTCTTTCGGGCAGAAGGCCACCGAATGGAGCAGGAAGTCGAGCCGGCCCCAGCGGCCGCGGATGTCGTCGAACACCGCCTCGAGCGCGCCCTCCTGCGCAAGGTCGAGCGGCAGCAGAGCCGCGGCACCGATGTCCTCGGCCACAGGCCGGACGTGGGGCAGGGCGCGCTCGTTCAGGTAGGTGAGTGCCAGGTCGGCTCCGGCCCCGGCGAAGGCGCGGGCGCAGCCGGCGGCGATCGACTGGCTGTTGGCGACGCCCACCACCAGCCCGTATTTTCCCTTCAGCATCGTCTTGTCCCCTCAGCGCTGCAGGATGTAGGCGCCGGGCGCATCGCACAGCGGCGGGTAGCCGGCCGATGCGCTGCCCATCGGCGGCAGTTTCGCCTTGGCCGAGGACCGCTCGGCCAGCCAGGCGCCCCAGGCCGGCCACCATGACCCCTCGACCGAGGCATGGGCGGCAAACCACTCGTCGGCGTCCTTGTAGGGGTCGTCGCGTTGGGTTGTGGCGATGCGGAAATGCCGCCGCGGATGGCCCGGCTCGGACACGATGCCGGCGTTGTGCCCGCCGGAGGTGAGGATGAAGGTCGTCTCGGTCTCGGTCAGCCGCTGGATCTTGAACACCGACCGCCAGGGCGCGACATGGTCCGTCTCGGTGCCCACCGCGAGGATCGGCACCCGAAGCTCGGTCAGCGACAGCGTATGACCCTCCAGCTCGAACTTGCCCTCGGCGAAACGGTTCTCGAGGAACAGTTGGCGGAGGTATTCCGAATGCATCCGGTAGGGCATCCGCGTGGAATCCGCGTTCCAGGTCATCAGATCGTTCGGATGCGGCCGCTCGCCCATCAGATATTCGTGGATCATTCGCGACCAGATCAGGTCGTTCGAGCGCAGCAGCGTGAAGGCGCCGCTCATCTGGTCGCTGTCGAGATAACCCTGATGCCACATCATGTCCTCGAGCAGCGCCACCTGCGCCTCCGAGATGAAGAGCGCCAGTTCCCCCGCTTCCGAGAAATCGACCTGCGCGGCAAAGAGCGTCATCGAGGCCAGCCGCTCGTCATGGTCGCGGGCCATCTGGGCCGCCATGATCGACAGGAGCGTCCCGCCGAGGCAGTAGCCCGCGGCATGGACCTTCGGGGCGCCGGTGATCGCCTGAATGGCCTTGAGCGCGGCCCGCGGCCCCTGGTCGATGTAATCCACGAGGCCGAGGTCGCGGTCCTCGGGGCCGGGGTTGCGCCACGAGATCATGAAGACGGTGAAGCCCTGCGCCACGAGCCAGCGGACCAGCGAGTTCTGCTCGGTCAGGTCGAGGATGTAGTATTTCATGATCCAGGCCGGCACGATCAGCACCGGCTCGGGATGCACCTGCCTCGTGGTGGGCGTGTACTGGATCAGCTCCATCAGATGGGTGCGCGCCACCACCTTGCCCGGTGTGACGGCGAGGTTCTCGCCAACGCGGTAGTCGCCGGTCTCCATCGGGGCGCCGGTCGCGAGCTGCATCATGTCGCCGGTGAAGTTCACCGCGCCCTGGATCAGGTTCGCGCCGCCGGTCTCGGCGGTGCGGGTCAGGATCTCGGGGTTGAAGAACGGCACGTTCGAGGGCGACCAGACGTCGAGGATCTGCCGCACCGAGAAGCTGAGGGCGGCCTCATGCGCCCGGTCCATGCCGCGCAGCCCGGTCGTCGCCGCCTGCCACCAGTCCTCGGTCAAGAGGAAGCTGTCGCGCAGCGCGGCGAAGGGTTGCCGGCTCCAGGCCTCGGTCGCGAAGCGGCGGTCCTTCACCGGCGCCTCGTGCGCGTGAAGCCCGCCCTCCATGATCGCTGTCGCCGACCTGGCGGCCTTTTCCCACAGCTCCGCCTGCTTTCCCGGCGCAGCCGCCAGATGCATCATCCAGTCCAGCGTCGCCGTCGCCAGCACCGACGGGGCAAGGCCCCGCGTCATGCCCGCGATCGTCGCCCGTGCCGCCCGATCGAGCGCCTGCCCATAGGTCGGCACGCCTTCCGCATTCCACTTCATGTCAGACATTGGTCTTTCCGTATCCGGTGTCCCGGGAGTCGATCTTAAACCGTTTTCATGAAAAGGATGTAATGCAGGTGCAGCATTGAGCAATTGAGCAGGATCAACTTGCTCAATTGCCTTGATTTAAGGCGATGATCCCCATGCTGCGTTGCAGCGCAAGGGCTTGACCTGAACCGTCGCGCCGAGGTGCGGCACGATGCCGCGCGGCGCTATGAAGCATTGACGAGGAAGAGGTGCGCTCTATCTGCCCGAATCACGAGTGAAGCGATTCTCCGGTGCTTGCGGCAACGGGGAAGCGGCTGTCGAGTTCCGAGCGGTGGTGCATGTCCAGGATCCGTCATATCCGTCTGATCTTCGTGTTCAACCTCATGATCGCCGTCATGCTGGGGACGGGACTGGCGCTCTGGACGCCGGATCTGCCGCGGGCCGAACTCGAGCAGCGGTATCTGGCCAATCCCGCCGATCTTGTGGAGGTCGCGGGCACCACGCTTCACATGCGCGACCGCGGGCGGCGGGACGCGCCGGCCGTGATCCTGATCCATGGCTTCGGCTCCAGCCTGCACACCTGGAGCGCCTGGCAGGACCGCATGGCCGGGAGCCGGCGCGTGATCAGCTTCGACCTGCCCGGCTTCGGTCTCTCTCCGCCCGATGCGACCGGGAATTATTCCGATGCCCGTGTGTCGCAGATCGTTCTCGGCATCATGGATCGGCTGGATCTCAAGCAGGCGGACCTTATCGGCAATTCCATCGGCGGCCGGATCGCCTTCACCTTCGCGGCGGCCCACCCCGAGCGGGTGCGCAAGCTCGTCCTCGTGTCGCCCGACGGCTACGAAAGCCCCGGCTTCACCTATGGCCAGCCGCCCGATGTGCCGATGCTGGCGCAGGCGGTCCGTTTCTGGCTGCCAAAGCCGCTGCTGCGCCTCTCGCTGGGCATGGCCTATGCGGATCCGACCGTGATGTCCGATCAGATCGTCAGCCGCTACCACGACCTGATCCGGGCGCCCGGCGTGCGCGAGGCCCTGTTCGACCGGATGCGCCAGACGGTGCTGGTGCCGCCCGAGACGCTGCTGGCCAATGTCCGCGCGCCGACGCTGCTGCTGTGGGGCGAGGAGGATGCGGTGATCCCTGCAGCGAATGCCGGATCCTACGCCCGCGCCCTGCGCGACGCGCAGACGGTCCTTCTGCCCCGGATGGGCCATGTTCCGCAGGAAGAGGGACCGGCCCGGTCGCTCGCCCCGGTCGAAGCCTTCCTCGCCACCTGAGCGCCGCTCCGCGGCCTCCCTGCCCGGCGCGGGCGGCGTCCGAGGAACCTCGGTTCCGGCGGGGCGTTGGCCGGGAGAGGCATCCCGCACAGGAGGACGTTGCAGATGGAGATGAATATGTTCCAACTTCGGGGGTTCGGGGGCCTGATCATCCTTGCGCTCGATCTGTGGGCCTTGGTATCCATTCTCGGCTCCTCCGC
The DNA here is from genome assembly GCF_021391315.1 of Cereibacter azotoformans. Classification (NCBI taxonomy): domain Bacteria; kingdom Pseudomonadati; phylum Pseudomonadota; class Alphaproteobacteria; order Rhodobacterales; family Paracoccaceae; genus Cereibacter; species Cereibacter azotoformans. Next base: position 2,909,213 of record NZ_CP090021.1, on the reverse strand, counting down.
TTCGACGGGGCGGAAGGTGCTCTGGGCGCTGATCGTCATCCTGCTTCCCGTGGTCGGCTTCATTCTCTGGCTGATCCTCGGTCCGCGCTCGGGGTCGCGGGGGATCTGATCGGACCCGGATCGCCTCGGGCCACCCAGATGGAGGACGAGTTGATGGCCGGGATCAGACCCTTTGCCGCGCCGGAACCTGCGGCGCTGAAGGCGCTCGAGACATTGCACCTGCGGTGCGTCGATGTGCTTGCCGGCTTCGAGACAATGGTGGGGCGGGCAGAGCCCGAGTTCCGCGCCACGGCCGAGCGTTTCCGCGACCTTCACCGCGCGCAGGCGCAGGAGCTTGCGGAAATGATCGCCCGCTTCGGCCGCGAGCCCGAGATCGACGGCAGCCTCATGTCCACGGTGAACCGGGCCGTCGTGTCGATGCGGTCCCTGATCAACGGGATCGACGGCAGCATCCTCGACCAGATCCAGGATGGCGAGCAGCATGTGGTCGATGCTTTCGACGATGCGCTTGGCGCGGGGCAGCCCATCGACGTGACCGCCCGCCTGCGGTCGATGCGGCGCGAGCTGTGCCTCCTGCTGTTCGAGACCCAGGCGGCGGCGACGGGGCGCTGAACCCGGTCCAGTCCGCTGAACAAGCAAAAGGCCCGCCGAGGCGGGCCTTGTCTTCGTCGTGCCAGAGGCTCAGAGGCCGCGCATCCAGTCATCGACCTTGCGCTCGGCATCGGCCTTGTTGTCGCCGTACTTGCGCTGGATGAGGCCGACCATCCGCTCGCGGTCGCCTTCGACCTGATCGATCTCGTCATCCGTCAGCTCACCCCACTTGGTGCGAGCCTGACCCTTGAATTCCTTCCAGCGACCGCTGATCTGATCCCAATTCATCTCACTTGCTCCTTGTACTGTTGCCTTATCGGGCTGCCGTAAGAACGCGGTGCGCTGGGCACGGGTTCCACCGCGCATCGCATCGACCATACGGTGCCGTGGGGTCAGGACGCGGCGGCCGCGCTGCTCTCGGCGTCCGTCTCGTTGCGGGCTTCGGCATCGGCCAGCGGACGGATCTCGAACCGCACCTTGAGGCTGTGCCGTGTCTCGGTCCGGTCGATGCGGACCTCGCCGCCGATCTGCTGGGCAAAGCCGGCCAGAAGCTGCGCGCCAAGGCCGGTGCCCATCGCGGCGGTCTCCGGCGAAGGGGGGCCGATCCCGACGCTGTTCGTGACGTCGAGCACCGCCATTGCGGCATCCTCGCGCCGCAGCGAGACATCGAGCCGCGGCGTCTCGCCCGCCGGAGCGCCCGCATATTTCATGACGTTGGTGAGGGCTTCGGTCAGCAGGAGCGCCAGCGGTACCGCCTGATCCGGCGTCAGGCGCACATCGCCGAAGTCGGTGTGGACGGCGATCCGCCGCCCCGGCCCGGTGGCGAGGTTCACGACCTGCCGCACGATGTCGGACAGAAGCTCGTCGGCCCGGATGTCGGTGAGGCCGGTGGTCTGGTAGAGCCCGCGGTGGATGGTGGCGAGGCTCATCACCCGATCCTGCAACCCTTTCATCAGCCCCTTCGCTTCGGGCGTGCGGGCCTGCCGCATCTGCATGTTCATGATCGAGGCAATGAGCTGGAGGTTGTTCTTCACCCGATGGTGGACCTCCCGCAGCAGGACCTCCTTCTGGTGGACCATGTCCTCGAGTTCCGCCTCGTCATGCAGGATCGTGTCCGTCATGCGGGCGAAGGCCTCGGCAAGCTGCCGGATCTCTTGCGGCGCGTCGGCGTAATCCTGCGGATCGACGACCCGGCTGCCCTTGGCAAAGTCGAGGATCGCCTTGCGCAGGTGCCGGATGGGCCGGACGATCATCCTCTCGGCCGCGAGCCACGTCACCAGAAGGCAGGCCAGCCACATGAGCGAGGGCAGGGCGAAGGCGGGCAGGGTGCGGATCCAGAGCCCCGCCTCGCCCCCCGCGGGCCAGGAGCCGAGGGCATAGAGCCGCTCGGGGATGATGGGGACGATCGAATAGACCCGTTCACCGCCGCTCTCGGTGAGGGCGGTAAAGGCGATGCTGCGCGACTCTCCTGCGAGTGCCGCAAGCGACCGGTCGCGGGGCAGGAGTTGACGGCCCAACTCGAATCCCGCCGACGAGGTGAGGATGTCTCCGGCGCCGTTGAAGGTGATGAGAACCGGAGGAACCTGGCCCGAGGATAGGCTCGGCTGACCTATGAGCGCGCCGTGGGGCAGCGAGATCGCCAGCACGCCCAATTGCCGCCCGCTCGTGTCCATGACCGGATTGCTGGCGATCACCACGGACTTGCCAGAGATCCGTCCCGTCGGATTGACCTGCAGCAACGGCTCGCCGGCACGCAGGGCGAACGCCGCGGTCTCGGAATCGGACATGTCCTGTTCCTGACCGATCGAGGAACAGGTCATCCTCATGTCATTGCCGACGAACCCGACGACTTCGTAGATCTGCGATGCTTCGCGCACCTCCTGCAGGGCATTGTCGCAGGCCTCGCCTGTGGCCAGCAGCGGCCGCACCACTTCGGCCAGGGCGGCGGCGGCCCCCTGTGCCTTCTGGATCAGGCGGACCTCATGCTCGGCCGCGCGCATGGTCTCGCCCGTGAGCGCGGCCTCGGATCGGGCCTCGGCCTCGCGCAGCACCGCATGGGACTGCGCCACGGAAATCGCACCCAGCGGAAGCAGCGCCAGAGCGAGCAGGAAGGCCATGCGCGACCCGATCCTGTCCGCGTAACGGCGCTGCAACCCGGCGAGGGATGTCATGCAGCCGTCATCCCCGACCGGGACATGACGGCCATCGTCTGCCCGTCCACGCCGGAGAAGATCTCTTCGCCCTTCTCGAGGCCCAGAAGCTCGGCCAGACGGGCCCGTGCGCGGTTGGCGCGGCTCTTCACGGTGCCGACCGCCACGCCCATCATGGCCGCCGCATCCTCATAGGCAAAGCCGGACGCCCCCACGAGGATCAGCACCTCGCGGTGTTCGGGCGACAGCTGGTCGAAGGCCGCGCTGAAGTCCGAGAAGGCCAGATGGCCGTCATGAGCGGGCTTTACATACAGCGTTGCCGCATGAATGCCTTCGGGGTCGGGTACCTCGCGGCGGTGCTTGCGCTTGTCCGAATAGAAGGTGTTGCGGAGAATGGTGAAGAGCCATGCCCGCAGGTTCGTTCCTTCGGTGAACTTGTCGAAGTTCGTCCAGGCCTTCACGATCGTGTCCTGCACGAGGTCGTCGGCGACGGCCACGTTGCGGGTAAGACTGATGGCAAAGGCGCGCAGCGCCGGGAGGTGTTCGGGCAATTCTTCCCGCGGGTCACGACGCTCTGGCGGCGAAGTCTGCGTGCTGGTCATACGCCTGGCCCCTTCTGTCGCAGCTGGTCGAGCAATTGCGCAAAACGGTCCGGGATTTCCTGCACCAGTGCCTCCTCGTACACGCGCCTGAGGTTTTCGTCGATCTGTCGTTGCAGCTCCTTCCGGTTGCCTTCCTTCGTCTTGCCCCGTCCCTTGACTGCCGCCTCGGCAGGCGATGCCTTGGGTTCCGTAGATTGCGTCATGGAAACTGCCGCGCCCTTTACAAAAGTTGATAGATGCCCGGGAACCGAACGCCAGGATCGGCGTTCGGTTCCCAAGAATGTTGCAGACAGGGGACCTTGTATATGACCTCCGACACGACGCCCGACCTCGCAAGTGTGATCGGGAGCAATCTGCCGTATCTGCGTCGCTACGCGCGGGCGCTGACCGGCAGCCAAGAGACCGGCGACCGATATGCCGCCGCGACTCTCGAGGCCATCTTGGAGGATACGCATATCTTCGAGGCGACCGAAAGCCCCAAGGTGGCGCTGTTCCATGCGTTCCACCTGGTCTGGGCCAGCGCGGGCGCGCCGCTGGGCGAGCCGGACACGCGCCTGTCCCGGCGGGCGCAGGACCATATGGCCCGCCTCACGCCCAACACGCGCGAGGCGCTTCTGCTGCACGCCATCGAGAGCTTTCACCACGACGAAATTGGCGCGATCATGCAGATCGACCCGTCCGAGGCGGCCGAACTGATCGAGATCGCGCAGCGCGAGATGGCGAACTCGGTCGCGGGCCGCATCATGGTGATCGAGGATGAGGCGATCATCGCGATGGACATCGTGGCCATCGTCCGCGAGATGGGCCATGGCGTGACCGGCATCGCCCGCACGCGCACCGAGGCGGTGGCGCTTGCGGCCAAGGAGCGGCCGGATCTCATCCTTGCCGATATCCAGCTTGCGGACAATTCCTCGGGCATCGACGCGGTGAATGACATCCTCAAGCAGTTCGAGGACATTCCCGTGATCTTCGTGACCGCCTTCCCCGAACGTCTGCTGACGGGCAAGCGGCCCGAGCCCGCGTTCCTGATCACCAAGCCCTATTCGGAGGATCAGGTGCGCTCGGCGGTCAGCCAGGCGATGTTCTTCTCGTCCACCGAGACGCTGAACGCCTGACCCGTGCCGGCGCCGTCACCCCGCAACCTGGCCCCGCCGCTCCTCCGCGGCGCGGGCCAGCAGGGCGAGGACGGCATCCGAGGTGAACGGACGCGAGAGCACCCACCAGTCCTGGCTCTCGCCCGCAGCTTCCGCCTCTTCGCCAAGCAGCACCAGACGGGTGCCCTGTTCGAGAAGCGCCCGGATCACCGGATGGGCCTGTGCCTTGTCCGGCGCCAGACCCACGAAGGCCACACAGATCCGGTGATCGGGCGCAAGGTCTTCGGGACGACGCCCCACAACCACCTCTGCCTCGGGGTCATGGTCAAGTATGGTCTGGGCAAGATCCTGAGCGATGACAACATGTTTCAGGGCAACGAAATAACGGGCGCGCATCGGTCCAGACATTCATGAAGCTACAGACAAGGCACGCTATGCGCCCATTTCACCGCTCCTGCATTAAACTATGACATGTCGACGACCGCTATAGCCCCTGGGGCGACTCCCTGTCGGAACTGCCCCCTGCGGCGCAAGCCGCTGTTCCTGCCCTTTTCCGATCGCGAACTGTCCTTCATGGAAGCGTTCAAGGTGGGTGAGCTTGTCGTGGGTCCGAATGTCATGCTGCTCGAGGAGGGGCAGGGCAGCGCCCACCTCTTTACCGTGCTGAGGGGGCTCGGCATCCGCTCCACCATGCTCGAGAATGGGCGGCGGCAGGTGATCAACTTCCTCTTTCCCGGAGACTTCGTGGGCCTGCAGGCGGGACTGGCGGGCGAGATGCGCCATTCGGTCGAGAGCACGACGCCGATGGTGCTCTGCGTCTTCAATCGCGCGGATCTCTGGACGCTGTTCCGCGAAGAGCCGGAACGTGCCTATGACCTGACCTGGATCGCGGCGGTCGAAGAGCACTTCCTCGGCGAGACCATCGCCTCGCTCGGGCAGCGGGATGCCATCGAGCGGCTTGCCTGGGCCCTGCTGCGGATTCACGAGCGCCTTTCGTCGGTGGGCCTGTCCGAGGAGGGGAAGGTGCCGATGCCCTGGCGGCAGCAGGACCTGGCCGACGCGCTGGGCCTGTCGCTCGTCCATACCAACAAGACCATCCGGCGCCTGCGCGAGATCGGCCTCGCGCACTGGAGCGCCGGAACCCTGTCGATCGACCGCGAGCGGCTTGCCGCGCTGGCACTGACGGACCCTGATCGCCCGCGGCGCCGACCCCTGATCTGACGACCGGAACCCGGAGGGCGGTTTCGCGTTGCTTGTCCACAGGATGGGCAACCGTTCCGCCCACGCCCAAACCAAGTTCGGAGATTCATTCTATGTATGGGAAGACCTTCGCGGCCGCCCTTCTGGGTGCGGCCCTGACTCTGCCTGCGCTGGCTTCGGCCGACGAACCCACGATCAAGTCGATCGATGTCGAGACCTCGCTGAGCGACCTGAGCAATGCCGAGGCCGCGGCCCACTGGAGCTCGCTGGATACCGATCTCGAGACGGCGATCGCGGCCCTGCTTGTCGGTCGTCTTGCCGACGAGGGCATGGACATCAAGATCGACATGAACGAGGTGGCGCTGGCCAATTTCGTCGAGGCCGCAGTCGGCGCCGAGAGCACCATGGCGGGCACGGTGAACGTGATCGACCTGAGCAACAATACCAACTTCAAGACGTTCGACCTGACGGTCACGATGGCGCAGGCCGCGCCGCTGCTGCCGCCGGACACCGATATCGCCGTCATCGCGCCGACCAGCGGCGAGGTCTATTCGGCGATGGTCGCCACCTTCGCAGCCGCCGTGGTGGATCGCATCGAGAACTGATCCGGCTTCCCGTCTTGACGGTCAGGGGCGGCACGTCGGTGCCGCCCCTTTCCGCTGAGGGGCAGGCACCCGCCAGCGACATCGTGGCGGCACCAGCAAATCGGAGGGGTAAAAACGAGTCGCGCCGCCAGCAGGGGAGGGAAAACCCTGATGGCGGCGCTCGGCCCGTGGCAATTCAGGGCAAGGCGTCGGGGAAAAGCGCCAGCCACGGGATTGTCGGTTCAACCTGCGGCAGAGGTGGAAGTTCCACATCTTCAGAAAAAATCTTTCTGACCTTCAGCCGCGCGCCGGACCGGCGAGAGAAAGCGTCCGCAAGCCCTGCAAGACGCCCGCCGACGGCGGAACCAGCGGGATCAGGCAGGCCTGAACCGCGTGATAGAGGTCGGGCTTGCCGCGAAACACCCGTTCCACCGGATTGAGCGCAGGATCAAGCTCGGCGAACCAGCCGCCGTGCGTGCGATCGACGAAATGCGCCGCGACAAAGTTCCAGATCCTGCGATACCAGCCCTCGAACCTCTCGTCCCCGCCCGACCGGCGCAGCGCATGGGCCGCGGCGATCCCTTCCGCGCAGGGCCACCAGTAGCGGTCCTCGCGGTCAGGCCGGTCGCTCCAGCGCAGCGTGTAGTAGAAGCCGCCGTGGCGATGGTCCCACCCAATACGGGTCGTGTGCAGGAAGAGCGCCTCCGCCGCCTCCTGCAACCAGCCGTGGCGCCGCCCCCCGAGGTGCCAGAGCTGCACGAGCAGCCGGGACCACTCCAGGGCATGGCCCGGCGTGGTCCCGGCCGGGCGGAACATCGGATCGCCGGCGTAATCGCGGTTCACCTGCCAGCGGTCGTCGAAGTGTTCGGGCACCCGCCAGCCTTCGGCGCGCGCGTGGCGATCGATGAGAAGGAGCGCGATGCTCTCGGCCATCCGCAGCCACTCGGACTCTCCGGTCGCCTCGAAGGCGGCCATCAGCGCCTCGGTGAGATGCATGTTCGAGTTCTGCCCCCGGTAGGGGCCGAGCGGGTGCCAGTCCTCGGTGAACTCCTCGCGCGAGGCGCCGGCGGTTGCGTCCCAGAACCGGGTGCGGATCACTTCGGCCACGTCCGACAGCAGCCGGTCGGCGTCCGGGTGCCCCGCCATCCGGGCCGATGAAGCCGCCAGCAGCACGAAGGCATGGCCATAGGCCTGTTTCGTGGCATTGACCGGCCCCTCCGGCCCAAAGCTCCAGACATAGCCGCCGTGGCGGGCATCGCGGTGGCGGGTCCAGAGCGCCTCCATCCCGTGATCGATCATTCGCCCGGCCCCCGGCAGCCCCAGCTCCTGCGCAAGAGCGTAGCCATGGACCATGCGGGTCGTGTCATGGATCTGGCGCAGCACGCCCGCGGGGCCCTCCAGCGGCTGCCATTGCCGGTCGAGCGGCCGGAAGCCGCCCGCAGGATCGAAGGAGGGCAGGAAGAGATCGAAGAGCTGCCGCGCCTGATCCAGCAGCCACAGCCGATGCGCCGGTCGCTCCACCCAGTCCGGTCCGCCGTTGCCGATCGCGCCCATGCCTGCCCCCCCTCTGTGCGGGACAGGATAGCCTTCCGCGCCCCGTCAGGCCAGAAGATGCCTCAAGAGGTCCGGCAGCTCGTCATGGTGGCTGAACAGGCCGTGATGCGGAAGGTCATGCACCGGCGCGTGGCGATAGCCCTCGGTGAACAAGGCAAAGCGCAGCCCGGCGGCCTCCGCGGTCGCCGCATCCACTTCGCTGTCGCCGACATAGAGCACGACCTCTTCCGTCAGGGCCGCCGCCGCGGCCCGCAGGGGTGCGGGATCCGGCTTGCGCTGGGGCAGGCAGTCCCCCCCCACGATGGCGTCGAAAAGGTCGAGGATGCCGAAGTTCGAGAGGATCTGGCGCGACGCCGCATAGGGCTTGTTGGTGCAGAGCGCGATGCGCCAACCCTCGGAATGAAGGTGCCTCAGCGCGGCCTCGGCGCCCGGATAGACACTGGTCAGCGCCGTCGGATCCGCTTCGTAGTGTTTCATGAAGCGATCCTGCATCTCGGCATGGCGATGTCCGTCGGGCGTCTCGCCGCGCGCGGCCAGCACCCGCTTGATCAGGACGGGCACGCCGTTGCCGATAAAGCGCGTGATCTCGGCCAGCGAAAAGGGCTCGGCGCCCTCTTCGGCCAGAGCCCGGTTGACGGCCGCATGAATGTCGGGCGCGGAATGGACGAGTGTCCCGTCCAGATCGAAAACCACACCCGGCATCAGACCACCGGCGTCAGAAGGTCGAGCCCGGCCAGCCCGCCAAGCTCGGAAAGGCAGCCGACAAGCCGATCCGCTCCGGCAAATTCCTCGTGCCGCGTGTAGAACCCCGGCGAGACGATGCAGCGCAGCCCGGCACCCTTGGCGGCGCGCAGCCCGTTCAGCGAATCCTCGATGGCCACGGCTCGCTCCGGCGTCAGCCCCAGTTCGCGCAGCGCGAGATGATAGACGTCAGGGGCCGGCTTCTTCTCGGCCACCATGTCGCCCGCGGCGATGACGTCGAACACCTCTGAGGCCGCCGTGCCAAAGCAGGCCCGGCACAGCGCCTCGACGTTGGGCAGGCTGGTCGTCGTCGCCACCGCAAGCCGGACACCCGCCCCCTTCGCCTCGGCAATGAGATCGGCAATTCCGGGGCGCAGCGCGATCTCGCCCTCGGCCATCAGCGCCACGAACCGCTCGGTCTTGGCCTTGTGGATGTCGGCGATCGGCAGCGGAGCGGGATCCCCCTTCTGCTGGCGCAGGAAGCGCGCGATCCGCTCCTTGCCGCCGGTGGTGGTCAGCAGCTCGCGGTAGTCGTCGCGGTCCCAGAACCAGTCCACCCCGATCGCGGCGAAGGTTTCGTTGAACGCCCGGCGGTGCAGCTCCTCCGTCTCGGCGAGCGTTCCATCCACATCGAAGATGATCGCCTCGATCATTTCGCCAGTGCCTCCGCCGCCCGGCGCTCGCTGTCGAGTCCGCCCCTGAAGACACGGCTTGCCCGGATGTCCGCTTCCTCGATGGTCGAGAGTGCCCGCGCATTAAGCGGCCCGGAGGCATGGGTGAAGAGGCGGTTGGCCTGCCTGAGCCGCGCGCGGTCGAGGGCGTTGCGGATCGAGCGCGCGTTGGCGAAATGCGGCTGCGCGCGCCGCAGTCCGATATAGTCCCGCAGCGCCGCCTCGGCGCCGTGCGTCATGTGATAGCTCTGGTCGTCCAGCATGTGTCCTGCGATCTCGAACAGCTCGTCGTCGGTATAGTCGGGAAACTCGATGTGGTGCGCGATGCGCGAGCGGAAGCCCGGGTTGGACTGGAAGAAATTCTCCATCCGGTCCGCGTAGCCGGCCAGGATCACCACGAGGTCGTCGCGGTTGTTCTCCATCACCTGCAGCAGGATCTCGATGGCCTCCTGTCCATAGTCGCGCTCGTTGTCGGGGCGGTAGAGGTAATAGGCTTCGTCGATGAAGAGCACGCCCCCCATGGCGCGCTTCAGCACCTCCTTGGTCTTGGGCGCGGTATGACCGATATACTGCCCCACCAGATCGTCGCGGGTGACGCTGACGAGGTGGCCCTTGCGGACATAGCCCAGCCGGTGCAGCAACCCCGCCATCTTCAGCGCGACCGTGGTCTTGCCGGTGCCCGGATTGCCGGTAAAGCTCATGTGCAGCGTCGGCGTCTCATGCGCGAGCCCCAGCTTCTGCCGCGCCCGTTCGACCAGAAGCAGCGCCGCCGTCTCGCGGATCCGGTCCTTGACGGGCTTCAGCCCGATCAGTTCGCGGTCGAGTTCCTCGAGCACCTCCTTCGCGCCCGAACCCTCATATTCGGCATGCAGGTCGATCGAGCTGGGGGCGGCTGCCGCGTCGTTCATCTCGAACTCCGGTGTGGTCGTTGCATCTGAGAGTAGCCCACGCGGGCGCGGGTCAAGGCAAGCCATTCGTCGCAGGCGGCCGCCTCTCTCCTTCATTCTGGCTCAAATATCCCGCGGGGGGACCGGGGGGCGCGAAGCCCCCCGGCCTTGCCCGTCCGCCGGTCCGTGGGAGGAGCGGCTCAGCGGACGATGCCGTGCGTATAGCGGATGGACCGGCCGTCCACCTCGGTGCGGTCCATGCGGATGGTCGGCTCGACCTTCGGGCGGTTGACGATGAAGCTCATCGTCACGGTCTCGAAGCCGCGGGTGGAGTCGAAGGCGTTGATGCGGATGTAGTGGTCCGGGACAGCCTTGCGGCATTCCTCCAGCTCCATCATCACGCCCTTGGGGTCGCGCAGGTCGAACATCGGCATCCCCCACATCTCCCAGTAGGTGTTCCGGGGATGGGGCGCGTCGGTGTATTCCAGACTCACGGCCCAGCCGCGCGACAGGCAATATTCCACCTGCGCCGAGATCTGCTCGTCCGTCAGGTCCGGCAGGAACGAAAAGCAGCCCTGGGTAATGCGCATCGGGTTTCTCCTTACATCGAGACCGAGGGGGTCGGCACGAAGTCCGACGTGTCGGTGGAGGTGTAGTTGAAGGTGATGTTGCCCCAGGTATCGAGGGCGGCCTCCAGCGGCTTGCACCATTTGGCGGCGGCGCGCAGGATCTCGGGGCCTTCCACGTCGATGTTGCGGCCCTCGTTGCGGGCCAGGACCATCGCTTCCAGCGCCACGCGGTTCGCCGTCGCGCCCGCCTGGATACCCATCGGGTGCCCGATGGTGCCGCCGCCGAACTGCAGCACCACATCATCGCCAAAGAGGCTCAGCAGCTGGTGCATCTGCCCCGCGTGGATGCCGCCCGAAGCGACCGGCATGACCTTCTTCAGATCCGCCCAGTCCTGCTCGAAGAAGAGGCCGCGCTGCAGGTCCACCGTGTTGAACGGCTCGCGGCAGACGTTGTAGTAGCCCTGAACGGTCGGCGGATCGCCCTCCAGCTTGCCCACGGCGGTGCCGCAATGCAGGTGGTCCACGCCCGCCAGCCGCAGCCACTTGGCGATCACGCGGAAGCTGATCCCGTGGTTCTTCTGCCGGGTGTAGGTGCCGTGGCCCGCGCGGTGCATGTGCAGGATCATGTCGTTCTGCCGGCACCACTCCGAGATCGACTGGATCGCGGTATAGCCGATGATCAGGTCCACCATCACGATGACCGAGCCCAGCGACTTGGCGAACTCGGCCCGGCGGTACATTTCCTCCATCGTGCCGGCGGTGATGTTGAGGTAGTGGCCCTTCACCTCGCCGGTCTGGGCCGAGGCGAGGTTTACCGCCTCCATCACATAGAGGAAGCGGTCGCGCCAATGCATGAAGGGCTGCGAGTTGATGTTCTCGTCGTCCTTCATGAAGTCGAGGCCACCCTTCAGCCCCTCATAGACCACGCGGCCGTAGTTCTTGCCCGACAGGCCGAGCTTCGGCTTCGTCGTGGCGCCGAGCAAGGGCTTGCCGAACTTGTCCAGCCGCTCACGTTCCACGATGATGCCGGTCGGCGGGCCCTTGTAGGTCTTCACATAGGCGACGGGGAAGCGCATGTCCTCGAGCCGCGCGGCCTTGAGCGGCTTGAAGCTGAAGACGTTGCCGATGATCGAGGCCGTCAGGTTGGCGATCGAGCCTTCCTCGAACAGGATCAGGTCGTAGGCGACGTAGCAGAAATACTGCCCCGGCGTGCCGGGCACGGGTTCGACCTTGTAGGCCTTGGCGCGGTAGCTGTCGCAGGCGGTCAGCCGGTCGGTCCAGACCACGGTCCAGGTCGCGGTCGAGCTTTCGCCCGCCACCGCGGCCGCGGCCTCGATCGGGTCCACCCCCTCCTGCGGCGTGATGCGGAACAGCGCCAGCACGTCGGTGTCCTTGGGCTGATAGTCCCCGTCCCAATAGCCCATCTGGGCATATTTCAGGACGCCCGCCTTGTAGCGTTCCTTGCCCTTGATCTCGGTGTTCTTGGTGTCCATTTCACTCCCTCCCTTCACGCGGCCTTGGCGGTCTGCACCGCCGGATCGAGCGCGCCGCTCGCGTAGCGCTTCGCCATATCATCCATCGGGATGACGGTGATCTTCGAGGCATTGCCCGCCGTGCCGAACCGCTCGAGACGGTCGCGGACGAGGGTCTCCATCTCCTTCATCGCCGGGATGAGGAACTTGCGCGGGTCGAACTCCTTCGGGTTCTCCATCGCCACTTTCCGGAACTGGCCGGTCAGCGCCATCCGGCAGTCGGTGTCGATGTTGACCTTGCGCACGCCGTGACGGATGCCGCGCTCGATCTCCTCCACCGGGACGCCGTAGGTCTGGGGCATCTCGCCGCCGTAGCGGTTGATCAGGTCCTGCAGCTCCTGCGGCACCGAGGAGGAGCCGTGCATCACCAGATGCGTGCCGGGCAGGCGCTTGTGGATCTCCTCGATCACGCTCATGGCGAGAATCTCGCCATCCGGCTTGCGGCTGAACTTGTAGGCGCCGTGGCTGGTGCCCATCGCGATCGCCAGCGCATCGACCTTCGTCGTCTGCACGAAATCGACCGCCTGATCCGGGTCGGTCAGCATCTGGCTGTGGTCGAGCTTGCCCTCGGCGCCCGAGCCGTCCTCGGCCTCGGCCTCGCCCTTTTCAAGGCTGCCGAGCACGCCCAGCTCGCCCTCGACCGAGGCGCCGACCCAGTGGGCGCAGTCGGTGACGCGGCGGGTGATGTCCACGTTGTAGTCGTAGGAGGCCACCGTCTTCATGTCGGCCTGAAGCGAGCCGTCCATCATCACCGAGGTGAAGCCGTGGCGGATCGCCGAGAGGCAGGTGGCCTCGTTGTTGCCGTGATCCTGATGCAGGCAGATCGGGATCTGCGGATACATCTCGGCCAGCGCCTCGACCATGTGGCGCAGCATGATGTCGCCGGCATAGCTGCGCGCCCCGCGGCTGGCCTGCAGGATTACGGGCGCGTCGCAGGCCGCGGCCGCCTTCAGGATCGCCAGACCCTGCTCCATGTTGTTGATGTTGAAGGCGGGCACGCCGTAGCCGCGTTCGGCGGCATGGTCGAGCAATTGTCTGAGCGTGATCAGGGCCATGGTTTCCTCCCGGGCGTCAGGTCAGTTCAGGCGTATGAAGTCGGGTCGGGTCAGGTCGGATCGCGTCCGGCCCGAGGGTGCGGGCCGGGGAAGGTCGGTCTCGGTCAGGTCAGGCCGCGGCGGTTCGGGATCGGGGGCCGCGGGGCAGGGTCAGGCCACCTTGCTTTCGCGCACGAGGCGCTCGATCAGCGGCGTGAGGATCAGTTGCATCGCCAGATCCAGCTTGTTGCCGGGCACCACGATCGAGTTCGCCCGGCTCATCCACGAGCCGTGGATCATCGAGGTCAGGTAGGGGAAGTCGATGCCGCGCGGATTGCGGAAGCGGATCACCACCACGCTCTCGTCGGCCGTGGGGATCCAGCGCGCGATGAACGGGTTCGAAGTGTCCACCACCGGCACGCGCTGGAAGTTGATGTCGGTCTGCGAGAACTGCGGCACGATGCAATGCACATAGGCGTGCATCCGGCGCAGGATCACATCCGTCACCGCCTCTGTCGTATAGCCGCGGGTGGCGCGGTCGCGGTGGATCTTCTGGATCCATTCAAGGTTGATGACCGGCACCACCCCGATCTTCAGATCGGCGAGCCCGGCGATGTTGACCTCGCTGTTGACCACCGCCCCGTGCAACCCCTCGTAGAACAGGAGGTGGCTGTCGGGATCAAGGTCGCGCCATTCGGTGAAATTGCCCGGCGCCACGCCCGTCCGGGCCGCTTCGGCATCGTCATGCACATAGGTGCGGGTGCGGCCGCGCCCCGTGTCGCCATATTCGCGTAAGACCCGTTCCAGCTCCTGCAGCTCGTTGGCTTCATAGGAGAAGTGCGAGAAGGTGGCGTCGCCCGCCGCGTAGCGGCGCTCGAGTTCGGCCTTCATGTCGGCACGGTTGAAGCGGTGGAAGGCATCGCCCTCGATCGAGACCGCCTTGACCCCTTCGCGCCGGAAGATCTGGTCGAACGTGTGCTTCACGGTCGAGGTGCCCGCGCCGGACGAGCCCGTGACCGAGATGATGGGATGTTTCTTGCTCATGGTGGTTCAGCTCCGGAACAGGCCGCGATTGCCGAAGAGGGCCGACGTCTCCTGCTCCGGCAGGTCATGGTAGGCCGTGATGCGGGCCACCTTCTCGGCCGACCCGAAGATGAAGGGCGTGCGCGCGTGAAGGCGCGCGGGCGTCTGGCCGAGGATCGGGTTCTCGCCGTCCGTGGCGCCGCCGCCCGCCTGGGTGATGACGAAGGCGATGGGCGCGCATTCGTAGAGGTAGCGCAGCCGCCCCTGTTCATAGCCCTTGCGGCCGTCGCGCGGATAGAGGAACACGCCGCCCCGCGCGAGGATGCGGTGGGTCTCGGCCACCAGCGAGGCCAGCCAGCGCATGTTGAAGTTGCGCCCGCGCGGACCTTCGGTGCCGGCCACGCAATCGTCGATGTAGGCGCGGATCGGCTTCGACCAGTGGCGGTAGTTCGAGGCGTTGATCGCGAATTCCGTCGAGGTGGGCGGCACCTTCACGGCGCGGTCCACCAGCACGAAGCTGCGGCTGCCGGGATCGAGGACATATTTCTGCGTTCCCTGGCCAAAGCTGACCATCAGGCAGACCTGCGGGCCGTAGATGATGTAGCCGCCGGCGATCAGATCGGACCCGGGCCGCAGGAAGCTTGTCTCGGCGGTGGCGGCCGCGGGCCAGATGGCGAAGATCGTGCCGACCGACAGGTTGGTGTCGATGTTGGACGAGCCGTCCAGCGGATCGATCGCCAGGGCGAGCGTGCCGGCCTCGTTCAGCGTGACGGCCTCCTCCTGCTCTTCCGAGGCGTAGAACCTGACGGCGGAACCGTCGAGCGCCGCCCGGAACGCGTCGTCGGCGATCACGTCGAGCGCCTTCTGCCCGTCGCCGTCGGTGTTGGTTCCGCAGAGGCCGGCCAGATCCTCGTCAATCCCGCCCCGGGCGATCCGGGTCGCAACCTCGATCGCGACCGAACCGAGGCGATCCATCACGTCCTGCAGGTCGGCCGGTATGGCGTCGGGATGGGTGGCAAAGGGCTTCACTTGCGTCTCCTCCACGGGTCGATCCGAAGCTTGCCTCAAGCCGGATTTTATGGAATTTAATAAGACTGAAGTAATCTTTCAGAAAAGCGAAATGGTCCGCCTCGACGCCATCACATTGAAGCAGCTTCGGGCCCTGTCTGCGGTGACGGACTGTGCCTCACTGACGGGTGGCGCCTTGCGGCTTGGGCTGACGCCTCCGGCAATCCACAGCCAGATCAAGAACTTGGAGGAGGCCTTCGGCGTGCCGCTGCTGCACCGCCCGCCCGAGGCCGGAGCTTTCACCCCGACTCTCGCGGGAATCACCGTGCTCGAGGCGGCGCAGCGGATCGAGGTCGTTCTGTCGCAGTGCTCATACCAAGTGATGGCGGTCAGCGAGGGGCGCGCGGGTCAGGTGACGCTGGGCGTGGTCTCGACCGGGCGCTACTTCGCGCCGCGGCTGGTCAAGATGCTGAGCCTCGCCTGTCCCGAGATCCGAATCGCGCTCCGGGTGGGCAATCGCGAGCAGCTGATCGACGATCTGGCGCGGCATGTGGTGGATCTGGCCATCATGGGTCGCCCGCCTCGCCAGCCCGAGGTGGCATCCGTGGCGCTGGGCATCCACCCGCATGGCATTGTGGCCCCGCCCGACCATCCGCTCGCGGGTCTGGCCGAGGTGCCGGTCCAGGATCTGCTGGCTCAGACCTTCCTTGCCCGCGAGGAGGGGTCGGGGACGAGGCTTCTGATGTCGCGCTATCTCGACCGTCTGGGCGATGGTCAGGTGGTGGACCTGATCGACATGGACTCGAACGAGACCATCAAGCAGTCGGTCATCGCGGGCCTCGGGATCGCCTTCATGTCGCTGCATGTGGTGATGGACGAGCTGCGTTTCGGCCAGCTCGTGCAGCTCGCGGCGCCGGGCCTGCCGATCGAGCGTCACTGGTTCCTTGTCCATCCCGTCGATCGTCAGCTCAGCCCGGCGGCGCAGAGGTTGCAGGAAGAGATCGCACGACTGAAGGGCGCCTACCTGCCGGGGGCGCCGGTGCAGCCCTGACGGCTCTTCAGACCCCGACGTAGCGGGCGAACTGAGGCGCGGCGGGCGTGAGATCGGCGGCGGGCAGGGTCTCTGCCACCTGCCCGGTCTCGACGAACGCCACCCGGTCAGCGAGTTCCAGGACCGCCTCGATCCGCTGTTCGACCAGCACCACCGCCACGCCCATGCCGCGCAGCGTCCGCACCGTGTCACGGATCAGCGCGATCATCGACGGCTGAAGCCCCTCGGTCGGCTCGTCGAGCAGCATCACCTTGGGCTCGAGGCAGAGCGCACGCCCGATGGCCAGCATCTGCTGCTCGCCGCCCGAGAGGGTCGAGGCGGTCTGCCCCAGACGCTCGCGCAGGCGCGGGAAGAGGTCGAGCACCCGTTCGCGCGTGCGGGCGCCGTGGCCGCGGGTCATCAGGCCGATCTCGAGGTTCTCGGCCACCGTCAGCGGGCCGAAGAGCCGGCGGCCCTGCGGCACATAGCCGATGCCGAGCCGCGGGATGCGATGCGCCGGCAGCCCGTCGAGCCGCTGCCCGTCGAGGGCGATACGGCCCGCGGTCAGCGGGATCTGCCCCATGATCGCGCGCAGCATGGTGGTCTTGCCCGCGCCATTCCGGCCCATCACGCAGGTCACTTCGCCCGCCTGTGCCGCGAACGACAGGCCGCGCAGCACCTGCACCCGGCCGTAGCCCGCATCGACACCTTCGAGGGTCAGCATCTCAGCCTCCGAGATAGGCGGCCTGCACCGCGCGGTCGGCCCGGATCCCGGCGGGCGTGCCCTGCGCCAGAACCCGGCCGTTGTTCAGCACCGTGATGCGCTCGGCAAGGTCCATCACCACCTCCATGTTGTGCTCGATCAGAAGCACCGTGACCCTGGGCACCAGCCCCCGCACCAGGGTCTTGAACCCCTCGATCTCGCCCGCAGCCAGACCTTGCGTCGGCTCGTCGAGGATCAGCAGGCGCGGCTCGAGCGCGAGGCCCATCGCGATCTCCAGGAGGCGCTGATGCCCGTAAGAGAGGGCACCCGCCATCCGGTCCGCCTCGGCCTCGAGCCCCACTCGCGCCAGCGCGGCCCCCGTCGCGGCGGCCAGATTGCGGGCGCCCGCGCGCTGCACGGCCAGCGCCACATTGTCGAAGGTCGTGAGGCGCGGAAAGACCGAGGTGATCTGGAAGGCATAGGCGATGCCGCAGCGCACCCGCGCGTGGGCGGGCAGGCGCGTGATGTCGCGCCCGTCGAAGCGGATCGTGCCCTCCTGCGCCGGGATCCGGCCGGACAGAAGCCCCACCAGCGTGGACTTGCCCGCCCCGTTCGGCCCGATCAGCGCGTGGATCTCACCGGGCGCGAGGTCGAAATCCACCCCGTCGATCGCGCGAAGGCCACCGAAATGGCGCACGAGACCACGGGCCTCGAGGAGGCTCATGGCAATCTCCGCATTGCATGGTCGCGCACGAGGCCCAGCAGGCCGCGCGGCGCAAAGAGGACAAGCAGGATCAGCACCGCGCCCACCACGAACTGCGAGGCGGTGGTGACGGACGAGGCCCAGTCGATGAGGTAGAACATCAGCGCCGTGCCCAGGAGTGGACCCAGAACGGTGCCCGCTCCGCCGAGAAGCACCCAGATCAGCGGCAGGATCGAATACTGGATCGAGGCGAACGAGCCGCCGACATAGCCGAACATCAGCCCATAGGTGGCCCCCGCCGCCCCCGAGATGAGTCCCGAGAGTGCGAGGGCGAAGAGCTTCGCGCGGAAGGTGTCATAGCCCAGCATCCGGGTGCGCTCCTCGTTCTCGCGCACCGCGACCAGCACCCGGCCGGTGCGCGAACGGGCCAGCGCGAGGCAGCCGAGCATCGCGGCCCCGAACAGCAGGAAGGCCGCGGTGTAGCGCGTCGCAGGGTCGGCGAGGTCGAAGGCCCCGATCCGCCGGGCCGCGCCCGACAGCGTGAAGCCCTCATCCCCGCCGGTGAAGCGCCCCCAGTAGAGAATGGCCAGGTGGAACGCCTGCGCGAACATGAGCGTCACGATCATGAAGGCCGGCCCCGCCGTCCTCAGCGCGAGCAGCCCCACGGCTGCGGCCAGCGCCCCTCCCGCAAGGGGCCCGGCCACCAGCGCCAGCCACGGCTGCCAGCCGCCCTGATCCACCAGAAGCCCCGTCGCATACATGCCCCCCGCAAAGAAGAGCGCGTGGCCCAGCGACAGGAGGCCGGAGTAGCCGAAGGCGATGTTGAACCCGATCGCGTAGGTCGCGAGGACCATAATCCGGGCCGCGTTGGTGTGATGGTAGGCCGGCAGCACGAACTGGAGCGCGGCCAGCACCGCCAGAACGGCCAGATGAAGGGCGATCATCCTCATGCGCGGGCACCGAACAGGCCCTGCGGGCGGAAGACCAGCACCAGCGCCACGAGAAGCGTGGCGAGGATCTTGGCCAGCGTCGGCTCGAAGAAGGTCGAGATCACCCCGTCGGACAGGCCGATCAGCAGCGCCGCGACCAGCGTGCCCCGCAGCGAGCCGAGGCCCCCGATCACCACGACGATGAAGGACAGCAGCAGCGGGTCGCCTCCCATCAGGTAATGGGCCTGCTGGATCGGCACGATCAGCACGGCGGCGATGGCCGCAAGGCCCGCGCCGAGCGCGAAGGTGGCCGCATAGACACGATCCACGTCGATGCCGAAGGCCGTCGCGGTCTCGCGGTCCACCTGCGTCGCCCGCATCACGAGGCCGATCCGGCTCCGCGACAGGAGAAGCCACAGGCCCGCCAGAACCGCGCCCGCCGCCCCGATCACGAAAAGCTTGTAGCCCGACCAGCCGAACCACGGCAGTTGCAGCCGCGCCTCGAAGGGCGGCGGAACGGGCCGCGCCTCGGGGCCATAGAGGCTGAGCGCCGCCTGTTGCAGGATGTAGAGCAGCCCGATGGTCGCGATGATCGTGGCCTCGGGCTCGTAGGCGAGGCGCTTCAGCACCAGCCCGTCGGCCAGCGCCGCAAGCCCGGCCACCAGAAGCGGGCAGGCCACCAGTGCCACGGCAAAGGCCAGGCCCGGCGGTCCCGGCACCCATTGGCTCACGAACCAGGCGGCGACCGCGCCCAGCATGAAGAACTCGCCATGGGCCACGTTCACCACCCGCATCACGCCGAAGACGAGGCTCAGCCCCGAGGCCGTCAGCGCGAGCACCGCCGCGCCGACCAGCCCCTCCATCACCGCGAGAAGCAGGAAGGGTCCGAACTCCATCCTCAGAAGGACATGGCAGTGTAGTCCACGTCGCTCTCGTAGAGGCTGTCCTCGATCGAGGTCTCGTGCACCTTCACGAGCTTGCCGCCCTCGAGCTTCGTGATGAACTGGTGCCCGAAGGCCTGATGCAGCTTCGCGTTGAAGACCTTTGCGCCCTGCGGACGCTCGCGCCCGGCGGGCATGTCGGTGAAGGCCTCGACCGCCTCGACGAAGGCCTGCCGGTCCTGCGGGCCGCGCCAGCCGCAGGCCTCCATGCCCTCCTTGATGGCGAAGAGCGTTTCCCAGACCGAGAACATGTGCCCGTAGCACGAGACATTATTCGGATCCTCGATCGCCGCGCCATTGGCATCCACGCCCACCGCGTCGCGGTAGAAGGTCTCGGCCTCGGAGGCGTCGGGCTGCAGCATCCGGCACTGGCCCTCCCAGAAGTGCGAGCCCTCGAGGAACTCGAGGCCGGGGCTCGCGATGTCCACCGCCTCGAGCGAGTCGATGAAGCCGAAGATCTCGGGCTTCGCGCCCGATCCGTAGAACTCGCCCAGTTCCTTGACGAAGGTCAGCACGGCCGGCCCGACCATGACGTGGTAGAGCACCTCGGTGTCGCGCGGGATGCGCGGGAAGTAGCGGGTGAAGCTGGTCTCGGTCGGCGGGATGGCAATCTGGGCGATCACCTCGCCGCCCTGCGCCGCCACGGCCTCGGTGAAGAAGTCGCGGTGGTCGTGGCCGAAGGCGTAGTCGGGGAAGATCATCGTCACCTTCTTGCCGAGGTTTTCCGTCACGAAGGGCGCCATCGCCGTCACCTGCGCCCGCACGTCGGTAATTCCGGGCTGCAGCGTCCAGCGGTTCAGCTTGCCCGAGGCGACATGGTAGCCCTCGGAGCAGACGAGATAGGGGATCTTCAGCTCGCCCGCGCGCGGGGCCGAGCCGATCACGACATGGCTGAAGAGCGGCCCGAAGATCAGGTCCACCCTGGCCTGCGTGGCAAGCTTTTCCACCACCTCGGCGCCGCGGCGGGGGTCCGTCGCGTCATCCTCGAACAGGATCTCGACCGGGCGCCCGGCGATCCCGCCCGCCTCGTTCACGACCTTGAGCGCGGCCAGCGCCGTCCGCTCGTACCAGCGCCCGTAGGCCGCGCCGATCCCCGTGCGGTGAAGCTGGAAGCCCAGCCGGATCGGCTCGGAGCTTTGCGCCTGCGCGTAGCGCGGCAGGGCTGCGGCCGTCAGCGCGGCGGCACCGCCGGCAAGCAGCGAGCGGCGGGTGGGATGAAGGATCGTCTCGCGAGTCATGGGCGTCTCCGCGGTGGCTGAGCCTTGGGGTTGAATTGCTGCAACGCAAAACACCGCGGGCGCCGATTGTCAAGCAAGAATGTTGCGTCAGCCGAGCAGATCGGTGGCCGGATTGCCGGTGATCTCCACATCGTCGTAATAGCGCTGCGCCTGCGCAACAGAACGGTGCAGCGAAAGCCGCATCGCCGCCTGGATCGGTGCCCCGTCCAGCGCGGCCTGCGTGAGAAATCCCGAGCGCAGGCCGTGCGGGCTGGCGTGATCGGGCGGCAGGCCGGCCAGCGCGAGCCGGTGGACGAGGATCGTCCGGATCGCATCCGGCGCGAGCCCCCGTGCCAGCGGCCGGCCCGCCTTCGAGATCGGCCGGAAGAGCGGCCCCTCCTCGGCGCCGAGCGCGAGCATCCAGCCCATCACCGCGCGCGCGGCCCGCCCCTTCAGCACCAGCCGCGGCGCGGTGCCCTTCGCCGTCGTCTTGGTCTCGAAAAGCCGCAGCCAGAGGATGCCCTGCCCGGCGAAATCGTCCGTCCCGATGTCCTCGATCCGCAGCGCGGTGATCTCGGACCGCCTGCGTCCGCCGCTGGCAAAGCCGAGCGACAGGATCGCCCGGTCGCGCAATCCGCGCATCGTGGAATCGCAGGTGGCGAGAAGCTGATCCAGCAGCGGGCGGGTGATGGGTCGCGCGCTCTTGGGCCGGCGCGGCCGGGCCGCGGCACGGCGGGCCTTGGCGCGGGCCTCCCGGACGAGGGGCGCCTCGAAGGGCGAGACGAGGTTGCGCATCCGGTGGAAGGTCTGCCAGCTCGCGATGCGCCGGTCGAGCGTGGCCGGGGCGGGGCAGTCGAGCGACCGGCGAAGCCCCGCGGCCACAAGCGCCTCGGCCACCCGGCGCCCCGGATCGTCGGCGGCCGCAAGGCCCAGATCGCGCGCATGATCGGTCACGAAGCGGAGGGCGACCGCCTCGCTCTCGGGCCAGACCAGCGGCTGGCCGAACGCCTCCTGCTTCCAGGCGGCGAGGTAGATCAGGTCCCTCTCATAGGCGCGCAGCGTGTTGGCGGGCGTGCCGCGGATGAAGAGATCCGTCAGCGCGGCCTCGTCGGCGGCCGACAGGCTCGGCACCGTGGGCGCCGGAAGGGAAGCGGGTCGCATCATGCCGCAGGCCGTGTCATCCTGGCTGCACCCTAGCTGGACGCCGGCCGCCGCGGAAGCCCCGCCGGGTCGGTCAGCGGCCCATCCCGTAGAACTCGGGGTTCGCGCGCATGTCGGTCGCGTTCGCGATCCGGTTCGACATGCCGAAGAAGGCCGCGATCGCGGCGATGTCCCAGGCATCCTCGGCATCGAAGCCGTGCGCGGCCAGCGCCTCGTGATCCTCTGGCCCCACCCGATGCGACGCCTGCGAAACCTTCATCGCGAAATCCAGCATCGCCCTCTGTCGCGGCGTGATCCGGGCCTTGCGGTAGTTGACCGCCACCTGATCGGCGACCAGCGGATCCTTGGCCCGGATGCGCAGGATCGCGCCATGGGCGATCACGCAATACTGGCAGCCGTTCGCGTTCGAGGTCGCCACCACGATCATCTCGCGCTCGGCCTTGCTGAGGTTGCCCGGCTTGTCCATCAGCGCGTCGTGATAGGCGAAGAAGGCCCGGAATTCGTCGGGCCGCCGGGCGAGCACGAGGAACACGTTCGGGACGAACCCCGATTTCTCCTGAACGGCAAGGATGCGGTCGCGGATGTCCTCGGGCAGTCCCTCGATGTCGGGAACGGGGTAGCGGCTGATCGGTTCGGCTGTCATCTGTGGTCCTCCCGGCCGGATGGTGGCACGGCTGGAACCTTGAGACGAGACCCGCTTGCGCGGGATCAAGGCGGGTGACGCCGCGTCGGGGCAGAGAGGGGCCATGAAACAGAGCGATATTCCCGACGAGCGGCTTCCGATTGCCGCGCTGCCGATCCGGCCCGACGCGCCCATCGACCGGCTTCTGGCGTGGGTGGTGGCCGACCTTCAGGCCGAGGGGCTGCGCATCGCGGGCTTTCGGCAATGCGACGGGGTGCGGCTCGAGGATCTGATCACCGGCGCCTCCTACCCGATCACCCAGAGCCTCGGCCCCGGCTCGAGCAGCTGCCGGCTGGACCCGCAGGGGCTGGCCGTCGCCGCCGCGGCCGCCCTCGCGGCGCTGGAGGAGGGGCCGGACCTCCTCCTGATCCCGCGCTTCGGCAAGGCCGAGATGGAGGGCGAGGGGATGCGGGCGGTCATCGCGCGCGCCTGCGAGCGGGATGTGCCCGTGCTCGTCGCCGTCCGATCCAGCGCCGAGCCCGCCTGGCAGGCGTTTGCCGGCGGCCTCTCGCACTGGCTGCCCGTCGAGCGGGAGGCGGTGACGGGCTGGTGCCGTACCGCCTGCGCAGAGCGCGCCTGAGGTCAGATGTCGAACCTGACCCCCTGGGCCAGCGGCAGCGCCGACGACCAGTTGATCGTGTTCGTCTGCCGCCGCATGTAGCCGCGCCAGGCGTCCGACCCGCTCTCGCGCCCGCCGCCCGTTTCCTTCTCGCCGCCGAAGGCCCCGCCGATCTCGGCGCCCGAAGGGCCGATGTTCACGTTGGCGATCCCGCAGTCGGACCCTGCCGCCGAGACGAAGGCCTCGGCCTCGCGCAGGTTCAGCGTGAAGATGCAGGAGGACAGGCCCTGCGGCACGGCGTTCTGCAGCGCGATGGCCTCATCCAGCGTCTCGTAGCCCATGATATAAAGGATGGGCGCAAAGGTTTCCTCGCAGACGACGCCGGTCTGGGCGGGCATCTCGACCAGCGCGGGCTGGATGTAGGCGCCCCCCGGCACACCCTCGACCACCTGGCCGCCGTGGACGGTGCCGCCTTCGGCCCGCGCCCGGTCGAGCGCCGCCACCATCCGGTCGCGCGAGGCCGTGTCGATCAGCGGGCCGACGAGGGTTCCCTCCGCGCGCGGATCGCCGATCCTCAGCGAGCCGTAGGCCTTGACCAGCCGCCCCACCAGCTCGTCGCGCACCGAATGGTGCACGATCAGCCGCCGGAGCGAGGTGCAGCGTTGCCCGGCCGTGCCCACCGCCGAGAAGACGATGGCGCGCACCGCCATGTCGAGATCGGCCGAGGGCGCCACGATCATCGCGTTGTTGCCGCCCAGCTCGAGGATCGGGCGGCCGAAGCGGGCCGCCACCCTGGGCCCGACGATCCGTCCCATCCGGGTCGAGCCGGTGGCCGAGACGATCGGGATCGCGCTCGACGCCACGAGCGTCTCGCCGATCTCTGGGCCCCCGATCGCCAGCTGCACCAGCCCCTCGGGCGCATCCCCGAAGCGCGCCAAGGCCCGCCCGAGGATCTTCATCGAGGCGATGGCGGTCAGCGGCGTCTTTTCCGACGGCTTCCAGATCACCGGGTTGCCGCAGACGAGCGCCAGCGCCGCGTTCCACGACCAGACGGCGACCGGGAAGTTGAAGGCCGAGATGACCGCGCAGGGCCCCATCGGGTGCCACGTCTCCATCATCCGGTGGCCCGGCCGCTCGGAGGCGATCGTCAGGCCATAGAGCTGCCGCGACAGGCCCACGGCAAAGTCGCAGATGTCGATCATCTCCTGCACCTCGCCAAGGCCCTCCGAGGTGATCTTGCCCGCCTCGAGCGTGACGAGGGCGCCGAGGTCGGCCTTGGCCGCCCGCAGCTCCTCGCCCAGCAGGCGCACCAACTCGCCGCGACGGGGGGCGGGCACCTCGCGCCAGACGCGGAACGCCTCCTGCGCCCTGAGGATCATGCCCTCCATCGCGGCGGGATCGGTGGTGCGGACGCGGCCGATCTCGGCTCCGTCGATGGGGGACCGGACGGACAGGCTCCCTCCCGTTGCGTCATCCGCGATGCCGAGGGCGTTGAACAGATCTGTCATGTGGGTCCTCCTGTGACGAGCCCGCGCTGGTCCTCGCGCCCCATTGCGATGAGGAGAGGGCTCTCGGTCTGCCGGGTCTGGAAATCCTTGCGGTCCTTCATCCCGCGCCAATCGGCGAGGATCAAGCTCTGGGCGACGGCGCCGCCCAATGTCGTGCCGGGGCCGAGCACCACGAAGGCGTCGGGCGCGAACTCGTGGGCAGCCACCGTGATGGCGCGGGTGAAGTCGTAGGGCTCCGTGACCTGATGGCCGAGCGTGTAGCCGCGCAACGCGGCCACGTCGGTGGCCTTGGGCCACCAGACCGCGCCGCGCCCGTCGATCAGCGGCCGTCCGGGCTGTCGGAACAGGCTCTCGGGCAGCGCCGCCTGCCCGCGCGCGGCGACCGGCGCCTGAAGGGCGGTGTGGAAGGCCGCGTGATTGGCCAGCCGCATCGGGAAACGGCCCTGCTCGGGCGGCACCTCGGCCTCGAAATCGGCAAGGCCCTCCGCATTGCCCGCCAGCACGAGCATCCCTCCGAGCGCGATGGAGAGGCCGAGGATGCGCCCCGGGCGGGCGTCGATCTCGGCCACCTTCTCCAGCAGTTGCGCGCGGCGGGCGGGATCCGGCCGCCAGTCCTCGCCCATCGCCGGATGGACGATCTGGCCGCCGATCAGCGCCTCCTGCATCAGAGCGCCCATCGTGTTGACGACGTGGAAGCCATCCTCGGCCGAGAGTGCGCCACCGCAGGCCAGCGCCGTGTACCAGCCCATCGAGTTGCCGGTGACGGCCACCACCTCGACGCCCGCCAGTGACAGGAAGTCCGCGTAGCTCGCGGCGTAGATCAGCGCCGAGGCGTTGTCGCCCCTCGTGTGCCGCGCCACGGAATAGCTGGCGGCCCCGTCGAGATCGGCCAGCGTCTCCTGGCCCTCGGCCCGGCGCCGGGCGTCGAACCGGGCGAAGAGCGCAGCCTTGTCGGGATGGAGCCGGCCGAGCGAGCCCAGTTCGGCCTTGGTGTAGGTGCCGCGGCCGGGGCAGACGACGACGACCCTCATGTCCGCACCAGCGCAAGCGCGGCTTCGGCGATGCCGGCGGCCGAGGGCAGGGTGGCGGCATAGGCGGGGCCGGTGGCGATGAAACTGTCCTCGGCGGTGACGCGGGCGATGCGGGTGCGGCCCGCCTCGGCCAAGGCCGTCATCAGCGCCTCGGCCGGGCCGCCGGCCGAGCGGCGGCATTCGTCCACCACGAGGACGGCGCGGCAGTCGCGCGTGGCCTCGAGCATCGCCTCGAGCGGCAGGGGCGCCAGCCAGCGCAGATCGAGGATCCGTGCGGCCACTCCATTTTCGCGAAGCGTGAAATTCGCCTGCTGCGACAGATACATGCCGTTGCCGAAGGTCACGATGGCCAGATCCTGACCCTCGCCGTGGCACCCGATCTCACCAAAGGGGATGCGCCGCGACCGGTCGGGATAGGTCCGCATCCAGCCCCCGTCCTTCTCCTCCGTCAGATCGCGCATCGGATAGAGGGCGATGGGTTCCAGGAAGACCACCAGCCGCTGCTCCTCGCGCGCGAGCCGCACGCATTCGCGCAGCATCATCGCGGCCTCGGCCCCGTCCGAGGGGCAGGCGAGGATCAGCCCCGGAATGTCGCGCAGGACGGCGATGGAATTGTCATTGTGGAAATGGCCGCCGAAGCCTTTCTGGTAGCCGAGCCCCGCGATCCTGAGGACCATCGGGTTGGTGTATTGTCCGTTCGAGAAGAAGGGCAGGGTGGCCGCCTCGCCGCGGATCTGGTCCTCGGCGTTGTGGAGATAGGCGAGGAACTGGATCTCGGGGATGGGCAGGAAGCCGTTGTGGGCCATGCCGATCCCGAGGCCGAGGATCGACTGTTCGTCGAGCAGCGTGTCGATCACCCGATCGCAGCCGAAGCGGGTCTGGAGCTTCTGGGTCACGCCATAGACCCCGCCCTTGCGGCCCACATCCTCGCCCATCAGCACGATTTCGGGGTGCGCGAGCATGAGGTCGGTAAGCGCCCAGTTGATGAGGCGGCTCATCGGCTGCGGCTCGGCCATCGCCTTGAGGTCGGCGCCGAAGGCCGCGGCGCGGGCCCCGGACGAGGGGCCGTTGGTGGGCGCGCAGGGCCGCGGCGGGGGGATCAGGCTCGCCATCACGTCAGCGGCCGTCTTCAGGCGCGGCCGGGTGACGGCCTCGGCGGCCACACGGTCCACCCGCTCCTGCGTCTCGAGATAGATCGCGAGCGCCTCGTCGGGGGTCAGCGCACCCGCGTCCGCCATCAGCCGGACGGAGTGCAGGAGCGGATCGTTGGCCTCCTCGGCCTCGACCTCCTCGCGGCTCAGGTAGGTGGTGGGCAGGTCCGCCCCGGCGTGGCCATAGAGGCGGACGGTTCTGAGGTGCAGGAAGGCGGGCTTGCGGCGGCTGCGGACATAGTCCGCGGCCTCGGCCGCCACGGCGTAGGTCTCTGTAATGTCAAGCCCGTCGGCGCGGAAATAGCGCAGGCCGGGGCGGGCGCGGAAGCTCGCCTCGATCCAGCCGCGAGGGGTCTTGGTCGAGATGCCGATGCCGTTGTCCTCGCAGACGAAGAGGAGCGGCAGCGGCACCGACTGGAAGGCGGTCCAGCCCGCGGTGTTGAAGGCGCCTTGCGCGGTGGAATGGTTGGCCGAGGCGTCGCCGAAGCTCGCCATCACCAGCGCATCCACGGGCAGCGAGCGGTGTTCCGGCGGGCGGCGCCGCGCGAGGCCCAGCGAGTAGGCGGCGCCCACCGCTTTCGGCAGGTGGCTTGCGATGGTCGAGGTCTGGGGCGGAATGGCGAGCGCCTTCGAGCCCAGCACCTTGTGGCGCCCGCCCGAGATCGGATCCTCGGAGGAGGAGGCGAAGGACAGGAGCATGTCCCGGGCGATGCTCTGGCCGAGCTGCGCCGCGCGGGCGATCTGGAAGGCCGCGTCACGGTAATGCAGGAACGCCATGTCGGAGGGACGCAGCGCATGGGCTACGGCCGCCATCCCCTCGTGCCCCGAGGAGCCGATCGTGTAGAAGCCCTGCCCCGCCTTCTGCATCGCCCGGCTGGTCCGGTCGAGCGCGCGTGACAGGCACTGGCTGCGAAAGAGCGCCACCATCTCGTGCGGCGCGAGGCCCGGTGTGGGTGGGGCGCCCGCCGGCAGGTCGCGGGCCTTCACGCGGGACAGGAAATTCTCGTGGACGATCAGGGAGCGGGGCATGGGGCCTTTCCGTCCGGCGGAGGCTTTGGGGAACGGTCGGAGCCTCCGGCGGGGATATTTGTGCCAGAATGAACGTCAGAAGAAGGCTTGCAGCCCGGTGATCGCGCGGCCGAGGATGAGGGCATGGACGTCGTGCGTGCCCTCGTAGGTGTTGACCGTCTCGAGGTTGGCCATGTGGCGCATGACGTGGAAATCTTCCTGGATGCCATTGCCGCCGTGCATGTCGCGGGCGTGGCGCGCGGCCTCGAGCGCCTTGCCGCAGTTGTTGCGCTTGACGATGGAGATCATTTCGGGCGCGGCGTTGGCCTCGTCCAGCAGCCGGCCAACGCGGAGGCTGGCCTGCGCGCCCAGCGAGATGTCGGTCATCATGTTGGCGAGCTTGAGCTGGTAGAGCTGGGTCCGGGCCAGCGGGCGGCCGAATTGCTTGCGGTCGAGCCCATACTGGCGCGCGGCGTGGAGACAGGCCTCGGCCGCGCCGAGCACACCCCAGCTGATGCCGTAGCGGGCGCGGTTGAGGCAGCCGAACGGACCCTTGAGCCCCTCGACGCCGGGCAGGAGCGCCTCCTCGCCGACCTCCACGCTGTCCATCACGATCTCGCCGGTGATCGAGGCGCGCAAGGAGAGCTTTCCGCCGATCTTCGGCGCCGAGAGGCCCTTCATCCCCTTCTCGAGCACGAAGCCGCGGATCTTGCCGCCGTGTGCCTCGGACTTGGCCCAGACGACGAAGACATCGGCGATGGGTGCGTTCGAGATCCACATCTTCGAGCCGTTCAGGACATAGCCCGTGGCGGTCTTGCGGGCCGTGGTCTTCATGCCGGCCGGGTCGGAGCCCGCGTCGGGTTCGGTCAGGCCGAAGCAGCCGATGAGCGCGCCCGTCGCGAGACCGGGCAGGTAGCGGCGGCGCTGTTCCTCGGAGCCGTAGGCGTAGATCGGATACATCACGAGCGAGGATTGCACCGACATCATCGAGCGGTAGCCCGAATCCACCCGCTCGATCTCGCGCGCGATGAGGCCGTAGGAGACGTAGGAGGCGCCGAGACCGCCGTATTCCTCGGGCACGGTGGCGCCGAGCAGGCCCATCTCGCCCATCTCGCGGAAGATGGCGGGATCGGTCTCTTCCTCGCGGTAGGCGGCGGTCACGCGGGGCATCAGCCGCTCCTGCGCGTAGGCGCGGGCGCCGTCGCGGAGCATCCGCTCTTCTTCCGAAAGCTGAAGCTCCATGCGGAAGGGGTCCTCCCAGTCGAAGCGGCCGAGATCGGGGGCATCCTTGGCCTTCAGGTCCTTCATGGTGTCCTCCGGGGATATGCGGTTTGCGGGCAGATACCGCTTCATGCCGGCCAAGGATAACGCTAATTTCGCCGGAGTTCATGCAGGGAGTGCATCAAGTGGCTTTCGCGCGGCGCTACCTGCCCCCGGTGGGGCAGCTTGCGGCCTTCGAGGCGGTGACGCGGACAGGCTCGACGGCGGCGGCCGCGCGCGAGCTCGATCTGACGCAGGGCACGGTGAGCCGGCTGGTGCAGGGGCTCGAGGAGCAGCTGGGCGTGGCGCTTTTCCAGCGGCAGCGGAAGCGGCTGAAGCCCACGCAGGCGGCGCTGGCCTATGCGGCCGAGGTGCGGCGTGCGCTCGACATTCTCGGGCGGGCCTCGCTGCGGCTCGCTTCCGACCCGGACGGCGGGGTGCTGTCGCTGGCGATCCTGCCGACCTTCGGGACGCACTGGCTGGCTCCGCGTCTGCCGGGGTTTCTGAGGGCCCATCCGGGGGTGACGATCAACCTCGCCACCCGGCTGAAGCCGTTCGAGTTCGAGGGCGAGGAGTTCGACGCGGCGATCCACTTCGGCAGCCCGACCTGGCCGAGGGCCGGGCACATGCGGCTCTTTGGCGAGGGGGTGGTGGCGGTCGCGGCGCCGGAGTTCCTTGCCGCGCATCCGGTGGCGGGCGCCGCGGACCTGCTGGCGCTGCCGCTGCTCACGCTCGAGACGCGGCCGCGGGGATGGACGGGGTGGTTTGCGCACCATGGGGTGACGGCGGCGGTGCCGCGGGGGATGGTGTTCGACCAGTTCGCCACCATGATGCAGGCGGCGATCCACGGGATCGGCGTGGCGCTTCTGCCGGAGTTTCTCGCAGGGCCCGCCTTGGCCGAGGGGGTGCTGGCACCGGCCTTCGGTGGGGCGGTCGAGGGGCGACACGCCTACTGGCTGGTCTGGCCCGAGGACCGCGGCGACCACCCGCCGCTTGCCGCCTTCCGCGACTGGCTCAGGGTCGAGACGGAAGGTCTCGCCTGACGCCGGCGCGCCAGATCGCGGTGGGGTGCAGGTCGGGTGTGAGGAGCACGAGGTCGGCGGGCGTGCCGGGCGCGATGCGGCCGAGATCGGGGCGACCGATCGCACGGGCCGGGGCCGAAGTCGCCATGGCCAGCGCGCGCTCGGCCGGGGCGCCGAAGCGCACGAGGTTGCGGATCGCGGCGGGCAGCGTCAGGTCGGCGCCGGCGAGCGTGCCGGAGGCGAGCGTGAGCTGGCCGTCGCGGCGGAGGATGCGCCGGCCGTTGAGTTCGAACTCGTCGAGGTCGGTGCCCGCCACCGCCATGCAGTCCGAGACGAGGAAGAGCCCCTCGGGCTTGGCGGCAAGCGCGATGCGGATCACCTCGGGGGCGACATGGCGGCCGTCGGCAATGAGGCCCGTGGACACCGCAGAGGTGAGGGCCGCCCCCGGCAGGCCGGGCTCGCGATGACCGAGGGCGCTCATGGCATTGAACAGATGGGTGACGCAGGCGGCGCCCGCGGCGAAGGCGGCGCGGGCCTCGGCCATCGTGCAGTCGGTATGTCCGAGGCTCACGACGATGCCCGCCGCGGCGAGGGCCGCGATCTGCCGCGTGCTGGCCGCAGCCGGCGAGAGGGTCAGCATGAGCCGGGGCAGGGCTCGGGCGGCGGAGAGGTAGAGGGCGAGGTCCGCCTCTTGCATCGGGCGGATGAGGCTGCCGTCGTGCGCGCCCTTCCGTGCAGGATCGAGGTGCGGCCCCTCCAGATGGAGGCCAAGGAGGCCGGGCGTGCCGGCTGCGCCCCGTGCGGCCTCGATCACGCGCGCAACGGCTTCGGGCCGGTCGGTGATGAGGGTGGGAAGGACATGAAGGACGCCCAGAGCCTCCTGGCTGTCGCAGATCCGGGCGAAGGTTGCGGGCGTTGCCGTGCCGTCCAGCGTGACGCCACCGCTGCCATTCACCTGAAGGTCGATCAGGCCGGGGGCGAGGATGCCCTCGATCTCCTCGACCGTCCCTACCGTCGCCGCGCCGGGCGGAAGGATCTCGGCCACCTGGCCGTCGCGCAGCACGAGCGCGCCCTCGCGGAAGGAGAACCCGTCGAAGATCCTGGCGCCGCGGAGGATCAGGGGCATGGGGTTCCCTTCCGAAATCAGGAGTGGCGCGCGCGGCCGGCTTTGACGTTCGCTTGACGCCTCGATCACGCGCAGGGGCTAAGGATCCTATCCGAAGTCGTCAAGGAGGGACGGGATGCTGTCCTGTGCCATCGCGGCCGCCGCTCGTGGGTCCGCCGCGCCGGTCATTCTCGTTACTGCTTTACCGAAGCTCGTCCCTCGGTCACTCTGTCGTGATCGGACGGATGCCGGGGCTCCGTCGTGCGACGTGGTGGTTGACCGGATGACGGGCGTGCCTCCTGCCTTGCGGATGTATCTTTTCGGGCCTTTCACCCTGCTGGGGCCCGACGGCGAGGAACTGACCCCGAAATCCCGCAAGTCACGAGCGATCCTTGCCATGCTGGCGGTCGCGCCCCGCGGCTCGCGCTCGCGCGTGTGGCTGCGGGACAAGCTCTGGAGCGATCGGGGCGAGGATCAGGCGTCCGCGAGCCTTCGGCAGGCGCTGCTCGATATCCGCAAGTCGCTGGGGCCGCGCGCGGCCCATGTGCTGACGGCCGACAAGAACACCGTCTCGCTCGATCTGGCGGCGGTCTCGGTCGATGCGCTCGAGTTCGCCTCGCGCGAGCGGCGGGGAGAGGAGGCGGGGACGACCGAACATTTCCTCGAGGGGATCGACGTGCGCGATCCCGAGTTCGAGGACTGGCTGTCGCTCGAACGGCAGAGCTGGTTTGCCCGGCTCGAGGAGGCGGGGTTCGAGGCCGACCTGGCCCCGCGGCCCGCGCCGTCCGAGGCGCGGCGCGAGGCTTCGCAGGCGGTGCCGCGCACCTCGCCCCCGGCAACGCCGCAGGGGCCGTCACAGGGGATTGCCCGGCCGGAGGATGAGGCGGGATGGCGCGTGGCGATGATGCCTCCCGTCATCCTCGGCGGTGATCCCGCGGCCGCGGTGCTGCAGGCCGACGTGCAGCGTGCGCTGCGCCGCGCGCTGATGGAGACGGGCGACCTGCGCCTCGTGGACATGGGGCCGCTGGGGTTCGGCGACACGGGATTGGCCGGAGGCGCGCTCGCGGCACGGCTGCCCGAGCTGATCCACCTGAGCGTTCAGGTCCGTGTCCTGTCGGACGTCAGCTATTTTCGTCTCGGGATCGTGCTGCAGAACCCGGCGGACAACGGGCTGGTCTGGGCAGACGAGATGGTGGTGCCCCGCCGGGAAGCGGCCACCGAGGCAAGTTTCGCCATGCCGCTGATCGTGCGGGCCACGGAGGAGGCCATGCTGTATTTCCTCCGCCGGCACGGAGGAGAGGCGGCCGAGGCCGACGGACGCATCGCCGCTGCGGTGGCCTCGATGTTCCGGCTGGCGCGCGGCGATCTGGACCGTTCGGAGCAGATCCTGCGCCGGCATCTCGACCGGACGCCCACGGCGCAGGGCTATGCCTGGCTGGCCTTCCTGAACACCTTCCGCGTGGGTCAGAGGTTCAACCCCGCCGATGCGCCGCTGATCGAGGAGACGCAGCATCTCGCGCGCCGGGCGCTCGCGCTCGAGCCCGGCAACGCGCTGGTGTCGGCGCTGGTCGGACATATCCACTCCTACCTGTTCGGCGAGTTCGACTATGCGGCGGCATTGTTCGAACAGTCCTTGCGGGTCAATCCGGCGCAGACGCTGGCGTGGGATCTCTACGCCATGCTGCACGCCTATGCGGGCCAGCCGAAGCGGGCGCTGGCCATGGCGCGCTGGGCGCGGCATCTGGGGGCCTTCAGCCCGCACCGCTACTATTTCGAGACGACGCGGGCGATCACCGGCAATTTCTCGGGCGATCACCGGACGGCCATCGACGCCGGCCAGTCGGCGCTGGCCGAACGGCCGGACTTCAACTCGCTGCTGCGGGTGCTTGTCTCGTCGAACGCCCATCTCGACCGGCCCGACGAGGCGCGGCTGTTCCTCGAGCGCCTGTTGCAGGTCGAGCCGAACTTCTCGATCGCCTCGTTGCGCGAGGGGGGCTACCCCGGCCTCGACACCGAGGGGGGGCGGCATTTTCTGGACGGGCTGATGAAGGCCGGCGTGCGCAGGCACTGAACCGGACATCTTGCGGAGGATGAGGGATGTGTGAACCCGGAGGAGGGGGTGTGGCGGCCTTTCTGAACCGCCATCCGTATGAAGTGAACGCCGAGCGCGTGCTGCCGCTGGACGGAGGGCCCGCGCATCCGGTGGGCGCCGACGGCTCGGCCGTGGGCGATGTGCCGATGGGAGGGGCCGCACTGTCGGCCCTGAACAAGTCGGTGCGGAACAAGTCCTCGCTGAACAAGAACAAGAACAAGAATAAAAACAAGAACAAGAACAAGAACAAGATGGCGGGGACCGGCGGCGGGGGGGCCGCGCTGTCCAGCCTCATGCCCGCGCTGGAGTTGCGGCGCCTGCATCAGTTGCCCGAAGCCGATCCCTTCACGGTGGCGCGTCGCTTCGTGTGGGAGTGCCTCGACATCTGCCTTCCACCGGGGCCCGACTTCACACGGCTCGAGACGGCCGTGCTGCTTGCCATGCAGGCCCGCGACGCCGAGCGGATGCGGCGGCTGCCCGACATCGAGGCGCAGGCCGTCTTTTCGGTCGAGGAGTTCCTGCGCCCCCTCGGCATCTCGGAGGTGGCGGGATACGAGGCGACCGAGGGGCTGTTCCTGAACATCCTGCAGGCCACGGAATATGTCGGGCTGCTCTACAAGGGCCGGATCGACCGCGACCGGCCGAATGTGGTCGAGCCCCGGCTGCGGCCGCTGCTGGCGGTGCCCGCGCATCAGAGCTTCCCCTCGAACCACGCCTTTCAGGCCCATTCCATCGTGTTCGCCTTCAACGCGATCCTGCCCGAGCATCCGGCCACCGAGGAACTGCAGCGGATCGCGCAGAACGTGGCCGAGAACCGGGAGTGGGCGGGGCTGCACTATCCGTCCGACACGCTGGCGGGAAAGGAGCTGGCACGCCGCTTCGCGCCCTACCTGCGCGATGCCTTCGCCGCCGGCTTCCTCGCGGCCCAATCGGAGTGGCACTGACATGGAACGGCAGACGATGACGCGCCCGGTTGCGCCCCGTTACTACTGGCTCTGGCACCTCGCGGCGCTGAAGGTGATCGACGCGGACTTCGGCCCGTTGATGGATCCGCTCCCGCCGGTCTCGGAAAGTGCGCTGCGCGAAGTGCCCGCGCCCGGGATCCGCTCGACGGTCTGGGACCGGATCAAGGGCGGCACGGCGACCGTGGCCCTGATCGACACGGGCGTCAGCCGCACCCATCCAAACCTCGCGAGCCGCGTCGATGCCGACCGTTCGATCGATTTCACGACCCATCGGTATGGCGCGCAGAGCCTCGCCATGGAGCAGGCCACGCCCTGGACGCGCGAGGGGCGGCGGGCCTTCTTCCCGGATCTGGACCTTGACGGGCTGCATCCGCTGCAACTCTCGTCCCACGAGCAGGATTTCCTCGAGGCCCTGGTCGAGGATCTGCGCCAGTCCCGGGGCGTGACCCGCCCGTTGCCGGATGGGGACGAGAGCTTTTCGGCGCATGGTACCGCCTGTGCCGGGCTGATCGTGGGCGAGCCTGCCGCGGTGGCGCCCGGATCGGCCGAGCCGCTTCCGCCTGAACGGGCCTTTCCGCAGGGTGAGCCCAACCCGAACGGCAATCTGCTGCCCTATTTCGGGGTGGACCCCTTCTCGCACCTGATCTCGATCCGCACCTCGTTCGAGAGCGATCCCTACCAGTACATCAACGCCTTTCTCTACGCCTGGCAGCACAAGGTCGATGTGATCGTGCTGCCGCGCGGCCTGCCCGACCCGGTGCGGGGCCCGCTGCGGCCGAAGGAGGACCTGAAGGCCGACCTCGAGACCTGGAAGAGCCGTCATGCGGCCGACCTGTTCGCAAGGCTGGAGGTGCTTGGAAACGGGGTGGGCGATCCCTTTGCGGCGCAGCCGGGGTTTCAGCCCGACCGGCCGTGGAAGATCCTCAGCCATCTGATGCAGGCCATCTCGTGCCACATTCCGGTGATCTGTGCCGCGGGGAACGACGGCGAGAGCCAGCTGATCTATCCGGCCGGTCTGGCCGACGATTCGAACGGCATCGTGGCGGTTGGCGCCGTGACGGCCGAGGGGCTGCGGGCGGGCTATTCCAGTTACGGCGAGGGGCTGACGTTGGTGGCGCCTGCGGACGATTATCCCGTCTACAACCGGCACCAGATGCGCCTGAACCGCTTCGACCCGCTGATCGCGATGCACGATTACTCCGTGGCCGCCGGCAAGGAGCATGTCTTCTGCCCGCTCGAACTGGTGACGACCGACCTTCCCGGTGTCTTCGGTTATGACAGCGGCTCTCGGCCGTGGTCCTCGGTCATGCCCACCCAGGGCAATCCGGGGCTGGGCGGGGGCTACTACACCGCCTTCGGGGGCACATCCGGGGCTTGCTCGCTGATCGGGGGGCTGGTGGCCCTGGCGCAGCGCGCGCGCCGGGCCGCGGGCAAGGCTCCGCTCGACGGATTGCAGATCAAGCGGCTGCTCGTCCGTTGCTCTTCGACCGCGTCCGTGGTCGAGCCGGGCTGCCGTCCCCTGACGCCCGACACGATGAATGCCGACGACGAGCATCACCTCGGTCATGCCGCCTTCTTTGGCGCCGGCCTGCCGGACGCGGGCGCCCTCGTGACGGCCGCCCTTGCCGGGACCTGAACCGACAGGCCGCGGATTTGTCGCAGGGCGGAGCGGCACGTCCGCGGCGGAGCAATGATCTTGCGGTTTGACGCATGTTTGACGTGTCCGTTACGATGAAGTCACACCGTCGGAGGCAAGCTGACCGCAGAGAAACAGGGAGCAAGCCATGTCTGCCACAGTGACATCGTCGTGCCGAGTGCGTGTAACTCTCCTGTCTGCGCCGCGGCGGTCCTCCATTGCGGCCGGCCTTCTGGTGCAGCATCTGGGGCTGGACCGGGCCCTCGCCGGCCGGTTGCTGGCCCGCGAGGGCGGCGTGCTGGCCGAGTCCGTGCCCGTTGCGCAGGCAGAGCGGCTGGGGCCGCTGCTCGACGCGCTGGGCGTGAAGGTGCGGCTGGATCCCGTGGGCGCCCCCGACGTTCCGGCGATGGTCGAACTGGCGATCCAGCCCGTCCGCCGCCCGTCCGAGGGCACCCTGACGCGGGTCGCGGCGCATCTGCGCCGGCCCTGCCCGGAGGTGCGCGAGGCGCTGACCCAGTGTCAGGGGCTGGTGCTCAGCCTGTGCCGCCGCGAGGCCGAGGCTTTGCGCCAGTCCTTTCGCCGCGACCGGAGCCTGCGCATCGTCCTCTCGAACCCTCACGCCGCAAGGTTCGACCTGTTCCTGAAGCCGGAGCGCGTCCCGAGCCCGGACCTGTCACGGCTGCTGCGCCGCCTTGGGCTCTTGCCTTGCCCGTTCAGCGGTGCGGTGGGGGCGGCCCTGGACCGGCGGACCGCCCGGCTGGTGACGGCCCGGCACGGCGACATCGTCGAGGCCCTGAACCGCGACTTTCAGCGATTTGACCTGTTTCTCGCGGGTGGGGGCGGTCTTGCACGGCCGGAGCTGGCGGATTTCCTCGCCAGCCGGGCGCGGGTCGAACGGGCCCGCCTGTCGGCCTCGGCCGAGCTTCAGAACATCCGGCTCGAGGCAGGGCTCAGCCGGACCGCCGCGCGGCGCTTCCACGCCGATTACGCCACCATCGGCCTCGACACGCGGATCGCGCTGGCCTTCCGGCCTTCCCCGTCCAACGATTAAAATCCCGCCGGTTAAGGCGCCATTCATTCGACGCCTCTAGTGTCGGACCCGGGTGTGTAGGAACGGGTGGACGGAATGGCCGGGCAGTCGAATGCCGCGCCAGTCGTCATCAAACGGAAGAAGGTCGTGCAGGGCGGCGGGCATCATGGCGGTGCCTGGAAGGTTGCCTATGCCGACTTCGTGACGGCCATGATGGCCTTCTTCCTGCTGATGTGGCTGCTGAACGCGACGACGGAAAAACAGCGCAAGGGTCTGGCGGATTACTTCAATCCGACGATCCCGATGAACCGGGTTTCCGGTGGGGGCGACGGAGCCTTCGGCGGCGACTCCGTCTTTCACGACCGGACGATGACCCAGACGGGCACCGGCGCTGTGGACGAACGCGCCACGCCCGAGAACAAGGCACGCGGCGAACGCGGGGAGACGGGCGAAGCCGCGGAAGAGCAGGCGCGCCTCGAAGAGGTCGAGAAGCTGCTGAAGGCGCGCACCGGCGAGAGCATGACGATGGAGCGCCTCTTGCGCCATATCGTGACGCGGATCACTGACGAGGGGCTCGTGATCGAGATCTTCGACCTGCCGGACGTGCCGCTCTTTCTCGGCGACACCGATCAGCCCGCGCCGATCCTGCCGCAGATTGCGCGCCTTCTGGCCGAGGTTCTGCCCATCACCACCAACAGGATCGCGGTGAGCGGCCATGTGCGGAGCTATCCGATCACCCTGATCCGCAACCCGGCCTGGGACCTGTCCGCGCTCCGGGCCCAGCGGATGCGGGAACTGATCGAATCGGCGGGACTTCCGGGAGAACGGACGCAGAGGATCTCGGGCTTCGCGGATCGCAAGCCTGCCACGCCTGATCCCATGGCGGTCCGAAACAATCGACTTGAAGTAATTCTCCTCCGAAAGGACCGATAAGCGCTTCGGTCGGGGGCTGATGTTAGCCCGGTGTTAAGGCGCCGCGCGCAGTTTCGGGAGGACAAGGCCCGAAGCAGCAGAAAGGCGCTTTCCTCCATGACCATCTCATCCTCGCTCAACGCGGGAGTGGCCGGACTCTATGCCAACGCCACCAAGCTCGCCAGCATTGCCGACAATATCGCGAACTCCGGCACCTATGGCTACAAGCGCGCCGACGCCGATTTCGAGAGCATGGTGATCACCCAGTCGGCAAATTCGGGTACCTATTCGGCGGGTGGCGTCCGTGCGAACACCCTGCGACTGGTCGAGGAGCGGGGGGCGATCGTCTCGACCTCGAATGCGATGGACATCGCCATTTCGGGCCGCGGCATGCTGCCGGTCGTGCGTGAGACATCCCTGGGCAGCACGACGGGGAATGACGCGCTGCTCATGACCCGTACGGGGTCGTTCAAGACGGATCCCAATGGCGTTCTAAAGACGGATACGGGTCTTGTGCTGCTCGGTTGGCCCGCCAACGCTGACGGGACGGTGCCCACCATGTCGCGCGACTCCATCTCCCAACTCCAGCCGGTGGTCATCGCGGCCAATCAGACGGCAGCCGACCCGACGACGCGGATGAATCTGGGCGTCAATCTTCCTGCGGAGCGGACCAAGCTGGGCGCGTCCGCTTCTCCCCTGACGGTGGCGGTCGAGTATTTTGGCAACCTCGGCACGTCCGAAACGCTGCAGGTCAGCTACTATCCGACGATCCCGACGGTTGCAGCGGACTCACCCACCAACAAGTGGACGATGGTCATCCAGGATTCGGCCAGCTCTGACCGGACGATTGCGATCTACGAGTTGCAGTTCAGTGACGCGCGGAGTGGCGGCGGCACGCTTCTCGATCTCTCTGGAGCCACGCCCGCCGGGTCTCCGGCCGTCAAGCCGCTGAGCACCTTCTCTCCGGTTGCAGGCGTGTCTTTCGATGTGGATCCCTACGGAACGGGCACGCCCACGGCCTCCCCCGCCTATAACAGCGCCACGGGCCAGGTGACGCTCGCCGTGGGCGGCAGCGCGGCCAACACGCTTGATCTGACGCTTGGCAGACCGGGCAGCGCCAGTGCCCTCACGCAGGTCTCGGGCGACTTCGCCCAAACCGGCATTACCAAGAACGGATCGCCGGTGGGCAACCTGACCGGCGTCGAAATCGATGCCGGAGGTCTCATCAAGGCCACCTACGACACCGGATTCACGCGGGTCATCTATCAGATCCCGCTGGTGGACGTGCCCAACTACAACGGGCTGACCGCGCTCAACAACTAGACCTTCGCGATCTCGCCGGATTCGGGCTCGTTCTATCTCTGGGATGCGGGCGACGGCCCGACGGGTGACGTCGTCGGTTATGCGCGGGAGGGCTCGACAACAGACGTCGCGCAGGAGTTGACGAACCTCATCCAGACCCAGCGGGCCTATTCCTCCAACGCAAAGATCATCCAGACCGTGGATGAAATGCTGCAGGAAACCACCAACCTCAAGCGCTGACGGGCTGAGACATGAGCATCACCACCGCCCTGTCGAGCGCGCTTTCCGGTCTCACCGTCACGTCGCGGGGAGTCGAGACTGCCGCGAACAACATCGCCAATGCCCTGACCGAGGGCTTTGCGCGGCGCGAGCTCGAGGTGTCGGCCCGGGCTTACGGCGGCGAAGGGCAGGGCGTCCGGGTGGTGGGCGTCAACCGCATCATCGACATGACCCTGGTCGGCGATCGACGGCTTGCGGACGCGGCGGCGGGCGACCGCAATACGCGGTCCGCCTTCTATGAGAGCATTGCAAAGGTTGTGGGGGACACGGCGGACGGCTCCCTGCTGTCCCGCATCACGGGTCTTTCGGCCGCTCTCGCCTCAGCCGCCAGCCGGCCTGAATCGACAGTTCGTCTGCAGGATGTGCTCGACACGGCTCAGGCGCTGGTCTCCGGCCTGAACGCGGCGTCCGATGCGGTGCTGACCGCACGTCGCGGCGCGGATGCCTCGATCGCGGACCAGGTGGACCAGCTGAACGCGGGGTTGGAGAGTGTGAGGGATCTCAACCTCCGCATCACGCGCCTCCGGGTGACCGGGCGCGACAGTTCCGCGCTCGAGGATGAACGGCAGCGGGTGGTGGACAGCATGGCCACCATCGTGCCTCTCCGCGAAATCGAGCGGGAGAACGGCCAGATCGCGCTCTTCACCACGGGCGGGGCCGCCCTGCTGGACGGGCGCGTGGCCGAGATCGGTTTCACGCCGACACCGGGACTGGTCTCGGCGTCTTCGTCCTTGGGAAGTCTGACCATGGATGGCAGGCCGATCAGCGTGCCAGGCGACCCGGGCCTGATGGCGGGCGGCTCGCTTTCGGCGGCCTTTGCCGTTCGCGACACGCTTGCGCCGAACGAGCAGCAAAGGCTCGATGCGCTGGCCCGAGACCTGATCGAGCGGTTCACGGCCGCGGACTCCAGTCTGTCCGCGGGCGACGCAGGTCTCTTCACCGACGAAGGTCTTGCCTTCGACGCGGCAAATGCAAGCGGTCTGGCGGGCCGCATCGGTGTGAACGGCAAGGTTGATCCAGAACGGGGAGGGGCGCTGCGCTATCTGCGTGACGGTCTTCAGTCGGCGGCCGGCAGCACGGGAGATGGCACGCTCTTCAACGCCATGAGTGCGGCTCTCGATCGTCGTGTTCCCTGTTCCGCGGCGGACATCGAGGGCAGTTTCAGCCTTGCAGGCCTCGCGACCGAGATCGTCTCGGGCCTGTCCTCCTCGCTGCTTTCGGCCGATCAGGAGGCGAGCTTTGCTTCGGCGAGGCGCGACGAGCTTCAGGTCCTCGTCCTGGGTGACGGTGTCGACACCGACAAGGAACTCGAGCAGCTCCTCCTGCTCGAGCGCGCCTACGCGGCCAACGCCAAGGTGGTCACGGCCTGTGATGCCCTTCTTCAATATCTTCTGGAGATGTAGATGAGCGCTGTTTCCCTGGGCGATCTCGCGCGGACCTTCATGCTTCGGCGACAGAACGTAGCCCTGAAGGCCGATGCACAGCGCCTGTCGACGGAAGTCATCACCGGGCTCGCGGCGGATACGCGCAGGAAGGTCGGCGGCGATCTCGCCGTCCTCAACAGCATGGATTCCAGTTTGGCTCTCCTCGCCGCACGCTCTTCCATAACGACAGAGACAGCGATGACCGCCTCTGCCATGCAGACGGCGCTCGCGCAGATGGACGGAGTGGCTTCCGGGCTCTCGCTTGATCTTCTGAGCCTGACGCCCGGGGGCTCGAGCACGACGATCGACCAGTTGGGTGAACAGGCCGAAGACGCCTTCCGAAGCGCCGTCTCGGCCCTGAACACCCAGGTCGGCGACCGCTCGATCTTTGGAGGCACAAGACCGCAGGCGGCCGCGGTGGTGGACGCCGACGCTCTTCTGGGCCTGCTCGACACTGTCGCGGCAGGTGCGGCGAGCGCCGCCGATGTTCAGACGGCAATCGGGAACTGGTTTGACAGCCCCGCCGGATATGCGGGTCTCGCTTATGGCGGAGGGGATGTGCTGGCCCCGGTGACCGTCGGTCCCGGCGAGAAGGTCACGCTTGGTGTGACGGCAAATGATCCCGCCCTGCGGGAGACACTGAAAGGTCTGGCCATGGCGGCGATGCTCAACCGGGGCGCCTTGGCGGGCGCGTCGGCCGACCGGGCCGAACTGGCTCAGATTGCGGGCAAGGTCCTTGTCCAGGGCCACGGCGAACGTGTGGATCTGGCCGCGCGTCTGGGGCGGACGGAAGCACGGATCGACCAGGCTGCCAGTGCCGCCGCCGCGGAGGCGACCGCTCTCAAGATCGCGCGCAAGGATCTGCTGGGGATCGACGAATATGAGGCGGCAAGTCGGCTGCAGGCCACCCAGTCCCAGTTGGAGACGCTCTACAGCCTCACAGCGCGCCTGAGCCGCCTGAGCCTGACGGACTACCTGTGATGCTGATCCGGCTGCTCGTCCTGTTTCTCTGCCTGACATCCTCGGCCTCCGCCGGTCAGATCCGGATCAAGGATCTGGTCCGCTTTGACGGTGTGCGCGGCAACGACCTGGTCGGCTACGGGCTGGTCGTGGGACTCAATGGAACGGGCGACGGGCTGCGCAACTCGCCCTTCACCGAAGACATCATGTCAAACCTTCTGGAACGGCTGGGTGTCAACGTGACCGGCGAGGAGTACAGGCCGAAAAACGTGGCCGCCGTCTTCGTGACCGCCACGCTGCCGCCCTTTGCGAGGGCGGGCGCGCAGATCGACGTGACGGTCTCGGCGATGGGGGATGCGAAGAGCCTCCTGGGCGGCACTCTGGTGATGACGCCCCTGAACGGCGCCGACGGGCAGATCTATGCCGTGGCGCAGGGCGCGATCATCGCAGGTGGCATCGCGGCTGAGGGGCAGGCCGCGCGCGTGGTGCAGGGTGTTCCGACCGCCGGCATGATCCCGGAAGGCGCGCGTGTTGAACGCGAAGTGGATTTCGATTTCGCGAGTCTGAACAACGTCCGGCTCGCCCTGCGGACGCCCGATTTCACCACGGCAGGTCGGATCGAGGAGCGGATCAACCGCGAGCTTGGTCGCGGTGTGGCCGCGATGCTCGACGCGGGCACCGTCTCGCTCGATCTCGCGCGGGTGCGCTCGCCCTCACCCGCCCACACGCTGAGCCGCATCGAGAACCTTGCGGTCGAGCCCCAGATGGTTGCGCGGGTCGTCGTGGATCAGCGGTCGGGGACGATCGTGATCGGCGAGGAGGTGCGGATCAGCCGCGTGGCCGTGGCACAGGGCGGGCTGACCTTGCGCGTCGAGGAGCAGCCCGCCGTTGTTCAGCCGAACCCCTTCAGCCAGGGCGAAACGATCGTCGTCCCTCGCACCCGCGCGTCCATCGAGGAACGCGAGGGCACCGGGCTTGCCGAGATCCCCTCGGAGACCACCCTGTCTCGCGTGGTCGCCGGCCTGAACGCTCTCGGGGTCGCGCCCAATGACATGATCGACATCCTCAAGAGCATCCATGCCGCCGGAGCACTTCATGCCGAGTTCATCGTGAAATGACCTCACCGGCCAGGAGTCGCGCCACGCACTCGAGCATCGCCTCGTCTCCGAACGGCTTGATCAGCACGTCGGCGTGCGGCCTGAACTCGAGATCGGGGATCTGGCTGTCGCCCGTCGCGAACAGGATCGGCAGATCCGGGCGGATGGTCCGGGCCGTCCGGGCCAGTTCGAGGCCGCTCATGTCAGGCAGGCCAAGATCCACCAGCAGCATGTCCGGGGCTTCCTGCCTGATCTGCAGGAGCGCGGCACCACCTGCCCCTGCCTGAGTAACCCGGTAGCCGGCCTCCGCCAGCGTCTCGGCGAGGTTCATGCGGATGATGACATCGTCCTCGCACACAAGCACATGGCGCGCGGGTGCCGGCGGCGCGCTCGGTGAACCGCCCGTCGAAAGCACTTCGCGGATCTTCCGTGCCAGGGCCTCCTGCGTGTAGGGCTTGCTGAGCAGGTGCACGCCGCTGTCAAGTCGGCCCCCGTGCACGATGGAATTCTGCGTGTAACCCGAGGTGAAGAGGACCGGCAGACCGGGCCTCAGCATCCGGGCCTTCTCTGCCAGCTGCCGGCTGTTCAGCTGCCCGGGCATGACGACATCGGTGAAGAGCAGATCGATGCGGGCGCCGCTTTCGAC
The DNA here is from genome assembly GCF_021391315.1 of Cereibacter azotoformans. Taxonomy (NCBI): domain Bacteria; kingdom Pseudomonadati; phylum Pseudomonadota; class Alphaproteobacteria; order Rhodobacterales; family Paracoccaceae; genus Cereibacter; species Cereibacter azotoformans. The sequence goes on along the minus strand of NZ_CP090021.1, from coordinate 2,865,620 downwards.
GATCGTCAGCGCACGATCGGCATCCCGGGCCTGCAGGACCGCATAGCCCAGATCATGCAGAAGACCCGCTGCGGTGAGGCGCACCTGCTCGTCATCCTCGACCAGCAGAATCGTCTCGTCGCCACCGGTCATGGGACCGATCGCCGGAGGCCGCGCAGCATCTTCGGCCTCGAGGGAGCGGGGCAGGTAGATCTTGATCGATGTGCCGTTGCCGACCTCGCTGTAGATCTTGATATGTCCCCCCGACTGTTTGACGAATCCATAGACCATGGACATCCCCAAACCCGTGCCGCGCCCTTCCGCCTTTGTGGTGAAAAAAGGTTCAAACACGCGCTCGATGATGTCGGGGGCCATGCCGCAGCCGGTGTCGGTTACGGCCAGCATGACATACTGGCCCGGTGCCAGATCCTGGATCCCCTTGGTGTAGGCATCGTCCAGCCAGGAGTTGCCGATTTCAATCGTGAGGTGCCCGCGGCCGTCCATGGCGTCGCGCGCATTGATCGCCAGGTTGAGAAGAGCCGTCTCGACATTCGCCGGATCCACGCAGGTGTTCCACAGCCCGCCCGCCACGATCGTCTCGACCTCGATGCCCTCGCCCACGGCACTGCGGACGATATGGTCGGCGTCCCGCAGGAGCCGGCCGAGATTGATCACGCGGGGCGCCAGGGGCTGCCGGCGGCCGAAGGCCAGCAATTGTGACGCCAGAGTTGCACCGCGCCCGACGGCGCTCAGGGCCTGGTCGAGGCGGGGGCGTGCCGCATGTCCTTCGTCCAGCGATCGCAGAGCCAGCTGCACGCTGCCCGTGATGGTCTGAAGCAAATTGTTGAAGTCATGAGCAATTCCACCTGCGAGATTTCCGATGGCCTCCATCTTCTGGCTCTGCCGCAGCGTGTTGCTCAGTTCCTCCAGCTCACGGTTGCGCTGCTCAACCCGCTCCTCAAGGGTGGCGTTCAGCCCGGCGATCGCTTCCTCGGCAAGCTTGCGATCCTCGATATCCGTGTTCGTGCCGATCCACCGCAGGATGTGGCCCTGGTCGTCGCGGATCGGCAAGGCCCGCGAGAGGTGCCATCGGTCGGCGCCGTCATGTCGCCGGATGCGGACCTCCTGCTCGAAGGGAACGCCCTGCGTCAGCGAGTTCGACCAGGCTTCCTGTGCGCGCTCCCTGTCCTCGGGGCGAAGGATGGACATGGGCGCCGCTCCCACCAGGTCCTCGGCCGGCAGACCGCAGTAGTCGCGCAACCGATCGTTGATCCAGTCGAGCCTGCCATCGGTCCTCGCTGTCCAGACGTGGTTGGGCATCGTCTGCGCCATCAGCCGGAACCGCTCGCGCGTCTCGATCACCTCGGCTTCGGCCAGCTTCTGGCCCGTGACGTCATGGCCCTCGACGAAGACGCCGCGCACATCCCCATCCGGGCCCCGCAGTGGACACATGATGAAATCGACGTATCTGCGGTCCATCTCGGCGCCGTTGCGCAGCAGGACAGGCGCGGCGCGGCGGGTGAACGCCCGGCCGGTCAGGAACACATCGTCCAGAAGCTCGAAGAACCCCTGTCCGTCGAGTTCTGGCAGCGCCTCGCGCACCGTGCGATGCACCAGGTCGCGACGCCCCACGAGTTGCAGGTACGCCTGGTTCACGATGCGGAAGACATGATCCCGGCCCTCAAGCACGACCATGAAGCTCGGCGCCTGGTCGAACGCGCTGCGGAAGAAATCGATCGCGCTGCCGAGTTCGAGGTTCTCGCGCGTCACCGCCTCGGCGCGCCGGATCATCCGCGCCTGATCCGAAGGCTGCGCGCCGACCCCGTCCTCACGATAAAGCGCCGTGATGTCGTTGGTGTTCTGCAGGATGAACTCCACCTGCCCGTCTGCATCCTTGATCGGCGTGTTCGTCGCGCTCCAGAACCGGTCCTCCTTCCGGCCGTCGCCGCTTGTGATCGGGTAGGGGATGAGCGGCAGATGGTCGGGGCGCCCCAGTTCGATCACCCTGCGAAAGGAGCCGCGGAGCATCTGGTCAGGGATGGAATCCGGGTCGGCCGGAAAGACGTCGGTCATGCACTTGCCGATAATGTCCTCGCGCGTGCGCCCGGTGGCACGCAGGTAGGCGGTATTCGCCCAGATCATTGTCAAATCGCGTTTCAGAAGAACGTAGGGTGATGGATCTTCGGCAAAAATCTTGTCAAGTGCGACGAGCATCGGGCTCTCCGTGGAACTTCTCCGGATCGGAGACAGGCGCAGGATGACGATGTTCCCCGGCAGGGTAAAGACCACTCGTGTGGCAATGGGACGCACCCTCCCTTCGGCCCCGCAGTGGTGGTATGCTGTCTGGATGAAGTGGCCCCAGTTGGATCCCGATGAGACCTTGCCGTCCCTCTATGACCGGGAATCGGCTGATGATGACCTCTGGTTTGCCCCCTGCAGTCTCGATGAGGAGGAGCCGTCGCTCCGCGCGCCCCTGCCTGAGGCTGACCGCAAGGACCTGTTGCGTGCGGCGGAGTGGCGACGTGCGGAATCCGCGCTTGCTCCCGAGCTTGCGCGGGCTGCCCAGCGGTTTGGAGCCCTGGATGAGCGGCTGCGGGCATCTTCCCCGGGGGCGCGCGAGCGCCTGGCGGTTCTCGAGGCTTCGGAGATCAGCTGGTGGGTCGGTGATCGCGTGACGGCGGACAGACTTTCGCTCTGGATGGCGCTCCGGTTGAGCGCGGCGCACGAAGACAGCCTTGCCCTGTCGCGTGCCGCATGGGCTGCCCGCCGTCTGGTGTCCGGCCCCGGTCCCGAGACCGGCCTCGCGGCCTTCGTCGGGCGACCCGAGGACGCGGACTGGCTCATGGACTGGCGCGATGTGGAGGCGGCTTCGCTCGGACTTCATCCCATGACGCGGGCCGCCATGGGTTTTCACGGCTGGACGCTGATTTCCGGCGGAGCCGAAAGCCGGCGCATGGAAGCGGCCGTGGTCGCGGCCCGCGCGGCGGCCGTGGAAGGCCGGTCGCAGGCATTCCTGCCCCTCGCTTCCGGAGGAGCCACGGCTCTCCGATCAGGAGGCACGCCGGAAGAGCGACTCGCGCGCTGGTATGCCGGAGCGAATCAGGCAACCTGGTCGCTCCTGCGGCTGCTTGACCGGCTGGACGACTGGCGCACGGTCGCGCTTGCCCGCGTCTCCGGCCTGTCCGGCAGGACGCCGCCGCGACTGATCGAGGCGCTCTGTCGTTGGCCGCTGCTCTCCGCTCCGGTCGCGGAAGCCGAAACCGGCTCGTCCCGCGCGGCCGTCCAGCGCAATCTCGAGCGTTTGACCGATCTTGGCCTGATCCGCGAGGTCACCGGGCAGGAACGCTTCCGGCTCTGGACGGCGGAGTTTCAGAAGTAACTTCGCACGAGAGCGCCCGAGATCAGGCTCCAGCCGTCGCCCACCACGAAGAAGGCCAGTTTGAAGGGCATGGAGACGACGGCCGGAGGCACCATCATCATCCCCATGGACATAAGGACGGCAGCCACCACCAGATCGATGATCAGGAACGGCAGAAAGATCAGGAAGCCGATCTCGAAGGCGCGCTGGATCTCCGAGAGCAGGAACGACGGGACGAGCACCGAGAACGGGGCCTCGAGGGGAGGCGAGATCTCGCCCGGCCTCAGCGCCTGAAGCGTCGAGAAGGTCTCGAGGTCGAGGCGCGCGGCCATGAAGCCCCGGAACGGGGCGCTGGCCAGGACGAGCGCCTGCTGAATGTCGATCTCGTTTCGGGTGAGCGGCTCGATGCCCCGGGTCCAGGCCTCGGTGAAGACCGGGTCCATGATGTACCAGGTCAGAAAGAGCGCGAGACTGACAATGAGCATGTTGGGCGGCGCCTGCTGCAGCCCGATCGCCTGCCGCAGGATCGAGAGCACCGTCACGATGAAGGGAAAGCAGGTGATCATCATCCCCAGGGCGGGCACGAGGCTGAGAAGCGTGATGAGCACGATGAGCTGGACGCTGCGCGTGGTGAGAGAGCTTCCGTCGCCAAAGTCCACCGAGAGGGACTGCCCCGCCGCCGGTGCAGCCGTGGCGGCAAGCACCAGAAGAGGCATGAACATGCGCGTCACAGTCCCCCCCGAAGGTTGGCGACCTCTGTAAGCCGGACCGCGAGTTGCCCTGCCTGATCGCCCTCGAGTTCGGTCAGCTCGCCCCGCCCGATCAGCCGGTCGCCGACATAAAGGTCCACGGGATCATCCACGCGCCGATCAAGCGCCAGAACCGCGTCTCGCTGCAGTTTCAGCAGCTCGCGCACGGGGGGGCGCGCCCGCCCGACCGAGATGGTGATCTCGATCGGGACCTGGCTGAAAGGGTTCGGGTCGGCCTCATCCATGACGGATCTCCTTTTGGTCGAGATCGAAGAAGCTGCGCACCGCGCCCGCGATCTCATTCACCGCACGGTCCAGGTCCACACATGTCTCCGCACCTCCCAGACGCAGCGACACCTGCCCGTCTCCGAGGCTTGGCTCGTCCACAAGGGACAGCGGAAGTCCCGTCGCCGGACCGAGCAGCGCCTCGATCTCCGGGCGGACCGAGGGATTGACCAGGATCGTGACGGGGGCGTCGGCCATCTGCTCGGCGAGGGGCATCAATGTCTCGAGCACCACCGGAGCCAGCGTTTCCCGCGCCATCTCGGGTAGAATGCGGCCAATGAGCGCCTCCATCAGGGGCTCCATGGCGCGCAGAACATGCATGCGCGCTTCGTGAAACGTGAAGCCCAGCGCCTGCATGTTCCTTGAGAGGTCGCTGTGCAGGCGCGCCTGATCCGCCGCCTGCGCCTTGACCGCGTCCTCCCAGCCGGCACTGTAACCCTCTTCGTAGGAGGCCAGGCGGCCGTTCTCGATGGCCGTTGCGTCCGTGACGACAAGATCCGATGCCGCTTCAGCCTCGACCTCGAATGTCTCGAGCCGGATCGCCATCACGGCGCCTCACGCTGCGGTTCCATCCAGCCTCGCAGGATTTCAACCGACTCGGCCTGCCGTTCCTCGATCAGTCGGCGCAAGCGCGCGACGGGATCGGGTTCGTCGTCGAAATCCAGCGGAGCCGAGGCCACCATCGGGAAATCGGGCAGATCAGTGCTGTCGTCGATTTCCCCCGTCAGCGCCTCGTTGGTGCCGCCGTAGCCGGGCAGGGCGAGCGGCGGCGTCACTGGCGACAGCGCCGGATCGCGCCGCGCGGTCAGCACCGGCCGCACGACGAACAGGCCCAGAATCAGCGCCACGAGTGCCAGAACCGCTATCTGGATCAGGCTCATCAGGTCGAAGCTGCCCAGGCGCCCCAGCATACCGGCCTCTGCCAGTGTGCCGAGGTCCGGCGGCGTCTCGAAGATCAGCGATCGCAGGGTCAGCCTGTCTCCGCGCGATTCGTCCAGCCCGACGGCCGCGCCGACCAGTTCGCGAAGCACCGCCAGTTCCTCTTCCGGCCGAGGTTGCCAGGTCAGCTGTCCATCCTCCCCGGCCATTCGGACACCATCGACCAGCACGGCGACCGTGAGGCGCCGGACCGTGCCGGGCTGGCGCAGAAGCTCGCGCTGCGTCTGCGACACCTCGAAGTTGGTTGTCTCGCGCGTCTCGCTCGAGTTCGACTTGCCGGCAGAGCCGCCAGCGGCATCGCCTTCCGGCAAGTTCGAGGCCACCGTCACGTCGGGCGCGGGCTGTGTGGACGAACTGGTCTTTTCCTGCAATTCCGATGAGATCGGCACGCGCCCCTTCGGATCGAAGGTCTTCTCCACGATCGTCTCGCTCGCGGTCTCGACATCCAAGCTGACTTCGACGACCGCACGGCCCGGCCCGACCCGCGCCTCGAGCAGGCGCTCCACGTTGCGGCGCAGTTCTGCTGCGCGGGTGCCGGCTGTGCCCGCGATGCCGTCTCCGGTGTCACCCGCCCGGATGAGTCCGCCAACCGTGTCGATCACCGAGACATCCTCAGGCTGCATTCCCGCCACGGCGGAGGCGATCAGGTGCTTGAAGGCCCGTGCCTGTTCCATGGTGAGGTTTCCGCCCGATGTCGTCACCGTGACGCTGGCCGTGGGCCTGCGCTCGCGCTGAAAGAGTTGCGCGGCGGCTGGTGCGATATGCACGCGCGCCGCCTTGACCGGCGGACTGGCAAGGATCGTCCGGGCAAGCTCTCCTTCCTTCGCGCGCAGATAGGCGGCATCGAACATCTGCGACGTTGTTCCGAAGCCGGACAGTCCGTCGAGCAGTTCGTACCCCGCCGTGCCCGTGGCAGGGAGACCTTCACCCGCCAGCTTCATTCGCAGCTCATCCCGCCGGCTCGCATCGACGTGGATCGAATCGCCCTGCACCTCATATGCCACGCCCTGCGCTTCGAGAGCCGCGACGACCTCGCCCGCAACCGCACCCTGCAGGCCCGCATAGAGAAGGGCCATGCGCGGCTTGTTCGCGAACTGCGACAGGCCGAATATGGCAAGGAACATGGCCACCGTCGCCCCGACGACGATGGCGCGGCGGCGCCCGTCAAGATCGTTCCAGATGGAAATCAGATTCTGCACTTCGGTCTCCGACTTGGGGCTTCTGCCTCGCCGGACCATCAATGGCGGATGTGGCTTAACAATCGGTTAGGAGGATCTCGCCTATAGATCGACTGCGAGGGAAGGAGTCGATCATGGCGGATGCGGCGGCGGATCAAGTCGAAACGGGAAAGAAGCGGTCACTGATGCCGTTGATTGGCGGCGCTGTCCTTGCCCTGGCGCTGGGCGGTGTCGGATTCTACGCGACCTGGTCGGGCCTGATCCTGTCTCCGACAGGGCACGGCGGTCCGACGGTGGAGGCGGGCCCGGTTCCTCTGCCCGATATCGCCTTCGTGCCCGTTGATCCGATCGTCATCAGTCTGGGCCGCGATACGACCCTTTCTCATCTGCGATTCACCGCGCAGCTCGAGGTTGCGAAGGCCAATGCGGCCGATGTCGCGCTCCTCATGCCGCGGATCATCGATGTCATCAACGGCTACCTGCGGGCCGTGGCCGTCTCGCGCCTGGAGAACCCCGGCGCGCTGGTCGAACTGCGCGCGCAGATGCTGCGCCGCATCCAGATGGTCACCGGAGAAGGCCGCGTGCGTGACCTTCTGGTGACCGAATTCGTGCTGAACTAGGAGGCGAGAGTGGATTTCATTGCGGACATCCTGATGGCCGGCGGTGCATTCGGCGCCGCCCTTTACTGCTATGTCCTGTCTCAGCGGCTCAAGCGCTTTTCGACGCTCGAGGGGGGGATGGGCGGTGCGATCGCCGTGCTGTCCTCTCAGGTGGACGAGATGACCCGCGCGCTGGAGAAGGCGCGCGGTGCGGCCATGGTCTCGGCCAGTTCCCTCGAATCGCTGACGGAGCGGGCCGAGGCGGTTGCGGCCCGACTCGAGCTCTTGCTCGCCTCGATGCACGACCTGCCCGACACGGGTGGGGATCCGCGTGCCGAGCAGGAGGCCGAGGCCGAGCGACGTCTCCGCTTCGTGCGCCGCCGTTCCTACCGCGATGAAGCCGAGGCGCGCGCATGACGTCCCGTCGCTTTCGCGCGCGCGGTGCCCTCGTGCTGCTCGCGTTGCTTCTCGCGTCCTCAGCCGCGATGCGTCTGGGCTCGGGCATTGGAGCCGCGATGGCGCGGGCCCCGGAGACGTCGGTGTCCGATGCGCCTCTCACCTGCCCGGAGCCGCCTCTCGCCCTTGCCGAGGCACTGCGCGAACGCGAAGCGGAGGTTCGGGCGCAGGAGCAGGCGATGGAGGACCGAAGGGCCGCACTCGACGAGGCGGAAGTGCTTGTGCGAGAGCGGCTTGCCGAACTGGCGGCAGCCGAGGCTTCCCTGAGCGAGACCATCGCGCGAGCCGACGGAGCCGCCGAGAACGATGTGGCCCGCCTCACCAGCGTCTATGAGTCCATGAAGCCGAAGGAGGCTGCGGCGCTGTTCGAAGCCATGGCTCCGGAATTTGCGGCGGGCTTCATGGGCCGCATGCAGCCCGAGGCGGCCGCGGCCGTCATGTCCGGCATGTCGCCGGAGGCGGCTTACAGCGTCAGCGTCCTGCTCGCCGGGCGGAATGCGCTCGCGCCCACGGAGTGAGGCTTTCTTAACGCCGCCCTGCGAAGGTCGGCCGCACCACAAGCAGGAGGTTGGTCATGTTCGGGATCGTCGGCGTCATCGTGCTGTTCGTGATGGTGTTCGGCGGCTACATGATGGCCGGCGGAAAGATCGGCATCATCCTGAAGGCGTTGCCGTTCGAGATGATCATGATTGGCGGCGCTGCGGTTGGCTCCTTCCTGCTCTCCAACGACCTCTCTGCGGTCAAGCAGACCCTCAAGGACGTCGGAAAGGTATTCAAGGGGCCGCGCTGGAAACCGGCAGACTACCGGGACCTGTTGTGCCTGCTGTTCGAGCTTGTGCGGATTGCCAAGGTCAATCCTGTCGGCCTCGAGGAGCATATCGAGAATCCGGAGGCGTCCCCGGTCTTCTCGCGCTATCCGAAGATTCAGCACGATCACGACGCGATCGAACTGATTTGCGATACGCTCCGCGCGGCTTCAATGAACTACGATGATCCGCATCAAGTCGAAGAGGTGCTCGACAAACGAGTCGAGAAGGCGCAGCACCACGCCCTTCATTCCAGCCATGCGCTGCAGTCCATGGCAGATGCGCTGCCGGCCCTGGGGATTGTCGCCGCCGTTCTGGGGGTGATCAAGACCATGAGTTCCATCGACCAGCCGCCGGAGATTCTCGGAAAGATGATCGGCGGTGCGTTGGTGGGAACATTCCTCGGCGTCTTTCTGGCCTACGGTCTCGTCGGTCCGTTCGCGACCCGCGTGCGGGCCGTGATCGAGGAGGATGGCCATTTCTACAATCTGATCCGCGAGGTGCTGATCGCCAATCTCCACAATCACCCGGCAAACATGTGCATCGAAGTCGGGCGGCAGAATACACCGCATCATGTCCGGCCCAGTTTCACGGACCTCGAGGAAGCGATCCGCGCCCTGAAGCAGGAGGCGGCATGACAAGGATTGGCATGGGCTCCGTCCTCACGCTCCTGGCCGCAAGCGCCGTTGCAAACGCAGAGCCGGTGGTCGTACGTACGGGGGAGCATCCGGGCTTCACGCGCCTTGTTGTGGAGGACGCCGGCATCCGGGCCTGGACGCTCGGCCGGACGGCCGAGGGCTACGCACTTCGCCTGTCCCCCGGAGGTCGCACGTTCGCCTTGTCGAACGCCTTCCGCGTGATCACGCGCCAGCGCCTGGGATCTCTGGAGCCGGCTCCGAACGGCGATCTCAGGATCGGTCTTTCCTGCGCCTGTCACATCACGCCCACCGAGATCCGGCCCGGCGTGATCGTGCTTGATATTCATGATGGGGCAGCCCTCGCGGGGGCTGCCCACGAAAAGCCCCTGCCGCAGCCCGGCGTGGCCGAGATCAGGCCGCGTGCCCGCCCCGTTTCCTCTCCGCCTCCCTACGACTGGCGGACCGTCGATAGGCGGCCGTTCGAAGCTGCGCCCGCGCCGCCCTTGGAGCAACCGTTCGTAGCAGCCATGCGTCAGTCGTTGGTCGAGCAACTCAGCCGCGGCTCGGCTGCCGGAGCTGTCGATTTCGTCGAGAAGACGCCCGTTGCGGCAAGCGCTGCACCTGCGACCGATCCTGGAGCGAATGTTCGGATCCTGCCGGAGCCGGGCTACGGAATCTCGGTGCTCCAGCACGATCCTGCTAAGCTCACCGCCACGGGCGCCGAATGTCCGGCGGATGAGAGGATGGATGTTGCTTCCTGGCTCGACGGTCGGCCCGTAGCCGAGCAGATGAGTGCGGCGCTTTCGGGTCTGACCGGTGAATTCGACCAGCCTCGGCCGGAGGCCATTGCGGCTGCTGTCCGCTTCTACCTCGGTCTCGGCTTCGGGGCAGAGGCCCGGCTCCTGCTTGAGACCTTCACGTTCGAAAGCGCCGACCGTGAGACATGGGAGACGATGGCGCGTGTGCTCGACGGTGAAAGACAGCCGGGTGGACCACTGTCGTCGATGGCAAGCTGCGATACGGCCGCCGCGCTTTGGTCGGTACTCGCTGATCCGCCCACGAGCAGCCGGGCTGTCAATGCTCCCGCCGTATTGCGTGCCTTCTCCTCGCTGCCGCGACACCTGCGCCAGACGCTTGGGCCCCGGCTGGCCGAGACGCTCATGAATCTGGGCGATCTGGCAAATGCCGAAGGCATCCGGCAGATCATGATGCGAGGCAGCACGGACCCGAGCGCTGGCGTGACCCTGACGGAGGCGCGCCTCATGATGGTCACAGGGGAACCCCTTCCTCTCGCCGATCTTGAGCGCGTAAAGGCGGAGCCGGGTTCCATGAGCGGCGAGGCTCTTGCGCTGCTGATCGAACGGAAGGCCGCTTATGGGGAGGCTCCGACGGCAGACGATGTGCTGCAACTGGCGGCCATGCATCATGAAGCTCGAGGAACCAGGCTGGAGGCAAGACTGGGCCGAGCTTACCGACTTGCCCTTGCTTTGAGCGGTGACTTCGATCAGGCCTTTGCGCGTCACGACCTTGCACCTGAAGCGGACGAGGATGTCTGGCGCCTTCTCGCGGCGTTTGGACCCGACAGCAGCCTGCTGGAACATGCAGTTCTGGCCGACTCTGATCCGCGTCCACCGCTGCCTCAAGCCACGCGCCAGGCCTTGGCGGACCGGCTGCGCTCTCTCGGCCTGGAGGCATCAGCCGACCGATGGTGGAGAGGGGACGACGCGACCAAGGATAGCGCCGCCATCATGCCCCCGCTTCACTTTATCACGCAAGGGACTGACGAAGTTATCCCGCCAGTGCCCGCGGCTGGCGCCAGTGGGGCAGATCGTCCAGAGGATGAGGTGCGAGCGACAGCCGATGATGCGCCTCAGGCGGCCTCTGCAAGCCAGGCGGTCGTGACGCCGGAGAAGGCCGCTGTTTCTCTCCACCATGGTCGGAACGCCCTCGAAGAGAGCGTCCGCACGCGCCAGAAGATTGAAGACCTGCTGCGCCCGCTCCGTTGAATTCCTGTGTCCTGACCACCGCTTGCGGACGATGACATCGTCGGCCAGTCTGATCCAGATGGCGTGCGCAGCAGGTCAAGCTTCGGCTTGTCCTGCCGCGAGTGGAAGACAGGCTACAGCCGGGCGATGCCGGTCAGCGGCTCACGATCCGCACGCGAGCAAAGCCGCGTCCAGGTCACGACGGCGCCGGTCCGGGTTCCGGTTACTGGGCCGCCCTCTCGAGAGCCATCATGTCGTTCAGGTATCCCGAGAATTCATCGCGCAACTCGGGTCGGGCGAGTCCAAAGGCCACCGTCGCCTGCAGGAAGCCGGCCTTCGAGCCGCAATCGTAGCGCTGGCCGCGGAACCGGAAGCCATACACCTTGCCCGAACCCTCGATCTCCTCGGCGATGGCGTCTGTCAGCTGGATTTCGCCGCCTGCACCTTCCTTCTTGCGGTTCAGGTTGTTCAGCACCTTTGGCGTCAGGATGTAACGCCCGATCACCGCGAGGTTCGAAGGCGGATTTGCCTTCGGTTTCTCGACCATCCCGTTGACCTTGACGATCGAGCCCATGTCTTCCTCGACCGAGAGCACGCCGTAGGCCGAGGCTTTCTCGGGCGGCACCTCCATCGCGGCCACCATGTTGCCGCCGGTCTGCTCATACGCCTCCACCATTTGCTGGAGGCACGGCTTCTCGGCCGCGATTACGTCGTCGGGCAGCATCACGGCGAAGGGCTCGTCTCCGATCAGCCGCCGGGCGCACCAGACGGCGTGGCCGAGGCCCAGGGCCTTGTGCTGGCGGACGTAGGCGATGGCGCCACTTTCCATGTTGGTGCTTTCCAGCACCTCGAGCAGATGCTCCTTGCCCGGCTTCTTCAGCGCCGCCTCGAGTTCCGGGGCATTGTCGAAATAATCCTCGAGCGCGCTCTTGCCGCGCGAGGTGACGAAAATGAATTCCTTGATGCCGGCCGCCCGCGCCTCGTCGATCGCATATTGGATCAGGGGGCGGTCAACCAGCGTCATGATCTCTTTCGGGATCGACTTGGTCGCCGGCAGAAAGCGCGTCCCAAGCCCTGCGACCGGGAAAACGGCTTTGGTAACCTTCTTTGTTGTCATAGCTCTCACTCTGCTTCGCCTGCCCTGATCCGCAGGCACCGTGCAACTTACACGGAGTTGGAACCCACCGCACCTTGTCGCGGAGATATGTCGGCAATTAGGCGCCGGTAGGGAAAGTTCCCTCCTGTGGATAAGATTCTACAGAAAATCCACCGGGCCGCACATCGGAAAGACGCAGGTGCGCCGCTTTTTGCAGGTGCCAAGTCGATCAGCCGAAAGGCGCAATCCGCGGCCGCAATCAGGCTGGGTCTCGTCCAGTCTGCATCTCGGCCAGCATGGCCTCGATCCGGGCCACGTCCTCGGGATTGTTCAACTCCCAGAACTGCCGGCCGCGCGCCTCGACCTCGACGCAGAGCACCCGGCGGCCGTTCTCGAGGAAGCGGAGCTGCTCCAGCCCCTCCAGCTCTTCGAGAGGGCCTGTGGGCCAGTCCGGATAGAGCGCCAGCGCCGAGGGGCGGTAGGCATAGACGCCGACATGATGGAAGACCGGCGTCGCTTCGGCGTCGGCATAGGGACGGCCGGTGTAGGGAATCACTTCCTTGGAGAAGAAGAGCGCGTGGCGCGTCACCCCGAAGACGGCCGTCGTGCCGCCCACCCGCCCGGCGCGGCGGTCGGCGAGAAAGCTGTTCAGCGCCCGCCCGTCGCAGCGCAGGACGGGCGTGGCCACCTCGGCCGAAGGATCGGCGCGCAGCCCTTCGATCAGATCCTCGATGAACCAGGGCGGGGTCAGCGGCGCATCGCCCTGCAGGTTCACCACGATCTCGGAGCCGGGCAGCGCCGCAGCCACCTCGGCACACCGTTCGGTGCCGTTCCGGCAATCCGACGAGGTCATCACCACTTCGGCGCCAAATCCCTCGGCCGCGTCCCGGATCCGCGCATCGTCGGTGGCCACGACCACGCGCGCGATGCCGCGGACGGCCATCGCGGCCTCCCAGCTGCGCTGGATGAGGGTCTTTTCGGTGCCGTCCGGGTCGCGCAGGGCGACGAGCGGCTTGCCGGGGTAGCGGGTCGAGGCGTAGCGGGCGGGGATCACGATCAGGACGGACATGGCACCTTCCGGGGCTGGAACGGCGGGCGCCGTGCCCGCCGCAATGTCGATGAGCCGGGCCGCGCGGGGCCCGGCGGCGCATCAGCCTTGCAGGGTCACGCCCGGCGCGTAGGCGATGAAGAAGGGATTGTCCCAGCCCTGCTTGCCGTAGCCGAGCGGCTGATGGTCGTCGAACCGCACCACCGCACCCCCGGCGCCGCGCAGCACCGCATCGCCGGCGGCCGTGTCCCACTCCATCGTGCGGCCGAGGCGGGGGTAGAGGTCGGCCTCGCCGGTTGCCACGAGGCAGAACTTCAGGCTCGATCCCGCGCTCGTCATGTCCTTCACGGCATATCGGGCAATGTAGTCGTCGGTCGCCTGGTCGCGGTGCGACTTCGAGGCCACGACCATGAGCGCGCCGTTGTCGGGCTTCGAGACCGAGAGGCGGCGGAGGTTGCCGGGCTTCGCCTTGTCGAGGGCGCCGGTCTCCTCCACCGCCGTGCCATCGGCCTGGGTGTAGAACAGCCGCCCCTTGGCCGGGGCATAGACGACCCCGCGGACCGGCACGCCCTCCTCGACATAGGCGATGTTCACGGTGAAGTCGCCCCGGCGCTGGACGAATTCCTTGGTTCCGTCGAGCGGGTCCACGATCAGGAAGGTCCGCGCGCTCAGCCGGTGCGACTCGGCCTGTTCCTCGGTGATGAGGGGCAGGTCCGGGTAGGCCGCCCGCAGCCCCGCCGAGATCAGCCGGTCGGCGGCTTCGTCCGCCTCGGTCACGGGGCTGGAGTCGGACTTGGCCTTCACCTCGAAGTCCGGGCTGTTGTAAACCTCCATGATCCGGTCACCCGCTTCCAGCGCGAGACGGCGGATGAGGGCAACGAGTTCTTCGTGGTTCATGGAGACCTCTGGAATGTGGATCGGCAGGGATGGCGACCTTATCCCCGCTCGGCGGGTAAACGGCAAGGTTTCCATGCCGGGCGAGGGCCGTGCGGGGCGCCGCCTGTCAATCGGCGCTTGCGTCGAAAGGGGTTTGGCCCTATACGCGCCTTCATAGCGGCGCCTCGGCCTCCAAACCCGACGGCTCCACCGATGATCGCAACGGGCCGCTCGGCCCGTTTTTTCGTTTTGGGGGTTCCCATGTCCGACCTCGTCGCCAAGACCGCCATCGACCGCCGCCTCGCCGACATCGTGACGCCGGTGATCGAGGGCATGGGATTCGAGCTTGTCCGCCTCCGGCTGATGAGCGGCAAGACCCGCACGCTGCAGATCATGGCCGACCGGCCGGATGGCGGCATCGTCGTGGACGAATGCGCCGAGATTTCGACCGCCGTTTCGGCCGTGCTCGATGTCGAGGACCCGATCGAGGACAATTACACGCTCGAGGTCTCCAGCCCCGGCATCGACCGCCCGCTGACCCGGCTCAAGGATTTCGACGCCTGGGCGGGCTACGAGGCGCGGATCGAGACGGCCGAGCTGATCGACGGCCGCCGCCGCTTCAAGGGCGAGCTGGCCGGGACCGAGGGCGATGAGGTTCTCATCACCATCGAGGATGGCAAGGAGGGCTTCGTGACCATCGGGCTGAAGTTCGACTGGCTGTCGGATGCCAAGCTGATCCTCACCGACGAGCTGATCGCCGAGATGCTGCGCCAGAAGAAGGCCAGCGGCAATTTCGACGAGAGCCAGTTCGACGAGATTCAGGAAACCGAAGGCGAGGAGGCCGACGAGGCCGAGACGCCCATCACCCGCCACTGACCGCCAACCCGGAGCACGCCCATGGCAATCACCTCTGCCAACCAGCTTGAACTGCTGCAAACCGCCGAGGCGGTCGCGCGGGAGAAGATGATCGACCCCGATCTGGTGATCCAGGCGATGGAGGAAAGCCTCGCGCGGGCCGCCAAGTCGCGCTACGGCTCGGACCTCGACATCCGGGTGAAGATTGACCGCAAGACGGGCCGCGCCACCTTCGCGCGCATTCGCACCGTGGTCGAGGACGAGGCGGTCGAGAATCACCACGCCCAGCTGACGGTGAAGCAGGCGAAGGCCTACAAGTCCGATCCCCAGATCGGCGACGAGATCATCGACGAGGTGCCGCCGGTGGACCTCGGCCGGATCGCGGCGCAATCGGCCAAGCAGGTGATCCTGCAGAAGGTGCGCGAGGCCGAGCGCGACCGCCAGTACGACGAGTTCAAGGACCGCAAGGGCTCGATCATCAACGGCGTGGTCAAGCGCGAGGAATACGGCAACATCATCGTGGACATCGGCCGCGGCGAGGGCATCCTGCGCCGCAACGAGAAGATCGGCCGCGAAAGCTACCGCCCGAACGACCGGATCCGCGCCTACATCAAGGACGTCCGCCGCGAGGCCCGCGGCCCGCAGGTGTTCCTGTCGCGCACCGACCCGCAGTTCATGGCCGAACTCTTCAAGATGGAAGTGCCGGAGATCTACGACGGCATCATCGAGATCAAGGCCGTGGCCCGCGATCCGGGCTCGCGCGCGAAGATCGCCGTGATCTCCTATGACAATTCGATCGACCCGGTGGGCGCCTGTGTCGGTATGCGCGGCAGCCGCGTTCAGGCCGTGGTGAACGAGCTTCAGGGCGAGAAGATCGACATCATCCCGTGGAATCAGGATCAGGCCACGTTCCTCGTGAACGCGCTGCAGCCGGCCGAAGTGTCCAAGGTCGTGATCGACGAGGAAGCCGGCAAGATCGAGGTCGTGGTGCCGGACGAGCAGCTCTCGCTCGCCATCGGCCGCCGCGGCCAGAACGTGCGTCTGGCCAGCCAACTGACGGCGCTCGACATCGACATCATGACCGAGGCCGACGAATCGGCCCGCCGCCAGGCCGAATTCGCCGAGCGGACGAATCTCTTCATGGAGACCCTTGATATCGACGAGATGATGGCCCAACTTCTGGTGTCCGAAGGGTTCACGAACCTTGAGGAAGTCGCCTACGTCGATCCTGAGGAACTCCTTTCGATCGACGGGTTCGACGAGGATACGGCCGCCGAACTTCAGGCCCGTGCCCGCGACCATCTGGAAGAAGCCAACCGCAAGGCGCTCGAATCCGCCCGCGCCCTCGGGCTCGAGGATTCCCTGGCCAATTTCGAGGGGCTGACGCCGCAGATGCTCGAGGCGCTGGCCAAGGACGGCATCAAGACGCTGGAAGATTTCGCCACCTGCGCCGACTGGGAACTGGCCGGCGGCTGGACCACGGTGAACGGCCAGCGGGTGAAGGACGAAGGTGTCCTCGAGAAGTTCGACGTGAGCCTCGAGGAAGCGCAACATCTGGTGATGACCGCGCGCGTCATGCTCGGCTGGGTCGATCCGACCGAGCTTGAGACGGCCGAAGAGAAAGAAGAGACGGAGGGCGAGGCCTGAGCCTCGCGAATCCGATGACTCGCGGGGGCCGGGACGACATGCGGGACGAGCCGGAACGGCGCTGCCTTGCCACGGGCGAGAGCGGGCCGAAAGCCGGCCTGATCCGCTTCGGGCTTGGACCCGAGGGTGAGGTGGTGCCCGACATTCTCGGGCGTCTGCCGGGGCGGGGCATGTATGTCTCGGCCGACCGCAAGGCGATCGAGAAGGCCGCGGCAAAAGGTCTTTTCGCCCGTGCCGCGCGCCAGCCGGTGAAGGTGCCGGAGGGGCTGGCCGATCTGGTCGAGTCGCAGCTCGCGCGGAGGGTGATCGATCTGATCTCGCTTGCTCGCAAGGCGGGAGAGGCGGTCGCCGGATACGAGAAGGTGAAGGACTGGCTGACCAAGGATGAGGCGGAAGTTCTCATCCAGGCCAGTGACGGGTCGGAGCGCGGCAAATCGAAGCTGCACCCGCCCAGTGGGAAGAGGTCGTTCATCGGCTGTCTGACGGCCCGGGAATTGGGTTTGGCATTCGGCCGTGAACATGCGATACACGGCGCGCTCGCGGCTGGTGGACTCACGACGCGCGTTCAGGATGAAGCGGCCAGACTGGCCGGGCTTCGCGGGCAGATCGGCGGCAGGGCCGCCGGAAGGGATACGAAAGACGCATGAGCGATACAGACGGCAAGAAACCCCTCGGCCTGGGTGGCGGCTCGCGTTCGGGCCAGGTGAAGCAGAGCTTCAGCCACGGCCGCACCAAGAGCGTCCTGGTCGAAACGAAGCGCAAGCGCGTGGTCGTTCCGAAGCCGGGTGCTTCGGGGTCTTCGACCACGACGAGTTCGCCGTCGCACCTCGGCGACCCGGCGAAGCGCCCCGCCGGCATCTCGGATGCCGAGATGGAGCGTCGCCTCGCCGCCCTGCGCGCTGCCAAGCTGCGCGAAGTCGACGACGCCAAGCGCCGCGCCGAGGAAGAGCGCCAGCGCGAGGAAGAGCGCCAGCGCCGGCGCGAAGAGCTCGAGGCGAAGGAACGCGAAGAGCGTGAGCGCGCCGAAGCCCTGCGCCAGAAGGCCGAGGATGAGGAGCGCGCCCGCCGCGAGGCCGAAGAGGCCGCCCGCCGTGCCGAAGAGGCCAAGCGTGCGCCCGCCCCGGCTCCGGCCACCGCACAGCCGGACGCAGCCGACTCGCGCGCCTCTGCGCCGACCTCGGCCAAGCCCGGTCTGCCGCCCTCGCGCAAGGAGCGCGAGCGCGAGGCCGATCGCGACCGCACGACCAAGAAGGACGATTCGCGCCGCTCGGGCAAGCTGACCCTGAACGAGGCGCTTTCGGGCGAGGGCGGGCGCACGCGCTCGCTCGCCGCGATGAAGCGCAAGCAGGAGAAGGCCCGCCAGAAGGCGATGGGCTTCGGCCACAAGGCCGAAAAGCAGGTGCGCGACGTGCAGCTGCCGGAAACCATCGTGGTGCAGGAGCTTGCCAACCGCATGGCGGAGCGGGCGGCCGACGTGGTCAAGGCGCTCATGAAGATGGGCATGATGGTCACGATGAACCAGTCCATCGACGCCGACACGGCCGAACTGGTGATCGAGGAATTCGGCCACCGCGCCGTCCGGGTCTCGGATGCCGACGTCGAACATGTGATCGACACGGTCGAGGACAAGGCGGAGGATCTCCAGCCGCGTCCGCCGATCATCACGATCATGGGCCACGTTGACCACGGCAAGACCTCGCTTCTGGACGCGATCCGCAAGACGAGCGTGGTCTCGGGCGAGGCCGGCGGCATCACGCAGCACATCGGCGCCTATCAGGTGAAGACCGAAAGCGGCGCCGTGCTGACCTTCCTCGACACGCCCGGCCACGCGGCCTTCACCTCGATGCGTGCCCGTGGTGCGCAGGTGACGGACATCGTCGTGCTGGTGGTGGCGGCGGATGACGCCGTGATGCCGCAGACCGTCGAGGCCATCAAGCATGCCAAGGCGGCCAAGGTGCCGATGATCGTCGCGATCAACAAGATCGACAAGCCGGACGCGGACCCGAACAAGGTGCGCACCGACCTGCTCCAGCACGAGGTCATCGTCGAGAAGATGTCGGGCGACGTGCTCGATGTCGAGGTCTCGGCAAAGACGGGTCTGGGGCTCGACGAGCTGCTCGAGAACATCGCGCTTCAGGCCGAGCTTCTCGACCTTCGCGCCAACCCCAAGCGGGCGGCTCAGGGCGCGGTGATCGAGGCCAAGCTCGACGTGGGCCGCGGCCCGGTCGCGACGGTGCTGGTGCAGCACGGCACGCTCAAGCGCGGCGACATCTTCGTCGTGGGTCAGCAGTGGGGCAAGGTCCGCGCGCTGGTCAACGACAAGGGCGAGCGCGTGGACGAGGCCGGCCCTTCGGTCCCGGTCGAGGTTCTGGGTCTGAACGGGACGCCGGAAGCCGGTGACGTGCTGAACGTGGTCGAGACGGAGGCCCAGGCTCGCGAGATCGCCGACTACCGCGAGAAGGCGGCGCGTGACAAGCGCGCGGCTGCGGGGGCGGCGACGACGCTGGAACAGCTGATGGCCAAGGCCAAGGCCGATGCCGACGTGGCGGAACTGCCGGTGGTCATCAAGGCCGACGTGCAGGGCTCGGCCGAGGCCATCGTGCAGGCGCTGGAGAAGGTCGGCAACGAGGAGGTCCGCGTGCGCGTCCTCCACTACGGCGTGGGCGCGATCACCGAGACCGACATCGGCCTCGCAGAAGCCTCGCAGGCCGCGGTCATCGGCTTCAACGTCCGGGCCAACGCCTCGGCGCGTCAGGCCGCGAATCAGAAGAGCGTCGAGATCCGCTACTACAGCGTGATCTATGATCTCGTGGACGACGTGAAGAAGGCGGCCTCGGGTCTGTTGAAGGCGGAAGTGCGCGAGCATTTCATCGGCTATGCCCGGATCCAGGAGGTCTTCCGCATCACCGGCGTCGGCAACGTGGCGGGCTGCCTCGTGACCGAGGGTGTGGCGCGGCGTTCGGCCGGTGTGCGCCTGCTGCGTGACAACGTGGTGATCCACGAGGGCACGCTGAAGACGCTCAAGCGCTTCAAGGACGAGGTCAAGGAAGTGCAGTCCGGTCAGGAATGCGGCATGGCCTTCGAACGCTACGAGGACATCCGTGCCGGAGACGTCATCGAGATCTTCGAACGCGAGGAAGTCGAGCGCAAGCTCGCCTGAACCGCAGGTCTTCCGCCGAAAAAGAAAGGCCGGGCGCTTGCCCGGCCTTTTCCTTCAACACTCCGGGCCGCCTGCCCGCAGGATCATCAGGCGGCGCGTTTCGATGGAATCGGGTATCCGACGAAGGTCTTTTCATCGACCCGGACCATCACCTTGCCATCGGCGAGCTGACCGATGAGAAGACCCTGAACCGAGACGCAGCTTCCGATCGTGATCGTCCTGAGCATCTGCTTTCCCCCAAAGAAGCAAGTTTCCCCAGGTTCAGGTTAGTCACAAATCGATAAAGAAACACGCAGGATTTTGGTCGTAGAGCCTTATTGGGGTGCGGCAAATAAACGATTGATACCCTAATGCCACAGGGACGTTACAGCCAGTCGCGCAGGATCGGGATGAGCGGCAGGTCCGCCGGCGGCATCGGATAGTCGCGCAGCGCCTGCGGGCGCACCCAGGTGAGCTTCTGGCCCTCGTGCGGCTGGGGGATTCCCTCCCAGCGGCGGCAGGCGAAGAGCGGCATCAGCAGGTGGAAATCCTCGTAGGCATGGCTCGCGAAGGTGAGCGGCGCCAGGCAGCTCGCCTTCGTGTCGATGCCAAGCTCTTCCCTCAGCTCGCGGATCAGCGCGGCCTCGGGGCTCTCACCGGGCTCGACCTTGCCGCCGGGAAATTCCCACAGGCCCGCGAGCGACTTGCCCTCGGGCCGCTGCGCCAGAAGCACGCGGCCGTCGCCGTCGATGAGGGCCACGGCCGAGACGAGGACGATCTTCACGAGCGATAGTCGGCGTTGATGTCGATGTAGCGGTGCGTCAGGTCGCAGGTCCAGACCGTGCGGCTGCCGGTGCCGAGGCCCAGATCCACCGCAATGACCAGATCGGACTGTTTCATGTAGGCCGCGCCGTCCTCCTCGCGATAATCGGGGCTGCGCCAGCCCTTCTCGGCGACCAGGATGTCGCCGAACCGGATCGACAGCCTGTCGCGGTCGGCAACCGCACCCGACTTGCCCACGGCCATCACGATGCGGCCCCAGTTCGGATCTTCCCCCGCGATGGCCGTCTTGACGAGCGGCGAATTCGCGATGGCCATGGCGACCCGGTGCGCGTCTTCGGGGCCTTCCGCACCCGTGACCCGAATCTCGACGAACTTCGTGGCGCCCTCACCGTCACGCACCACCTGATGCGCGAGGTCCAGCATCACCCGCCCCAACGCAGCCTCGAAATCGCGTCCCGCCTTCGAGCGTCCGTTCAACTCGGCCGCCGGGCTGGTGCCGGTGGCGGCCAGCAGCAGCGCGTCCGAGGTGGAGGTGTCGCTGTCCACGGTGATCGCGTTGAAGGTGGCCTCCACCTGCCGCGAGAGCATCTTCTGCAGGAGGGGCTGGGAGATCTTCGCGTCGGTGAAGATATAGACCAGCATCGTAGCCATGTCGGGTGCGATCATGCCCGAGCCCTTGGCGATGCCCGCGATCTGGATCGGGCCGCCCTCGCCCTCGACCACCGCACAGGCCCCCTTCGGGAAGGTGTCGGTCGTCATCATGGCGCGCGCCGCCATTTCGATCGCGTCCCCCGACAGGCCCTCGACCAGCGCGGGGATCTGCGCGGTGATGCGCTCGTAGGGCAGCGGTTCGCCGATCACGCCGGTCGAGGAGGAGAAGACCCGCTCCACCGGCAGGCCCAGGGCCTCGGCCACGCCGCCGGTCACGGCCTCGACCGCCTCGACGCCCACGGCGCCGGTGAAGGCGTTCGAGTTGCCCGAGTTCACGATGATCGCCGCACCGGCCTCCGAGACCTTGCCGATCTTGGCCTGACAGTCGAGCACGCAGGCCGCCCGCGTCGAGGAGCGGGTGAAGACACCCGCCATGGAAGTGCCCGGCGCGAGCCGGATCAGCATCACGTCCTTGCGGTTCTGGTAGCGCACGCCCGCCTCTACGGCGGAGAATTCCACCCCGCCGATGGCCGGAAGGGTGGGGAAGGAGGCGGGGGCCAGCGGCGACACCAGCTTGGCGCCCGCGGTCCTTGCTTCGGGCTTCTCGGCCTTCGTGCGGGCCTTGAGCTTCGACAGCTTCTTCTTCAGCGCCTTGGCTTCGTCTTTCCAGTCCGTCTTGCCCATGCCCGTGCCTCCGGTTCGCGGATCAGTCGAGCAGTTCTTCCTTCCGAAGCGTCGCCGGGTCAATCCCCTCGCCGGGGCGGACGATGGTCGCCTTGGCCGTCACCTCGTCAATGTGGCGGGCGATCGCCTCCTGTTCGATCTGGCCGGCCAGCTCGTCGCGCATCTCGTCAAGCGTGGGCTTTTCGGCGATGCGGGTCTCGTTCAGCTTGACGAGGTGCCAGCCGAACTGGGTCTCGATCGGGCCCGCAACCTCGCCGGGCTTCATCCCGACGACCGCATCCTCGAAAGGCTTCACCATCATCCCGAGACCGAACCAGCCGAGCGAGCCGCCATTGGCCGCCGCACCGTCGGACGAATGCTCCCGGGCCATGTCGGCGAAGTCGGCGCCGCCCTCGATCTCGGCCTTGAGCTTGGTGGCCTCTTCCTCGGTCTCCACCAGGATGTGCGAGGCGTTGTATTCCGTCTGTTCGGCCGCATCGGCAAAGCGCGCGTCATAGGCCGCCTGAAGGGCCTCGTCCGTGACGGCGCCTTCAACCACCCGGCGCATCGCCACGGCCGAGAGGAACCCGCGCTCTTCGTTCTGCAGCGACAGCTGGTCGCGCTTCGTCACCGTTCCCTCGACCGATTGCGAGAGGGCGGCCTGCTGGATCAGCTGCTCGAGGATGCCCTTGAAAAGCGCCTCGTCCGGCAGGCTCTGATACTGGTCCGGCAGACCCGCCCGGAGCGCGATCATGTGGCCCAGCGTGATCTCCTGCCCGTTGACCGTCGCCACCACCGTGTCGGCCGTCACCTCGTCCGCACGGACCGGAGCGGCCAGCGCCAGGGCGCAGAGGGCCGCGACGGAGGCGCCCCGCCAGAACCTTGCAATGTTCGCCATTTTCACCTTCTCCTGAACGGGCGCGCCCTCGCGCGACGTTGACTTGACCCCTCCATCCCCTTACATCGCTTGGGTCGCGTGAGCCGGGGCCGGGCTGTCTGCCTTCTAGGAGACTACGGGCGGAAGGAGCAAGGCCGATGGGTCACACGATCATGTCAAGAGCACTTGGCTTGTCAGGAACGACCAGGCGGAGAAAACATGCTGGGTCTCGGAACGCTCGCGCGCAAGATCTTCGGAACGCCCAACGACCGCAAGGTGAAGTCCGTCCGCAGCCTCGTGGCTCGCATCAACGAACTTGAGACGGAATTTCAGGCGCTCTCGGACGAGGGCATCAAGCAGAAGACCGCCGAATTCCAGCGACGGGTGCAGGAAGGCGGAGAGAGCCTCGACGATCTTCTGCCCGAAGCCTTCGCCAACTGCCGCGAGGGCGCGCGCCGCGCCCTTGGCCTCCGGGCCTTCGACGTTCAGCTGATGGGCGGGATCTTCCTGCATCAGGGCAACATCGCCGAGATGAAGACGGGCGAGGGCAAGACGCTCGTCGCCACCTTCCCCGCCTACCTGAACGCGCTCGCCGGCAAGGGCGTGCATGTCGTGACGGTGAACGACTACCTCGCCAAGCGCGACTCCGAATGGATGGGCAAGGTCTATGCCCAGCTCGGCCTGACGACGGGCGTGGTCTATCCCTTCCAGTCCGAGGAAGAGAAGAAGGCCGCCTATCGCGCCGACATCACCTATGCGACGAACAACGAGCTCGGCTTCGACTATCTCCGCGACAACATGAAGGCGTCGAAGGAAGAGATGAAGCAGCGCGGCCATTTCTTCGCCATCGTGGACGAGGTCGACTCGATCCTGATCGACGAGGCGCGGACGCCGCTCATCATCTCGGGGCCCAGCCAGGACCGCAGCGATCTCTACACCAAGGTGGACAAGCTGATCCCGGAACTCGTCGAGGAGCACTACAAGCTCGACGAGAAGACGCGGAACGTGACCTTCACCGAGGAGGGCAACGAGTTCCTGGAAACGCGGCTGCACGAGACTGGCCTGCTGCCCGAGGGTCAGTCGCTCTATGACCCGGAAAGCACGACCATCGTGCACCACGTCAACCAGGGCCTGCGCGCCCACAAGCTCTTCCACCGCGACCAGCAATATATCGTCCGCAACGACGAGATCATGCTGATCGACGAGTTCACCGGCCGCATGATGCGCGGCCGCCGCCTGTCGGACGGTCTGCATCAGGCGATCGAGGCCAAGGAGGGCGTCTCGATCCAGCCCGAGAACGTGACTCTCGCCTCGGTCACCTTCCAGAACTACTTCCGCCTCTACGACAAGCTGGGCGGCATGACCGGCACCGCGGCCACCGAGGCCGAGGAGTTCATGGAGATCTACGGCCTCGGCGTGGTCGAGGTGCCGACGAACCGCCCCGTGGCCCGGACCGATGAACACGACGCCGTCTATCGCACCGCCCGCGAGAAGAACGACGGGATCGTCGCCTCGATCAAGGAGGCGCACGAGCGCGGACAGCCGATCCTCGTGGGCACCACCTCGATCGACAAGTCCGAGGCCCTGTCCGAACTTCTGAAGGCCGCGGGCATCCCGCACAACGTCCTGAACGCGCGCCAGCACGAGCAGGAGGCGCAGATCGTGGCCGACGCGGGCAAGCCGGGCGCCGTGACCATCGCCACCAACATGGCCGGCCGCGGCACCGACATCCAGCTCGGCGGCAACGTCGAGATGAAGGTGATGCAGGCGCTGGCCGCCGATCCGACCGCGCACCCCGACGAGATCCGGGCCCGGATCGAAGCGGAACATGCCGAAGAAAAGCAGAAGGTCATCGACGCCGGCGGCCTGTTCGTGCTCGGCACCGAGCGCCACGAGTCGCGCCGGATCGACAACCAGCTCCGCGGCCGCTCGGGCCGTCAGGGCGACCCGGGCCGCTCGGCCTTCTTCCTCAGCCTCGAAGATGACCTGATGCGGATCTTCGGTTCGGACCGGCTCGACAAGGTGCTGTCCACGCTCGGCATGAAGGACGGCGAGGCGATCGTCCATCCGTGGGTGAACAAGTCGCTCGAGAAGGCTCAGGCCAAGGTCGAGGCTCGCAACTTCGACATCCGCAAGCAGCTGCTGAAGTTCGACGACGTGATGAACGACCAGCGCAAGGCGATCTTCAGCCAGCGCCTCGAGATCATGGAGGCCGAGGATCTGTCGGACATCGCGCAGGACATGCGCTATCAGGTGATTGACGACCTGATCGACATGCACATGCCGCCGAAGAGCTACTCGGACCAGTGGGACATCGAGGGCATGCACCGGGCGGTGATGGACAAGCTGGGCCTCGATGCGCCGCTCGCGAAATGGGCGCAGGAGGAAGGTGTCGATCAGGATGTGGTGCGCGAGCGGCTGTGCGAAGCGGCCGACCGGCAGATCGCCGACAAGACCGCCGCCTTCGGCCCCGAGACCATGCGGTCGATCGAAAAGCAGATCCTTCTGCAGGCCATCGATGCGAAATGGCGCGAGCATCTTCTGACTCTCGAGCATCTGCGCTCGGTGGTGGGCTTCCGCGGCTATGCCCAGCGGGATCCGCTGTCGGAATACAAGACCGAGGCCTTTGCGCTGTTCGAATCGATGCTGAACTCGCTGCGGCAGGATGTGACGCAGAAGCTGGCTCAGGTGCGCCCGCTGTCCGAAGAGGAGCAACAGGCCGTGATGCGCCAGTTCCTCGATCAGCAGCGCACGGCGGCCGAAGCTCCTGCATCGGTGCCGCAACCGCAGGCCGCCGTGGCGCCGCAGCCCGCCCCGGAACTCGTCGGCGCCGACAACGGCGAATCGCAGCCCCAGGCTTGGGGCGACGTCGCCCGGAACGATCCGTGCCCGTGCGGCTCGGGCCTCAAGTACAAGCACTGCCACGGCCGCCTCGACTGATTGCGGCGAGATTGAGGCATAAACCGGCTTCTTTCTCACGCTGAGCGGGAGGAAGCCGGTTCTATCGCGGGCATCGGCAAGTTGTTGCCACCAATTTGCCCCGTTTCCTCCTTATCAGCTTCTGACCGGCAGCAGGCAGGGCGGAAGGATGGAGCGGGTTCGGAGACTGGCAACAGCCGGGGTGACGGTGACGCTGGCGCTGGGTGCCGGCCACTATATGGAAGCGTCGGCCCAGCGGGCGCGCGACGATCTGCGCCCGACGCATGTCATCCCCGTTTCCGCAGAGATCCCTGCAGCCGAAACCGCTCAGACAGCCGAGAGCCCGGCGCCCAAACTTCCCCAAGGCTCGCCGACCGCAGGGTCGGACACCGAAGCGGCCTGCCTCACCGGCCTGACGCTGGCGGCCGAGCCCGCGGCCATGCTGGCCCTGACCATCACCGCCCCCTGTCGCGCCGACGAGCGCGTGGTGCTTCGGCATGGCGGCCTTGCGGTGACGGGCCGCCTCTCGTCGGCCGGCCACCTCAGCACCCACCTTCCCGCGCTCGACACCCAGGGGCGCGTGGCTGTCCTCTTCGCCGACGGGTCGCAAGCCGAAGCCGCCCAGCCGATACCCGAGGCGGCTGCCGTTCACCGCTTCGGTGTCCAGTGGCTCGGCGCGCACGGTATTGAAGTCCACGCCTTCAACGGTCCGGTGCAGCACGGAGGTCCCGGACATGTCTCGGCGGTCGATCCGGGCCGCACCTCCGGGCGGGGCGGCTTCCTCTCACTGCTGGGCGAGGCGGAGGTGCCGCTGCCCATGCTGGCCGAGATCTACACCTTTCCGATCGCCGACCCGCGCGCCACCGTTCAGCTCGAGGCCGAGGTGCGCGCGTCCACCTGCGGCCGCGCCCTGCTGGCCGAAGTGGTCGAGAGCGTCGGGGGGCGCACTTCGGTCACCGAACTCACCCTGGACATGCCGGCATGCGACGGTGTGGGCGGCCATATCGTGTTGAAGAATCTGCCCCGAGACCTGAATATGGCCGCTTCTCGGTAGGGCAGGCAGGGATTCATGGGTGTGAAGGGGTGGCACGCGGCCTGTCTCGCCGCGCTTTTCTGGCTGGCCGGATCGGCCTCAGCGCAGGACATCACCCTCACGTCGCGCAGCGGCGCCATCACGCTTGAGGGAACGCTGCTCGGCTTCGACGGCGAATTCTACCGGATCGGGACGAAGTACGGGCCGCTGACGGTGGATTCGGCGGGTGTCACCTGCTCGGGGCCAGAATGCCCCGAACTGGTCG
This sequence comes from Cereibacter azotoformans, assembly GCF_021391315.1. Lineage (NCBI taxonomy): Bacteria > Pseudomonadati > Pseudomonadota > Alphaproteobacteria > Rhodobacterales > Paracoccaceae > Cereibacter > Cereibacter azotoformans. The sequence goes on along the minus strand of NZ_CP090021.1, from coordinate 2,838,796 downwards.
CGCCGCTGGCCGAGATCCGGATCCTCGGGGCGACCGAGGCGGGACATGGCCTGCTGCCCCGACTTTTGCGGGCGCAGGCCGAGGCGCGCGGCTATGCCCTCCGGTCCTTGAAGGCGGAGGCAGGTTTCGCGACCGAGGTTCTGGACGGAAAGGGCGCTCCCGTGGCGCGGGTGAGCTTCACGCCAGCCACCCCGGCAAAGGCTGCCGAGGCGCTCGCCTCCGGCGCGGCCGACCTGGTGATCACGGCCCATGCGGATCCCGAGATGACGACCCGGGTGCTGGCCCTCGACGCTCTGGTGCCGATCGTGGCGACCGACAATCCGTTGCCGCGCATATCCACCCGCGATCTCGCGCGGGCGCTGTCGGGAGAGGTGAAGAACTGGAAAGACCTCGGCGGGCCTGACATGCCGCTCGTGCTCCATGCGCTGGCGCGCGACATCAGCCTTGAGGCCGCGCTCGAGGCGCGGCTCGGCCGGCCCATTGCGGCAAGCGTTACCCATGGCGATCTGGCGAGCCTTGCCGCCGGCGTGGCCCGTGACCCTTATGCGCTCGCAATTACGGGGCTCACGGCGCAGGGCCGGGCGCGGGCGCTGCCTCTGACCGACAGCTGCGGCTTTCCCCTCATCCCCTCGCCGCTCGCGGTGAAATCAGAGGACTACCCGCTCTCCCTTCCGGTCTTTCTGGTGACTCCGCGTCGTCGCCTCCCGCTTTTTGCGCGCGAGTTCCTAGAGTTTCTTTCGACGGCGCCGGCCCAGCGTGCGGTGGCTGAAGCGGGCTTCGTGGATCGTCGGCCGAGCCGCGTGCCGCTCGTGTCCGACGGGCAGAGGTTGATGAACGCGATCCGCGTGGCGGGCGAAGAGGTCCCGCTTGCGGAACTCAAACGGCTGACCGGCCTGATGGCCGGCGCCGAGCGCCTGTCGATCACCTTCCGCTTCGAGGAGGGCGGCAACAAGCTGGAGGCACAGAGCCGTGAGGCCCTGACGGACCTCGTCAAGCTGGTGGAGGTCGGCCGCTTCCGGGACCAGCAGCTGATGCTGGTCGGATTTTCCGATGGACGCGGGTCGGCCGAGGCGAACCTCTCCCTCTCGCGCGATCGGGCAGCAACCGTGGCGAGGGCGCTGCAGGAGGCCGCCCCCGATCTTGCACCGCCGCTCGTCGAAGGGTTCGGCGAAGCCCTTCCCCTGGCCTGCGATACGACCGTGGCCGGGCGGCGCATGAACCGGCGGGTGGAGCTGTGGCTTCGGCCGCTCACAGGTAACCTTGGGCCCTGAAGCTGAGCTCCCGCTCGCGGCCCACGATCAGATGGTCGTGGAGCACGATGCCCAGCGTGGCCGCCGCGTCCTGGATCTGGCCCGTCATGGCGATATCCTGTTCCGAAGGTGTCGGATCGCCTGAGGGGTGATTGTGGACGAGAATCAGCGCCGAAGCGTTCAGCTCCAGCGCGCGCTTGACCACCTCGCGCGGATAGACGGGGACGTGATCCACCGTTCCCCGCGCCTGCTCTTCATCCGCGATCAGGACGTTCTTTCGGTCGAGGAACAGAACACGGAACTGCTCGGTCGCGCGGTGGGCCATGGCCGTATGGCAGTAGTCGAGCAGCGCCGCCCACGACGACAGCACCGGCCGATGCATGACCCGTGCCCGCGCCATTCGCTGGGCCACGGCCTCGACCAGTTTGAGATCCTGCGCCACCGCCTCTCCGACCCCGTCGATCTCGAGGAGGCGAACGGGCTCGGCGGCAATGACGCTGTTCAGGTCGCCGAACCGGTCGATCAGGCGCCGCGCCAGCGGCTTCACGTCCTGACGCGGAAGGGAGCGGAACAGCAGCAACTCCAGCAGTTCGTAATCCGGCATGGCCGCAGCCCCACCTTCCTGAAACCTCAGGCGGAGGCGCTTGCGGTGATCGGCGATATAGGACGGCAGCCGGCCGGCGATCGGCGCTGCCGTAGCCTCATCCCCGTCGCCGGGGAAAAGGGGAAGCGCCGCTTCATGAAAGGCCCGAGTCGCACACATGGTGCCCAGTCTGCGCGGCACAGGGTTGCAAAACCCTTAACGACTCATGCAAACCGCTCGGAAGGGGCTGCGCCGGCCGGGGCGCAGCCCTCGGACCGGCTCAGCCGGTCATTCCATCCCAGAAGCCCTTCACCTTCGAGAAGAAGCTCTTGCCCTCGGGATTGTTGTCCTCGGACAGCTTCTCGAACTCGCGCAGAAGCTCTTTCTGGCGCGCGGTCAGGTTCACCGGCGTCTCGACGGCAAGCTCGATCAGCATGTCGCCCGCGCCACCGCCGCGAAGGGCAGGCATCCCCTTGCCGCGCAGACGCATCTGCTTGCCGGTCTGGCTGCCGGCCGGGATCTTCACCCGGCTCGAACCGCCGTCGATGGTCGGCACCTCGACCTCGCCGCCGAGTGCGGCCGCGGTGATCGAGACCGGCACGCGGCAGAAGAGATGCACGCCGTCGCGCTGGAACAGCGCATGCTCACGCACCTCGATGAAGATATAGAGGTCGCCCGAAGGGCCGCCCCGCATCCCGGCCTCGCCCTCGCCGGCGAGGCGGATCCGGGTTCCGGTCTCGACCCCGGCGGGAATGTTGACCGAGAGCGTGCGTTCCTTCTCGACCCGTCCGGCGCCGTGGCAGGACTTGCACGGGTTCTTCACGATCTGCCCCATGCCGTTGCAGGTCGGGCAGGTGCGTTCCACCGTGAAGAAGCCCTGCTGGGCCCGCACCTTGCCCATGCCCGAACAGGTCGGGCAGGTCACGGGCTCGGCCCCGCCCTCGGCGCCGGTGCCCTTGCAGCTGTCGCAGGCGACCGAGGCCGGCACGTTGATCGTCTTCTGGACCCCGCGATAGGCCTCGTCGAGCGTCACGCGCAGGTTGTAGCGCAGGTCCGAGCCGCGCTGCGCACGGCTGCGGGCGGCGCCGCCACGGCCCCCCATGAAATCGCCGAAAAGATCCTCGAACACGTCCGAAAAGGCCGACGCGAAATCGGCCTGCTGGCCGTAGGCGCCGCGCGCACCGCCGCCACCGCCCATGCCGCCCTCGAAGGCCGCATGCCCGTAGCGGTCATAGGCCGCCTTCTTGTCGGCATCCCGCAGGACGTCGTAGGCTTCGTTCACTTCCTTGAACTGCGCCTCGGCCTGAGGATTGTCCGCGTTCCGGTCGGGGTGAAGCTCTTTCGCCTTCGTCCGGTAGGCCTTCTTCAACTCGTCCGCCGAGGCACCGCGGGAGACGCCCAGAACCTCGTAATAGTCGCGTTTTGCCATTGGCACATCCCCTTGGGCAACGTGAGTGGGGCGGCCCTTTCGAGACCGCCCCCTTCACGTTCCGCTGCGGCCTTACTTCCGCTTGTTCTCGCCGAGATCCTCGAAGTCGGCGTCGACAATGTCGTCATCCACCGACCGAGGACCGTCCTCGTCCGGCGCGGCGCCGGTCTCGGACTGGCTGGCCTTGTAGATCGCCTCGCCCAGGCGCATCGCGGCCTCGGTCAGGTTCTGGATGCCGCCCTTGATCTTGCCGGCGTCCTCGGTCTTGAGGCTTTCCTCGAGCGCGCCCATCGCCAGTTCGATGGCCTCGACGGTCGAGGGATCGACCTTGTCGCCATGCTCCTCGATCGACTTGCGGGTCGAGTGCAGCAGGCTCTCGCCCTGGTTCTTGGTCTCGACCAGCTCGCGGCGCTTCTTGTCGGCCTCGGCGTTGGCCTCGGCATCGCGCACCATCTTCTCGATGTCCTCATCGGACAGGCCGCCCGAGGCCTGGATGGTGATGTTCTGCGACTTGCCGGTGCCCTTGTCCTTGGCGCTGACCGACACGATGCCGTTGGCGTCGATGTCGAAGGTCACCTCGATCTGCGGCATCCCGCGCGGGGCCGGCGGGATGTCCTCGAGGTTGAACTGGCCGAGCATCTTGTTGTCGGCCGCCATCTCGCGCTCGCCCTGGAAGACGCGGATCGTCACCGCGTTCTGGTTGTCCTCGGCGGTCGAGAACACCTGGCTCTTCTTGGTCGGGATCGTGGTGTTGCGGTCGATCAGGCGGGTGAACACGCCGCCCAGCGTCTCGATGCCGAGGCTCAGCGGGGTCACGTCGAGCAGCACCACGTCCTTGACGTCGCCCTGCAGCACGCCCGCCTGGATGGCGGCGCCCAGAGCCACGACCTCATCGGGGTTCACGCCCTTGTGCGGCTCCTTGCCGAAGAACTTGGTGACCTCTTCCACCACCCGCGGCATCCGGGTCATGCCGCCGACGAGAACCACCTCGTCGATGTCCGATTTCGAGACGCCGGCATCCTTCAGCGCGGCCTCGCAGGGCTTCAGCGACTTCTTGATCAGGTCCGCGACCAGGCTTTCCAGCTTCGCCCGGGTCAGCTTCATCACCATGTGCAGCGGCTGCCCGGTGTTGCGGTCCATGCTGATGAAGGGCTGGTTGATCTCGGTCTGCTGGCTCGACGACAGCTCGATCTTGGCCTTTTCGGCGGCTTCCTTCAGCCGCTGCAGCGCCATCTTGTCGAGCGTGAGGTCGACCCCGTGCTCTTTCTTGAACTCGTCCGCAAGGTAGTTGACGATCCGCATGTCGAAGTCCTCGCCGCCGAGGAACGTGTCCCCGTTGGTCGATTTCACTTCGAACAGGCCGTCGTCGATCTCGAGGATGGTGATGTCGAAGGTCCCGCCGCCGAGGTCATAGACCGCGATCGTCTTGGTGTCCTTCTTGTCGAGACCGTAGGCGAGCGCCGCCGCCGTCGGCTCGTTGATGATGCGCAGCACCTCGAGGCCCGCGATCTTGCCGGCGTCCTTGGTCGCCTGACGCTGGGCGTCGTTGAAGTAGGCGGGCACGGTGATGACGGCTTGCGTCACCGACTCGCCAAGGTAGGCCTCGGCGGTCTCCTTCATCTTCTGCAGGATGAAGGCGGAAATCTGGCTGGGCGAATACTTCTCGCCGCGCACCTCGACCCAGGCGTCGCCGTTGCCGCCGTTCACGATGGCATAGGGGACGAGCTTCTTGTCCTTCTCCACCTCGGCATCGCCCACGCGCCGGCCGATCAGGCGCTTGACGGCGAAGACGGTGTTCGAGGGGTTGGTGACCGCCTGACGCTTGGCCGGCTGGCCCACGAGGCGTTCGCTGTCGGTGAAACCGACGATCGAGGGCGTCGTGCGCGCCCCTTCCGAGTTCTCGATCACACGGGGTTGCGCGCCGTCCATGATGGCAACGCAGGAGTTGGTCGTCCCGAGGTCGATCCCGATGACTTTGGCCATGTATGCACCTCTCTTGCGGCGATGTTGTGGGGGTCAGGCCCGACTGTCGGCGTCCGATCCCCGATCCCGTATTCAGGCCGAAGGAGTGGCACCCACTTCGGCTACCGGGCGTATATAGGGGGGGGCATTTGGGGCTGCAAGCGTCACGCCGCCGTGAAAATCATGTCAAACTGCCGATGATTTTCAGGCCCCGGCCGCGAGCCGGGCCTAGCGGGGAAGCGTGTCCATCACGCGCACCAGCTCGGCGCTGATGCCGGGTTCCGAAAGTGCGTGGCCCGCGAAGGGCACCAGCCGCAGGTCCGCCTTCTCCCAGCCCTCGGCCAGTTTCCAGGCAGAGAGCGGGGGGCAGATCATGTCATAGCGCCCCTGCACGATCACGGCCGGAATGTGCGCGATCCGCGAGCGGTTGGCGAGGATCCAGCCGTCCTGCTCGAGGAAACCTGCATTCGAGAAATAGTGATTCTCCAGTCGGGCGAAGGCGCGCGCATATTCCGAGGGGCTCTCGCCCACCGGAACGTCTTGCGAGACCGAGGCGAGCGCGTTCTCCCAGTTCGCCCAGGCGCGGCCGAACCGGCTCTCTTCCATCAGGTTCCCCGAGAACAGCCGCCGGTGATAGGCGGCGATCAGGTCGCCTCTCTCGGCCGCGGGGACGGGGGCCACGAACCGCGCCCAGATGTCGGGGAAGAAGGTCGCCGCGCCTCCGCCATAAAACCAGTCCAGTTCCGCCCGTGTCATCAGGAAGACGCCGCGCAGCACGAGGTTCGTCACCCGCTCGGGGTGCGAAATGGCGTAGATCAGCGCCAGAGTGGCGCCCCAGCTGCCCCCGAAGCAGGTCCAGCGGTCGATCCCGAGCTTGGCGCGGATCACCTCGATGTCCGAGACGAGATGCCAGGTCGTGTTGGCCTCGACCGAGGCATGGGGCCGCGACCGCCCGCAGCCGCGCTGGTCAAAGAGCACCACCCGGTAGCGTTCCGGGTCGAAATAGCGCCGCATCGAGGGGCTGCAGCCGCCGCCCGGTCCGCCATGAAGCACGAGCACCGCCTCACCTTGCGGGTTGCCGCACTGCTCGACATAGATCCGGTGGCCGTCGCCCATGTCGATCACCCGCTGATCGAACGGGTCGATCGACGGATAAAGGAACTCGACTGCGCGCTTTTGGCCTGATCTTTGATCCATGGTCGTCCTATATAACCCGGCCAGCCTGATCCGCTACCGCTGAAACCGCAAGGAGTTTCCCATGTCCGCCACCTCCACCATCGACCCGGCCGAAGTCGCGAAGTTCGAGGCCATGGCGGCGGAATGGTGGAACCCGCACGGAAAGTTCAAGCCCCTCCATCAGATGAACCCCTGCCGGCTGGATTACATCACCCGGCAGATCGCGGCCGAGTTCGACCGCGACCTGTCGGCCCCCCTGCCGTTCCAGGGTCTGCGGCTGCTCGACATCGGGTGCGGCGGCGGGCTTCTGTCGGAGCCGATGGCCCGCCTCGGGGCCGACGTGGTGGGCGCCGATGCGGCGCCGCGCAACATTCCGGTGGCAAGGCTGCATGCCGAACAGTCGGGCCTGACCATCGACTACCGCAACACGACCGCCGAGGATCTCGCGGCCGCAGGCGAGCGGTTCGACGTCGTGCTGAACATGGAGGTGGTCGAGCATGTGGCCGACCCGCTGGCCTATCTCACGGCCTGCCGCGAGCTGCTGAAGCCCGGTGGCCTGATGGTCTGCTCGACCCTCAACCGCAATCCCAAGAGCTTTGCGATGGCGATCGTCGGGGCCGAATGGATCATGCGCTGGCTGCCCAAGGGCACGCACGACTGGTCCAAGTTCATCACGCCGGACGAGCTCTACGACCTGATCCGCAAGGCCGGCCTCGACCCGGTGGACCGCAAGGGCATGGTGTTCAACCCCGTCAGCTGGAGCTGGAGCCTGTCTGACCGGGACCTGTCGGTGAACTACGTCACGGCCAGCGTGCGCCCGCGCTAGCGGCCGGAAGGCCGGTAGCCCGGCCCGACCGCATCATGGGTCGAGGCACGGTCGGGTCGGATCGGGAGGATCGGTCGCGGGACGAACGGCATGACCCGTTCGCCCCGGGATCAGGCGGCCTGCGGTGCGCGGGTTTCCGTCAGGATCGCGTGCAGCTTGGCCGGATCGGTGTTCGCGCGCAGCTTGGTGCAGACACCCGCATCGCGCATGGTGCGCGACACGAGCGCCAGGGCCTTGAGGTGGTCCACCCCGGAGTCCTTCGGCGCGAAGAGCGCGAAGACGAGGTCCACCGGCTGGCGGTCCACGCTGTCATAATCCAGCGGCTTTTCAAGGCGCAGGAACACGCCCACGATCCGGTCGAGATCCTCGAGCCGGGCGTGCGGCAGCGCGATTCCGTGACCGACGCCCGTCGGGCCAAGGCTCTCACGCTCCTGCAGCCCGTCGACGGCCACCGAGGCATTCAGGCCATAGGCCTGAGCGGCAACCTCTCCCAGTTCGTGGAAGAGGCGCTTCTTGCTGGTGACCTGACTCAGAACCCGAACGGCTTCCGGCATCAGAAGTTTGGATAGTTCCATGGGCGGTCGCTTGTCCTGCGCCTTGAGCGCGCGCTATTTGCTGTTGCGCGGGTCAATCCAGCCGATGTTCCCGTCATCCCGACGGTAGACGACGTTCACCCCGCCATGACCTTCATTGCGGAAGACAAGCATGTTGTGGCCCGCGAGTTCCAGCTGCATGACGGCCTCGCCCACGGTGATCGAAGGAACCTTCGTCTCCATCTCGGCGATCACCATCGGCTGAAGCGTGTCGGCCTCTCCATCCTCGACTTCCTCGGATGCGGCGAGGATATAGGAGGAACCCGGACCGAATTCAACCGGCGCCGTTCGCTCGCGGTGATGGTCCCGCAGGCGGCGCTTGTAGCGGCGCAACTGCTTGTCCATCTTCTCGCGGCAGCTCTCGAAGGCGGCGTAGATCTCGGTCGCCCGGCCCGTGGCCTGCGCGGTCAGGCCGGTGGACAGATGGATGGTGGCTTCGCAGACATGTTCATGCGCAACGCGCGAAAAGACGATCGTCGCTTCGGTGGGGCGCTGGGCGTACTTCTCGATCACCTCGCCAAGCTCGGACTTGACGTGGGTCTGCAGTGCCTCACCGATGTCGATCTGTTTCCCGCTGATCTGGTATCGCATGATTCCTCCTTTTGACTCGGCATGGCCAGTCCGCCCCGAACCGGGGTGCCCGCCGATCTGTTATTGCGGATGCGGGCAAACGTCGGGACCGGTGGGGCCTTGCACTTCTGCGGGGCCTTGAGGGAGCGGCGACGAGGGCGGGTTCTGCACGCATCAAGGTCATTTGGCTGCTTTTGGCGCGCGCTTGTCAACAGCAAGCTCAAGCCCTTCGCCTGACCTGAAGGCGCTACGAGATGCGGAAGTTCTGCCCGAGATAGACCCGCCGCACCATTTCGTCGTGAACCACTTCTTCCGTCGTTCCGCTCTTGAGGACGGTGCCGTCGTGGAGAATGTAGGCCCTGTCCACGATTTCCAGCGTTTCCCGCACGTTATGGTCGGTGATCAGCACGCCGATGCCCCGGCTCTTGAGGTCGTGGACGAGGCTGCGGATCTCGCCCACGGCGATCGGATCGACGCCTGCGAAGGGCTCGTCGAGCAGCAGGTAGCGGGGATCTGCGGCAAGACAGCGCGCAATCTCCACCCGCCGCCGCTCACCCCCGGAGAGGGCGAGCGCGGGCGTGCGCCGCAGATGGGCGATCGAGAACTCGCCCAGCAGTTCCTCGAGCCGCTCGCGCCGGGTGTGGGGGTCCTTTTCGGTGATCTCGAGCACCGCGAGGATGTTGTCCTCGACCGACAGGCCGCGGAAGATCGAGACCTCCTGCGGCAGGTAGCCGATCCCCATCCGCGCGCGGCGATACATCGGCAGGGCCGTGACGTCGCGGCCCTCGATCAGGACCTGCCCGCCCTCGGGGCTGATGAGACCGGCGATGGCGTAAAAGCAGGTCGTCTTGCCCGACCCGTTCGGCCCGAGCAGCGCCACGACCTCTCCGCGGTCGAGATGCATGGTCACGTCGCGGATGACGGGACGGCGCTTGTAGCTCTTGCGCAGGCCGATGACTTGAAGACCGGACCTTTCGTCCGAGAGGATGAACCCGGATTTCGCGTTCATGGCGACGTGCCCGGACGGAACACGGTCTGCACCCGGCCCTCCATGCGGCCGGTGCCCGCGGTGAGGTCGATCACCAGTCTCTGACCGGCCAGCGTGTTGGGCCCCTGCGTGAGCAGGACGTCGCCGGTCATCACGACCTCGCCGCTCTCGATCGTGTAGATGGCCTCCTGCGCCTCGGCCGCCTCGCGCTCGTTGGCCAGCGTGACCCCGCCCGAGGCATGGAGCCTGCGGATCCCGCCGCCTTCGGGCGCATATTCCACCCGGACCGACTGCGCGGCGAGGCGCATCGGGCCCTGAACGACGCGGACATTGCCGAGAAAGATCGCCGTTCCGTCCGCCTGGTTCACCTGCAGCTCGTCGGACTCGATCTCGACGGGCAGCGAGGTGTCCTGCGTCAGCCCCCCCCCGAAGGCCACGTTGGCGCCCTGTGCGAGCGACGCCGCGGGCAGCCAGAGCGCGGCGGCCGCCGCCATCAGGATCGTCTTCATCACATGCCTCGACATCGGGTCCATCACTTCGTCGGATCGTACACCAGCTTCACACGATTCCCGAAGGTCAGCACATAGCTGCCGGGTGCCTCGGGATCCTCGCTCAGGCGCATCGATCCGGCATCGATGCGGCCGACGGGGCCCGTTGCCTCGAGCGCGCCCACGGACCGCACGTCGGTCTCGTCCAGTCCGGCCGTCATGGCCTCGGTGGTCAGATGGTAGCCGGTCGAGGTTTCCAGTTCCACCCCGCCGCCAAGCCGCAAAAGACGCGCCTCGCCGTCGAGCGATCCGGTCGCCGCCACAAGGCTTGCAACTGCGCCGTCCGGTGTCTCGAGGCGCGCGCGCAGCGCCGCGGCCCGGCCCTCTTCACCCGCGGTCTGGCCCGGCCGGGCCTCGGCCGCCTCGACGCTGAGGGCGGCGCCGTCGCTCGTGATGCCCGCCCAGGTTGGCGCGGTGATCCGGGGTTCGCGCACCAGCCCTTCGACATCCACCTCGGCGTAGGGAATCGCATCGTCGGGATTGATGGTGCGCGCGACGAGGAACAGGGTGGACAGCACTGCCAGCGCCGCCAGCGGCAGGACGATCTTCAGCCAGGCGACCAGCCGGGAGTGAAGATTGTCGGGCCGCTGCGCCGCCATCGGTCACACCACCCCGGCGCGCAGGCAATCGTGGATGTGGATCAGCCCGGCGGCCGCGCCCGAACCCTCGGGATCGACCACGAAGAGCGAGGTGATCTTCCGGGCGTTCATCTCGGCCACGGCCCGTTCGGCCAGCGCGTCGGGTGCGATGGTGCGTGGATTGCGGGTCATCACGTCGTCAACGCAGAGCCCGAGCAGCCCGTCCAGATGACGCCGGAGGTCGCCGTCGGTGATCACCCCCTCGAGCCGCCCGTCCTGCCCGGACACGCCCAGCACCCCGAACCCGAGCCGGCTCATGGTGATCAGCGCCTCGCCCATGGGAGTGCCCGCATCCACCAGCGGCAGGTTGCGGTGCATGAGATCGGACACCTTCGCAAGCCGCGCCCCGAGCTTGCCGCCGGGGTGGAACACGCGGAAATGCTCGGGCGTGAACTGCCGATGCTCCATCAGGGCGATGGCCAGCGCATCGCCCAGGGCCAGCGTCATGGTCGTCGAGGAGGTCGGCACGATCCCGTTGCCGCAGGCCTCGGGCGCGGGTGGCAGCAGCAGCGCCACGTCCGACTGCCGCAGGAGCGTCGATTGCGCCCGGCCCGCCACGCCGATCAGCGGAATGTCGAAGCGCCGGGTGTGGGCGATGATGTCGGCCAGTTCCGGCGTCTCGCCGGAATTGGAAAGCACAAGGGCCACGTCGTCCCGCGTGACCATCCCCAGGTCGCCGTGACTGGCTTCGGCCGGATGGACGAACTGCGCGGGCGTGCCCGTCGAGGCAAGCGTTGCGGTGATCTTGCGCCCGATGTGGCCCGATTTGCCCATGCCCGAGACGATCACGCGCCCGCGCGCGCGCAGGATCATCTCGACAGCTTCGCCGAAGGCCTCGCCCAGGCTGTCGCCCAGCAGCGACAGGGCCTCGGCCTCGGTCGCGATGACCCGGCGGGCGGTGGTGAGGAAATCAGTGGTGGAAGATGTCATTCGGTTCGTCCCAGCCCATCAGGTCGAGCTCTGCCCGCGTGGGAAGGAAATCGAAGCAGCGTTGCGCCAGTTCCATCCGACCCTCGCGCAGGAGCCGCGCCTCGAGTTCCTCCTTCAGCCGGTGGAGGTGAAGCACATCCGAGGCGGCATAGTCCTTCTGGGCATCTGTCAGTTCGGCCGCGCCCCAGTCCGAGGTCTGCTGCTGCTTTGACACATCGACCCCCACCAGTTCGAGCAGGAGATACTTGAGTCCGTGCCGGTCGGTGAAGGTGCGCACCATCTTCGAGGCGATCTTGGTGCACCAGACCGGCTCGGTCCGCACGCCGAAGGCGCGCTGCAGGGCCGCGATGTCGAAGCGGCCGAAGTGGAACAGCTTCAGCACCTGCGGATCGGTCAGCAGACGTTCAAGATTCGGTGCGCGGGTCTGCCCGCGCTCGATCTGCACCAGATGCGCGTCGCCATCCCCTGCCGAGAGCTGCACGACGCACAGACGATCCCGCCGCGGGTCGAGGCCCATGGTCTCGGTGTCGATGGCGACCACCCGGCCGAGATCGAGCCCGTCCGGCAAGTCATTCCGATGCAGGTGGATTGTCACTGTCTGATCCTTCGAATTGGCACGAAGGATCGATGGTGCCCAGGAGAGGACTCGAACCTCCACGCCTTGCGGCACACGGACCTGAACCGTGCGCGTCTACCAATTCCGCCACCTGGGCCGGTGTCGTGAGCCGCGATGTATATGGGGGATTCGGCAGTGTCAACGGGGTGTCACGAAAAATCCGCAGGATCATTCACGCTTGTTCCGCTGCCGCCGTAAAGTTATGGGAAGGGGCAATCTTTGGGGCCAAGCCGGGGTGAGGACGGAAGATGAGCAAGCTGGTGACGATCTACGGCGGGTCGGGCTTCGTGGGGCGCTACATCGCGCGCCGGATGGCCCAGCAGGGCTGGCGCGTTCGCGTCGCCGTCCGCCGTCCGAACGAGGCGCTGTTCGTCAAGCCCTACGGGGTGGTCGGGCAGGTCGAGCCGGTGTTCTGCAACATCCGTGACGATGCTTCCGTGCGGGCGGTGATGCACGGAGCCGATGCGGTGGTGAACTGCGTGGGCATCCTGGCCGAGGCCGGAAAGAACCGCTTCCAGTCGGTGCAGGCCGAGGGCGCCGCCCGCGTGGCGCGGCTGGCCGCGGCCGAGGGCGTGCAGGCGCTGGTCCAGATCTCGGCCATCGGCGCCGATGCGGATTCTCCCAGCGCCTATGCGCGCAGCAAGGCCGCCGGCGAGGCCGCCGTGCTTCAGGCCTTCCCGCGCGCGGTGATCCTGCGCCCCTCGGTGATCTTCGGGCCCGAGGATGATTTCTTCAACCGCTTCGCGCGCATGGCCCGCTTCAGCCCGGTTCTGCCGGTCGTGGGCGGCGAGACCCGGTTTCAGCCGGTGTTCGTGGACGATGTGGCGCAGGCCGCCGTGGCGGGTGTGCTGGGCCGGGCGGCGCCCGGCATCTACGAGCTTGGCGGCCCCGACGCCGAGAGCTTCCGCGCGCTGATGCAGATGCTGCTGCGGGTGATCGAGCGGCGCAAGATGATCGTCAACGTGCCCTTCGGCGTGGCGAGGCTGATGGCGGCGACGCTGGATCTGCTCCAGACGGTGACGCTCGGGCTTCTGGCCAACAAGACGCTGACGCGGGATCAGGTGCGTAACCTTGCGCGCGACAATGTGGTCTCGCCCGGCGCCCGAGGGCTCGCGGATCTCGGGATCTCGCCCACCGCGATGGAGGCGGTGCTGCCCGAATATCTCTGGAGCTATCGCCCCTCGGGTCAATATGCCTCGATCAAGGCCTCGGCCCGCAACCTGCGCAAGACCTGAGACGGGCCCGATCTGAATCAACACGGAGCGACCATGACGGATTCGACCACGCTGGTCGCGCTTGTTCTCGGACTGCTGGAAGGCCTCACGGAATTCATTCCCGTCTCCTCGACGGGGCATCTTCTGCTTGCAGGCCACTTCCTCGGATTTGAGAGCGCGGGCCGCAGCTTCGAGGTGGTGATCCAGCTCGGGGCGGTGCTCGCGGTGCTGACGGTCTATGCGTCGAAACTGATCTCGGTGATCCGGGCGGCGCCGCGGGATCCGCAGGCGGCGCGCTTTCTCGCGGCGGTGCTGCTGGCGTTCCTGCCGGCGGTGGTGGTCGGCGTGATGGCGCACGGCTTCATCAAGACCGTGCTGTTCGAGACGCCCATCCTGATCGCGATCATGCTGATCCTGGGCGGCATCATCCTGCTCTTCGTGGACCGGATGGCGCCCGCGCCGCGCTACAATGACGTGACGGAGGTGCCGCTCGGGGTGGCGCTGAAGATCGGGTTCTTCCAGTGTCTCGCCATGGTCCCCGGCGTCTCGCGATCGGGGGCGACCATCGTGGGCGCCCTTCTGCTCGGAACGGGAAAGCGTGCCGCGGCCGAGTTCTCCTTCTTTCTGTCCATGCCGACGATGGCGGGGGCCTTTGCCTTCGACCTCTACAAGAACCGCGACGTCCTGGACGCCGGGGCGCTGGGCGAGATCGCCGTCGGCTTCGTCGCCGCCTTCCTTGCCGCCGTTCTCGTGGTCCGCTGGCTGCTCGGCTATGTCAGCCGGCACGGATATTCCTTGTTCGGCTGGTGGCGAATCATCGTGGGCTCGATTGCTCTGGCGGCCCTTCTGAAAGGCTTCTGAGGCGATAGGTAACATGTGCTGACCTAAATGCGGCGAAAAAGTCCCTTCCAGACCGCCGAACCGAGAAAAAAGCTCTAAATAGGTCAGCTATACTGACTTTTATCGCTGACGACCCTGCTGTATGAGGTCCGAACCCCGCAGTCGGCCTCGAGGGAGGGCTCAGCATGGCAAAAGAACCGATGCTCCAGTTCGTCAAGATGGCGAGGGAGACCCCCGAGAAACGTCCGGCCAACCTGCGGTCGCACGATTTCCATGAGATCTACCGCGAGTTCGCCGCTGCCAAGGCCGCCGAGCAAGCCAGCCGCTGCAGCCAGTGCGGTGTTCCCTTCTGCCAGTCGCACTGCCCGCTGCACAACAACATTCCCGACTGGCTGCGCCTGACCGCCACGGGCCGGCTTCAGGAAGCCTACGAGATCAGCCAGGCCACCAACACCTTCCCCGAGATCTGCGGCCGCATCTGCCCGCAGGACCGTCTGTGCGAGGGCAACTGCGTGATCGAGCAGTCGGGCCACGGCACGGTGACCATCGGCGCGGTCGAGAAATACATCACCGACATGGCCTGGGAGAACGGCTGGGTGACGCCCGGCCGCCCCATGCACGAGCGGTCGGAATCGGTGGGCATCATCGGGGCAGGGCCGGGGGGGCTTGCCGCCGCCGATGCGCTGCGCCGCGCCGGGCTTCAGGTCACGGTCTATGACCGCTACGACCGGGCCGGCGGCCTGCTGACCTACGGCATTCCGGGCTTCAAGCTGGAGAAGGACGTGGTCATGCGCCGCGTCGAGCAGCTCGAGCAGGCGGGCGTGCAATTCGTGCTCAACTGCAATGTGGGCGAGGATCTCAGCTTCGACGCGATCCGGGGCCAGCATGACGCGGTGCTGATCGCGACGGGCGTGTACAAGCAGCGCGACCTTGCGGCGCCGGGCGTGGGCTCGGCGGGCGTGGTGCAGGCGCTCGACTATCTGACCCTGTCCAACCGGCGCAGCTTCGGCGACGAGGTCGATGCCGACGGGCTCGATGCCAGCGGCAAGCGCGTCGTGGTGATCGGCGGCGGCGACACGGCGATGGACTGCGTGCGCACCGCCATCCGTCAGGGCGCCACCAGCGTGAAATGCCTCTATCGCCGCGACCGGGCCAACATGCCGGGCTCGCAGCGCGAGGTCGCCAACGCCGAGGAGGAAGGTGTCGAGTTCGTCTGGCTCGCGGCGCCGCGCGGTTTCATTGCGGGCGACGCGGTCGAGGGCGTGATCGTGCAGAAGATGCGGCTGGGCGAGCCCGACGCATCCGGCCGGCAGATGCCCGAGGTGATCGAAGGCGCCGACTATGTCGAGCCGGCCGATCTCGCCATCATGGCGCTGGGCTTCGAGCCCGAGGATCTGCCGACGCTCTGGGGGGTGCCCGAACTGGCCGTGACGCGCTGGGGCACGATCAAGGCCGACTTCCGCACCCATGCGACCAGCCTGCCCGGCGTTTATGCCGTGGGCGACATCGTGCGGGGCGCGAGCCTCGTCGTCTGGGCCATCCGCGACGGCCGCGAAGCGGCGGACGCGATCCTCGACTATCTGGCGCAACCGGCCATCGCCGCGGCCGAATAGGCGCCTCTCCGCGAAGCGACCGCCCGGAAGGTCCCGGGCGGCCGGTGCGACCGGGACCTGGGGTGCTCCGGGCGCGAGGTGATGGGACCATGGGCATGACGCTTCTGACGAAGATCCTGGCGGGAGGTCTGGCGCTGGCTGCGGCTGCGCCCGCGCTCGGCTCGGGGCGGACCTTCACGCCGCCCGAGGGGTGCACGGCCTTTCTCACCGTGCAATCGCGCGGCTGCCGGGTGTCGCATCACTACCGCTGCGAACAGGACCCGGCCGGCGACCAGTGGCGCGTGGACTTCGATCAGGATGGCCTCTTCTTCTCGTCCCACATCGACCACGAGGCGCAATGGGTCGAGAGCTACGAGATGTTTCCGACCGTGCGTCAGACACTCGACCCGAACCCGGCCGATCCGGCCTCCTTCACCGAGCTTCTGACCGGCGCGGACAGCTACGACTTCGGGCTGACGCGCGACACGGGCGAGCGGAGCCGCGTGACCGGCTATGACCGGCTGACGGGGCAGAGCTTCACCATCGACGGCGTTGTGCTGCAGGAGACGGAGTTCGAGTTCACCGAGACCAGCATCGGCGGCACCGTCCTGCGGCAGGCCCATGGCCGGGAATACATCCATCCCGAGTGGCGGCTGTTCTTTGCCGGCCCGACGCAATGGGCGGACGGAACGGGCGGCTTCCTGCCCGTCGATGGCAGCCCCGTGCAGTTCGTCTTTCCCGGCGAGCCCGGCTTCCTCGTCACCGAACCGATCTTCGACTGCGACGCGATCCTGTCGCAGGCGCCCGAAGACGGGCAGTTCCTGAAGGTGCGCCATGACCGCTGAACGGACGGGACATTGCCTCTGCGGGGCGGTGGCGGTCGCCGTGACCCACGCCCCGCACGAGATCGGTGCCTGCCATTGCGAGATGTGCCGCCGCTGGACGGGCTCGGCCTTCGTCACGATGATGGTCCCCGAGGCCGCCCTTACCGTGACCGGCGCCGACCATGTCCGGCGCTACGCCTCGTCCGGCTGGGCCGAAAGGTGCTTCTGCGGCACCTGCGGCTCGACCCTCTGGTATCGCCTGACGGCGCCGGGGATGCCGCGCGACCATTACCTGGCGGCGGGGCTGCTCGATGACCTGAGCGGCATCCGCCTCGCCCACGAGATCTACATCGACCGCAAGCCCGACGCCTGGAGCTTCGCCGGTCCGACCCACCAGATGACGGAAGCCGAGTTTCTCGCCACGCTTCCAGCCAGCCCAGAGGAGTGAGCCATGACGACCTATGATGAAGCCTGGGTGAAAGCCGAAGAAGCCAAGCGGGCCTGGCTGGATGCACACGGTCTCTACAAGGCCGATGACGAGCGCGCCTCCTGCGGCGTGGGGCTCGTGGTCTCGATCTCGGGCAAGCCCTCGCGCAAGGTGGTCGAGAACGGCATCGCCGCGCTCAAGGCGGTCTGGCACCGCGGCGCCGTCGATGCCGACGGCAAGACCGGCGACGGCGCGG
Source organism: Cereibacter azotoformans (assembly GCF_021391315.1). NCBI lineage: Bacteria > Pseudomonadati > Pseudomonadota > Alphaproteobacteria > Rhodobacterales > Paracoccaceae > Cereibacter > Cereibacter azotoformans. Next base: position 2,821,534 of record NZ_CP090021.1, on the reverse strand, counting down.
GCATCCATGTCCAGATCCCGGTCAAGTTCTTCTACGACCAGATCCGCCGCACCGGCCACGAGCCCGACATGAACAAGCTCGTGGCCGTGGGCCAGGTCTTCCTGCCGCGCACCGATCTTTCGGCGCAGGAGCGGTGCCGGACCATCGTCGAGTCCGAAGTGCTGCGCATGGGCCACTACATCTACGGCTGGCGCCACGTCCCGGTGGATACGAGCGTTCTGGGCGAGAAGGCCAACGCCACCCGCCCCGAGATCGAGCAGATCCTGATCCGCTGCGAGAAGGACATCGACGACGTCCAGTTCGAGCGCGAGCTTTACATCATCCGCCGCCGGATCGAGAAGGCGGCGCAGGCGGCCTCGATCCAGGGGCTCTACCTCTGCTCGCTCTCGTGCCGGTCGATCATCTACAAGGGCATGATGCTGGCCGAGCAGGTCGCGACCTTCTACCCCGACCTGATGGACGAGCGGTTCGAGAGCGCTTTCGCCATCTACCACCAGCGTTACTCGACCAACACCTTCCCGCAATGGTGGCTGGCCCAGCCCTTCCGCATGCTCGCCCACAACGGCGAGATCAACACGATCAAGGGCAACATCAACTGGATGAAGAGCCACGAGATCCGCATGGCCTCGTCGGCCTTCGGGGACGCGGCCGAGGACATCAAGCCGATCATCCCGCAGGGCGCCTCGGACTCGGGCGCGCTGGATGCGGTGTTCGAGGTCATGGTGCGCTCGGGCCGCTCGGCGCCGATGGTCAAGACCATGATGGTCCCCGAAGCCTGGTCCAAGACCACGACCGACATGCCCAAGGCCTGGGCGGACATGTACGCCTACTGCAACGCGGTGATGGAGCCGTGGGACGGACCGGCGGCGCTGGCGATGACCGACGGCCGCTGGGTTTGCGGCGGGCTTGACCGCAACGGCCTGCGCCCGATGCGCTATGTCGTGACCGGCGACGGGCTGCTGATCGCGGGCTCGGAAGCCGGGATGGTGCCGGTCGATGAGATGAGCGTGCGCGAAAAGGGCGCGCTCGGGCCGGGCCAGCTGATCGCCGTCGACATGGCCGAGGGCAAGCTCTACCACGACGCTCCCCTCAAGGACATGCTGGCCGCCTCGCAGCCCTTCGGCGACTGGATCGAGAAGGTCGTGGACCTGAACGCGATCCTGGCCGCCGTGCCCGAGCAGCGGATGTTCGAGCCGGCCGAGCTGCGCAAGCGCCAGATCGCGGCGGGCTTCTCGGTCGAGGAGATCGAGCAGGTCCTCGTGCCGATGGCCGAGGACGGCAAGGAGATGATCGCCTCGATGGGCGACGACACGCCGCCTGCGGTGCTGTCTTCGGTCTATCGACCGCTGTCGCACTTCTTCCGGCAGAACTTCAGCCAGGTCACGAACCCGCCGATCGACAGCCTGCGCGAGAGCCGGGTGATGAGCCTCAAGACCCGGTTCGGCAACCTCAAGAACGTGCTGGAAGAACATTCCAGCCAGACCGAGATCCTGATCCTGGAAAGCCCCTTCGTCGCGAACTCGGAGTTCGAGGCGATGCTGGCCCAGTTCGGCTCGGATGTGGCGACCATCGACTGCACCTTCCCGGCCGATCATCACCATGACGCGCTGCGCCACGGGCTCGAGCGCATCCGCGCCGAGGCCGAGGATGCCGTGCGTTCGGGCGCGGCGCACATCGTGCTGACCGACCAGAACCAGGGCCCCGATGCCGTGCCGATGCCGATGATCCTCGTGACCTCGGCGGTCCATTCGTGGCTGACCCGCAAGGGGCTGCGGACCTTCTGCTCGATCAATGTGCGCTCGGCCGAGTGCATCGACCCGCACTATTTCGCGGTGCTGATCGGCTGCGGCGCCACGACGGTGAACGCCTATCTGGCGCAGGACACCATCGCCGACCGGATCGAGCGCGGCCTGCTGGAGGGGAACCTCAATGACGCGATGCGCCGCTACCGCGACGCGATCAACGCGGGCCTCCTGAAGATCATGTCGAAGATGGGGATCTCGGTGATCTCCTCCTATCGCGGCGGCCTGAACTTCGAGGCCGTGGGTCTCTCGCGCGCCATGGTGGCCGAGTATTTCCCCGGCATGCACAGCCGCATCTCGGGCATCGGCACCTCGGGCATCCAGCACAAGCTGGAGCAGATCCACGCCAAGGGCTGGCTCGGCGGGTCGGACGTGCTGCCGATCGGCGGCTTCTACAAGGCGCGGCGCTCGGGCGAAAAGCACGCCTGGGAGGCCTCGACCATGCACATGCTGCAGCAGGCCTGCGACCGGGCGAGCTATGACATCTGGAAGCAGTTCTCGGCCGCGATGCGGGCCAACCCGCCGATCCACCTGCGCGACCTGCTGGACATCAAGACGCTTGGCCGGCCGGTGCCGATCGAGGAGGTGGAATCGATCACCTCGATCCGCAAGCGGTTCGTGACGCCCGGCATGTCGCTGGGGGCGCTGTCGCCCGAGGCGCACAAGACGCTGAATATCGCGATGAACCGGATCGGCGCGAAGTCCGACTCCGGTGAGGGCGGCGAGGATCCGGCGCATTTCCTGCCGGAACCCAACGGCGACAATCCCTCGGCCAAGATCAAGCAGGTCGCCTCGGGTCGCTTCGGCGTCACCGCCGAGTACCTGAACGCCTGCGAAGAGCTTGAGATCAAGGTGGCGCAGGGCGCGAAACCGGGCGAGGGCGGCCAGCTTCCGGGCATGAAGGTGACCGAGCTCATCGCGCGGCTGCGGCACTCGACCCCCGGCGTGACGCTCATCTCGCCGCCGCCGCACCACGACATCTACTCGATCGAAGACCTCGCGCAGCTGATCTACGACCTGAAGCAGATCAACCCGCGCGCCAAGGTCACGGTCAAGCTGGTGGCGGCAAGCGGTGTGGGCACCATCGCGGCGGGCGTGGCCAAGGCCAAGGCCGACGTGATCCTGATCTCGGGCCACAACGGCGGCACCGGGGCCTCTCCGGGCACCTCGATCAAATACGCGGGCCTGCCGTGGGAGATGGGCCTGACCGAGGCGCATCAGGTGCTGGCGATGAACAACCTGCGCGAGCGGGTGACGCTGCGCACCGACGGTGGCCTGCGGACGGGCCGTGACATCGTGATGGCCGCGATGATGGGCGCCGAGGAATACGGCATCGGCACCGCCGCGCTGATCGCGATGGGCTGCATCATGGTGCGCCAGTGCCAGTCGAACACCTGCCCGGTGGGCGTCTGCACGCAGGACAAGGCGCTGCGCGACAAGTTCTCGGGCTCGGCGGACAAGGTGGTGAACCTCATCACCTTCTACGCCCAGGAGGTGCGCGAGATCCTCGCCTCGATTGGTGCGCGCTCGATGGACGAGATCATCGGCCGGGCCGACCTGCTGGTGCAGGTCAGCCGGGGGGCCGCGCATCTCGACGATCTGGACCTGAACCCGCTTCTCATCACCGTGGACGGGTCGAACCGCATCACCTACGACCGTTCGAAGCCGCGCAATGCGGTGCCGGACACGCTCGATGCCGAGATCGTCAAGGATGGGGCGCGCTTCTTCGAGGACGGCGAGAAGATGCAGCTCTCCTACGCGGTGCGGAACACGCACCGCACCATCGGCACGCGCGCCTCGAGCCACATCGTCAGGAAATACGGGATGCGGAACAACCTGCAGCCCGACCATCTGACGGTGAAGCTCACGGGCTCCTGCGGGCAGTCGCTGGGCGCCTTCGCGGCCAAGGGGCTGAAGATCGAGGTCGCGGGCGATGCCAACGACTATGTGGCCAAGGGCCTGTCGGGCGGCACCATCGTGGTCCATCCGCAGATGGAGAGCCCGCTCGTGGCGGCCGACAACACGATCATCGGCAACACCGTGCTCTATGGCGCGACCGACGGCTTCCTCTTCGCCGCCGGCCGCGCGGGCGAGCGGTTCGCGGTGCGGAACTCGGGCGCGAAGGTGGTGGTCGAGGGCTGCGGCTCGAACGGCTGCGAATACATGACCGGCGGCGTCGCGGTGATCCTTGGCCGGATCGGCGCGAACTTCGGCGCGGGCATGACGGGCGGCATGGCCTATCTCTACGACCCCAAGGGCGTGGCGGAGGATTTCATGAACCTCGAGACGCTCGTGACCTGCGCGGTCAGCCACCCGCACTGGGAGGCGCAGCTCAAGGGCCTGATCGAGCGCCATGTGCGCGAGACGGGCAGCCGGCACGCGGCGCGCATCCTGAACGACTGGGAGACCGAGCGGGCGAACTTCCTGCAGGTCTGCCCGAAGGAGATGTTGGTGCATCTGCCCTTCCCGCTGTCGGACGAGCCGCAGGCCGTCCCGGCGGAATGATCGGGAACCGGACGGGGGGCGCAAGCCTCCCGTCCTGCACACGAACCTCCTGCCCTGCGGCGGGACAGGGCGCGGAGCGGCGTTGCATCCTCCGGCCGCGACCCATCGTAGCCCCTGCCCTGCGGAATGCGGGCCCGCTTGACCCGTGGGGACGGTTCGTGTCCAAGGTCGCACCATGACCGCGCGCAAGACGACCCGTCGCAAGGCCACTCCGCCTCCGCCCGAGCCCGAGGCGCCGCCCACCCCGCTGCTGGCGCGCCGCCTGCGGCGCTGGGCGCTGACGGGTGCGGGGTGGGCGCTGGTGTCGGCGATCCTGCTCGTGCTGTTCTTCGGCCTCGTGAATCCGCCCGCCACCCCCTACATGATCAGCGAGAGCGTCCGGCTCGGCAGCGTCGATCATGAATGGGCCGACTGGGACGAGATCGCGCCGGTGATGGCCCGCTCGGTCGTGGCGGCGGAGGACGCCAACTTCTGCCTGCACTGGGGTTTCGACATGGCGGCCATCCGGGCCGCGATCAACGCGGGGGGCAACCGCGGCGCCTCGACGCTCTCGCAGCAGGTCACGAAGAACGTCTTCCTCTGGCAAGGCCGGAGCTGGCCGCGCAAGGCGCTCGAGGCCATGCTGACGCCGCTCGTGGAGACGATCTGGAGCAAACGGCGCATTCTCGAGGTCTATCTGAACGTGGCGGAGTTCGATGAAGGCGTGTTCGGGATCCGCGCCGCTTCCGAACATTACTTCGGCGTGGAGCCCGCGAGGCTGACGGCGCAGCAGGCGGCTCGGCTGGCGGCGGTCCTGCCCGATCCCAAGGTGCGCTCGGCCTCGAATCCGGGGCCGGTGGTGCGCCGGCGCTCGGCTGCCATCCTCGACGGCGCCAACACGATCCGGCGCGACGGACGGGCGGCCTGCTTCGAATAGAGGCGTGCGGGATTGCATCCCGGCGTCCTTCACGGCATTGAAGGGAGGCTCCCGGCCTCGAAAGATGACATTTGCGATGAACCGTCTCTATCACGTTCCGCTGTCCCCCTTCTGCCGCAAGGTCCGCCTGACGCTTGCCGAGAAAAAGATCGAGGTGGAGCTGATCGAGGAACGCTACTGGGAGCCGTCGCCGGACTTCCTGCGCCGCAACCCGGCCGGAAAGGTGCCGGTGCTGCGCATGGAGAGCAAGGTGCTCTCGGAAAGCCAGGCGATCTGCGAATATGTCGAGGAGATCGCGCCGAACCCGCCGCTCATGCCGCGCGACGTGGACGGCCGCTTCGAGGTGCGCCGCCTCTGCGCCTGGTTCGACGACAAGTTCCACAACGAGGTGACCTCGAAGCTGCTCTATGAGCGGGTGAACAAGAAGCTGATGGGTCAGGGGTACCCGGATTCGAAGAACGTGAAGTTCGGCTCGAACCGGATCAAGTATCACCTCGATTACATGGCCTGGCTGCTGGACCAGCGGCGCTGGCTGGCGGGCGACGTCATGACGCTGGCCGATTTCACCGCCGCGGCGCATCTGTCCTGCCTCGACTATATCTCGGACGTGGACTGGAACCGGCACGCGGTGGTCAAGGACTGGTATGCGAAGATCAAGTCGCGCCCGGCCTTCCGGCCGCTGCTGGCCGATCAGGTGCCGGGCTTTCCGCAGCCCGCGCATTACGCGGATCTGGATTTCTGAACGGAACCGGGCGGGGGGCTTCACGCCCCCCGCACCCCCCGTGGGATATTTGAGCCAGAATGAACGGTGACGAGACGCTGAGAGGGCGCCTGGAGGGGCGCGCGCGCGAAGAAGGCTTCGCGCGGCTCGGCATCTGCGCGCCCGATGCGACGCCGGAGACGGCGGGGCGGCTGCGGGCCTTTCTTGCGGCGGGGCGGCACGGGCAGATGGGCTGGATGGAAGAGCGCGAGGCCTGGCGGGGATCCGCCGCGGCGCTCTGGCCCGAGGCGCGCTCGGTCATCATGCTGGCCGAGCCATACACGCCGGCGGAGGATCCGCGTCGGGTGCTGGAGGAGCGCGGGCGCGGCGCCGTCTCGGTCTATGCGCAGGGCAGGGATTACCACGATCTCGTCAAGAAGCGGCTCAAGCGGCTGGGGCGTTGGCTGGTGGCCGAGACGGGATGCGAGATCAAGGTCTTCGTCGATACGGCGCCGGTGATGGAGAAGCCGCTTGCCCAGGCGGCGGGGCTAGGCTGGCAGGGCAAGCACACGAACCTGCTGAGCCGTGAGCTGGGCAACTGGTTCTTTCTGGGCGCGATCTTCACCACGCTCGAGCTGCCGCGCGACGCGGCGGAGCGGGATCATTGCGGCTCGTGCCGCGCCTGCCTCGACGCCTGTCCGACCGGGGCCTTCCCGGCGCCGTTCCAGCTCGATGCGCGTCGGTGCATCTCCTACCTGACGATCGAGCATCGCGGGCCGGTGGCGGAGGAGCTGCGGGAGCGGATGGGCAACCGGATCTACGGCTGCGACGACTGCCTGGCGGCCTGCCCGTGGAACAAGTTCGCGGTGGCGGCCTCGGAGATCGGCTATGCCGCGCGCGTGGGGGCGCCGCCGCTGGCGGAGCTGGCGGCGCTTGACGATGCGGAGTTTCGGCTCCGGTTCGCGGGCAGCCCCGTCAAGCGGATCGGGCGGGACAGGTTCGTGCGCAACGTGCTCTACGCCATCGGCAATTCCGGCGATCCGGCGCTGCGCCCCGCGGCCGAGGCGCTGCTGGCCGATCCCGATCCGGCCGTGGCCGAGGCGGCGGCCTGGGCGCTGCGGCGGCTTGCCTGACGGTCCTTGGCCGACTCTGCTTGGTGCTTCAGCCGACTCGCCCTATATTGAGGCCGTCTGGAAACTGAAGGAGGACAGACATGAGCCGTCACCTCGCTGACAAGCGCACCCCTTCGGACGGCGGACGGGTGAAGAATTTCCTGAAGCTGGCGCGCAACCCGCGCGCGTTCTGGCACCGCGACGAGGCTCGGCCGATGGGGAACCGTCGGGTGGTCGAGTTCCTGCGCATCGCGCGGGGCCGCGAGGCCTGAGCCCTTAACGGAAGGGTCGAGGGCGCACCCGAGGGTGCGCCCTTTTCGTTTCCGGCCCCGTCTGGTCCGGCCCCGTCTGGCGTCAGGAGCGGACGAGCTTCTCATAGTCCGTGGCGATCTCGCGCGTTAGCGCGCCGACCTCGAAGCTGTAGTCGCCGATCTGGCCGACCGGCGTGACTTCGGCGGCGGTGCCGGTGAGCCAGCACTGCTCGAAACCCTCGAGTTCCGAGGCTTCGATATAGCGTTCGTGCACCTTGATGCCCTTGTCGCGCAGCATCCCGATGACGGTCTGCCGGGTGATCCCGTTCAGGATCGCGTCCGGCAGCGGGGTGTGCACCTCGCCATCCTTGACGAAGAAGATGTTGGCGCCGGTCGCCTCGGCCACATAGCCGCGATAGTCGAACATCATCGCGTCCGAGCAACCCTTGGCCTCGGCCGCGTGCTTGGACATGGTGCAGATCATGTAGAGCCCCGAGGCCTTGGCCGCGCTGGGGATCGTCTCGGGCGAGGGGCGCTTCCATTTCGAGATGTCGAGCTTCGCGCCCTTGAACTTGGCGTCGCCATAGTAGTTGCCCCACGACCAGACCGCGACCGCCATGCGGATCGGGTTGCGGGCGGAGGCCACGCCCATGTCCTCGCCCGCGCCGCGCCAGGCGAGCGCCCGCACATAGGCGTCGGTCAGGCCGTTGGCCTTCAGCGTCGCGTATTTGGCCTCTTCGATCTGCTCGACCGTCCAGGGCAGGGTCATGTCGAGAAGCTCGGCCGATGTCCGCAGCCGCTCGGAATGTTCCGCCGACTTGAAGATCCGGCCGTTGTAGCAACGCTCGCCTTCGAAGACCGACGAGGCATAGTGCAGCGCGTGGGTCAGGACATGGACCTTCGCCTCACGCCATTCCACCAGAGTGCCGTCCATCCAGATCTTGCCGTCCCGATCGTCATATCCTGCCATGATCACTCTCCTGCGCGAGTCGCTTTGCATTAGTTGCGCAAGATAGGTCCGCATCGGGCATAAAGTTGCGCAAATGACGGGGCTTCGGTAACAGTTGAGTCTTGGAAAGTCAACAAGGCTGACATAAAATCTGCCCGCACAAAGGAGGCGGACCATGGCGGAGGGCGGACCGGGACCGGGGGGCGGCGAGTCGCTGCTGTTCCTGACGGATGAGCAGCTCAGGAAGGGCATCGAGGCGATGTTCTTCGCCTACCGCGGCTTCACCGCCGACCCCGACAGGATCCTCGGCGATCTCGACTATGGCCGGGCGCACCACCGGGCCATGCATTTCATCCACCGCAGCCCGGGCACGACGGTCAACAACCTGCTCTCGATCCTTGGCGTCACCAAGCAGAGCCTGAACCGGGTGTTGCGGACCCTGATCGAGGACGGGCTTGTCGAGAGCCGGGTGGGGCGGGTGGACAAGCGCGAACGACACCTCTACCTCACCCCGAAGGGGACCGACCTCGAGCGGGCGCTGTCGGATGCGCAGCGCGCACGGATGCGGGCCGCCTACCGCGCGGCGGGGCCCGCGGCGGTTCAGGGCTTCCGGCAGGTGCTGGAGGCGATGATGGATCCCGAGTTGCGTCGGCAGTATCAAACGCTGAAGGAGGGTGGGGCGTGAGCGAGCCGCAGGCGCATCTTCTGGTGGTGGACGATGATGAGCGCATTCGGAGCCTTCTACAGAAGTTCCTGATCAGGAACGGGTTTCTCGTCTCCTCCGCCCGGGATGCGGCGCAGGCGCGCCGGCTGCTCGACGGGCTCGAGTTCGATCTGATCGTGCTTGATGTGATGATGCCGGGCGAGGATGGCGTCTCGCTGACGCGCGCGCTGCGCGAGGATCTGGCGACACCGATCCTGCTGCTGACGGCGCGGGGAGAGACGTCGCATCGGATCGAGGGGCTCGAGGCGGGGGCGGACGACTATCTGGCCAAGCCGTTCGAGCCGAAGGAACTGCTGCTCAGGATCAACGCGATCCTGCGGCGTGTGCCGTCGGCGCGGCCGGAGCTGGGGCCGAAGGTGCTGCATCTGGGCGACGTGCGCTACGATCTGGAGCGGGGCGAGCTTTGGCGCGGCACGGAGCCGGTGCGGCTGACGGCGACCGAGGCTGCGCTGATGCGGATCTTTGCGGCGCAGCCCGGCGAAGCGGTGAGCCGCGAGCGGCTGGTGGGGGACCTCGGTCGCGACGAGGGCCAGAGCCAGGAACGCGCGGTGGATGTGCAGATCACCCGCCTCCGCCGGAAGATCGAGGTCGATCCGCGGCAGCCGCGCTATCTTCAGACCGTCCGCGGCTCGGGCTACATGCTCGCGCCGGACTGACGCGGCAGCCGGCCGGTCATTCGCGAAGCGCGAATGACCGGGCCTCCCTTCGTCGCGCTTGAGATGCCGGCGCTTTCCCCGCAGGCTCGGGCAGCGGACATGGGAGGGAACGGCATGACGGTGGTCTGGATTTCGCACGCGGCCTCGGAAGGGCATGTGACGCCCGAGGGGCATCCCGAGCGGATCGAGCGCATGGCGGCGGTGGAGGCGGCTCTCGACGGGCTGCCACTCGAGAGGCGCTACGCGCCGATGGCCGCCGACGCCGAGGTGCTGCGCTGTCACCCGCAGAGCCATCTCGACCGGATTCGCCGTGCGGAGCCCGTCGAAGGCATCGTCGGACTGGATCCCGACACCTGGATGTCGCCGGGCTCGTTCGAGGCGGCGATGCGCGCCGTCGGCGGCACCTGTGCCGCGGTCGATCTGGTGCTGGCGGGCGAGGCCTCTTCGGCCTTCGTCGGCTGCCGCCCGCCCGGCCACCATGCGGAACGCGAGAAGCCGATGGGCTTCTGCCTCTTTGGCAGCGTGGCCATTGCGGCCAGGCGCGCGCTTGACCATCACGGTCTGGGGCGGGTTGCGGTGGTGGATTTCGACGTCCATCACGGCAACGGCACGCAGGACCTGCTGTGGGACGAGGGGCGGGCCCTGTTCGTCTCGAGCCACCAGATGCCGCTCTATCCGGGAACGGGAGCCGTGGACGAACGTGGCGCGCACGGGCAGATCCTGAACCTGCCGCTTGCCCCGGGCAGCGGGAGCGCCGAGATGCGCGAGGCCTGGGAGGCGGCCTTCCGGCGCATCGAGGACTGGCAGCCCGAACTGATCCTGATCTCGGCGGGTTTCGACGCCCATGCCGCCGACCCGCTGGCCAACCTCAACTGGCGCGAGGAGGATTTCCGCTGGCTCACCGGGCGCCTGTGCGATCTGGCTGCGGCGTCATGCGGCGGGCGGGTGGTATCGACACTCGAGGGCGGATATGATCTGGCTGCCCTCGCCGCGAGCAGCGCGGCGCATGTGGGCGTCCTTCTGGAGCGGAGCGCATGACGGAAAAAGCAGTGGCAGAGATGACATTCGAAGAGGCGATGGCCGCGCTGGAGGCGGTTGTCACGGCCTTGGAGAAGGGTGACGTGCCGCTGGACGACTCCATCCGCCTCTACGAGCGCGGCTCGGCGCTCAAGGCGCATTGCGCGCAGAAGCTGAAGGATGCCGAGGACAAGGTGGAACTGATCCGCGCCGCCGAAGGTCGCGCGACGGGGACGGTTCCGGCGGAGGGATTGTGAGCTTTTCCAAGGCTTTGACGGATGCGGCCGCGCGGGTGCAGGCGCGGCTTGACGCGGCGCTGGCGGATCGCGAGGAGCTGCCGGTGGTTCATGCCATGCGCTACGCGGTGCAGGGCGGCAAGCGGCTGCGGGGATTCCTCGTGCTCGAGTCCGCGCGCCTGCACGGGATCGCGCCCGAGGCGGCGGTAAGCGCCGCGGCGTCGATCGAGGCCCTGCACGCCTACAGCCTCGTGCATGACGACATGCCCTGCATGGACGATGACGACCTGCGCCGCGGCCTGCCGACGGTGCACCGGAAATGGGACGAATGCACCGCTGTCCTTGCGGGCGACGCGCTGCAGACGCTGGCCTTCGAGTTGCTGGCCGATCCGGCGCTGGGCCCGGCCGAGGTGCGGATCCGCCTGGTCGAGACGCTCGCCAGGGCCTCGGGGGCCGAGGGCATGGTGCTGGGCCAGGCGCTCGACATTGCCGCCGAGACGGCGGCCGTTCCCCTGACGCTCGAACAGATCACCCATCTGCAGGCGGGCAAGACGGGGGCGCTGATCCGCTGGTCTGCCGAAGCGGGCGCCATCCTGGGGCAGGCGGACACGGGGCCACTGCGCCGATACGCCACGGCGCTCGGGCTTGCGTTCCAGATCGCGGACGACATTCTCGACGTCGAGGGCGATGCGGACAAGGCGGGCAAGCGGCTCCAGAAGGATGCCGAGGCCGGCAAGGCCACGTTCGTGTCGCTGCTCGGGCTCGAGGGCGCCAAGGCGCGCGCGCGTGCTCTGGTGGAGGAGGCCGAGGCGGCGCTTGCCCCCTATGGGCCAGAGGCAGGAACATTGATCGAGGCCGCGCGCTTCGTCATATCGCGTGAAAGCTGAAGGAAGACGATGACCGACAGACCCTGCACGCCGACGCTCGACCGGGTGACGCTTCCGGTCGACATGAAGGGCCTCACGGACCGTGAGCTGCGCAACCTCGCCGACGAGTTGCGGGCCGAGACCATCTCGGCCGTGTCGGTGACGGGGGGGCATCTCGGCGCGGGCCTCGGCGTGGTGGAGCTGACCGTCGCGCTCCATGCGGTCTTCGACGCGCCGCGCGACAAGATCATCTGGGATGTGGGGCATCAGTGCTATCCTCACAAGATCCTGACCGGCCGGCGCGACCGCATCCGCACGCTGCGGCAGGGCGGGGGCCTCTCGGGCTTCACCAAACGGTCGGAAAGCCCCTATGACTGCTTCGGCGCGGGCCATTCCTCGACCTCGATCTCGGCCGCGGTGGGCTTTGCCGCCGCGCGCGAGCTGGGCGGCGACACGGGCGATGCGGTGGCGATCATTGGCGACGGCTCGATGTCGGCCGGCATGGCCTTCGAGGCGCTGAACCACGGCGGCCACCTGAAGAACCGCGTGATCGTGATCCTGAACGACAACGAGATGAGCATCGCTCCGCCGGTGGGGGCGCTCTCGTCCTATCTGTCGCGGCTCTATGCGGGTGCGCCGTTCCAGGACTTCAAGGCCGCCGCCAAGGGCGCGCTTGGCCTTCTGCCCGAACCGTTCCAGGAGGGCGCGCGCCGCGCCAAGGAGATGCTTAAGAGCGTGACCGTCGGCGGCACGCTGTTCGAGGAGTTGGGCTTCTCCTACGTCGGGCCCATCGACGGGCACGATCTCGACCAGCTTCTGCCGGTGCTGCGCACGGTCAAGCAACGCGCGAGCGCGCCGGTTCTCATTCACGTGATCACGAAGAAGGGCAAAGGCTACGCGCCCGCCGAGGCCGCGCGCGATCGCGGCCATGCCACGAACAAGTTCAACGTCCTGACCGGCGCGCAGGTCAAGCCGGTCTCGAACGCGCCCTCCTACACCAAGGTCTTCGCCCAGAGCCTCATCAAGGAGGCCGAGGTGGACGAGCGCATCTGCGCCGTGACCGCCGCCATGCCGGACGGGACGGGGCTCAACCTCTTCGCGGACCGTTTCCCCAAGCGGATCTTTGACGTTGGGATTGCCGAGCAGCACGCCGTCACCTTCTCGGCCGGCCTTGCGGCGGGCGGGATGCGGCCCTTCTGCGCGATCTATTCCACGTTCCTGCAGCGCGGCTACGACCAGATCGTGCATGACGTGGCGATCCAGCGCCTGCCGGTGCGCTTCGCCATCGACCGGGCGGGGCTGGTGGGCGCGGACGGCGCCACCCATGCGGGCTCGTTCGACGTGGCCTTCCTGTCGAACCTGCCCGGCATCGTGGTGATGGCCGCCGCCGATGAGGCCGAGCTTGTCCATATGGTCGCCACCGCCGCCGCCCACGACGAGGGGCCCATCGCCTTCCGCTACCCGCGCGGCGATGGCGTGGGGGTCGAGATGCCGGCGAAGGGCGTGCCGCTCCAGATCGGCCGCGGCCGGGTGGTGAGCGAGGGCACGCGGATCGCGCTCCTGTCCTTCGGCACCCGCCTGTCGGAAGTGCAGGTGGCCGCCGAGGCGCTGGCGGCGCGCGGGATCTCGCCCACGGTGGCGGATGCGCGCTTTGCCAAGCCGCTCGACCGCGACCTGATCCTGCAGCTGGCCGCCCATCACGAGGCGCTGATCACCATCGAGGAAGGCGCCATCGGCGGCTTCGGCAGCCATGTGGCGCAGCTTCTGGCCGAGGCGGGAGTCTTCGACCGCGGCTTCCGCTACCGCTCGATGGTGCTGCCCGACACGTTCATCGACCACAACAGCGCCGAGGCCATGTATGCCACGGCGGGCCTGAACGCCGCCGACATCGAGCGCAAGGCCTTGGAAACGCTGGGTGTGGAGGTTCTGGCCCGACGCGCCTGACCCCGGGCAGGGCCCCGCCGGGCGGGGCCCCTTCCGTTCAGCCGCCCGTCGCGAGAAGGGCGCGCAGCCCCGAGCGGTAATCGGGATGGATGAGGCGGACCCCCAGCCGTTCCTTGATCCGATCGTTCCGCACCCTCTTGGATTCGGCGTAGAAGCTGCGCGCCATCGGCGTCATCTCGGCCTCGTCATAGGGCACCTCGGGCGGAGGAGGCAGGCCGATCAATTCGGCCGCATAGCCCAGCACATCCTCGGGCGGCGCCGGATCGTCGTCGCAGACATTGTAGATCGCGCCCGGCTCGGGATGCCGGATCGAGGCCTCCAGAACCTGCGCGATGTCCTCGACATGGATGCGGCTGAAGACCTGCCCCGGCTTCACGATGCGGCGCGCCGTCCCGTCGCGGACCTTCTCGAACGGGCCGCGTCCGGGGCCGTAGATCCCCGCAAGCCGGAAGATATGGAGCGGCAGACCCAGCGCCTGCCACTGGCGCTCGGCCGCGACACGGGACCGGCCGCGTTCGGTCGAGGGGGTGAGGGCGGTGTCCTCATCCACCCAGCCGCCCTGATGGTCGCCATAGACGCCCGTGGTCGAGAGGTAGCCCACCCACTCCGGCCGGGCCTCGGCCATTCGCGAAGCGTGAGTGGCGAGGAACGGATCGCCCTCCGGGCCCGGGGCGGCCGAGGCGAGGATGTGGGTGGCCTGAGCGAGGGCCGGGCCGGGGTCGCCGGGCCAGAGCAGCGGCTCGATGCCCTGTGCGCGCAGGGCATCGGCCTTGGCCGCGCTCCGCGTGGTGCCGATCACCCGCCAGCCGGCGGGAAGAAGCCGGCGCGCAAGCGCCTGCGCCGAATAGCCATGTCCGAGGGAAAGCAACGTCTTCATGCCGCCACTATCCGCAGGGCCGGTGCGGGCCGCAAGAGGAGAACGGGTCCGCCCTCGCCGGTGCGGAGAGGCTTGATCCCCGCCGATGAGCCTGCGCATCCTTCGGCGAGGCAGCGACAGAAAGAGACAGATCCGTGACCGACGCGCCCCTTCCCCTACTCGTGCCCGATGTGCCTGCCCCCGAGAGCTTCACGGACCCCGCCGAGGCGGTCCGGCGGCTGGAGGAGATCTACGCCCTGTCCACCCGCTTCCTGTCGGGCCATTTCAGCGCCGCCGCCGCCTCGGGCCGTCCCGCCTCGCGCGTGCGGGCCTACTATCCCGAGATCCGCCTGACGACCACCAGCTTCACCCGCGCCGACAGCCGGCTGAGCTTCGGCCATGTCGCCGAGCCCGGCACCTATTCGACGACCGTGACGCGGCCCGACCTGTTCCGCAACTACCTGATCCAGCAGATCGGGCTGCTGATGCAGAACCACGGCGTGCCGGTCGAGATCGGCGTGTCGGCGACGCCCATGCCGGTGCATTTCGCGGTGGCGAACGATCCCTCGGTCGCCGTCCCGCAGGACGGCGTGCTGTCGTTCCCGCTGCGCGACGTGTTCGACGTGCCCGATCTGGCGACCACCAACGACGACATCGTGAACGGCTCGCGCCTCAGCCATCCCGACGGCTCGCTGCCGCTGGCGCCCTTCACGGCGCAGCGGGTGGATTACTCACTTGCGCGGCTCACGCATTACACGGCGACCAATCCGCGCCACTTCCAGAACCACGTCCTCTTCACCAACTACCAGTTCTATGTGGACGAGTTCGAGGCCATCGGGCGGGCGGCCCTTGCGGATCCGAACTCCGGCTACAGCGCCTTCGTGGGGCCGGGCGATCAGGAGATCACCGATCCCGAAACGCCGCTCGTCCTGCTGCCGCGCCTGCCGCAGATGCCGACCTACCACCTCAAGCGGCCGGACGGGCAGGGGATCACGCTGGTCAACATCGGCGTCGGCCCCTCGAACGCCAAGACCGCGACCGACCATATCGCGGTCCTGCGGCCCCATGCCTGGCTGATGGTGGGCCATTGCGCGGGCCTGCGGAACTCGCAGAGCCTTGGGGATTTCGTGCTGGCCCATGCCTATCTGCGCGAGGATCACGTCCTGGACGATGACCTTCCGGTGTGGGTGCCGATCCCGGCGCTGGCCGAGATCCAGATCGCGCTCGAGGATGCGGTCGAGGAGGTGACCCAGCTTCAGGGCTACGAGCTGAAGCGCATCATGCGGACGGGCACCGTCGCCACGATCGACAACCGCAACTGGGAGTTGCGCGACCAGTCCGGGCCGGTGCAGCGGCTGAGCCAGAGCCGGGCGGTGGCGCTCGACATGGAAAGCGCGACGATCGCGGCCAACGGCTTCCGCTTCCGGGTGCCCTACGGCACGCTGCTCTGCGTGTCCGACAAGCCGCTCCATGGCGAGCTGAAGCTGCCCGGCATGGCCAGCGATTTCTACCGCACGCAGGTTGCCCGCCACCTGCGCATCGGGATTCGCGCGATGGAAATGTTGCGTGAGACGCCGATCGAACGCATCCACAGCCGAAAGTTGCGCAGCTTCGAGGAAACCGCTTTCCTCTAGGCGTGTTGACGCGGGGGCAGGCCGGGAATAGGGCTTGATTTGTGCTGCAAAACAAGGTGTAGCCCTTGCATTAGCCCCCCGAGGCAGGAACAGACCCCGCGTCCAGCGGGGCAAGACCAGGAGACTCTCATGTCGAAACCGATGACCAAGACGCAGCTCGTGGCGACACTCGCTGACGAGATGGGCGCGGACAAGAAGACGGCCAATGCGGCTCTCGACGCGATCGCGTCCATCGTGGCCCGCCAAGTGGCCGCCGGCGGCGCGGTCACGCTGCCGGGCCTCGGCAAGGTCGTCTGCCGCGAGCGGCCCGAGCGTCAGGTGCGCAACCCCGCCACCGGCGAGCAGGTGACCAAGGCCGCCGACAAGCAGGTGAAATTCACGATCGCCAAGGCGCTGAAGGACAGCGTGAACGCCTGATCCTTCGGGCTCGGCCTTGGCAGCCATCCGAGGGTCGCCTGTCGGCGGCCCTTTTTTCATGGGGGGAGCGGGATGGATCTGCGCAGCATCGGAATGGGCCTGGCCTTCGCCTTCATGTGGTCCTCGGCCTTCGCCTCGGCGCGGATCATCGTGGCCCATGCGCCGCCCCTGAGCGCCCTGTCGCTGCGCTTTCTCGTCTCGGGGCTCATCGCGCTGGCCATCGGTGCGGCGCTTGGCCAGTCGGCCCGGCTGACGCCCGCGCAGTGGCGCGGCGTGGTGATCTTTGGCCTGTGCCAGAACGCGCTCTACCTCGGGCTCAACTTCGTCGCGATGCGCTGGGTCAGCGCCAGCTTTGCCGCGATCGTGGCCTCGATCATGCCGCTGCTGGTGGCGCTGGCGGGCTGGATCTTCCTGCACGAGCGGCTGCGGCCGCTGACGGCGCTGGGGCTGCTTGCGGGAATGACGGGCGTGGTGATGATCATGGGCACGCGGCTCTCGGGTGGCGAGGACGGGCTCGGCTTCCTCCTCTGCGTCGTGGGGGTGATCGCCCTGACGGCGGCGACGCTCACGGTCCGGGTGGCCTCGTCGGGGGGCAACCTGCTGATCATCGTGGGGCTGCAGATGCTGGTGGGCTCGGCCGCGCTCGCCCCCGTGGCGCTTGCGATTGAGACCCCGCTCGAGGTTGCCTGGAGTCTCAGCCTTCTTGCGGCCTTCGCCTACACGACCCTCGTGCCGGGGTTGCTCGCGACCTGGGTCTGGTTTCTCCTCGTGGGCCGGATCGGGGCGGTGCGGGCCGCCACCTTCCACTTCCTCAACCCGTTCTTCGGCGTGGCCGTGGCGGCGGTGCTTCTGGGCGAACGGATGGGGGTCTGGGACGCGGTCGGCGTCGTCGTGATCGCCGCGGGCATCCTTGCCGTGCAGCTGTCGCGCGTGCCTGAGGCCGCTCGGCGCTAGGCTTCGCCGATCGGGCCGCGCAGGCCGCCCGTCTGGCCACGGTCGAGGAGCAGGTGGTCGAGCAGAACGCAGGCCATCATCGCCTCGCCCACCGGCACCGCGCGGATGCCCACGCAGGGATCATGCCGGCCCTTGGTCACCACCTCCACCTCGCGGCCGTCGGTCGTGATCGAGCGCCGCGGCGTCAGGATCGATGAGGTGGGCTTCACGGCAAAGCGCACCACCACATCCTGCCCGGTCGAGATGCCGCCGAGGATGCCGCCCGCGTGGTTCGAGAGGAACTCGGGGCCATGCGCCCCCATGCGGATCTCGTCGGCGTTCTCGCTGCCGGTGAGGCAGGCCGCCGCCATGCCCTCGCCGATCTCCACGCCCTTCACGGCGTTGATCGTCATCATCGCCGCGGCAAGGTCGCTGTCGAGCTTGCCGTAGATCGGCGCGCCAAGCCCCGCAGGCACGCCCGAGGCGCGGATCTCGACGATGGCGCCCACCGAGTCATGCGCCTTGCGCAGCCCGTCGAGATAATCGGACCAGAGCGCGGCCGTATCCGGGTCGGGGCACCAGAAGGGGTTGCGCTCGATCTCGGCCCGGTCGAACCGGCTGCGGTCGATGGCGTGCGGGCCGATCTGCACCATGTAGCCCTCGATCCGCAGATCCGGCACCAGCTCGGACAGGGCCGCCCGTGCGATCCCGCCGGCCGCCACCCGTGCCGCCGTCTCGCGCGCCGAGGACCGGCCGCCGCCGCGATAGTCGCGCAGCCCGTATTTCCAGTGGTAGGTGATGTCGGCATGGCCGGGGCGGAAGCTCTGGGCGATCTCGCCGTAATCCTTGGACCTCTGATCGGTGTTCTCGATCATGAGTTGGATCGGCGTGCCGGTCGAACGGCCCTCGAATGTGCCCGACAGGATCCGCACCGCGTCGGGCTCCTGCCGCTGGGTGGTGAAGCGGTTCTGCCCCGGCTTGCGCCGGTCCAGCCAATGCTGGATCGCCTCGGCGTCGATGGCGATGCCGGGCGGGCAGCCGTCCACGGTGGCGCCGAGCGCGGGTCCGTGGCTCTCGCCCCAGGTGGTGACGCGGAAGATGTGGCCGAAGGTGTTGAAGCTCATGACGTCTGTCCCCGTTTGGGCCGAGCCATAGGGCAGATGCGGCCGCCGGGGAACCGGATTCTGGCGGGCGGGCCGGCTTTCCTGTTGCGGCGGCAGGCCGCGTCGCTATGGTCGGGGGCACCTCGGGGTGCCTGCAAGGGCTGAGACGCGCGCTGCGAACCCGTTGAACCTGACCCGGTTAGGACCGGCGGAGGGAAGGTGCATGGCTCCTCATCCCGTTCCGCCCGCGTCGTGAGAGGAGGATGAGATGAAGTTTCCGATGCTTGCTGCGGGTTTCGTGCTGACGGCCGGGGTGGCCGCGGCGCAAACCCCCGTGTTGACCGTGCTGACCTACGACAGCTTCACCTCGGAATGGGGCCCCGGCCCGGCCGTCGAGACGGCGTTCGAGGAGGTCTGCGGCTGCGACCTGCGCTTCGTGGCGGCGGGCGACGGCGCGGCGCTGCTGGCGCGCCTCCAGCTCGAGGGGGCGCGGAGCGAGGCCGATGTCGTGGTGGGTCTCGATACCAACCTCACGGCGGCGGCGGCGGCCACGGGGCTTTTCGCCCCCCATGGCGCGGCGGTCGAGGTCGATCTGCCGGTGGCGTGGGACGATCCCCTGTTCCTGCCCTTCGACTGGGGGTGGTTTGCCTTCGTCCATGATCGCAAGATGGCCGAGGTTCCGGGCTCCTTCGAGGAGCTTGCCGCCTCGGACGCCCGGATCGTCATTCAGGATCCGCGCAGCTCGACCCCCGGCCTTGGCCTGCTGATGTGGGTGAAGGCGGCCTACGGCGATCGCGCGCCCGAGATCTGGGGTGCGCTGGCCGACAATATCGTGACGGTGACGCCGGGATGGTCCGAGGCCTATGGTCTCTTCCTCGAGGGCGAGGCCGACATGGTGCTGAGCTACACGACCTCGCCCGCCTACCACCTGATCGCCGAAGAGGATGACAGCAAGGCCGCGGCCCCCTTCCGCGAGGGCCACTACCTGCAGGTCGAGGTGGCGGGCAAGCTCGCCGCCTCCGACCAGCCCGAGCTGGCCGACCGATTCCTCGCCTTCCTGCTCGAAGAGCCGGTGCAGTCGGTGCTGCCCACGACCAACTGGATGTATCCGGCCAGGTTGCCCGCCGGCGGGCTGCCCGAAGGGTTCGAGACGCTGGTCCGGCCCGATGTGTCGCTGCTTCTCTCGGCCGATGAGGCGCTCTCGCTGCGGCCGGAGGCCCTCCGCGAATGGCAAGACGCGCTGGCGCGCTGATCGTTGCCGCGGCCCTTGCCGCGCTGACGCTGGGGCCGCTCGCGCTGGTGATGGCGCGGGCGGGCGGCGGCGCGCTGGGGGCTGCCGACTGGGCCGCGCTGCGCTTCACGATCCTGCAGGCGGCGCTTTCGTCCCTCGTGTCGGTGCTGCTCGCCGTTCCGGTGGCGCGGGCGCTGGCGCGGCGCAGCTTTCCGGGCCGCGGGCTGATGATCGCGCTTCTGGGCGCGCCCTTCCTGCTGCCGGTCATTGTCGCCGTGCTGGGGATCATCGCGGTCTTCGGCCGGGCCGGCCTGTTCAATCGCGGGTTCGAGGCGCTGGGCCTGGCGCCCCTCTCGATCTACGGGCTGCATGGGGTGGTGCTGGCGCATGTCTTCTTCAACATGCCCTTCGCCGTCCGGCTGATCCTGCAGGGGTGGCTCGCCATTCCATCCGAGCGGTTCCGCCTCGCGGCGGCGCTGGGGTTCGGCCCGTCCGACGTCGCGCGGCACCTCGAGCGGCCGATGCTGCGCGAGGTGCTGCCGGGCGTGGTGCTCGTGGTCTTCGTGATCTGCCTGTCAAGCTTTGCCGTCGCCCTGACGCTGGGCGGGGGTCCGAGGGCCACGACGGTGGAGCTTGCGATCTATCAGGCGCTCCGCTTCGAGTTCGACTTGGGGCGGGCGGCCTTGCTGGCCGCGCTGCAATTCACGATCTGTGGCGCGGCGGTGCTCGCCACGGGGGCCGTGGCCCTGCCCTCGGCCTTCGGAGCGGGCCTTGATCGCGCCGCCGTGCCCTTTGCGCCGCGTGGCTGGCGCCGAGTGGCGGATGCTCTCGTGTTGACAGCAGCGGCCGCCTTTCTTCTTCTGCCGATGGCCATGGTCGCGGCGCGCGGGCTGCCCGGACTGTTCCAGCTGCCGCCCGAAGTCTGGGCGGCTGCCGGCCGGTCGCTGTCGGTGGCGCTGCCTTCGGCCTTCCTGTCCGTCTCCGGGGCGTTGGTTCTGGCGCTGGCCTCTCCGCGATTCGGGCTGGTGGCCACGCTTCCGCTTGCGGCCTCGTCGCTCGTGCTCGGGACCGGGCTGTTCCTAGCCGTCCATCCGTTCCTGAATCCGACGCTGGTCGCGCTGCCGGTGACGATGCTGGTCAATGCGGTCCTGTCGCTGCCCTTCGCCTACCGCATCCTCGCGCCCGAGGCCCGCGCGCTCGAGGCCGATTACGGGCGACTTGCTCAGGCGCTGGGGCTGGGCGGGCTGGCACGGCTCCGTTGGCTGACGCTGCCCCGGCTGCGGCGACCGCTCGGCTTTGCGTTGGGGGTTTCGGCGGCGCTGGCGATGGGGGATCTTGGCGTGATCGCGCTGTTCGCGGGGGAAGGCGGCGCCACGCTGCCGCTCTTGGTTCAGCGTCTGATGGGGGCCTACCGGCTCGAGCAGGCGGCGGGAGCGGCGCTTCTTCTGGTGCTGACCAGCTTTGCCCTGTTCTGGATCTTTGACCGTGGAGGCCGCCATGCTGCATCTTGACCGGGTGGGGGTGCGGCTCGGCAGCTTCACCCTCAGCGCCGACTGGCAGGCGGCCGCGGGCGAGCGTCTGGCCGTGATCGGGCCGTCCGGCGGGGGCAAGTCCACGCTGCTGATGGCGATCGCGGGCTTCGTCGCGTTGGCGGAGGGGAGGGTGCTCTGGCAGGGCCGTGATCTCGGGCCCATGGCCCCGGGCGAGCGGCCGGTGAGCATCCTGTTTCAGGATCAGAACCTCTTCCCGCACCTCACGCTGCGCGAAAACCTGGGGCTCGGCCTGTCGCCGCGGCTGCGGCTCGGACCGCGGGACAGGGAGCGGATCGAGGCCGCGCTTGAGCGTGTCGGTCTGTCGGGACTCGGCGATGCGCGGCCGGGGCGGCTGTCGGGCGGCCAGCAGGGGAGGGCGGCGCTGGCCCGCGCCCTCCTCCGGGCGCGGCCGATCCTCTTGCTGGACGAACCCTTCGCCGCCCTTGGTCCCGCGCTCAAGTCCGAGATGCTGACGCTGGTGGCCGAGATCGCCGCCGAAACGCAGGCCACGGTGCTGATGGTGACCCACGATCCCGAGGATACCCGCCGCTTTGCCGGGCGGACGGTGCTGGTGGCGGAGGGTCTCGCCCAGCCGCCGCGCGAGACCGAGGCGCTCTTTGCCGATCCGCCGCCCGCTTTGCGGCACTATCTCGGCACCTGATCGGGCCCTTGAAATGCCGAAGGCCCCGCGCGAGCGGGGCCTTCGGGTCGATCCGTTGCGGGATCAGGCTTCGGTCTTCTTCTTGCCCTTCACGCCGGCCCAGAGCCGCTTGTTCGTCAGGTAGAGCAGGACGGACAGGACGGTCAGGAACATCACGGCGGTGAAGCCGGCCTGCTTGCGGGCCATCATCTTCGGCTCGGCCGTCCACATCAGGAAGGCCGAGACATCTTCGGCCATCGCGTGAACGCTGGCATCGTGGCCGTCGGAATATTCCACAAGATCATCCATGAGCGGAGGCGGCATGGCGATCCAGCTGCCGGCCACGGTCTTGACGCCATTGGCATCCTTGCAGCTGTCCGGCACCGCGCCGTTCTGGAACACGCGGTTGTAGTAGTAGCCGTCGGGTTCGTTGTCGATGGCGCACTTCGGCGGCTCATCCGGGTAGCCGGTGAGGATCGAGAACATGTACTCGGCCCCGCCCATCCCGTTGAAGAGCTGGCTGAGACCCGTGCCCATCGGGCCGTGGAAGCCCGCGCGCGACTTCGTCATCAGGCTGAGGTCGGGCGCGTTCTCAAGCTGCGAGACCGGGAAGTGGTCGGTCGGCGCGCCGTCGCGGTCCTCGCCGGTCTCGGCATCCACCACCGTGAACTGGGTGGCATAGGCCCGGACCTGGTCCTCGGGCAGCTCGGGGCCGCCCTTGTCCGAGAGGCTGCGGATCGGGACATACTTCAGCCCGTGGCAGGCCGAGCAGACCTCGGTATAGACCTGAAGGCCGCGTTGCAGCTGGTGCTGGTCGAAGGTGCCGAACGGGCCCTCGAACACGAAGTCCACATCCTCGATATGGCCGGCGCCACCGGCCGCCATCGCAGCCCCGCCCGAAAGGGCGAGCGCCGTGACGGCTGTGAGAGTGAGTTTCCGGATCATCGTCACTGTCCTTTCCCTTACTCGGCCACGACGGTTTTCGTGCCGCCGGTTTCCGGCGAGTAGTGGGCGTTGAAGTCTTCCTCGATGGTCGCGGGCGCGGCCAGCGGCTTCTCGATGGCGCCAAGGATCGGCAGGATCACCAGGAAGTAGGCGAACCAGTAGGTCGAGGCGATCAGCGAGATCCAGTCGTAGGGGAAGTCGGTCTGCTGCGCGCCGACCCAGGTGAGCACCACGAAGTCCACGACCAGAAGCCAGAAGTAGATCTTGAACATCGGGCGGTAGCGGCCCGACCGCACCGGCGAGGTGTCAAGCCACGGCACCAGCGCCATCACGAGGATCGCGCCGAACATCGCGAGCACGCCGAAGAACTTGGCGTCAACGATGCCGAAGGTGATGAACTGGACGATCTGCACCACCCAGACGTCGGCGGTGAAGGCGCGCAGGATCGCGTAGAACGGCAGGAAGTACCATTCGGGCACGATATGCGCCGGCGTCGAGAGCGGGTTGGCCTCGATGTAGTTGTCGGGGTGGCCGAGGTAGTTCGGCATGAAGCCGACGATGGCGAAGAACACCAGCAGGACGACGGCGAGAGCGAAGAGGTCCTTGATGATGAAGTAGGGCCAGAAGGGAAGCGCGTCCTTCTGGGCTTCCGCCTTGGAGGTGCGGCGGACTTCGACGCCGGTCGGGTTGTTGTTGCCGGTGGCATGGAAGGCCCAGACGTGGATCGCGACGAGGGCGACGATCACGAAGGGCAGCAGATAGTGCAGCGAGAAGAAGCGGTTGAGCGTCGCGTTGTCCACCGCCGGGCCGCCGAGCAGCCAGGTCTGGATCGGCGCGCCGATGCCCGGGATCGCGCCGAAGAGGCCGGTGATCACGGTGGCGCCCCAGAAGGACATCTGACCCCACGGAAGCACATAGCCCATGAAGGCCGTGGCCATCATCGCGAGGTAGATCAGCATGCCGACGATCCAGGTGATCTCGCGCGGGGCCTTGTAGCTGCCGTAGTAGAGGCCGCGGAAGATGTGCAGATAGACGGCGATGAAGAACAGCGAGGCGCCGTTGGCATGCAGGTAGCGCATCATGTGGCCGGCGTTCACGTTGCGCATGATGTGCTCGACCGAGGCAAAGGCCAGATCGACATGCGGGGTGTAGTGCATCGCGAGAATGATGCCGGTGACGATCTGCAGCACGAGGCAGAACACCAGCACGACACCCCAGATCCACATCCAGTTCAGGTTCTTGGGTGTGGGGATCATGATCGTGTCATAGGCCAGCGCCACGATCGGCAGCCGGCGGTGCAGCCACTTCTCGATGCCTGTCCGCGGCTCGTAGTGGTCGTGGGGGATTCCGGACATGGCTTGTTCCTTACCCGAGCTGGATGGTGGTTTCGTCGATGAACTGGGCGAGCGGGATCGGCAGGTTCTCGGGGGCCGGGCCCTTGCGGATGCGGCCGGCGCTGTCGTAGTGCGACCCGTGGCAGGGGCAGAACCAGCCGCCGAAGTCGCCCGAGGCGCCGCCGATCGGCACGCAGCCGAGGTGCGTGCAGACCCCCCACATCACCAGCCACTCGCCGGCTTCGTCCAGCGTGCGGTTCTGGTCGGAAGCATCGGCTCCGCCCTCGATGTTGGCGTTGCGCGCGCTCTGGTCCGGGAGTTGGCTCAGCTGCACCGCACGGGCGGCCTCGATGTCGACCTCGGTGCGGCGGCGGATGAAGATCGGCTTGCCAAGGAACTTGACCGTAAGCTGAACGCCCGGATCGACGGCGCTGACATCGACGAAGATGGAGGCGAGAGCCTGCACGTCAGCCGATGGGTTCATCTGGTTGATCAGCGGCCAGACGGCGGCCCCGGTGGCCACCGCCCCGGCCCCGGCCGTGGCATAATACAGGAAATCCCTGCGGGTGCCTGCGTGATCTTCTGCGTTGGACACGAGAACTTCTCCCTTCCTCGGGCCGCTGCAGGCCCACAAGATGACCGGGCCGCGCAAACGCAGCCTTGCCTGTCGCCTTCTAATTCCCATGCGGCGTTGCGTCCAGCGGACAAACAGGCGCAGCAGATGTTTGAAGAGGGCCTTACATGCCGGTTTGGCGGCCACTTCCGGTGACCTGCTGCTGCAGGAATCGTCACGAGTGCGTGAGGGCGAGGGCGATTCCGCCGAAGATCGCGGGCCGGAGCGGCGCGGATCTCATCGGCCAGGGCGCGGCAGCGGCACCGGTCATTCGCGCTTCGCGAATGACCGGTCCGAGTCTCAGCCGACGGGCGCGGTCGCGATCATGGAGGGGCGCTGGCTGAAGCCGGCCTCCCAGCCGGCCAGCGCCGGGTGGGCCGCGCGCCAGGTGCGCCCGGCGTGGCGGAAGTCCAGATAGGCGAGCGCGCAGCCCATCGCGATCTGGCCGATATCCAGCGGGCCGCAGAGCTGGCTCATCCAGCGGGCCTCGACGGCCTGAAGGCTGCGGGCGATCTTGCTCCATTGCCCTTCGATCCAGGGCTCGTGACGCTTCTCCTCGGGCCGGGTGCGGATTTCATAGACCATCAGCACCGCCGCCTCGAGAATCCCGTCGGCCGTCGCCTCGAGGGTCAGCGCATCCCAGAGCCGGGGCGGCGGCGGGTAGAGGCCCGCGTTCGCGACCGAGTCGAGGTAGCGGCAGATCACCCGGCTGTCATAGAGGGCGGGCCCCTCCTCCCGCTCGAGCACCGGGATCTTGCCAAGCGGGTTCAGCGCGAGGGGCAGCGTGCCCGGATCGACGGGCGTGCCACCGGCCACCACCCGCTCGACCTGATCGGCAAGCCCTGTCTCGTGCAGCACGACATCCACCTTGCGCACGAAGGGCGAGGTGGCGGACGCATGGAGGCGCATGGGTCACACTTTCCGGATGCGAAGCCTGCCGAGCCAGGCCGCGTCGATCTCGACGCCTCCGCCCGACCAGGTGAGGGTGCGGCGGACTCTTGCGGCGGCGTTGGTCTGGCGCGTGTCCGCCGAGGCGCGATCGGCCGGACGGTGGAGCGAAAGTCCCTCGCCCAGATCGTCGAGGGCATCCTCGGCCCTCTGGTCGGTGCGACCCGGGCGGACGATGGCGCGGCGGGCGAGCCAGACGAGTCCGGCGACGGCACCGGCGCGCAGCGCGAAGGCGGCGACGGGAACGATGGGCAGGGGCATGGCGACCTCCTCTGTCGGCCCCCGGATGGTAGGGCGGAGGTCCGGCTCTGGCAACCGCCCTGCCGGGGCCGGGTAAACGGCCCGCCACGGCGTCGCTCCGCGGCCTGCGCCTCTGGCGGGGTTCCACCGCGGGGCGCTGGATATGAGAAGGCCGCCTCGGGATGGTCCCGGGCGGCCTTTCTGTCCCTCGAAGTCCGAAGCGATCAGCCCTGGCGGGCCTTGTAACGCTTCTGCGTCTTGTTGATCACATAGACGCGGCCCTTGCGGCGCACGACCTGGCAGTCGCGGTGGCGCAGCTTGAGCGAGCGGAGCGAGTTCGCAACCTTCATCTCTCTTCTCCCTTTCGCGGCGCGCGTGCGCCTTGAAAAAACGATGCCCCCGAACCGGGGGCGGTGAAAATGGTGGGCGGTACTGGGATCGAACCAGTGACCACTACGATGTCAACGTAGTGCTCTACCGCTGAGCTAACCGCCCACTCTGACTTCGGCCGTGTCATCCTGCGGAAGGATGGACGAAGCCGCGTCGGTGCGCTGGTCTATAAATAGAGTCGGCGGGGTGTTCAAGGGGTTTTGGAGGGCTAGAAAATGAAGCACTATCGGGCGGTGAAGGAACCCAGATGACCCCGGACGCCTATACGCTGATCCGCCCGGAAAGGCGCGACACATCCGTGATCTTTTCCTCGCCGCACAGCGGGCGGGATTACCCGGCCGCGCTGGTGGGGCGCACGATTCTCGACGAGCGGACGCTGCGTTCCTCGGAAGATGCCTTCGTGGACGAGCTTCTGGCCCCGGCACCGCTGCTGGGGGCGCCGCTCCTGCTGGCCCGTATTCCGCGCGCCTATGTGGACATGAACCGCGCCGCCGACGAGATGGATCCGGCGCTGATCGAGGGGATCTCGCGCGCGCCGCACAATCCGCGCGTCAGTTCGGGACTGGGAGTGATTCCGCGAGTCGTGGCGAACGGGCGGTCGATCTACCGCGGCAAGATGCCCCTCTCGGAAGCCGAGGCGCGGATCGCCCGCTACTGGACGCCCTATCATCGGGCGCTGCGCGACCTGATCGACGAGAGCCGCACCCTGTTCGACGAGGCGGTTCTCGTCGATTGCCACTCGATGCCGCACGAGGCGATCGAGACTCACGCCCGGCCCGGCCAGCCCACGCCCGAGGTCGTGCTGGGGGACCGTTTTGGCGCGGCCGCCTCGCGCGAGGTGGTGGACCGGATCGAGGAGGCCTTCGTCTCGGCGGGCCTGCGCGTGGTGCGCAACGCGCCCTTTGCAGGGGCCTATATCGCGCAGGCCTACGGCCGCCCCTCGCGCAACCAGCATGTCGTGCAGGTCGAGGTGGACCGCTCTCTCTACATGGACGAGATGCGCATCGAGCGCAGCGCGCGCTTTCCGGCCTTTGCCGAGCTGATGGCCTCGGTCGTGTCCGAGATTGCCGGGGTGGGCCGGCCCGCGATGCCCCTGGCCGCCGAGTGATCAGCGCAGCGCCCGGCCCTTGATGATCGCCTCGCGGCCGAAGCGCGCGCGGATCGCATCTGTCGCCCGCTCGGCCGCCATGCGCTTGCCCGCGGTCGGATCGAGTAGGTCGCCCGTAAGATCCGCCTCGGTTGCCCCGGCGAGATCCGAGAGGCCGACGCCGATCAGCCGGAACGGCCCCGCGATTCGGGCTGCATCGAAAAGGGCGCGGACCTCGCGGTAGATGCGGTCCGCCGACTGTGTGGGCCCGGCGAGCGCGTGCCGCCGCGTGACCAGCGCGAAGTCCGTGCGCTTCAGTTTCAGCGTGACGGTGCGGCCCGACAGGCCGCGCGCCTTGGCCCGGTCCGCGACCTGCTCGGAAAGGCGCCACAGATGGCCGTCGAGGATCTCGGGGTCGGCGGTGTCTTCATGGAAGGTCGTCTCCTTCGAGATCGACTTCAGCGCATGGTCGGGGGCGACGCGCCGGCGGTCCTCGCCGCGGGCCAGATGCCAGAGCCGCTCGCCGGTCTGGCCGAAGCGCGCGACAAGGTCCGCCTTCTCCCAGCGCAGGAGATCCGAGATGGTGCGGATGCCCGCCCGTTCGAGCGCGCCCTGCGTGGCGGTTCCCACGCCCCAGATGATGCGCACCGGCTTTTCACGCAGGAAGTCGGCCGTCTCGGCACGTCCGATCACCGAGAAGCCGCGCGGCTTGTCGAGATCCGAAGCGATCTTGGCGAGGAACTTGTTGTGCGACAGCCCGACCGACCCGGTGATGCCAAGCTCGGTCTCCATGCGGCGCAGGAGGCGGGCGAGCAGCACGGCCGGCGGGGCGCGGTGCAGCCGCTCTGTGCCCGACAGGTCGAGAAAGGCCTCGTCGAGCGAGAGCGGTTCGATGGCCGGGGTCAGCGTCTCCATCATGGCGCGGATCTGGCGCGAGACGCCCGCATAGACCTCCATCCGCGGCTTCACGACCGCCGCCTCGGGGCAGAGCTTGAGCGCCTGGAACATCGGCATCGCCGAGCGCACGCCCGAGATGCGCGCGATGTAGCAGCAGGTCGAGACGACGCCGCGGGTGCCTCCGCCCACGATCAACGGCCTGTCGCGCAACGACGGATCGTCCCGCTTCTCGACGCTGGCGTAGAAGGCGTCGCAATCCATGTGCGCGATCGAGAGCGAGAACAGCTCGGGATGTGCCGTCACCCGGGGCGAGCGGCAGGAGGGGCAGCGGGCGCCGCCGTCGAACGTGGAAAGGCAGTCGCGGCACAGGGCAGACATTCCCTGATCATACAGCCGCGCCGTCGGCTGCGGTAGATCGTCAGCCAGATCTTTACCTCCTTGCGCAAAGCTCGCGCGGCCGAAGCCTTCCCGGCATCAAGGTCGGAAGGTGATCAAGGAGCGAACATGGAACCCGCGTATTTCATCGGCGCAAACGCCGTCCTTCTGGCACGGGCGGCCTTCCTCATCCTCTGTGTCTTCCTGGGCGTGCGGATCGTGCCCCAGTCGCAGAAGCATGGGGTCGAGCAAGGTGGGCCTGGGTGGTGGGCGGGCGGCTCATCGGGATCGTGCAGATCCTGGTTCCGGGCTTCGTCTTCCTGGGCTTCGCGGCCGGGGCCGTGGTGACGGGCGGGCTGATCTGGCTGGGCTCGAGGCGGGCCTGCCGCTCCTCCTTGCCAGTTTTCGCGCTGGTGTCGCTGGGGGTCTGGCTCGCCATGCGCCGGGTCTTCGGCCTGTCACAAGCGTCGGTCAAGGTTTGGGGCAGGGACATCAATGACAACTGACGAGCGGGCGGTGCTCCGCCTCTCGCTTGGCGGGCTTCCGCTCTTGCCCCGCTTGCGGCCCGACAAGCGGGAACCGCTCGCGGCGAGGTCTGTTCTCTTGCCAAGGAAACAGGAAGGAGGTTCTCATGTCTGACTATCGTCGCGACCCCGGCCCGACCCCCACCAACCGGACCCCGGGCGAACGCCCCGTGGAGTCATCGAGCTCGCGGACCATGTGGTATGTGGTCGGCGCGGTCATCGTGCTGCTCCTGGTGCTGTGGTTCCTGTTCGGCGGCTCCAGCGCCACCGACGATGCCACGATGGATACGCCGCCCGCGGCCACCACGACGACCACCGATCCGGCGCCCGATGCCGCTGCGCCGCCGGCCGTCACGCCTGCTCCGGATGCGACCACGCCCGCACCCGACGCGGAGCCGGTCACTCCCGCGCCTGACGCGACCACCCCGGCCGCTCCTGCGCAATAAGGTTCAGCCGCGGGCCGGCAGCTCTGCCTGGACGGCAAGGGCGGCGGCCCGCGGATCTTCCGCCTGCCAGATCGGCCGGCCCACGACGATATGGTCGGCCCCGTCGAGAATGGCGCGGGCCGGCGTTGCCACGCGCTTCTGGTCGCCGAGGGCGGCCCCGGCTGGCCGCACGCCCGGCGTGACGATCAGCCGGCCCGCCGCCTGGGGCAGGGCCCGGATGGCGGCCGCTTCCTGAGGGCTCGCGATCACGCCATGCGCTCCGGCGTCGAAGGCGCGCGCGGCGCGCTCGAGCGTGATCTCGGCCAGCTCTCCGGGCCTGATCATGTTCGCGTCCAGATCCGCCCGGTCGAGCGAGGTCAGCACCGTCACCGCGAGGATGCGCAGCCCGCTGCCCGCAGCGCCCTCGGCCGCTGCGCGCACCACCTGCGGATCGCCGTGGACAGTAAGAAAGTCGATGTCATAGCGCGCAAACCCGCGGACGGCGGCCTCGATGGTCGCGCCGATGTCAAAGAGCTTCATGTCGAGGAAGATGCGCTTGCCGTGCTCCTGCTTGAGCTCGTTGGCCAGCCCCAGCCCGCCTCCGGTCAGCATCCCCAGTCCGATCTTGTAGAACGAGACCGAATCCCCCAGCCGCTGGGCCAGATCCATCCCCTGCAGCACGTTGGGCAGGTCGAGTGCCACGATCAGGCGGTCGTCGGCCATGAAAAGCTCCTTTCGCTCAGGGTCGCGCGGTCATGCGGCCGAAGGGCGGACCTGTCAAGCCGGACCATTCCGTCCGCCGCGCGCGGCTGCTATCAGCCAGCCATGCTGATCGCCTTCGACATTGGCGGATCCCGCATCCGCGCCGCCCGGGTCTTTGCGCCCGATCACCTGGAGCCTCTGGGGGAGCTGCCCATGCCGCCGAGCTTTCCCGGTTTCATCCGGGCGCTGGGGCAGCTGGTTCCGCGCGCCTCCCGCGCTGTGGCGATCTCGATTGCAGGGGTGATCGATCCCGCAAGCGGGCGACTCACCTCGGCCAATCTGCCGGCGGTGAACGGCCGGCGGCTTGCGGGCGATCTGGCGGCGGCACTCGGGCGTCCGGTCTGGATCGGCAACGATGCGGATTGTTTCGTGCTGACCGAGGCCCGGCGGGGTGTGGCCCGCGGGCATCGCAATGTCTTTGGCATCATCCTGGGCAGCGGCGTGGGCGGCGGGCTGGTGCTCGACGGCGCCCTTGTCGCGGGCGCGGGGGGGATCACGGGCGAGTGGGGGCACGGCCCGGTGCTGGACCAGCGGCCGCTCGGCCACGACCTGCCCCGGCTGCGCTGCGGGTGCGGGCAGACCGGGTGCCTCGACACGGTGGGCGGCGCCCGCGGGATCGAGCGGCTCCACCTTCACCTGTCGGGGCGGGGGCTGGAAAGCCGCGAGATCCTCTCGGCCTGGCGCGCGGGGGAAATGGCCGCGGCCGAAACCGTGTCGGTCTGGCTGGAGCTGGTCTCGGGTCCGCTGGCGGTGGTGCTGAACGTGGTCGGCTCGTCGGTGGTGCCGGTGGGTGGCGGGCTGGCGAACGACCGCGATCTGGTGGCGGCGCTCGATCGGGCCGTGCGTCAGCGTCTCCTGCGCCCGACGACCGAGCCCGTGCTGCGGCCCGCGATCCATCCCGAGCCCGGACTTGTGGGCGCGGCGCTCGCGGGCCTCGAGACCTTTGGCTGAGGGCGCGCCTCAGGCCGCGCGCTCGACCTGCGGCTCATAGCGGGCGAGGAACAGCGTCTTGGCGCTGTCGATCAGCCGCTCGCGCAGCGGGGCGCCGCCCCGGGCGGGCTCGGTGGTGAAGATCCGGCGGACATAGGGCACTGGGCGCGCGCTGTCCTTGACCAGCAGCGCGACGGTAGCCTCGACCTGACCGAAATCGCGCGCATAGTGGGCGCGCTCGACGGTGGCAGAGAGGATACGCATCATGGACACTCCTCGTGTGACCGGCGGGCCGGTCGGGTTCGGGTTCGCCGGTCTGGACCTGACGGACGAAAGCGGAGGGGTGCCGCCTCTTTCCGATGGGTGCCAGCCGGTTGGCTTGTGGATAAATCAACGTGGGGTGCCTTCGGTTCCGGCGCAGGGGGCGGCCGGACACGGCTGCTTGAGTGCTTCGTGATCCTTGAAATCGCCCGGGGCCGCGACCACCTGATCAGCAAGACCCGGAACGGGCCGTGCCGACTGTCGGGCGGAAGGGCCGGGGGCTTTGTCAGAGGAGTGACCGATGAACCTGGAAAAGTTCACGGAGCGGTCGCGCGGGTTCCTTCAGGCCGCGCAGACCATCGCGATGCGCGAGAGCCACCAGCGGCTGGCGCCCGAGCATCTCTTGAAGGCGCTGATGGATGACGATCAGGGGCTGGCCTCGAACCTGATCCGCCGGTCGGGGGGCGAACCGGCCCGCGTGGCCGAGGCGGTCGAACTGACCCTTGCCAAGCTGCCCAAGGTCTCGGGTGACGCGCAGCCCTTCATGGATCCGGGCCTCGTGCGCGTGCTGGACGAGGCCGAGAAGGTCGCGAAGAAGGCGGGCGACAGTTTCGTCCCTGTCGAGCGGATCCTGATGGCGCTTGCCATGGTGGCGTCCAAGGCCAAGGACGCGCTGGACGCCGGTGCGGTGACGGCGCAGAAGCTGAATGCGGCGATCAACGACATCCGCAAGGGCCGGACGGCCGACACGGCTTCGGCCGAGGAAGGCTATGACGCGCTGAAGAAATACGCCCGCGACCTGACGCAGGCGGCGCGCGACGGCAAGATCGACCCGATCATCGGCCGCGACGACGAGATCCGCCGCGCGATGCAGGTGCTGAGCCGGCGCACCAAGAACAACCCGGTGCTGATCGGCGAACCCGGCGTCGGCAAGACCGCCATCGCGGAAGGATTGGCGTTGCGCATCGTGAACGGCGACGTGCCGGAAAGTCTGAAGAACAAGCGGCTGCTGTCGCTCGACATGGGCGCACTGATCGCCGGCGCGAAATACCGCGGCGAGTTCGAGGAGCGGCTGAAGGCCGTGCTGAACGAGGTCACCTCGGCCGCGGGCGAGATCATCCTCTTCATCGACGAGATGCACACGCTGGTGGGCGCGGGCAAGTCCGAGGGCGCGATGGACGCCGCGAACCTCATCAAGCCGGCGCTGGCGCGGGGCGAGCTGCATTGCGTGGGCGCGACGACGCTCGACGAATATCGCAAGCATGTCGAGAAGGACGCGGCTTTGGCCCGGCGGTTCCAGCCGCTGATGGTGAGCGAGCCGACGGTCGAGGACACGATCTCGATCCTGCGCGGCATCAAGGAGAAGTATGAGCTGCACCACGGGGTGAGGATCGCCGACGCGGCACTGGTGGCGGCGGCGACGCTGTCGCACCGCTACATCACCGACCGCTTCCTGCCCGACAAGGCGATTGACCTGATGGACGAGGCGGCCTCGCGCCTGCGGATGGAAGTGGACAGCAAGCCCGAAGAGTTGGACGCGCTGGATCGCCAGATCCTGCAGGCGCAGATCGAGGCCGAGGCTCTTCGCCGCGAGGACGACGCAGCGTCGAAGGACCGGCTGGCGAAGCTGGAGAAGGACCTCTCCGAGATGACCCAGAACGCGGCCGAGATGACCGCGAAATGGCAGGCCGAGCGCGACAAGCTGGAGGTGGCGCGCGACCTGAAGGAGCAGCTCGACCGGGCGCGCGCCGAACTCGATCAGGTCAAGCGCGAGGGCAACCTCGCCCGTGCGGGCGAACTGTCCTACGGCGTCATTCCTCAGCTTGAGAAGAAGCTGGAGGAGGCCGAGGCGCGCGAGGGCGACCTTCTGGTGGCCGAGGCCGTCCGCCCCGAGCAGATTGCCGAGGTTGTGGAGCGTTGGACCGGCATCCCGACCTCGAAGATGCTCGAGGGCGAGCGCGAGAAGCTTCTCAAGATGGAAGAGGAACTCGGCAAGCGGGTGATTGGCCAGCGGCCGGCGCTGACAGCGGTCGCCAATGCCGTGCGCCGCGCCCGCGCCGGGCTGAACGACGAAAGGCGTCCGCTGGGCAGCTTCCTGTTCCTCGGGCCCACCGGCGTCGGCAAGACCGAGCTGACGAAGGCGGTGGCCGAATATCTCTTTGACGACGATCAGGCGATGGTGCGCATCGACATGTCGGAATTCATGGAGAAGCACTCGGTCGCGCGACTGATCGGCGCGCCTCCGGGCTATGTCGGCTACGACGAGGGCGGCGTGCTGACCGAGGCCGTGCGGCGCCGGCCCTATCAGGTCGTGCTGTTCGACGAGGTGGAAAAGGCCCACCCCGAGGTGTTCAACGTGCTGCTGCAGGTTCTCGACGACGGGGTGCTGACCGACGGTCAGGGCCGGACGGTGGACTTCAAGCAGACGCTGATCATCCTGACCTCGAACCTCGGCGCCTACGCGCTGAGCCAACTGCCCGAGGGTGCGGACCCTGCGCCCGCGCGTGCGGCGGTGATGGAGGCGGTGCGCGGTCACTTCCGCCCGGAGTTCCTGAACCGTCTGGACGAGATGGTGATCTTCGACCGGCTCAGCCGCGACGACATGGGCCGTATCGTCGAGATCCAGCTCGGGCTTCTGGAGAAGCGGCTGGCGAACCGCAAGGTGACGCTCGAACTCGATGCGGCGGCGAAGCAGTGGCTGGCCGACGAGGGCTACGATCCGGTCTATGGCGCCCGTCCGCTGAAGCGGGTGATCCAGCGTCACCTGCAGGACCCGCTGGCCGAGATGATCCTGGCCGGGGATGTGCTCGACGGTTCGGTGGTCAAGGTCAGCGCCGGAGTGGATGGCCTGATCATCGGCGACCGGATCTCGGCCTCGCGGCGAGACCGGCCGCAGGACGCCGTGGTCCACTGATCGAGCGAGTCTCATCGGGGGCCCGCCCCGCCGGGGCGGGCCCTTCCGCTGTCAGGCGCCCGGCATCAGCACGCCGTCGATCACATGGATCACCCCGTTCGAGGCATCCACGTCCGGCTGCGAGATCGCGGTGCCATTCACCTTCGGGCCGCCCTCGAGCGTGATGGTGAGTTCGCCCCCCTGCACGGTTTCGGCGGTCATGCCTTCGGCAAGATCGGATGACATGACCTCGCCGGGGACGACGTGATAGGTCAGGATCTCGGTCAGCCGTTCCTTGTTCTCGGGCTTCAGCAGATCCTCGACCGTGCCTTCGGGCAGGGCCGCAAAGGCCGCATCCGTGGGCGCGAAGACCGTGAAGGGCCCCTCACCCTTCAGCGTTTCGACCAGATCCGCGGCCTCGGCTGCGGCCAGCAGGGTCGTGAAATTGCCCGCACCCGTGGCGGTCTCGACGATGTCTCCGGTCTGGGCAAAGGCAGGGGCCGCGAGAATGGCGGCTGTTCCAAGCGCGAGAAGTGTCGTTCGCATCAATCCAGTCCTCCTGTGTCATGCCGGGATCGGCGAAAGGCTTACGGGCCGATGCGCGCCTCGGATCGGGCGCCCGCAAGGCCGTGATCCGTCGTGATCGGCCGTGAGCACGGTCCCCGCCTTGTGAACGCGAGGGGATTTGAAATCCGGTGCCGCCCATGCACCTATGGGGCAGGCAAAGGAGAGAGAGACGATGCGCAAGATCGGATGGTCGGAGGTGACGCCCAGGGCGGACTGGCTGAACCGGCGCCAGCTCATGGCGGCGGCCGGGGTGATCGGTCTCGCCGGTCCGGCCTTTGCCCGCGTCGAAGCGCGGCCGAGCCGCTTCTCGACCGACGAGAAGCCCAACACGTTCGAGGAAATCTCGAACTACAACAATTTCTACGAGTTCGGCCTCGACAAGGCGGACCCGGCGCGGCACGCGGGTGCACTGACGGTCGATCCCTGGTCGGTCGAGATTGCCGGGCTGGTGGAGCGTCCCGGCTCCTACCCGCTCGACGACATCCTGAAGTCTGTCACGCTCGAGGAGCGGATCTACCGGCTGCGCTGCGTCGAGGGATGGTCGATGGTCGTGCCCTGGATCGGGTTCGAGTTGCGAGAGCTGCTCGAGCGCGCGGGGGTCCGGCCCGCGGCGAAGTTCGTGGCCTTCGAGACCCTTGTCCGTCCCGAGGAAATGCCGGGCGTGCGCAGCCGGATCCTCGACTGGCCCTACCGCGAGGGCTTGCGTCTGGACGAGGCGATGCATCCGCTGACGATCCTCGCCACCGGCCTTTATGGTGAGGAGATGCCGAAGCAGAACGGTGCGCCGATCCGGCTGGTGGTGCCGTGGAAATACGGCTTCAAGTCGATCAAGAGCATCGTTCGGATTTCGCTGGTCGAGACCATGCCGGCCACCTCCTGGAACATGCAGAACCCGCGCGAGTATGGCTTTTACAGCAACGTGAACCCGGCCGTGGACCATCCGCGCTGGAGTCAGGCCTCGGAGCGGCGGATCGGCTCGGGCTTCTTTGCGCCCCGGATCGAGACGCGGCTGTTCAACGGCTACGAGGAAGAGGTCGCACACCTCTACGCCGGGCAGGATCTGAAGGTCGATTTCTGAATGATTGCGCAGCGGATCAACGGGGTCCTGCGGCCGGTGCCGACGGGCTTCGTCTATGCGGCGGGGCTTGTGCCGCTGGCCCTTCTGGTCTGGCAGGCGGCGACCGGAGGGCTGGGGGTCGATCCGGTCAAGGCGATCGAGCATCGGCTGGGCGAGCTTGCGCTTCAGTTCCTCGTGGGCGTGCTGGCCATCAGCCCGCTGCGCTGGTGGACCGGCGTGAACCTCATCCGGTTCCGGCGGG